>NZ_JBHSON010000041.1:0-88053 GCF_042656285.1 Actinomadura rugatobispora | reverse complement strand
AAAGTGCCTTCTGGACTGGTACGGACAGGACCTTCGACAAGCCCTATCCTCCCAGCACAGAGGCACTTTTCTTATCTAAACGGTCACTCCCGGCCCATCGCCCGGTGAAAGCCCGAGGCTAGGGAGTCGGGGCCTCGGAAGACGCCGGTGGGGCCATCGGTGGGGATCGTCGCGAGCAGGACCGGGACGACTGCGCCGTCGGCTGTGGTGCGGTCGCCGCGAGGGAAAGTGGCGGGGGCGTTCTGGTCTGTCGGCACAAGGCCGGGACTGGCGGCGTTGACCTTGATGCCGTCGCCGCGCAGGGCGTTGGCATAGAGCAGGGTCAGGGCGTTGAGCGCGGCCTTGGACGAGCTGTACGCGAGGAAGCCGCGTGTCGAGAGGGGACTCGCCGGGTCGCCCAGGAGCGTCAGCGAGCCGAGCCCGCTGGACATGTTGACGATCCTCGGGTTGCGGGAGCGGCGGAGCATGGGGAGACAGGCTGATGTCACGGTGACGACGCCGAAGACGTTGACCTCGTATACCTCGCGGAGGTGCGCGGCCGTGACGTCGGCGGTCCGGACACCCCACTCGGCCATGATTCCGGCGTTGTTGACCAAGACGTCCAGCCGTCCCGTCTCGGTGTCGATCTGCCTGATGGCCGCCTGGACCGATTCCGGGTCGGTCACGTCCAGTCGCACGAACCGGATGTCCAGTCCGTCGCCGCTTCGGCCGGGGTCGTCGCCAACGCCGGCCGGTTCCTCGGTCGACTCCACCGAGGTCGCTGACTCTTGCCTCAGTTCCTCGACGGCCGAGTGGCCGCGCTCCGGATCGCGAGCGCCGAGGTACACGGTGAAGTTCCGCTGGGCGAGTCGGCGGACGATCTCCCGGCCGATGCCCTTGTTGCCGCCGGTGACGAGTGCGACTTCGTTCGTTGCCATGCCTCCCAGTCCAGCGGCCGGAGCGCCGGAAGGGAAAGACCGATCGGGTGCAGTTCCCTACCCTGGCGGTATGACGGAGCCGGAAATCCGCGAACTGCGTTACTTCTGCGCCGTCGCCGAGGAGCTGAACATCACCCGCGCGGCCGAGCGGCTCGGGATGGCTCAGCCGCCGCTGTCCCGGGCCATACGTCAGTTGGAGCGCCGGCTCGGTGTCGCCCTGTTCGATCGCACCGAGCGCCGACTGGCCCTAACGCAGGCCGGCGAGATCCTGGTCAAGGAGGCGGCCGTCGTCCTGGGCGCCCTCAACTCCGCCGTACGCCGGACGCGGCGTGCGGGACTCGCCGGTCGACGACTCGTGGTCACCGCCAAGCCTGGGGTGGCCACAGAATTGCTTCACCGGATCCGCGAACGGTCTCGTGCGGACCCGGACGCACCAGAGATCCAGGTCATTGGTGAGCGGATTCGGTGAGCAGGCCGACATGGTCCGCGACGGCCGCGCGGACGTGGCGATCGCCGCCTGCTTCGACGGCCACGGCCTCGAGACCCGGCTGTTGACGACCGAACCACGCGTCGCCGCGCTCACCTCGGGACATGAGTTGGCGGGACGCGATGTCCTCAGTACCGCCGACCTCATAGCCGAGCCCGCACCCCGGTGGAGTGTTCCGGCGGTTGTCGACCGCGACCACTGGCTGGGCAGCCCGGATCGACCGGCCGACGGCCCGGTCGTCGAAGACATCGCCCAGATGCTGGAGGTCGTCGCCCTGGGCCAGGCCGTGGCGTTGGTGCCCTCCTCGCTGGCCGCGAGGAACATCCGGCCCGACGTGATCTACCGCCCGCTGTCCGACGCCGCGCCGTACCAGACCCTGGCCCTCTGGCCGGCGGGCAATCGGTCGCCCTGGATCACCTGGTTCATCCGGACCGCGGTAGAGGGCTCGCGCTAACTCCGTCCCTCCGCGCGGGCCCGGCATTCCGCGCTCAAGGCAGGAACGGAGCCGCCTCGGGCAGCGTCCTGGATGGTGAAGCCCTCTCGAGGACGCCTGGTTGGCATGGCGCCGAGTACGCTGGGCGCCAGTGCCGGGCGGCAAGCCGCAGCGCTCTCATGGACGCCGCATGACGACGCCCTCCGGCGGCTTGTTGAGGATCCTGTTCAGCCCGAGCCGGTAGCGCATCGTCTTCGACAGCTTCTCCGTGACCTCGGGACGCAGCGCCGCCGTGAAATTGAACTGTGGCCGCACGAAGGACCTCGTGTAGTAGGCGAACACCAGGGGGCGGTCCTTGTCCTCGGTGATGTTCGCGCCCGAGGTGTGCCAGAGCCGGCCCTCCATCACCACGGTCGAACCGGCCGCGGCCTCGAACGGCACCAGCCGGTCACCGAGGTCGGCCGGCAACTCGTCCCGGGTCTGGTAACGGTGGCTGCCGGGCACGTAGAGCGTGGCGCCGTTGTCGCCATAGGCGTCGTCGAGGCACCAGATGACGTTCAGCGACCACGGCTGCGTCCAGGGCCCCTCGTGGACCAGGGCCTGGTCCGAGTGCAGCGCCATCGACCCGCTTCCCGGACGGGCGATGTTCGCCGTGATGTTGCTGACGACGTAGTCCTCGCCGAGGAGACGACCGGCGATCGCATCGGCCACGGGGTGCTCGAGCAGCCGGCCGAACAGCGCGTCGAGGTCGACCAGGTTGAACACCCGGACGTTACTGGCGTTGGGGTCGAGCCCGGGCACATGAGTCGGCACGCCCCGGCGTTCGCTCTCCTCGACGGTGGCCCAGAGACGCTCGCGGGCGGCCTTGACCTCGGCTTCATCGAGCACCCCCGGCACCACGGCGAACCCGTCCGCGTCGAGGGCCGCGCTCACCGCATCGGCGTCGAGGGTCTGCGGCGTGGTCACGATCGGGTCTCCTCCCGCTCGTCGAGGCGGTGGTCACAGGCCCGTTCCGGGATGTGCCCGCGCTCCTGGCTCCCGGCCGAGTATGTCCCGACCGGCGACCCATAATCAATATCGATGTCGAAATTGCTCTCTCGTGCTCCTTCTGCGCTGTCGGGTGAGGCAAGGTCGCGACACGGTGATGGGCGTCGCGCCCGTCCGATCGTGCGGTGTCGCCGGGGCTGGCGGTCGCGCGCAGCGCCTTCTCCCGCATGTCAGGGCTCGGCTGCGAGCGTCTGGCGCGGCTTGAGCCTGACGTCGACCCGAGAGAGGGGCAGATCCCGGCCCAAGGGAGCCGAATCCACGTGGGAGGCACGTGGCGGCGGGGGCGGCCAGGATGAACGCGACCGGGGTACGCGGGGCGCCCTTCCCGCAAGGCGCCCTGTGCATCTTCGCAGACGCGACTCGGCCTGGACTGGAGGGTGGCGGCACCCGGGGGGCCACGTAGTGCGCGTCCCGTTGCGGGATCGTCAGTCGGTCCGGGTGCGGAGGCTCCGCGCCAGGGTGGGGATCATCACCGTCGCAGGGACGAGGTGGAGCACGAGGAGGGCAACGGTGGTGGCGGTGTTCGCCCCGGACAGGAAGGGCGGGATCAACGAGATCGCGGTCAGCGACACTGCCGTCCACACGAATCGCGCGGCGGGGCGCGCGCTCCAGCGGAGAAGAGCGGCGGCGATGACGACACCCACGACCGAGCAGAAGCCGGTCACTACGGCGAACCCGGGCAACGGGATCGACTCGTCACCATCGGAGACCTCGAAGTCGACGCCGACGGCCTGGGCGAGCGCAGCGGCGAGGGTGGTGGCCGCCATCGCTGCGAGCGTGGCGACGAAGCCGGTACCGGCGAGCCCGCGGAGTCGGTGGGGATAGCTGGTGTGGCCCGACGCCGGGCCTGCGACGACGCCGGTGTCATTCAGGCTGTTCATGTCATCCTCCATCATTCGGTGCATGGCGTAGGGGTGTGTTGGCCGGCATGTGGCGGTCCTGGCCCTGGGGGTGATGATGCGCACCCTCGCCGTGCGACGGCCGGGGTTGCGCAGGGCGCGGACGCCGGTGCCGCGGAGCCAGAATCCGGCGTCGCGTCCCAGGACAGGCCCGGGCTCGCCGTCGCGCAACTCCAGTTGCACCCGCCCGCGGGTGACGACGCCGAACGCGTCGTGCCACTCGGCCGCGACCACCGCGACACGCGCGCCACCGCGCAGCGCGAGCGTCCGCACCGGGACTACTCCGCGCCGTCCGCCGGCAGGCGCTCCGGCAGCCCGAGCCGCGGGAACCGGTCGTCGTGGAAGATGAAGATCTCGGTGATCGCCCCGCCGGTGACGCGCAGGACGTCGATCGTCAGCGGCAGGTACGCGCCCTCCCGCTCCTGCCAGAGGTAGAAGGCGACGGCGGGCTGCCGGTTCACGGCGGTTTGGACGGCGCGCAGGCCCGTCATGCGCGCGAAGCCGTCCTCGACCCAGTCGTTCACCACCGCGTCGCGGCCGACGTACAGGCCCGGCGTGGGCGGCATCGAGTAGCGGACGTCGTCGCGCAGCATCGAGGCGAGCGCCGGAACGTCCGTGGCCACGCTGGCGTCGGTGAAGCGGCGCACCAGCTCGCGCGTCCCGGCGTCCTGTTCGCCGCCGGTCCAGTCCTGCCGCTCGGCGGGCAGGTGCTCCCGCAGACCGGCGCGGGCCCGCTGCAGCGCGCTGTTCACGGAGTTGACCGAGTCGCCCAGGAGCTCCGCGACGTCCTTCGCCGGCCAGCCGAGCACGTCCCGCAGGATCAGCACGGCCCGCGGGCGCGGCGCGAGGTGCTGGACCGCGACCAGGTACGCCAGCTCGATCGTCTCCCGCGCGAGGGCGAGGGTCTCCGGCTCGTCCGCGTCACCCGCGGGCAGCTCGTCGAGCAGCCGGTCCGGGTAGGGCTGCAGCCAGGGCACCTCACCGCCGGTCGCGGGCTCCGGACGGCGCTTGGCGAGCAGGTCAAGGCAGGCGTTGGTGGCGATCCGGTACAGCCAGGCCCGGAACGTCGACCGCCCCTCGAAGGTCTCCCGCCGCCGCCAGGCACGCAGGAACGTCTCCTGCACGGTGTCCTCGGCATCCTCGAACGACCCGAGCATCCGGTAGCAGTGCACGTGCAGCTCCCGCCGGTGCCGCTCCGCCAGCCCCGAGAACGCCGGCTCGTCGACCTCACCCAGACCGCTCCCGCCCAGCTCCTCCAGCCGTGTGTCCGCACCCATCACGTCATCCTTCCCTCGCGTCATGTCCCGTCATAGTTATGACGGCTAGAGGCGCGACAACTCATCACTGGGGTCGGTCGGCACGGCTGAGCGTTCTCATCGACGTGGCGGAGAACGACTATCTCCACGTTCATCCCGTGCCGTCGACGATGACGTAGGCCGGCAGCCGGATCCTGGGTCATCGCCTGGTGCAGCCGTTGCGCAGGTGGCCAGGGCGAGCAGGGCCCGCCGACCGGGGTCGAGTCGACGCCAGCGGGATAACACAGCAACGAGGCTCCCGGTTGGGGCGTCTTCCGACCTTCACCACGCCACTGACCTGCACCATCAGGCGGCCGTGGGACGGCGCCCTCTGGGCCCCACGTGCTTGGTCGCGGACCTGGCCATTGGCGCCTCTATCCGCTCGGCTTGTTTCCGGTCGGTTCGTCTCGGCCCATGGACGCATAGAGCAGCACCAGCAACTCCCTGACCGGGGTGGCGACGAGCGTCTTCTCCCCCACAGTGGGAGCCTGGAACCCACGTGCCCGGCAGTACTCAAAATCAGCGCGTCAGTAGCGCCACGCCTGGCCTGGCCACACTCGAGGTCGCGGCCATCGGCGCCTTCGCCGGGCGCGCCACTCGGTCATGATCTTGGTTTAGTCGGGTGATGGGTGCCACGGGCAGCGTGAGCGGGCGCCCGACCGGCGCATGTGTGCTTGAACGCGCGGACCATTGGCAGCCACGCCAGCACGCTAGGCCTCGATCGGCCGGGTGATGACGTCGTCAGCATCCTCGTCTGCAATGGCGTTCAACATGGTCTCGTTGAAGTCGGTCAGTATCAGATCCGGCCTCTGCCATGCGGCGCGCGATCGCTTGTTCCATGGCCCTGGTTCTCGCGACGGAGCGTCTTCGCTATAGCGGGCATTCCGCAAGTTCACAGGGAAAAGTGTAGTTCACATCGAGTCGCGGAGCATGTTGATCACGGGTGCCGACAGCCGTATCGGCCGACCATTTACCAAAAGGGCAAAATGGCAAGTACCGTTTGGACGCCTAGCGGGACGTGTGGGATCCCGAAATCATTTCCGTCCGCGGTGTGTCGCGCTTTGAGCGGGGGTTTCGCCGACCAGTTTTCGCTTGCCGAGATATGGGCCGCTCATTGCCGCGCCACCGTCGGTGTTTCTCTGGTCTGGCCGGACGGCTGTCAGCCGACTCGTGCCGCCGCTGTCTCCACGGCGATCACGTCCTGTGTGAGCTCCACGGCCACCTTGGCGTTCTCCGCCGTGCTGAGCACGGAGCCCGTGGTGAAGAGACCGTTGATGATCAGTAGAATCCGGTCGGCGAGGCGTTCCGGGTCGACCGCCGCGGTGCGGCGGGTCAACTCGCAGACCTGCTCACGCACGGTGCCGAAGTGCTCCTGGGCCGCGCGGTGCACGGGGTGTCCCTCGTCCGGGAACTCCGCGTAGGTGTTGCGAATCGGACAGCCGCGGGGACCGGGCACGCTCGCGCCCACCAGCCGCACCAGTTCGACGAGCTGCTCCTCCGGCTGCCCGCCCGACTCGAGCGCGGCCGCCAGGCTCCGCTCCCAGCCCCCCTCGCACCGGTGCAGGTACTCGGTGACGAGCTCGTCCTTGCTGCCGAACTCCCGGTAGAGCAGTTGCTTGCCGCAGCCGGCCTCGTCGATGATGCGCTGCATCCCGACGGCGTGGACGCCATAACGGTCGAACAGGTCGGTCGCGGCGTCGAGAATGCGTTCGCGCACGCTGGCGGACGGTTGCCGAGGCATGTCACGATAATAGCAGACCAATCAGTCCGGCGGCGGTGGACGGCTTCCGGCCGGACGGCCGTGACGCCGGCCGGAGCGTCCCGGAAATCCCGTGGTAACCCGTAGTTTCGCCGCTTCCACATGGCACCGCGGGCGATCGCCTGCCTACCATCGATCCGAATGTCGCCCCGCGAGATCCACTAGGCGGTGGTTGACGAACTGGCGAGTGGACGGGAGTACCGGCATGGCGACAGAAGAACGGACTTTCTCCCAAGAGGATTATGACTTCGACGCGCTCTATGCGGGCCGCGCGGCGTTCGAGGGATCCGAACAGGGCGAGCAGTTCATCCCCTGGGATATCGGCGAGGCCCAGCCCGTGATCGTGGAATTGGAACGAGCCGGGGGGTTCCGGGGCAAGGTGCTCGACGCGGGCTGCGGGCTGGGCGAGAACGCGATCCTGCTCGCCGGCAATGGTCATGAGGTGACCGGGGTGGACGGCTCCCCCAGCGCGATCCAGCAGGCCGCGCGACGCGCCACGGCGCATGGCGTCCAGGTGCGGTTCGCGGTGGCCGACGCCACCGAGTTGCGCGATATCGGGACCGGTTTCGACACGGCGCTCGACAGCGGCCTGTACCACTGCCTGAACGACGAACAGCGGTCGGCGTACGCCGCCGCGCTGCACCGGGTATGCGGACCGGGCGCGGTGCTGCACCTGTTCTGCTTCGCCGAAACCCTGCCGTCGGGGACGCCGATCGCCCAGGAGGCCCTGGTCAGCGTGGCGAACCTGCACGCCAATCTGGACCGGCACTGGATAATCGAGGACATTACGGAGACCGTCTTCGCCACCGGTTTCACCCGTGAACTGCTCACCAAGATGCAGGAGACGAACGCGCTGGAGAGCAGCGACGAACTGGACCCGGACGCACTGCAGGTGGACGACCGCGGGCGGGTCCTGACGCCGATGTCCCACGTCCGCGCCCGGCGGAGGTAACCCGAGTTCCGGCGTCGTATGAAGGACAGGGTCGCGGCGGATCTCGGCTGAGTCGGCAATGCTCGTCGAAGCCCTGGTCCGCCGCCTTGCCGTAGCGTGGCGACTCCGCGGTCAGGATGGGTGACGCCTTCGCGTGGAACGGGGCGATGCCTCCGTTGCGAGCGGGGGCTTTGCTTCTTGTGTGGGCCCGGCCGGGCGGTACGGGCGACTGCGACCGCTCCCCCATCGTGAACGACCGCGTTCATGCCTTCGAGAGGGCGCCGCCCCCTGGACGACCGTCGCGCCGAGCCGTCGAGGGGCTCGGCGCGCGGCGGGTCGCGTGCCACGATGCGGACGGCCCGGCCCGTCGAAGCAGGCGGGGCGTGGAGGCGGCCCGAGGTGGGCGATCGTTCGCGGTCGCCGCCGGTCATCGTGGATGCGCCCCGATCACTTGATCACGGCGGTGGCGCGGTCGTGCCCGGTCGCGAGCGGCCCCGGTCCGGCGGAATCGGCGTCCGGGCTACCAGGGCCAGCGCCAGCCGTCGTTGTCGGGGACCACCCAGTAGTGGTCGAGTTCGACCTTCGCGAAGAACCAGCGATCGCCGATGCGGACGTACTTGTCCGAGAACTGGCCGAGGCTGCTGAACGCCAGGCTGTCCTTGTTGAATCGAATCTGCTCTTCGAAGAAGCACACGCCGGTGGCGGTGTCCTCGCCGTTGATATGGACCTGGTGCCCGTGGATGTAGTTCTTCAGGGCGATCGCCGTGGCATTGCGCATGTCCCTGATCTGCTCAAGGAGCTGGCCGTAGTAGCTCCGGACCTCTTTACTTCCGTGGGCCTGGCCGTATTCGCCGTAGTCGAGGTGCGCGTCCTCGGTGAACAGCCCGGCCAGGGTGTCCCATTCGCGGTTGTTGAGAGCGCGGTGGAACTCGGCGCGCAGGCTGGTGAGGTCGCGGACGGCCTCCAGTTCTTCGATGCGTTTCGTGAGCTGCTTCAGCGTGGTCTGGGTATCCAGTTCCTCGGACATCCTGCTACCTTTCGGATCGGGGCCGCCCCGGCGAAGGAAAGAGCACGGATTTCGCGCGCGCGTGGCGCCGGTCAATGACAGGACAACTGTCGCAAGCGGGTACCGCCGCGGCAAGGTTTGGCGACATGTTCTGTGGTCCGCCCGAAGGGACGCCCGCCGGCCCGTCCGGTCAGGTGCCGGCGGGGTGCGCGGCGGCGTTCCGGGCCTGGTAGGAGCTTTGCGGGGGCTGGTACCGCAATGTCGGACCGATCGGTCCCGAACGCCGCTTTCAGCTTGACACGTCTTCGCCGCCCAGCCGATAATGCAGTTGCGGACCGATCGGTCCGGATCGGTCACCACGGTGGCACGACCCGCCGCGACGGTCCGCCCTCTGCCATGCCTTCTCCGTTCCCGGCCGACCAGGAGTGCCGTGTGACTGCAGAAACGACAACCGCACCACCCGAATCCGAGGAGGTGTATCCGCGCCGGTGGGCCGCGCTCGTCGTGCTCCTTCTGGCCTTCATGCTGGACCTGCTGAGCGTCACCATCGTCAATGTCGGGCTGTCGGCGATCCAGCGTGATCTGGGTGCCAGCCCCACCGACCTCGAGTGGATATCCGCCGCCTACCTGCTTTCCTTCGCGGTCGCACTGATCACCGCAGCCAGACTGGGTGACCTGCGCGGCCGGAAGCTCGTTTTCCTGGTAGGAGTAGCCGCTTTCGCGGTGACCAGTCTGTGGTGCGGAATCGCGGGCAGCCCGGCCGAGCTGATCGCCGCGCGGGTGTTCCAGGGATTGGCCGCCGCCGCGATCGCCCCCCAGGTGATGAGCATTCTCTTCACGATCTTCACCGGCCGGGAGCGCGCCACGGTGTTCGGCACGTTCGGGCTGCTCTCCGGCCTGACCCAGGCCGGGGGGCTGATCCTCGGTGGCGTACTGATCACGACGGACGTCGCCGGACTGGGCTGGCGCTCGATCTTCCTGATCACCGTTCCGGTGGCGATCGTGCTGATCCCGCTCGCGATCTGGCTGGTTCCGGAGAGCAAGGTGGCGGGGGGAGCCCGCCCGAGGTGGGGGGCCACCGCCGTGCTCGTCCTCGCCCTCGTGGCGATCGTGTTCCCCCTCCTGGAGGGCCGCGTCTACGGCTGGCCCCTGTGGGGCTGGCTCCTGATCGCCGCCGGGATCCTGGCGGTGGTCGGGCTGGCGATCGTCGAGCACCGCGATCCGCGGCGGCGGGCGGGGGCCCTCCTGCCGATGGAGCTGTTCCGGAACCGCACCGGCGCCGGCGGGCTGATCGTGCTGCTGCTGTCGTTCTCGGGCTTCACCGGCTTCATGATGATCTTCCCGCTGTGGCTGCAGGACGGGCAGGGCTTCTCGGCGCTCAACGCGGGTACGGTCTCGATCGCGTTCGCCGCGGGCGGGCTCGTCATGGCCGCGTTCACCGGACGGCTCACCATCCGGTTCGGCCGGTTCATCGTGCTCACCGGGTGCCTGGTGTCCGTGGCGGGCGGGGGCATCCTGCTCCTCGCGGTGCACGGGGCGTCGGATTCGCTCAACAGCTGGTCGCTGGTCCCCGGCCTGTTCGCGCTCGGCGTCGGGATGACCCTGGTGATGCCGCCGCTGACCACGCTGTTCCTGTCCGCGGTACCGCCCGAGTACGCCGGATCGGCCTCCGGTGTCTGGACCACCGGCCAGCAGTTCGGCAGCGCGGTGGGCGTCGCCGCGTTCGGCACGGTCTTCTTCACCGTCCTGGAGAACAGCCGGGATCACCCGGAGGCGTTCACGGCCGCCACGATCGCGGTGATGGGCGCCCTGGTGGTCAGCGCGGCACTGTGCTTCACCCTCGCGCCGAACAAGGAGCCGGCGTAGTTCGCCGACGCGTTCCTCACGGCCGATGGGTGTCCCCGGGGCGATGGTCCCGGGGACACCCATCGCCTTTGGGGCGAGGGCACGGCGGCGGCCTCCCGCCCTTGGGCGGGACGTCTCCCCCGGCTCACCCCGTACCGGAACTCGACAGGGCCAGGCACTCGTCCGCGAAGGCGAGCACTCCGAGGTGGTAGTCGCGGGCGGCGTATCCGAGGCTGATGTTGTGCCCCGCGCCGGCCAGCCGTTCGGTACGGACCAGGGGCGCGGCCAGGCGGGCCGTCATGGCGGCGACGGTCTGCGGGTCGCAGCGCCACCAGCGTTCGTGCTCGGCGAAGGTGAACCGCACCGGGACCCGGACCTGGCGGGCCACTTCCGGATACCGGTCGGGCCAGTCCGGTATCTCAGCCGCCTCCCGGGGCGGGACCGGCGCGGCGAGCGGCATCGCGTGCAGGAAGGTCCCCGGTGGGTACAGGTCGAGCGGGCCCCAGTGCAGGGGCCGGGTTCGCCGGTCGTTCACGTCCCCCCGCAGAGCGGGGTCGACGGCCCAGCGGTCACTGATCCCGGAGACGTCCACGCCCAGCAGGGCGCCGGCGGTCCAGCCCGCGGCCACCGACAGCGCCAGCTTGCCGCCCAGCGAATGGCCGACGATGAAGAAGCCCGCCCCGGCCGGGTGCAGGGCGCGGTAGCCGGCGAGAGCGCGCCGGACCCGGGACGCCTGTTCGTCCAGTCCCAGCCCGTCGGGCGCCGCGGACGCCGAGACGCCGTATCCCGGCCGGTCCAGCGCGAGCGCCGCGTAACCGCGCGACGCAGCGAGGGAGAGCAGTGAGGTGGCCGGGTCGGCCTGGCCGTGGAAGTACCCCGCGCGCATGCCGGCGCCGTGCAGGGCGACGATCACGGCCGTCGGCGGGGAGTCCGGGGGGAGGGCGAGGAGCCCGGAGAGCCGGAGGCCGCCCGCGTCCATCTCCACGGTGCGCACCTGGGCGCCGGGCGGTCCGCCCCGCGTCGGCGGGGGCGAGGGAGGCCGCGTCATGGCGGCCCTAGTCGCTGATCTTGCAGATCACGGCGCCGCCGGAGACGGACGCGCCGACCTCGGCGGACAGGCCGCTGACGGTGCCGGAGCGGTGGGCGGTGATGGGCTGTTCCATCTTCATCGCCTCCAGGACGACGACGGGCTGTCCGGCCTCCACCGGCTGGCCGTCCGCCACGGCGACCTTGACGATCGTGCCCTGCATGGGCGAGACCAGATCGTCGCCGGAGAGCGCCGAACGGGATCGCTTCGCCGCCCGGGGCCTGGCCTTGGCTCCGTCGTCGCCGATGGACGCGGCGGGCTCGCCCGACAAGGCGGGCAGCGAGATCTCCACCCGCCTGCCGCCGACCTCGACGACCACGGTCTCGCGTTCGGCCGACGGCTCCCCGCCGGTGGCGAGCCGGTCCTCGTACGGCGGGATCCGGTTGTCGAACTCGGTCTCGATCCACCGGGTGTGCACGCCGAACGGGGCGCCGTCGTCGGCGGGCACGAACGTGGGATCGTCCAGCACCGCCTGGTGGAAGGGCAGCACCGTGGGCATCCCCCCGATCTGGAACTCCGCCAGCGCGCGGCGGGCCCGGTCGACGGCCTGGCGGCGGGTCGCCCCGGTCACGACCAGCTTGGCGATCATCGAGTCGAACGCCTGCGGGATGGTCTGGCCCTGCGCGCAGCCGGCGTCCAGGCGCACCCCCGGGCCGGACGGGGGCTGCCAGTGGGTGAGCGTGCCCACCTGCGGGAGGAAGTCGCGGCCCGGGTCCTCGGCGTTGATCCGGAACTCGAAGGAGTGGCCGCGCAGCTCCGGGTCGCCGTAGCCCAGGGGCTCGCCGGCGGCGATCCGGAACTGCTCGAGGACCAGGTCGATGCCCGCCACCTCCTCGGTGACCGGGTGCTCGACCTGGAGCCGGGTGTTGACCTCCAGGAACGAGATCGTGCCGTCCTGGCCCACCAGGAACTCGCACGTCCCCGCCCCCACGTACCCGGCCTCGGCCAGGATGGCCTTGGAGGAGGAGTACAGCAGCTCCACCTGCTCCTCGGTCAGGTAGGGCGCGGGGGCTTCCTCGACGAGTTTCTGGTGGCGGCGCTGCAGGGAGCAGTCGCGGGTGGAGACGACCACCACGTTGCCGTGCCTGTCGGCCAGGCACTGGGTCTCCACGTGCCGGGGACGGTCGAGGTAGCGTTCGACGAAGCACTCGCCGCGGCCGAACGAGGCGACCGCCTCGCGCACCGCCGACTCGTACAGGGCCGGCACCTCGTCCAGCGTGCGGGCGACCTTCAGCCCGCGGCCGCCGCCCCCGAACGCCGCCTTGATCGCGATCGGCAGGCCGTGCTCCTCGGCGAACGCCACCACCTCGCCGGCCGAGGCGACCGGGTCGGCGGTCCCGGCCACCAGCGGCGCGCCGACCCGCTGCGCGATATGCCGGGCCGCCACCTTGTCGCCCAGCGCGGTGATCGCCTCCGGGGGCGGCCCGATCCAGGTCAGCCCGGCCTCGGTGACGGCGGCCGCGAACTCGGCGTTCTCGGCCAGGAACCCGTAACCGGGGTGCACCGCGTCCGCGCCCGCCCGCCGGGCCACATCGATCAGCTTGTCGATGACCAGGTACGACTCGGCCGCGCTCTGCCCGCCCAGCGCGTAGGCCTCGTCGGCCAGCCGCACATGCGGCGCGTCCAGGTCCGGCTCGGCGTACACCGCCGCACTGGCCAGGCCCGCGTCGCGGCACGCACGGGCGATACGGACCGCGATCTCACCGCGGTTGGCGATCAGGACCTTGCGCACGTGGAGCTCCCCTCCCTGCGTCGGCTTATCGCCGCGACAGGATCTCTTCGGTGAGGCGGTGCAGCCGCGCCGCCGCGTCGCCGTCGTACACCCTGGGGTCCAGGGGGATCGGACGGTCCTCCCACAGGGCGGTGAGCGGTTCGGCGGGCGGGTCGTCGATGACGTCGACGAGCGGGACGATCGACTCCTCCGCGGACTTGCCCGCGCCCCGCTTCATCTGCTCGACCTGGGCCGCGGTCTCCGGGTCGAACTCGCCGGCGAGGCCGGTGCGCGTACCGCCCGGGAACTGCAGGACGTAACGGGCCCGCCGGTCACCGTGCGCGGCGGCCCAGGTGACGCCGAGGAGGTCGTTGAGCTTGCCGCCCTGGAACATCGCGTCCCAGCCGTTGTACCCCCGCTCCAGTTCGAGATCGTCCCAGTGGATCCGGCCCTCCGAGATGCCCGGCCCGGCGAGGTTGAGGACCACCCCGGGCCCGGCCTTGTGCAGCGGTTCGACGAGGCCGTGGCTCAGGAGGTACCGGCTCAGGTAGTACAGCGCGAGGTTGTGCTCGATGCCCTCGTCGGTGACCCGGCGGTAGGAGCGGAAGAACCGGGCGCACAGGACGAGGGCGTCCACGGCCGTGAATGTGTCCGCGATCTCCTTGAGAACCCGCTTGTTCTCGCTGACGAGGCTGAGATCGGCCTGGACGAAGAATACCCGCTTTCCGGCTCCCTTCTCCTCCGCCTCTTCGATGAAGCGGGCGCCCTTGACGGGGTCGGGCGCGACGACGAGGACGTTGTCCCCGCGGTCGCGGCAGTGGCGGGCCAGTGCCAGTCCGATTCCGGATGTTCCACCCGTTATAACAATGTTCTTCACCGGAATATCCCTTCGGTCGCCGAGGACCCGCGGCGGCCCCCGGTCAGCGTTCTGCAGGCAGCGCGTATATGCACTGGTCACGGCAATTCTCGCAGAGCTTTCAGGGTCGCCGCAAGAGGTTCGGACCGTTCGGTCCGTGACCTGTGGTGGAGCCGTAGGGACGCCGGACTCGGGAGCGCTTAGGGTGCAGCAATGGATTGCCGGAGCCGATCCGAATAGGGAGCCTGAGTGGTCGCGCGACAAAATCGGATCGCGCTGGTCAGCGGGGCGGGCCGGGACATTGGCGGCACGGCGGCAGGGGAGCCCCGCGGACGGACATATTACGCGGTCGTTAACCACCGGCAAAGCGACGGTGAAGCGACCCGGCGGCGGAGGACATCGGGGCCACCCGTTATTCCGCGCTCCCGACGGCGGCCGGCCCCTGTGACGCGGAGCACATTTCCGCACCGGTCGATATCGCCCACACCCCGGGGACCACCGCAAAGGCCCCGGCACCACCGCGGTGCACCACGGCGAAGCCGGCTCCCGGCGTCTCGCGGCGGGCATGCGGCGGCGTTCGCGGCACCGCGCCGGAGCGCCGTCGACGAGGAGCGGCCGCGGAGCGGGGCGGCGTCCGCGGACGGACTTCGACCCGGCGCCCGGCCGGCGATTTCCACCGGCGGACGGCACCGACGCCCCGGACCAGCGACTTCACGCAATGGCCGGCACTTCGATTGGCACCGGCACCTTCACCGGCGCCGCCGAGTGACGCAGATCACTGAATTGCATTACATGTAACATGTTCTTGCATCGCTTGACTTCACCGGTCAATTAGATAAACTACCGATCTAGTAGGAATTGCCGTGCAGGCTTCCCGAATCCAACCTCAGCCCCGGTCGGGGTCGAGGACGACGGCGTACTTGGGTCGGGAATTCCGGCTGGTCGGCGCTCACACCCCCGGCACCTCCATCTTCAGGTGTGTGGCCTGCCTCAGGTGTCGTGTGGCGTTCCCTCGCACACCGTCCGGGGGCGGAATTCCGCTACCACGTGTGAGCCTTCTCAATGATCGGACGGGCCACCCCGCCCTGGACTGTCTTGGGCCCCGTCTCCCAATGGTCGCGTCGGAATTGAGCTAGCTGATGGGGACACAAGATGATGGCCGGAAGGAAACAGGAAACCACAGAGGCGACCGTGAAAGCCCACGAAGGGTGCGGGAAACGGCAGTTCTCCGCCCCTGATCCCCACGGCGGCGCCGGGCGCGGAGGTGGCGCGGGCGGGCGCGGCGGCCCGGTGGCCGTCTACATGCCGGGCGTCGTCTTCCCGACCGACCGCCCGTTGTGCCGCGCGATGAACGAGGCGGCGCGGCGCATCGAGACCGCCACGCTCGGCCGGCAGCTGCGCGGAACCGTGGTCGAAGAGGTGGAGAGGGCGCTGAACGCGGGCGAGCCGCATGCGAGCACGGACGCGATGTGGCTCACCTTGCTCTCCCTGTACTACACCGGCGACTTCGACTCGGTGAACGCCTACTGCGCCGAGCTCTCACGGGATCACGAGTGGATGCGCACGCCCCGCCGCAGGCGGCTGCTGCTCATGCTGCGGGCGCGCGTCAGCCTGGAGACCAGGGAGATGGGACTCGCCGCGGGAATGCTCAGGTCGGCGCTCGCCCAGATGGGGGCGGGGCCGCTGCGGACCCTGGCCGTCGCCTGGCTGATCGAGTCGCTGGTCTACGTCGGCGAGTTCGACCAGGCGCACGAGGTGGTGCTCGCGCACGGGCTGACCGGCCGGCTGAGCGGCGGCCCGGCGGAGCGCGCGCACGTCCTGGCGGCCCGGGGGAACCTACGGCTGGCCACGGGGCAGTTCCAGCTCGGCGTGGACGACTACCTGGAATGCGGTCGCCTGCTGAAGTCGCTCAATGTCGCCAACCCCGCGGTGATTCCTTGGCGTTCCAGGGCGGCGATGGGGGCGCTGGCGGTGCACCGGTGCGACCTGGCGCGCGCCCTGGCCGAAGAGGAGCTCGTCGCGGCCAGGCGGTGGGGGTCCCCGCGCGCCATCGGCGTGGCGCTGCACGCCCTCGCCTTGGCGCGCCGGGACGAGTCCTCGCCCGCGATGCTGGAAGAGGCCGTCGAACTACTGGTCCTGGCCCAGGCAGGCACCGAGTCGATCCAGGCGCTCTACGACCTTGGAGCGTTGCGGATCCAGCGTGGAAACGTTCCAGGGGGGCGGACCGCACTGGCGACCGCCGCCTCGGTGGCGCGCGAGTGCGGCAGCGCGTACTGGGTGTCCCGGACCGACACGGCCATGGCCAGGTTCGGTGACGGCCACGCCACGCAGGCCCTCACCCCGCAGGAGGCGAGAGTCGCCAATCTCGCCCGCGCGGGGTACAGCAACCGCAATATCGCCGAGACGCTCTACCTGACCGTCCGCACCGTCGAGTTCCATCTGTCCAGCGTGTACCGCAAGCTCGGCATTTCCGGTCGGCGCGACCTTTCCGTGGCATTGAGCCTCACCGTGTCCTAGCCTGCCTGAGCACAGCGCGCATATTGTCCGGGCTCCATCCGCCGGCACGGCGGATGGAGCTTCCGGCTGCCCGCATTCAGGGGTCTGTGGCCCTACCGTAGATTCGCCCGGCGCCTCTTGTGAGGGGTGTAGGGGCATGTCAGAGTCAAAGCGTTGATCGGGAACTCGACGGTAAATACCTATTCCCCGGTAATAGAGGTTTCCCATGCTCCAGCAGAACACGACGAAGCGGCTCGGCTATTGGCTGCTGCACCTGCACCGGCTCTTCGACGAGGCCACCACCTCCGCGCTGGTGGACGAGAAGCTGAACCGCCGGCAGTGGCAGGTCCTGCACGCCCTCAGCATCGGCGTGGACTCCGTCGCCGGCCTGGACGGCGCGTTCGCCCCTTTCCTGGCCATCGACGGCGACACGTCCTACCGGCCCATCGTGGACGAGTTCACCGAACGCGGATGGGTCACCGACTCCGGCGGATCCCTCGCGCTCACCGAAACCGGCGCGGCGGCGCACGAACGCGCCGAAAAGCTCGTGAACGCGCACGCGGCCAAATCACTCACCGGAATCAGTGAAAGCGAATTCCTCGCCGCCAACGACGTGCTGGCACGGATCGCCCGCAACATCGAACAGGCCTGAGAACGCGCCGCACGCGCGGCGGTTTCCGCGGTAAGAACAGCCGCCACTGGAGGTTCGCATGGACGCTTCCGTAATCGTCATCGGCGCCGGACCGGCCGGGCTCATGCTGGCCGGGGAGCTCCGCCTGGCCGGTGTCGACGTGATCGTGCTGGACCGGCTGGGCGAGCGCACCGGGCAGTCCCGCGCCATCGGATTCACCATCCGCACGATGGAGGTGTTCGACCAGCGGGGGCTGCTGCCGCGGTTCGGGGAGATCCAGACCAGCTTCGCCGGCCATTTCGGCGGGCTGCCGCTGGACCTCGGGCTGCTGGGCTCGGCGCACGGCGCGGCCCGGAACATCCCGCAGACCGTCACCGAGGCCGTGCTGGAGAGCTGGGCCCGGCAGCTGGGAGCCGACGTCCGGCGCGGCTGGGAATGCACCGGCTTCGTCGAGGACGCCGCCGGGGTCACCGTCACCTCGCTCGACGGCAGGGCGCTGCGCTGCCGCTACCTGGTCGGCTGCGATGGCGGGCACAGCACGGTGCGCCGGACCGGCGGGTTCGACTTCCCCGGGACGCCCGCCACCATCGAGCTCTTCCTCGCCGACATCCGCGGCGTCGAGCTGGAGCCGCGGCTGGCCGGGGCGGGGACCGACACCGGCATGGCGATGGTGGCGCCGCTGCCCGGCGGCGTGCGCCGGATCATCGTGGGCGAGCGCGGGACGCCGCCGCAGCGCCGGACCGGCCCGCCGGAGTTCTCCGAGGTGGCCGACGTGTGGAAGCGGGTGGTCGGCTCGGACATCTCCATGGCGGAGCCGGTGTGGGTCAGCGCGTTCGGCGACGCCGCCCGCCTGGTCGCCCAGTACCGGCGGGGACGGGTCCTGCTGGCCGGCGACGCGGCCCACGTCCACCTGCCCGCCGGCGGCCAGGGCATGAACACCGGCATCCAGGACGCGGTGAACCTGGGCTGGAAGCTGGCCGCCGTGGTGCGCGGGCGGGCCCCCGAGACGCTGCTGGACACCTACCACGACGAGCGGCACGAGGTCGGCCGCGCGCTGCTGTCCAACACCCGCGCGCAGAGCACGGTCCTGCTCGGCGGCGAGGAGGCGGAGCCGCTCCGCGACGTCCTGGGCGACCTGCTCGCCTCCACGGACGCGCAGCGGATGCTCGCCGCCCGGGTGAGCGGCCTGGACATCACCTACGACGTGGGCGGCGGCAGGCACCCCCTGCTCGGCGCGCGCATACCGCCGCTGCGGCTGGAGCACGCGGGCCGGAGCACCGACGCCGGCGAGCTGCTGCGCACCGGGCGGGGCGTCCTCCTCGACCTGGCCGGCAACCGGATCCTGCGGCGGCGCGCCCGGGACTGGGCGGACCGGGTCGACATCGTGACGGCGACGCCGCGCGCGGACGGCACGAGCGGCGCCCTGGAGGACACCACCGCGCTGCTGCTGCGGCCCGACGGCCATGTCGCCTGGGCCGCGCCCGGAACCGACGACGATCTGCGCACCGCCCTGAACCGCTGGTTCGGGCCGAGCCGATAACGATTGAGAAGAGAAACGATGCACAGCACACTGATCGTGGCCAAGATCGCGCCCTCCTCCGCGGACAAGGTCTCCCAGCTCTTCGCCGACTTCGACCGAACCGACATGCCGGACCGGATGGGAACCCGCCGCCGGCAGCTGTTCGAGTTCAACGGCCTGTACTTCCACCTGCAGGACTTCGACGACGACAACGGCGGCGAGCTGATCGAGGAGGCCAAGACCGACCCGCGGTTCGTCCAGATCAGCGAGGACCTCAAGCCGCACATCACCGCCTACGACCCGGACACGTGGCGCTCCCCCAAGGACGCCATCGCCCGCCGCTTCTACGCGTGGAGCGCGCGATGAGCGGCGCGCTCCCCCGCCGGCCCGTGATCACCGGTGTCGGGGTGACCGCGCCGGGCGGCCCGGGGGTCAAGGAGTTCTGGAAGCTGCTCACCGACGGGCGCACCGCCACCCGCCGGATCTCCTTCTTCGACCCGTCGCCCTTTCGCTCCCAGGTCGCCGCCGAGGCCGACTTCGACGCCGAGCTCGCCGGGCTGACCCCGCAGGAGACGCGGCGGATGGACCGCGCGGCCCAGTTCGCCGTGGTCACCGCGCGCGAGGCGGTGGCCGACAGCGGGCTGGACTTCGCGGGGCTCCCCCCGCACCGCACCGGCGTGACCGTGGGAAGCGCGGTGGGCGCGACCATGGGGCTGGACCAGGAGTACCGCACCGTCAGCGACGGCGGCCGGCTCGAGCTGGTCGACCACGCCTACGCGGTGCCGCACCTCTACAACTACATGGTGCCCAGCTCGTTCGCGACCGAGGTCGCCTGGGCCGTGGGCGCGGAGGGGCCCGCCACGGTGGTCTCCACCGGCTGCACCTCCGGGCTGGACGCGATCGGCTACGCCGCCGACCTCATCCGGGAGGGCTCGGCCGACGTCCTGGTCGCGGGGGCGACCGACGCCCCCATCTCGCCCATCACGCTGGCCTGCTTCGACGCCATCAAGGCGACGACGCCGCGCAACGACGACCCCGAGCACGCCTCCCGCCCGTTCGACGCCAGCCGCAACGGGTTCGTGCTGGGCGAGGGCGCGGCGATGTTCGTGCTGGAGGACCTGGAGAGCGCCCGGGCGCGCGGAGCGCGGATCTACGCCGAGGTGGCCGGGTTCGCGACGCGGTCCAACGCCTTCCACATGACCGGCCTGCGACCGGACGGCAGGGAGATGGCCGAGGCCATCCGGGTCGCGCTGGAGGCCGCCCGGCTCGCCCCCGAAGACGTCGACTACATCAACGCGCACGGCTCGGGCACCAAGCAGAACGACCGGCACGAGACCGCGGCGTTCAAGCGCAGCCTCGGCGAGCACGCCTACCGCACGCCGGTCAGCTCCATCAAGTCGATGGTCGGGCATTCGCTGGGCGCCATCGGGTCGATCGAGGTCGCCGCGTCGATCCTGGCGATGACGCACCACGTGGTGCCGCCGACGGCGAACCTGCACCGCCCCGATCCCGAGTGCGACCTGGACTACGTGCCGCTGACCGCCAGGGAGCACCGGGTGGACGCGGTGCTGTCGGTCGGCAGCGGGTTCGGCGGGTTCCAGAGCGCGATCGTGCTGGCCGGCCCCGACCGGAGCGGCGCATGACCACGGCGACCTGGGTCACCGGACTCGGGGTGGCGGCTCCGACCGGGCTGGACGTCGAGTCGTACTGGGCGGCCACCCTCGCCGGGCGCAGCGCCATCGGGGCCGTGACCCGTTTCGACCCCTCGTCCTATCCGTCCCGGCTGGCGGGTGAGATCACCGGTTTCGCCGCCGCGGAGCACCTGCCCAGCAGGCTGCTGCCGCAGACCGACCGGATGACACAGCTCGCGCTGGCCGGCGCCGACTGGGCGTTCGCCGACGCGGGCGTGGATCCGTCGGACCTGCCCGACTTCGACGTCGGGGTCATCACGGCCAGCCACTCCGGCGGGTTCGAGTTCGGTCAGAACGAGCTGCGCGCGCTGTGGAGCAAGGGCGGCCAGTACGTCAGCGCCTACCAGTCGTTCGCCTGGTTCTACGCGGTCAACAGCGGCCAGATCTCCATCCGGCACGGGCTGCGCGGGCCGAGCAGCGTCGTGGTCAGCGACCAGGCGGGGGGCCTCGACGCGATCGCGCAGGCGCGGCGGCAGATCCGCAAGGGCACCCCCATGGTGATCAGCGGCGCGGTCGACGCCTCGATCTGCCCGTGGGGGTGGGTCGCCCAGCTCTCCAGCGGCCGGCTCAGCACCAGGAACGACCCCGAGCGGGCCTACCTGCCCTTCGACGACGACGCGAGCGGGCACGTCCCCGGGGAGGGCGGCGCGCTCCTGGTGCTGGAGAACGCCGACCACGCCCGCGCGCGCGGCGCCGGGCGGGTCTACGGCGAGATCGCCGGCTACGCGGCCACCACCGACCCCCGGCCGGACAGCGGCCGGGAGCCGACCCTGCAGAGCGCCGTCGAGGGGGCGCTCGAGGACGCCGGGGTGGAGCCCGCCGACATCGGCGCGGTCTTCGCCGACGCCGCCGCCGTTCCAGAACTCGACCGCGTCGAGGCGGAGGCCATCGCCAAGGTGTTCGGGCCGGCCGCCGTACCGGTGACCGCTCCCAAGACGACGACCGGCCGGCTGTACTCGGGGGCGGCGCCGCTCGACCTCGCCGCCGCCTTCCTGTCCCTGCGGGACGGGGTCATCCCGCCGACGGTCAACACGAGCCCGTCCCGCCGCTACGACCTCGACCTGGTCACCGGGGCTCCCCGCGCGGCGGAGCTGCGCGACGTCCTGGTCATCGCGCGCGGCCACGGCGGGCTCAACTCCGCCATGGTCGTGCGGTCCGTCGATCCCTCCGCTCCACCGAACCGCTGACGACCGACCGCTGACGATTTTCGCTCTCCACACCGACCGTCCAAGGAAAGGACCGCACACATGCCCGGAAGTCAGTTCACGCTGAACGAGCTCAGGACCGTCCTGCGTGAGGCGGCCGGAACGGACGAGGGCGTCGACCTCGACGGGGACATCATCGACACCCCGTTCGACGACCTCGGCTACGAGTCCCTGGCGCTGCTGGAGACCGCCGGCCGCATCGAACGCGACCACGGCATCAGCCTGGACGAGGAGGCGCTGGTGGAGGCCCAGACCCCGCGCGCGCTGATCGACCTCGTCAACTCCCACCTGGCCGCGGCCTGAACGCACCCCCGAGGAGCCCTCATGCCCGACACGACCGAGAACACCACCACGCAGTCAGCCGGCCGGGTCGCCCTGGTCACCGGTGCCACCAGCGGAATCGGACTGTCCAGCGCCCGGCTGCTCGCCGGGCAGGGGCACCGCGTCTTCGTCTGCGCGCGCGACGAGGAGAAGCTCGCCGACACCGTCAAGGGCCTGCAGAACGAGGGCTTCGACGTGGACGGGGCCCCCGCCGACGTGCGTTCCAAGGAGGACGTCGCCCGTCTCGTCCAGGCCGCGGTGACCCGGTTCGACACCATCGACGTGCTGGTCAACAACGCCGGCCGCAGCGGCGGCGGGGTCACCGCCGACATCGCCGACGACCTGTGGGCCGACGTCATCGCCACCAACCTCACCAGCGTGTTCGTGGTGACCCGGGAGGTGCTGAACGCGGGCGGGATGCGGCGCAAGTCCCGCGGCCGGATCATCAACATCGCCTCGACGGCGGGCAAGCAGGGCGTGGTCCTGGGGGCGCCGTACTCGGCGTCCAAGCACGGCGTCGTCGGGTTCACCAAGGCGCTGGGGAACGAGCTGGCCCCGACCGGCATCACGGTCAACGCGGTCTGCCCCGGCTACGTCGAGACCCCGATGGCGCAGCGGGTCCGGCAGGGCTACGCGGAGGCGTACTCCACCAGCGAGGAGGCGATCCTGGAGAAGTTCGAGGCCAAGATCCCGCTCGGCCGGTACTCCACGCCCGACGAGGTGGCGGGCCTGGTCGGCTACCTCGCCTCCGACACCGCGGCCTCCATCACCGCCCAGGCGCTCAACGTCTGCGGCGGCCTGGGCAACTTCTGACCCGGGCACCTTCTGAGAGGAGAACGGCAGTGTCCGAAAAGCAGGGACGAGAGGTCGAGCACGAGACCACGGTGCGGGCGAGCGCCGAGGAGGTCTACCGGCTCCTCGCCGAGGTCGAGAACTGGCCGCGCCTGTTCCCGCCCTCGG
Organism: Actinomadura rugatobispora; assembly: GCF_042656285.1. Lineage (GTDB taxonomy): Bacteria > Actinomycetota > Actinomycetes > Streptosporangiales > Streptosporangiaceae > Spirillospora > Spirillospora rugatobispora. The sequence continues at coordinate 64,957 of NZ_JBHSON010000041.1, read as the reverse complement.
TCCACGTCGAGTACCTGGAGCGCGGCGAGCGCGAGGAGCGGATCCGCATCTGGGCCACCGCCAACGGAGAGGCCAAGAACTGGTCCTCGCGCCGCACGCTCTCCAAGGAGTCGCTGCGCATCGACTTCTGGCAGGAGGTCTCGGCGCCCCCGGTGGCGGAGATGTCCGGCGCGTGGCTCATCGAGCCCGTGGGCGCGGAGGAGACCAGGCTGCGCCTGAAGCACTGGTACCGGTCCATCGACGACGACCCGGAGGGCCTGGCCTGGATCGACGAGGCCGTCGACCGCAACAGCCGGGAGGAGCTCCCGGCCCTGAAGGCCGCGCTGGAGGAGGCGGCCGGGGACGACCCGCTGACGCTGTCCTTCGTCGACTCGGTCCAGGTCGCCGGCTCCGTCAAGGACCTCTACGACTTCGTCAACGAGGCCGACCGGTGGCGCGAGCGGCTGCCGCACGTCAGCGACGTGAAGCTGACCGAGGACACGCCGGGCCTCCAGGTGCTGCGCATGGAGACACTCACCAAGGACGGTTCCGCGCACACCACCGAGTCGGTCCGGGTGTGCTTCCCGCCCGGCCGCATCGTTTACAAGCAGACCACCCTGCCCGCGCTGATGCGACTGCACACCGGGTACTGGCTGTTCGAGGAGGGCGACGACGGCACCGTCACCGCCAGCTCCCAGCACACCGTGGTGATCAGGGCCGAGAACATCACCACGATCCTCGGCGCGGACGCCGGGGTCCCGGAGGCGCGCTCCTTCATCCGCGAGGCGCTCGGCGGCAACAGCCGGGCGACGCTGGACCTGGCCAAAGAGTACGCGGAAGCGCGGCGCTGACCGATGGCCGGAACCGCCGAACGGGACGCCCGGGAGTCCGGCGCGGCCGACGCCGACGTGGTCGTCGTCGGCGCCGGACCGGTCGGGCTGCTGCTCGCGGGAGACCTGGCGGAACGGGGCGTGCGCACCACGGTCGTGGAGCGGCTCGCCGAGCCCATGACCGAGTCCAGGGCGTCCACCCTGCACACGCGCACCATGGGGCTGCTGGCGGAGCGGGGCGTCCTGGACCGGTTGGGAGAGCTGCCCGACGGCGGCCCCGGGCACTTCGGCGGCATCCGGCTCGACCTGACCGAGGCCGACCCCGACCACCCCTACGCCGGGCAGTGGAAGTGCCCCCAGACCCGGCTGGAGGCGGTGCTGCAGGAACGGGCGCTGAGGGCCGGGGCCGACCTGCGGCGAGGATGGCGGCTGGTCGCCCTGCGCGACCGGGGCGACCAGGTCTCGGCCGTGATCCGGGCGGCCGGCGGAGGCGAGCGGACGCTGAGCGCCTCGTTCCTGGTGGGCTGCGACGGCGAGCGGTCCGCAGTCCGCGGGCTCGCGGGCTTCGAGCTCGCCGGGACCGAGGCCGGACGCGAGATGCTGCGCGCCGACGTCGCGGGCATCGACGTGCCGGACCGGCGCTTCGAACGGCTGCCGAAGGGGCTGGCCACCGCGCACCGCTGGCCCGACGGCAGCACCCGGGTCATGGTGCACGTGTTCGGAGCCGAGCCCCGCGCGGGCCGGGACGCTCCGACGTTCGACGAGGTGGCGGCCGCATGGGCCGAGGTGACCGGGGAACGGATCGAGCAGGGCACGCCGTTGTGGCTCAACGCCTTCGACGACGCGCACTGGCAGGTGACGCGGTACCGCAGGGGCCGGGTCCTGGTCGCCGGCGACGCCGCCCACGTGCAGATGCCGGTCGGCGGGCAGGCGCTCAACCTGGGTCTCCAGGACGCGGCCGACCTCGGCGGGCCGCTCGCCGACCGGGTGGCCGGCCGGTCCGGCGACGAGGTCCTCGACGGCTACCACGAACGGCGCCATGCCGTCGGCGCCCGCGCGCTCACCGACATCCAGGTGCAGACACTGCTGCTGCTCGGAGGAGAAGACGTGGAACCGCTCCGGGAGATCTTCGCCGGGCTGCTGGAGTTCGGCCCGGTCCGGCGCAACCTGGCGAGCAAGATCAGCCAGGTCGGCCAGGTCGGCGAGCCCGCCGCCTGGGCCATCGGCCGGGGCGCGGGCGGCGGACCGGCTCCGGTCGCTCCGGCGCCGGCTCGCACGCACACGGCACCACAAGGGAGGAGACGCAGGATGGAACGCCTGGAGAAGAAGACCGCGCTGGTCACCGGGTCCAGCCGAGGCATCGGCCGGGCCGTCGCGCGAGGGCTGGCGGAGGAGGGCGCCCTGGTCGCCGTGCACTACGCCGCCCAGCGGGACGCGGCCGAGGAGACCGTGCGGCTGATCGAAGGGGACGGCGGACGCGCCTTCGCCGTGCAGGCCGAACTCGGCGTGCCCGGCGACGTGCACGAGCTGTTCCTCGGGCTGGAGCACGAGCTCAAGGCCCGCACCGGGGAGACCGTGCTGGACATCCTCGTCAACAACGCGGCCATCACCACGCCGGCCGGCCAGTCGCCGGAGGAGGTCACCCCCGAGGACCTCGACCGGCTCTACGCCGTCAACGTCAAGGCGCCGTTCTTCATCGTGCAGCGCGCCCTGGCGCTGCTGTCGGACGGCGGCCGGATCATCAACGTCTCCTCGGGGCTGACCCGGCTGGCCAACCCCGAGCAGGTGGCCTACTCGATGACCAAGGGCGCCATCGAGCAGATCACCCTGCACTTCGCCCGGCATCTGGCCCCGCGCGGCATCACGGTCAACACCGTGGCGCCCGGCATCACCAACAACGGCAGCGCGATCTTCGACGTCCCGGAGGCGGTGCAGCAGATGGCGCAGCTGTCGGCGTTCAAGCGCGTCGGCGAGGCGGAGGACGTCGCCGACGTGATCCGCTTCCTGGCGACCGACGAGGCCCGGTGGATCACCGGGTCGTTCGTCGACGCCAGCGGCGGCACCCTGCTCGGCTGAAACGACTCTGCTCGGCTGAAACCACCGAACCACCACTCGGCATCCGCGGGAGTAACGGGGTCCCATGACCACAGCACAGGAAACGATGACCGCGCCGGGACCGGCCACGGAACGCGGACCGGAGACCTTCGCCGACCGGGTCGAGGAGCTGCGGGAGGTGAAACGGCGGGTCCGGCAGGGGCCCGATCCCAAGGCGACCGAACGCCAGCACGCCAAGGGCAAGCTGACCGCCCACGAACGCATCGACCTGCTGCTCGACCCGGGGACCTTCACCGAGGTCGAACCGCTGCGCCGGCACCGGGCGACCGGGTTCGGCCTGGAGGCGAAGCGCCCGCACAGCGACGGCGTGGTCACCGGCTGGGGTGAGGTGGACGGCCGGACCGTGTTCGTCTACGCCCACGACTTCCGCGTCTTCGGCGGCGCGCTCGGCGAGGCGCACGCCCAGAAGATCCAGAAGGTCATGGACCTGGCCCTGGCGGCGGGCGCCCCGCTGGTCTCGCTGAACGACGGCGCGGGCGCGCGCATCCAGGAGGGCGTGTCCGCGCTCGCCGGGTACGGCGGCATCTTCCAGCGCAACACGCGGGCGTCCGGGGTCATCCCGCAGATCAGCGTGATGCTCGGCCCGTGCGCGGGCGGCGCGGCCTACTCGCCCGCGCTCACCGACTTCGTCTTCGCGGTCCGCGGCACCTCGCAGATGTTCATCACCGGCCCGGACGTGGTCGCGGCGGTGACCGGGGAGGAGGTGACGCACGAGGGACTCGGCGGGGCCGACGTGCACGGCGGGGTCTCGGGGGTGGCGCACTTCGTCTACGACGACGAGGAGTCCTGCCTGGCGGAGGTGCGCTACCTGCTGTCCATGCTGCCGTCCAACAACCGCGAGATGCCGCCGGTCACCTCCGGCGGGGACCCGCCGGACCGCCCGCTGGACCGGATCGGCGACCTGGTGCCGTCCGACGGCAACCGGTCCTACGACGTGCGCGACGTCATCTCGGAGATCGTCGACGACGGGGACCTGCTGGAGGTGCACGCCGACTGGGGGCGCAACCTGGTCTGCGCCCTGGCCCGGCTCGGCGGCCACGTGGTCGGCGTGGTGGCGAGCCAGCCCTCGTCGCTGGCGGGGGTGCTGGACATCACCGCCAGCGAGAAGGGGGCGCGGTTCGTCCAGTTCTGCGACGCCTTCAACATCCCGCTGCTGACGCTGGTCGACGTGCCCGGGTTCCTGCCCGGCGTGAGCCAGGAGCACGACGGCATCATCAGGCACGGCGCCAAACTGCTCTACGCCTACTGCAACGCCACCGTGCCCCGCGTCTCGGTGGTGCTGCGCAAGGCGTACGGCGGGGCCTACATCGTGATGGACTCGCGCTCGATCGGCGCCGACCTGTCGCTGGTGTGGCCCGGCAACGAGATCGCGGTGATGGGCGCCGAGGCCGCCGCGGACGTGATCTTCCGCCGGGAGATCGGTTCGGCGGAGGACCCGGCCGCGACCCGGGCGCAGAAGATCGAGGAGTACCGCGGCCGGCTGGTGCACCCCTACTTCGCCGCCGAGCACGGGCTCGTCGACGACGTCATCGACCCGGCCGACACCCGTGCCGTGCTCGTCCGCGCGTTCGCGATGCTCAGGCACAAGGACGCCGGCCTCCCGCACCGCAAGCACGGCAACCCGCCCCAATGAGACCGGCGGGACGACGAGAGCGACAGGAGCGATTCGAGCGATGACCGAGCACACGGACGCGCCGTTGCTGCGCGTCGAGAAGGGCACCCTGGACCCCCTGGAGCTCGCCGCGGTCACCGTGGTGCTGATGCGGCGGCTGAACGCGGCGCGGCAGGAGGCGGACCGCTACCCGTGGCCGCCGGCCGCCCCGGCTCCCTGGCGGCGTCTGGAGCGGATCTCCGCCTACCGGGGACCGCGGAGCTGGCAGGCGCTGGCCGCCTGACGGCGCGCCTCGACCCCCCTGACGAACGGAGAGCGATCATGGAAGTCGGGCTGCTGTTCGACCTGCGCAACCCCGAGCCCTGGAAGCGCCCCTGGACCGATCACTACGCGCGCTCCCTGGAACTGTGCGAGGAGGCCGACCGGCTCGGAGCGGGCGGTCTCTGGTTCACCGAGCACCACCTGTTCGAGGACGGCTACCTGCCGCAGCCGCTGACCATGGCCGCCGCCGCGGCCGCCCGCACCCGCGACGCCCGCATCGGCACCGCGGTGATGCTGCCGAACCTGCGCCATCCGGCGCAGATCGCCGAGGAGGCCGCCGTCGTGGACCTCATCAGCGGCGGCAGGCTCGAACTCGGGTTCGGCGCGGGCTACGGGGTGCTGGAGTACGGGCTGTTCGGCGCGGACCACGGACGCCGCTTCCGCAACGTCGAGCGGAACATCGCCGAGGTCCTGCGGCTGTGGCGGGAGAAGGGCGTCACGCCTCTTCCACTGCAGGATCCGGTGCCCGTGTGGGGCGGGTTCTACGGGCCGCGGGGCGCCGGCATCGCGGGCCGCCTCGGCCTCGGCCTCCTGCACATCTCCCCCGACATGTTCGAGCACTACCGCGCCGGGCTGATCGAAGGCGGGCACGACCCGGCCGCGGCGCGGGTGTCGGACCTGCTGCCGGTGATCCTGGCCGACGACCCCGAGTCCGTCTGGCCGCGGGTCGCCCCCCACCTCGCCCACCAGAAGAACACCTACCGGCAGACCTGGGCGGCGGGGACCGACCACCCGCAGCCCCCGCCGCTGCGCGCGGAGGACTTCCCGGACCAGCCCGACGACGGCTCGTGGGCCATGCTGGAGATCCTCACCCCGGAGGACGCGGCGGTGCGCATCCACGAGAAGACCCGCGGGCTGCCGGTCAAGCACCTCATCTTCTGGGCGAGCGTCGCGGGCATGCCGGACGACCTGGTCACGCGCAACATCGAACTGATCACGGGGAGGCTGCCGGAACTGCTGGAGAAGGTGTCGGCCGGTGAGTAGCCCGTCCACGACGGCGGGCCGGCACCGCACCGGGGGCGGCGGATGGCCACTGCTGTTCGTCCTCTCGGGGAACATGCTGCTGGACGCCGTCGAGGTCTCGGTGGTCCTGGTGGCGCTGCCGGCCATCGGCGCCGATCTCGGGCTGGGCCTGTGGTCGGTGCAGTGGCTGATGAGCGGCTTCGCGCTCGGATTCGCCGCGTTCCTGCTGCTCGGGCCGCGGCTGACCGCCGGCTGGGGGCTGCGCAGGGTCTACCTCGTCGCGATGCTCGTGTTCGCCGCCGCCTCCCTCGTCGGGGGGCTGAGCGCGAACATGTGGATCCTCGTGGGCTCCCGCGTGGTCAAGGGCGCCTGCGCGGCGCTGACCGCGCCGGCGGGACTGGCGCTGATCGGCGAGACGTTCCCCGCCGGACCGCGGCAGCGCAGGGCGGTGTCGGTGTACTCGATGTTCGGGGCGTACGGCTTCAGCCTGGGGCTGCTCCTGTCCGGGGCGCTCGTCGCCGACAGCTGGCGGTGGACGTTCCTCTTCCCCGTCCCGATCGCTCTGGCGCTGCTGGTGGTGGGGCATCGCGTCATACCGGACGTCCCGGGCCGGTCGGCCCCGAGGTTCGGCCGGGCGCTGACCGGCAACGGGCCGCTGGTGCGCGCGATGGCGGGCGCGGGCAGCCTGAACGGTGTCTACATCGGCATGCTGCTGCTGGCGACGTTCACCATGAGCGACGGCCTCGGGTGGCCGGCATGGCAGATCGCGTTCGCCCTGCTGCCCGCGTGCCTGCCGCTGGCGGTCTCCGTCCCGTTCGCCGGGCGCCTGATCCAGCGGTTCGGCACGTCCCGCCTGATCGCCGCCGGGGCGCTGCTCGCCTTCGCGGCGCAACTGCTCGCCCTGGTGCGATCGGGCGGGGACGCCCGCGCCGCGGACTCCTACGCCTGGGACCTGCTGCCCTCGCTGGTCCTGGTCGGGGCGGCTTTCGTCGTCTCGTTCGCCGCGCTCAACATGCAGGCGACCCAGAGCGCCACCCCCGAGCTGCGCCGCGCGGCGATCCCCGTCTACCAGACGGGTGTCCAGGTCGGCAGCATCGCCATGCTGCCCCTGGTCGCCGCCCTCCTGAACCCGCCGGGCGGACCGCGGTCGGCGCTGCTGGCCACCTCGGTGCTCGCCACCGCCGGCCTCGCCGTCGCCGCCACCGGCCTGCGCCCCCGCTCCACCGAACCGGACTCCTGATCCGACGACCGGCCAGATGGGTTGAGATGCCTTGCCCGCCGGCGGTGCGGGCAAGGCACCAGGGGCCCGGGGTCAGCACCTGGCCCAGTGACCTGGACTGATCTCCTTGATCGTGCTCTGGGTGTAGGTGTTCCACAGGCCGAGATTCTCGTTGGAACCGTTGGCGTAGGTGTAGCCACCCGAGTGGCGGGCGCGTCCGGTGGTGGTGTGCGTGTAGTTGGAGGCGGTCACACAGACGGGTTCGGGGGTCGGCGTCGGGGTCGGGGTCGGGGTTGGCGAGGGGGTGGTGCCGTCGCCTCCGCCGAGTGCCTTGACCATGTTGACCACGGCGGTCATCTGCGGGCCGCTCTTCATCGCGTATGCGGAGGACCCGTAGCCCCACCAGTCCCAGCACCCGCGCGGATTGGTGCCGGCGGCGCTCGTGGTGGCCTGGGGATACAGCACGATCATGTTGTTGGTGTCGGCGTACTCGTTCAGGTACGCCTTGTCCATGAGCGCGTTCCCGACCAGCCCGTAGTACTGGTAGCACCCGTGCAGCGTCACCATCAGCCTGCACGAGGTCGTCTCACACGACTTCGGCACGTAGGCGAAGCCCTCGTTGCCCATGCTGATCGCGGTGGCGCTGCCGCCAGGGGCGTAGCCGCTCTGATCGAACTGGACGAGCCTGCCCGTCAGCTGCGAGGCGGCGGGACTCACCGTGCCGAGCAGGTGGCCGAGCATCTCCTTCACCGGGTCCGTCGTGCCGCACTTGTTGATGTACGGGGATGAGGTGGAGGCGCAGGCGTTGGGGCCGATCGGGCTGACCCAGGCGTGCCCGGCCCCGGAACCGCTGTTGAACACGACGTTCGAGCCGACCTGCCGGTAGTAGGCCGCCAGGTCGTCGTTGACCGCCCGGTCGACGGTCGTGTCGGCACTGCCGTGGAACATCCACACGGGGTCACCGGAGAGGTTCTGCACCGGGTCGACCTGGCCCGCGGCCGCCCGCTGCCGGGTGAGCTGGACCAGTTGGGCGGGGGTCTTGCGTGCCATGAAAGTGTCCATGCACGCGTACAGGGCGGTGTTGAGGTTGTTCTGCGCGCAGTCGTACGGACCCGCGGAGAAGATCCCTGCGCCTTTGAAGACGCCCGAGTAGGCGACGTGCAGCTGGTTCGCCATGAACCCGCCGGACGACAGCCCGCTGACGTAGGTCCCGCTGATGTCGTACTTGGTGAGCGTGCCGGGGGTGGGCGAGGGCACCGCGGCCTGCGCGACGGACAGCGAGGCCGCCGCCAGCCCGACCGCCGCCGCCATCGCTGGGAGCACCTTTCTCATCCGTATTCGCATTTGTCCTCCTCGGACAGGGGTGCCGTCATTCTTGGGAGAGAACGTGTTCCGCACCACATTCGCCGCCCACACATTTTCCTGATCAACAAGGTGGCGATCGCCATGCACGGGCCGGTGCCGGCCGTCCACGGTGCCTGCGGGGACGGCTCGCCGCGCAGAGGGACGTGCAGACCGGCGGTGGGGAGGTGCTGGCGGAGGCGCCGAAGCTGCCGCCGACCACGGTCGCCACCGAGTCCTGGCCGCCGGACTGCGGATCGTCGACCTGCGCGGGGAGCGGCTGCGGATGGAGTTCGTCGTCTACTTCCTGCGCAAAGTGATCTGGACCGTCCCGGACTTCACCGTCGACCATTACCGCGAACTGCACGAGCAGATCCAGAAGAACGGATCGTTCGTCGCCATTCGGCCCGGTTCCTCATCAAGGCCAGCAAACCGGCCTGACCTGTGACGGCACGGCGGTCGCTCCGGGCGGCCTACGCTCACGGCATAGGGCTGCGACCATCGGGTCCTGGACATCGACTGGCTGGAGCCCCCGGCTTGTCTGCGCCTGGGGCGACGGCGAGCTCGCCGGCTTCGACGCCTGGGGCTTCACGTCGACGAACGCAGGCCTCATCGCGCTCTGACGCGGTTCGCGCACTCGCGAACGCTCGCATCGTCGATCAGAGTGAACATTTACTTGTTAATCACGGATCGTTAGGGTGAGGTGAGAGCGCGTGGATGGGCGCCACCCTGGGAGGCAACGATGGCGAAGCTGGCCGAAGACATCCGTGTGATCGACGCGGACTCGCATCTGACCGAGCGGCACGACCTGTTCACCGAGCGGGCGCCGAAGGGCTACGAGGACAAGGTCCCCCGTGTCGAGCGGATCGACGGCGTCGACATGTGGGTGATCGAGGGCAAGACCTTCGGCAAGGCGGGCTCCGGCGGCACCATCGACCCCCAGGGCAACAAGCACCCCTTCCGGAGTTCCCAAGGCGGGTCCTGGGGCATCGACGACGTCCATCCGGCGGCGTGGGACACCGGGGAGCGGGTCCGGCTGATGGACGACCTCGGCATCGACGCCCAGGTCCTCTACCCGAACAACATCGGCATCGGCGGCCAGAACCTGTACAACACCCTCGACGACAAGTCGGCGGTCCGGATGTGCCTGGAGCTCTACAACGACGCCATGGCGGAGGTGCAGGAGGAGTCGGGCAACCGGCTGCTGCCCATGCCGATCATGCCCGCGTGGGACATCCAGGCGTGCGTGCGCGAAGCCCAGCGCTGCGCCGGGCTGGGCTTCCGGGGGGTCAACCTGACGGCCGACCCGCAGGACTCCGGCTCCCCCGACCTGGGCGACAAGGCGTGGGATCCGTTCTGGGAGGTGTGCGCCGGCCTGAACCTGCCGGTGCACTTCCACATCGGCGCCAGCCAGACGTCCCTCACCTACTTCGGCACCACGTACTGGCCCAGCCAGGACGACTACGTGAAACCGGCCATCGGCGGCGCCTCCCTGTTCCAGAACAACTCGCGGCTGCTGCTCAACAGCGCCTACGCGGGGATCTTCGACCGCCACCCGGACCTCAAGATGGTCTCCGTCGAGAGCGGCATCGGCTGGGTGCCCTTCATGCTCGAGGCGATGGACTACGAGCTCGAGGAGAACGCGCCGGCCTGGTTCGACAAGCTGCAGAAACTCCCTTCGGAGTACTTCCGCGACAACTGGTACGCCACGTTCTGGTTCGAGACCGGCCGGGGCAACCTGCAGCACCTGATCGACGCGGTCGGCGAGGACAACGTGATGTTCGAGACCGACTTCCCGCACCCGACCTGCCTGCACCCCGACCCGATCGAGAAGGTGAGCGAGAAGATCGCCACCCTCCGCCCCGAGACCCAGCGCAAGGTCATGGGCGGCAACGCCGCCGAGCTCTACCGGATCTGACTCCTTCGTGGCGGGTCCCGCCGACGGCCGGCCGGCATGCTCACGGGCTCACCCGGCCGGGCCGAGGGACTTGAGCACCGTCCGGAGCGCGTGGTCGTCGGTGACGAGGACCTGGATCCCCTGCACCTGCTCGCCGTGCCGGGCGAGCTCGTCGGCGCGGCCGAGCTCGTCCGGGTCGCGGACGTGCGCGATCAGGGGGCGTCCGCCGAACGCGTCCGCACCGCCGGGGGTCTCGATCGCCGTGTCGAGGGGCACGGTGACGGAGTCGAAGGCGGGTGGAACGGCGGCCGGGACGCCGTCCGGGGCGAACAGGGACAGCAGCGGGCGGCCGCGGGTCGGCACCGGCAGCGGGCCCGCCACGTCGTAGACGCCGCGGTGGTCGCTGGCGCGGAGGCGTTCCAGGTCGAGGTAGGTGTTCGAGGCCCGGTCGGCGATGACCGCGTCGAGCGGGTAGTCGTCCCAGAGCTTGCGCGCCACCACGCCGGTGTCCAGGGTCGCCTCCAGGCCGATCTCGACCGGCCTGGACAGGTCCCTGACGTCCCAGGCCTCCGCCCCGGGCCGCCCGTCGGGCACGGTGCGGTCCCGGACTCCCAGCACGAGGCCGCTGCCGGACGGCACGAAGTCCTGGAGGCTGGCGACGGCCCGGGCGAGGTTCCAGGGGTGCTCACGATGGTTGGCCGCGGCGATCAGCACCCGGGTGCCCGGGATCCGCGGCGCCAGGATCGCGGCCAGCGAGCTCGGGTCCAGGTGCCGGTCCTCCGGGGAGAGCGGGTCGAGCCGTTCCAGGCCCACGACCACGGCGTCGAGACCGGCCTGGTCGAGGCGTTCCGCGAGGTCGGCGTCGAGGAGCAGGTGCCGGGCGAGCCCGTCCGACAGCGCGATGGACCGCCACCGGGTGCTCATGCCGGCACCTCGCTCACCTGGCCGCCGGCGGCCTGGAAGTGGCCCGCCAGCGTCGACGACGCGTACTCGCGCTTGTAGATGCCGCGTTGCTGGAGCAGCGGGACCAACTCCTCGACCAGGATCGGCAGGGTCTCGGTGACGAGATCGGGTGCGATCACGAATCCGTCGGCGGCGTGGGAGCGGAACCAGTCCTCCATCCGCTCCGCCAGTGGCTCCGGCGCCCCGACGTACATGCCGTGACCGCCGCTCAGATAGCGGGTGCGCAGCAGGTGCTCGGACAGCGGAATCCCCGGTTCGGCGGCCAGGACCTGCAGCGTCGACGTCCGCAGATGGTCCCGGTCCGCCGCCGCGGCGGCGAAGGCGGATTCCAGCACCGACGGGGGAATGGGCTTGTCCGGGTCGAGGTCGGGCACCGTCGCGCCGATCAGCCCGCCGAGCCAGTTCTCGTGCTCCGACCGGGTGATCGCGTCCTCGGTGAACAACTCGTCGACACGGGCCTTCGCCTCCGCGTTCGTGCTCCCGAGCACGATCCGCAGGCCGGGCAGGTAGGCGAGGTCGGAGGGGCGGCGGCCGGCGGCCAGCGCGTCGGACTTCACCTTCTGGTACCGCGTTCGGGCCTCGGCGATCGTGAGCGCCGAGTCGAAGACGGCGCTCGCGAGGCGGCCGGCCAGCCGCCGGCCCTCGTCCGACGAGCTCGCGCGGATGATGGGCGGCCGTCCCTGCGGGGAGCGGGGCAGCGGCAGGCGTCCGGAGACCGTGAAGTTCTCGCTCGCGTGCGCCACCTCGGGGCCGTCGCCGGCCGAGTCCCACAGACCGACGACGACCTCGGCGAAGTCCTCGGCGCGCCGGTAGCGCAGCCCCCGCTCGGGGTGCCCGGCCAGCCCGAAGTTGGCCGCCGCGTCCTCGGCGAAGGTCGTGACGAGGTTCCACGACACCCGCCCTCCCGACAGGACGTCGAGGGACAGCAGCCGCTCGGCGAGCCGGTAGGGGTCGTTGTACGTGGTCGAGGCCGTGACGATGACGCCGATCCGCTCGGTGTGCGGAACGACCGAGGCCCAGGCGACGAACCGGTCCACGCCGTCGATGTCGACCCGGTTGAATCCGAGGAACTGCGCGGAGTCCCCCGCGAACACCGCGTCGAACAGCCCCCTCTCGGCGAGCTTGGTGATGCGCGCCCAGTAGTCGGCGGTGAAGATCTCCAGGCCGGTCGATCCCTGCGACAGCCAGGCGCGCGGCGACACGCCGTAGCTGCGCACGTTGTAGGCGAGGAACAGTCGCCTGCCATCCTCGGTCATTTCCGTCCTCTCATTCCGCTCATGGCACCGGCGGCAGGCCGAGGTGGTCCCGGAGCGTGCCGCCGGTGTACTCCCGCCGGAACAGGCCGCGGTCCTGGAGGATCGGCACGACCTCGTCCGCGAACAGCCGCGCGCCCGCCAGCCCCTGCGCGGGCGAGACGGCGAATCCGTCGGCCGCCCGGGCTCCGGCCCAGCGCTGGATGTGATCGGCGACCTGCTCCGGGGTGCCGAAGACCCGGCCGTGGCCGTGGGCCGTGCCCAGGGCCTGGAGCAGCCGCCGCAGGGTGGCGCCCTTCTCCTTGGCGAGGTCGATGAAGATCTGCGCGCGTCCCGGCTGGCGGGTCAGCGCGCCCGCCTCCGGCAGCCGCTCCTCGGGGACCCGCTCGTCCAGGTCGATGTCGGACAGATCGACCCCGCCGAGCAGTGACTCCAGATTCCGGCGGGTTCGCTCGTAGTCGATCCGGGCGAGGAACCGGTCGTGCAGCTCCTGCGCCTCCGCTTCGCTGCCGCCGATGGTGACGACGAGCCCCGGAAGGATGCTGACGCGCGCCGCGTCCCGCCCCTGCCGCTCGACACGCCTCTTCACGTCGCGGTAGAAGGCCTGCGCCTTGCCGATGTCGTTCTGCGCGGTGAAGACGATCTCGGCGTGCCTGGCGGCGAAGTCCCTCCCCTTCTCCGAGTCGCCGGCCTGGACGAACACCGGCCGGCCCTGCGGGGGCCGGGCGATGTTGAGCGGACCGGCGACGCGGAAGTGCTTGCCGTGGTGATCGATGGTGTTGATCTTGTCCGGGTCGAAGAAGACCCCGTTCTCGCGGTCGACGAGCACCGCGTCCGGCTCCCAGCTCGCCCACAGCTTCGACACGACCTCGATGAACTCGTCGGCGCGCTCGTACCGCTCCTCGTGGCCGGGGATCTCGTCGTAGCCGAACTGCTCCTCGCCCGCGATGGAGGTGACGATGTTCCAGCCGACCCGCCCGTTGCTGAGATGGTCGAGCGTCGCCAGGGTCCGGGCGAGGTTGTAGGGCTCGGTGAACGTGGTCGAGGCCGTCCCGATCAGCCCGATCCTCTCGGTCCGCGCCGCCAGCGCGGCCAGCAGCGTCAGGATCTCGAGCGAGCCCGCGAACGCCTGCTCCGGGTCGGGCAGCGGGAGTCCGAGCCCGTCGCCGCGGATGAGCGCGTCCAGCTTGGCCCGCTCGCCGATCTCGGCCACCTCGACGTAGGGCTGGAGCGAGTTCAGCTCCTCGGCCCTGCTGGCGGGGTCGCGCCATTCGGCCGCGTCCAGGAAGGTGAGCCACAGCCCCAGGTGAAGGTGTCGGTCGTGTCCCTTGCTCATGGTTCTCCCGCAGTGGGTCTGGTGACGCCGGTTCCAGTGACGCCGGTTCGCCGGCCGGCGAGTCCTACTTGCCGAGCCAGGCGTCGTAGACGACGAGGTTGGAGAGGCTGTCCAGGCGCAGGCCGTGCACGCGTGGTGCCGCCGCCACGAAACCGGACTCGTGCTCGACCAGGGGGATGACGATCGCGTCCTCGATCAGGATCTCCTGGGCCTCCGCGAGGAGTTGATCGCGCTTGGTCGCGTCCACCTCGACCGCCTGGCCCTGCAGGACCTCCTGGAGCCGCTTGCCGTGCGAGCTCACCTCGGCGCTGTCGGAGAACAGCCACGGCTGCGCCTTGGTCCCGTCGTTCTGGTACATCTTGCGGAGGACGTCCGCCTCGGAGCTCTTGTTGCCGGAGAACCAGAGGTCGGCGCCGGTCTGCCACCAGGTGGGGCCGATCCCGGTCTCGGGCTTGATCGTGATCTCGATGCCGACCGCCTTGAGCTGCTCCTTGATCAGCACCATCGAATCCTGGATCGGCTTCTGCTCCGCGGATCCGGTGATCACCAGGGACAGCCGCTGCCCGTTCTTCACGCGGATGCCGTCGGCACCGGGCTTCCAGCCCGCGTCGTCGAGGATCTTCCGCGCCCCGGCCGGGTCGTACTTCAGCAGCGCGCTGAAGTCCTTGTACCCGTTCAGCGTCCGGGTGATCACGCTGGTCGCCGGCGGCGCGGTCTTCCCCGTGACGTTCTTCGAGATCTCGTCGCGGTTGATGGCCTTGAGCACCGCGCGCCGCACGTTGAGGTCCCGGGCCAGCGGCTTCTTGAAGTTCGGCTGGAGGGAGTAGGGGATCCCGACGGTGGCACGCCAGTAGAGCCTGTTGCCCTGCTTCTCCAGGAGCGTCGAGCCGTCCACCGTCGGCGCTTCGGCGACCTGCGCCTCACCGCTCGTCAGCGCGCCCTCGCGCACGCCCGCCTCGGCGACGAGCCGGACGTCGATCTTCTCGATGCTGGCCTTGCCCTGGTGCTTCGAGAGCGCCGAGCCCCACGTGTAGTCGTCCCGGCGCTTGAGGAGCAGCCGCTCGTCGGGGACGTACTTCTCCACCACGAACGGGCCGCTGGCCACGAACTCGGTCCTGCGCTTCTCCAGCGGGATCTTGAACGAGCCGGGCGACAGCATGGCCAGCTGGCTGGTGGCCGCCGTGGTCAGGAACGACGGGTTCGGCTTGGAGAACTTCACGACGACGGTGTTCTCGTCGACGGCCTTGGTCTCGACGTAGTGCTCGAACTGGCCGCGGACGTACCAGCCTCCGCCCGCGGCCAGGTCCTGCATCACCCCGTCGAAGTTGGCCTTGACCGACGCGGCGTTCACCCGCGTGCCGTCCGAGAAGGAGGCGCCGTTGCGCAGCCGGAAGGTGAACTCCGTCTGCTTCTCGTTGTGCTCCCATGTCTGGGCCAGCCAGGGGACGAACTTCCCGGTGCCGGGGTCCCTGTCGATGAGCGAGTCGCTCAGTGCCCGGTTGAGCCAGCCGTAGGACTGGCGCGGGTCGAAGGCCGGATTCGGGGCCGCGTAGACGACCAGGGTGCCGCCGTCCTGCCGCTGCCCCGAGGACGCGCCCGCGTCGGTGTCCGCTCCCCCGCAGCCCTGAAGGGCGAGGGCGGCCACGAGGCCGCCGCCCAGCAAGAGTGATGTGCGCCGTGTCAGCACAGGCATGTTCCGCGTCCTCTTTCTCGAATGGCGAAGGTTCACGTGACCCGGTGGGGCGTGGATCCGGGAATCGCGTCGACCAAACGCCGGGTGTAGTCCTGGCGGGGGGTCGTGAAGATCTGTTCGACCGGTGCCTCCTCGACGAGGACGCCGTTGTGCAGCACGCCCACCCGGTCCGAGACCAGCCGGATGACACCGAGATCGTGCGAGATGAACAGATAGGTCAGGCCGAACTCGGACTGGAGGTCCACGAGCAGCTGCAGGACCTGCGCCTGCACGGACACGTCGAGTGCCGAGGTCGGTTCGTCCAGCACGATCAGCTCGGGTCGCAGCGCGACCGCGCGCGCGATCGCCACGCGCTGGCGCTGGCCGCCCGACAGCTCGCCCGGCCTGCGCCGCAGGTAGGTCGTGTCCAGCCCGACCGCGGTCAGCGCCTCGGCCGCGCGGTCGAGGCGCTCGCCCTTGGCGCCCACCTTGAAGCCGTGCAGCGGCTCGGTGACGATCTCGGCGACGTCGAGCCTCGGATCGAGCGAGGAGTACGGGTTCTGGAAGACGTACTGGACGGCCCGGTTCAACCGGCGGCGCTCGGCGCGCCCGGCGTGCGAGACGTCGCGGCCGCGGTAGGCGATCGTGCCGCGGTCAGGCCGGTCGATCCCGGCGACGATCCGCGCGACCGTCGACTTGCCCGAGCCGGATTCGCCGACCAGGCCGTAGGTGGTCCCCTCGGCGATCGCGAAGCCGACGTCGCGGACAGCTCGCGTGACGGTCTTCCCCGACCTCGCGCCGCGGGTCACGTAGCTCTTGTCCAGCCCCTCCACCGTGACGAGGGGTTCCGCACCCGGCCGGTCGCGTACCGCACGGTCGGAGGTCGCGGTCAGCCGGCGGGCGGAGCGCGACGGGGCGGCCTCGAACAGCTGTCTCGTGTACGGGTGGTCGGAGGACGCGATGACCTCGGCGGTCCGGCCCCGGTCGACGACGCGGCCGTCCTGGAGGACCACGACCGAGTCGGTGCGCTGGGCGGCCACCGCGAGGTCGTGGGTGATGAGGATGACCGACAGGCCCCGGGCGCGGACGAGGTCGTCGAGCACGTCGAGGATGAGCTTCTGCACCGTGACGTCCAGGCCCGAGGTCGGTTCGTCGGCGATGATCAGCTCCGGTTCGCCGCCGAGGGCGATCGCGATGAGGACCCGCTGCCGCTGACCGCCGCTGAGCTGGTGGGGGTAGGCGTCGTAGACGCGTTCCGCGTCCGGCAGGCCCGCCTGGCCGAGCAGTTCGATCGACAGCGTCCGCAGCTCGCGCCGGTCCCGCCGGTGCCGGTGGAGCCGGACGGTCTCGTCGACCTGGTGCCCGACCCGCTTGACGGGGTCGAGCGCGATGTTCGGGTCCTGGGGGATGAACGCGATCGACCCGCCCCGGATCCGGTTCCACACCCGCTCGCTGCGGATCGCCAGCAGGTCCCGGTCGCCGAAGCGGGCGGTGCCCGAGCCGGTCACCGCGTTCCCGGGAAGCAGGCCCAGGAGGGTGCCCGCGATCGTCGACTTCCCGGCGCCGGACTCGCCGATCACGGCGAGCCGCTCACCGCGGCGCACCCGGAACGACACCCCCTTCACGGCCGCGACCAGATCCCGCGGCCGCACGTAGGAGACGTCCAGGTCCTCGACGTCGAGGACGATGTCGGCGGTGCTCTCCGCGGCCATGTCAGCGGACCCTCTCCACGAACTTGCTCACCCGGTTCGCCGAGACCACCACCAGCACGATCGCCAGGCCCGGCAGGGTGGTGAGCCACCAGGCGTAGGCGAGGTAGGTCCGGCCGTCCGAGACGAGGGAGCCCCATTCCGGCGTCGGCGGCGGCGCGCCGAAGCCCAGGAAGCTCAGGGCCGAGATCGACAGCAGCGCCGTGCCGAACTCGAGCGCGGCGAGCGCGATCATGGGCCCGGCGGCGTGCGGCAGGACGTGCCGGCGCAGGACGGTGGGCCAGCGCACGCCGGAGTGCACCGCGGACGTGACGAAGTCGGACTCCCGCACGCGCAGCACCTCGGCGCGCAGGACCCGGGTGAAGGTCGCGATCGACCCGACGCCGACGGCGACCGCGATGTTGACGGTGCCGAAGCCGATGCCGGTGACCAGCATCAGCGAGATCAGCAGTCCGGGCACGGCGAGGAAGATGTCGATCAGCCGGCCGACGATCTCGTCGATGACGCCGCCCAGGTAGCCGGCGAGCAGGCCGATCACCGCGCTGACGGCGAAGCCGATGGCGAGCGCGAGCAGCGCCGCGACGAGCGTCGTCCTGCTCCCGTGGACGAACCGTGACAGGAGGTCGCGTCCGAGGCTGTCGGTGCCGAAGGGATGGTCGAGCGAGGGCTGCGCGAGCTTGGCGGTCATGTCCCTGGCGTACGGGTCGTGGGGCGAGAAGAGCGCGGGGAAGAGGGCCCACAGGCAGACCGTGACGAGGACGAGTACCGCCAGCACCAGGCTGGGCTGGAGCAGCTGCGACAGCAGACCTCGCGCCCGCGCGCGTCGCAGCCACGAGGCGGAGCCTTCGCGGGCGACCGTGCGGCCGGGTTTCACGTCCGCGGTCTGCTGCCCGGTCGGCGCCTCGGCGAGTGTTCTTTCGGACATGGGTTCAACCGATCGAGATCCGAGGATCGATCTTGGGATAGACCAGATCGACCAGGAGGTTGGCCACCGCGTAGAGCACGGCGGAGAAGACGACGACGCCCTGCACCACGGGGATGTCCTGAAGGGTCACGGAACTCTGCATCAGGCGGCCGAGCCCCTGGCGCGAGAACACCGTCTCGACCACGACCGTGCCGGCGAGGACGCCCCCGATCGACATCCCGAGCAGGGTGGTCGCGGGGATGACGGCGTTGCGGAAGGCGTGCGTGAGCAGGATCCGCCGGTGCGGGACTCCCTTGGCGCGCAGGTGGTCGGCATAGGGCGAGCGGAGGTTGACGTACAGGCTCTTGGCGGTGACCTGGGCGATCCCCGCGCTGGCGGGGATCGCGATGGTGATCGCCGGGAGGACGAGATGCGCCGTGCTGCCGGTCCCGGCCGCGGGCACGATCTTCAGGCCGAAGGCGAAGGCCTGGACCAGCAGGAGGCCGACGAAGAAGGCCGGCAGGGACGAGAACAGCGGCGGCAGCGAGAACAGCAGGTTGCGCAGGAACGGGGTCCGGACCGCGTTGGCGGCCAGCGCGATGCCGAGGCCGAGGAACGTTCCCAGGACCAGGCCGGCCAGGCCGAGCTGGATGGTGCTCGGCAGCGCCTGCCCGATCACCTCGATGACGGGCCGCCCGGTGGCGGTCGAGGTGCCGAAGTCGCCTCTGACCGCGCGCCACAGGAGCGTCAGGTACTGCTCCAGCGGGGGGCGGTCGAGGCCGTAGCGGTGCTCGAGCGCGGCGACCGCCGCGCGGTCCGCGGCGGAATTGCCGCCGCTGATGTTGCGGAGCATGACCTCGGCCGAGTTGCTCGGTATGAGGAAGAGCAGCAGCCAGGTGATCGTGTACGCGGCCCAGACCACGAACACCGCGTAGTAGACGCGGCGGACGATGTAGCGGGCCTGCCCGCTCGCCTGACGCGGAGCGAGGCGGCCGCGGGCGCGGGCCCGCGTTTCCGTATCCGGCATTGCCCCGCCTCCATGTCGAAATAACGACATAATTGATCGGATGAGTAGGGAATAAGACAAGCGGGAGCGAGGCGTGCCGACCCGCCGCCACGGCGAACCGCGCCGGCACATCGACCTACCCGGACCGATCGGTCTTAGCGGGAAGTATTGGGCACCCGGCCGGGGCTGTCAAGCCTCGGAACGGCGTCCGGGACCGACCGGTCCGCCGTCGCGGTCCTGACGTGCGCGATCGCGCCGACGTCAGGACGGGGACGCCGTTCCCGTCCCGGCGCGGCGAACGCAGGTGGTCATCGCGGCGTGCGCGCCGCCGGCGGGACGCGGGTCACGAACGGGCGGGCACGGATCACCGGAAGAACTCCATGACCGCGTGCAGCTGCTGGTCGAGGACGTCGTAGCCGCCGTCCACCCGGATCACCTGGCCGACCGCCGCGCCGAAGCCGTCATCGGCCACCGACGCCACGCTCCTGGCGGCGTCCTCGGGGTCCATGACCCGGCCGAGCACCGAACGCTCCTCGGTGAACTTCCGCAGACCGTCGCCCAGCACCCCCGCGGTCGCGTCGGTCCGCACCGTCCCGAACGCGACCGTGTTGACCACGATCCCGTCCTGCGCGGCCTGTGCGGCCACATGGCGGCTGAAGGTGTTCAGCGCCGCCTTCGCGGTGGAGTGCGCGGCGACGCTGCCGACCAGGTCGGCGGCGGTGCTGGAGATGTACACGATCCGGCCCGCGCGCTGCCGCTGCATCGCGGGCAGCACGTGCTGGGTGAGGTGGAACGCCCCGGCCAGCTCCCCGCCGACCTTCCCGATGAACGCCTCCCAGGAGACCGAGAGCAGCGGCTCGAACGGCGGGTTCACGGTGTTGGCGTTGCAGATGAGCACATCGATGCGGCCATGGTCGGCGGTCACCCGCCGGACCAGCTCACCGACCTGGCCGGCGTCGCAGACGTCGGCCCGCCGCGCCTCCGCCGTCCCCCCGGCGGCCTCGATCTCATCGACCACACCCTGCGCGGCGGACGCGTTCTCCCGGTAGTTCACGACCACGTGATATCCCCGCCGCGCCATTTCCCGTGCGGTCGCCGCGCCGATTCCCCGGCCCGCCCCGCTGATCAACGCCACCCGCCGCGACTCGCCCATGTGCCCTCCTAGCGGCCGTACGCGCCGGCCGGTGAAAACCCTGTCCCGTCAAGCTAGGACGGGCGGGCCGCCGGTGTCCCTGCGGCCCTCCCACAGGTCCCGCCGCGAACCCTTGCGACCGGCGCCGCCTGATTGCAAAGTGGATACGCCACCGACCTGCGCAATGCGCGCCGTATTCACTTTCGTTCCGTCCCCCCGCACCGCCACGTCTCGTTTCACCAACGCACGCTCCCTGAATTCGGCAGTCAGCGGGATGCGCCGCGGCGACCATGTCGCCGCGGCCCGCCGAACGCGCTGACGACCGCAAAGCCGCCCGCGACCTCACGACCTCGCGCTGCCGATTTCCCCGTCGTCCCGACAACGGTGGCCGGGACGCTTCGGCCTGCCCGGAGGTCCGGGACCACAGCTGAGGAGATCGACATGACTGAACGATCCATTGTCGACACCGGTACCGGCTACGGCCGCAAGACTCCCTCATACGACGCGCGGCTGACCGAGGCCGGCCCGGGCACCCCCATGGGCGAGGCTCTGCGGCGGTACTGGCAGCCGATCGCCACCTCGGCGGCGCTCACCCCCGACGTGCCGCACCGCACGCGCGTCCTCGGCGAGGACCTGGTGGTGTTCCGCGATGGCCGGGGCCGTCCCGGCGTGGTGTTCGAACGCTGCGCCCACCGGGGCGCCAGCCTCTATTTCGGCCGTGTCGAGGAGGACGGCATCCGGTGCTGTTACCACGGCTGGAAGTTCGACGTCCAAGGGCACTGCCTGGCGCAGGCGGGCGAACCCGATCGCGGCCGCCGCCGCGACGCCGTCCGCCAGCCGTGGTATCCGGTCGAGGAGCGGTACGGTCTCGTGTTCGTCTACATGGGACCGCCCGACCGCAAGCCCGTCCTCCCCCGCTACGACTGCCTGGAACCCCAGGAGGAGGGCGAGAAGTACTACGCCGAGTGGCCGGTCCCCGGAATGAACGTGACCGGCCTTGTGCAGGATTTCAACTGGCTGCAGATCTACGAGAACGCGATCGACCCGGTGCACATCAACTGGCTGCACTCCCAGCACAGCGGATACCAGTTCCTGGGAACGGGGACCACCGGTTTCCCCGAGGACTTCTACGACCCCGACACCGTGGCCGACAGGGTCGGTTACGACCGGACCGAATTCGGGGCGAAGTACGGTATCCGCTTCCTGGACAAGGCGGAGAACGGGGTCCGGACCGAGCGCGTCTGGGGCGCGGAACTCCATCTGCCGAACGTCCTCGTGCTGCCGGACTTCGTGAAGCTGGCCCCTGACGCGAAGGCCGACATGCTGCTCTGGGTCATTCCGAGCGACGACACCAGCCACCGGTCGTTCTTCTCCATCCGTTCCAGCGATCCCGAGCGCCTGGACCGGTTCTTCTACGGCGTCAAGCAGAACGGCAAGGACCCATGGGAACTGACCGAGGAGGAGCAACAGCGCTTCCCCGGCGACGGTGAGGCGCAGCGGTCGCAGGGTGCGATCACGCTGCACTCCGAGGAGACCCTGGCGACCAGCGACCGCGGCGTGGTGATGCTCCGCCGGTTGCTGAAGGCGATGGTCGCCGATGTGGAGGCCGGTCGCGATCCGCAGGGTGTGAGCCTGGTCGATGTGCCGCCACGTCACACCGAGGCCGGCCTGTTCAGCACGTCCGCGGCGGCCGTGCCCGCGGCCGGACGCTGACGGGACGTGGCCGTGACGTGGACGGAGGCGGTGGTCGTCTCCCACTCCCCCGCCACCCCGGACATCGTCGTGATCGACCTCGCTCCGGCCGCCGGGGACGGTTTCCCGGCCTACACCGCCGGGGCGCACATCGATGTGCTGATCGCCCCGGGCCTGGTCCGCCAGTACTCGCTGTGCGGGCCGCCCGAGGGGGGCCGTTACCGCCTGGCCGTGCTGGACGGACCCTCCTCGCGCGGCGGATCACAGACGATCCACGGACTCAGGGTGGGCGACCGGCTGCGGATCTCGGCGCCGCGCAACCGCTTCCCCCTCGTCACGGCACGGCGGCATCTCCTGTTCGCCGGCGGGATCGGGATCACGCCCCTGCTGGCGATGGTGCGGCGGCTCGAGCACGAGGGCGGCGACTACGCGCTGCACTACTGTGCCCGCAGCCGCGACCGGGCCGCCTTCGTCGAAGAGCTGGCAGGCAATCCGCGGGTCGCCCTGCACTTCGACGAAGGGGACCCGGGCCAGCTGCTCGACATCGCCCGCGACCTGGGCGACCCGCAACCGGACACGGCCGTCTATGTCTGCGGCCCGGACGGGTTCATGGACTATGTGCTGGGCAAGGCCGAAGCGCTGGGCTGGCCGCCGCAGGCGCTGCACAAGGAACGGTTCGCCGCGGCGGCCCAGCCACCCGGGGCAGGGACGGGCGGCTTCACCGTGCGCCTGGCCTCCACCGGCGCCGAGTACCTCGTCCCGGACGGCAGCAGTGTGCTCGACGTGCTGCTGGAGAACGGTGTCGACGCGCCCTACTCCTGCCGGCAGGGCATCTGCGGGACGTGCGTCGTCCGGGTGCTGGCGGGCGACCCCGATCACCGCGACGACGTGCTCACCGACGACGAGCGCGCCGAAGGCATGTTCACCACGTGCTCGTCCAGGGCCCGCTCCCCCGTCCTGGAACTGGACCTGAACGGGTAAGGAGATTCGCGGCCGACGCCTCCCACGACGTCACAGTCCTTTCCCGATCGGCGGACCGACCATTGACGCGCTGTGGTCCATGCCTCCAGTGAAGACGGAGGACTGTTGCGGCGGCGTAGGCGATTTTCGATACGCCCGCGATACACCCGATCCCCGGCCATCAAGGAACCGCGGTGGAATCGGTCGACGACCGGTCGACCAGCCACCAGCGGAGCGATGCCAGGGCGGCCAGCCCGGCGCCGGCGGTGTTGAGCAGTACGTCGTCCACGGAGGACACCCGGTCCAGCCGCAGGACGTACTGCGCGGTCTCGACCAGGACCGAGCAGCCCGCCGCGAGCGCCAGGATCCGCGGTACCGACGCCAGCGCCGCGAACCGCAGCGGGGCGAAGAACCCCAGCGCCGCAAACACCGGCAGGTTGCCGACGACCTGGCCCGTGTTCATCGTGAGCAGGTCCCGCAGCGGTACCAGGCTCACGGCGGCGCCGCCCTCGTCGCCCGGCAGCATGATCATCCACACCCACGGCACCGTCCCGTAGACGATGCCCACCTCGGCCAGCGACGTCCGCCACGCCGGCGTGACGTCGGCGGCGCTCCGGCGGCGTGCCAGAGCCCACGCCGCCAGCGCGGCCACCGGCAGTGCGGCCACCGTGATGAGTACGACGCCGTTGATCGTGCCGACCCAGCCGTGCCACCCCGGCGTGCGCATCGGCATGGACAAGATCCTCAGTACCGCGCCGACGGGGCCGAATGCCGCGATCGCCGCACCGAGGATCGCCAGACCGACGAGCACGATCCTGCGCGTGCGACGGGCCGGGGCTGACGATGATGCGCTGTGGTCCATGCCTGCATTGAAGACGGAAGACCGTATCGCGGGTGTATGCGTTTTTCGATGCGCCCGTGACACACGCGGCGCGGTCCCGCGGAGAATCCGGGGGCATTCGTTACGCGGGCGAGGTCTCTCGACGACCTCCGCCGGGGAGGTGCCCGGTGAGCGTCCACGACCGCCGAAGGAGAGACCGATGGTGAACCGCGCTGACCTCCCCGCCCCCGAGCGGGGGCTGGTGATCACGCACTTCCTGACCGTGCGGGACGTCGCGGTGTCCCGCGACTTCTACGCGGGGATCCTCGGCGGGGAGGTGGTGCTGGCCGAGAACCCCGCGATCGTGCGGGTCGCCAACAGCTGGATCATCCTCAACCCCGGCGGCGGCCCGACGCCCGACAAGCCGGACATCGTTCTCAGGCCGCCCGAGCCGGGGGACCCGGTGTCGTCCTTCATCAACGTCCGCGTGGCCGACATCATGGCGTTCTACGAAGCCGCGCGGGCCCAGGGGGCGACCTTCGTGACCGAGCCGCTGGACCGCAAGGCCGAGATCCGCTGCTACCTGCGCGACCCGGACGGGTACCTCATCGAGATCGGCCAGGCGACGGGCATGCTGCGCGGCGTCTACGCCGACCCCTCCCCCAGCTGACGGGGGCGGCGTTCCAGGACGCCCAAGGGATCGCACAGCAGCGGGGCGAAGGCCAGCTCCGCGGCACCGCTCAGGCACGAGTCCTCGCCCAGGGCGGCGGTGCGGAGCTCGACGCGTTCCCGGGAGACGGGCAGGCTGCCCGCGTCCACCCGGGCGTGGATCCGCGCCGCCGCGCCCCGGTAGATCTCGCTGAGCACGCCGCCGAAGACCATGGCGCCGGGATTGAAGAGGTTGATCAGGTTGACCGCGCCGATCCCGAGCCAGTCGCCGGCCCGGTCCAGGGCCTGGCGGGCGGTCGCGTCACCGGCGGCGGCCGCGTCCACGACCGCCCGCACGCCGTCCCGGCCGACCGGCCCGCCGGCGCGCCCGGCCGCCTCCAGCAGCGCGGCCTCGCCCACCTCCGCCTCCAGGCAGCCGCGCGAACCGCAGTTGCAGGGGCGGCCGCCATGCGGATTGACGATCATGTGCCCGAGTTCGGCGCCGTAGCCGTCGTCGCCGTCCAGCAGCCTGCCGCCGACGATGACGCCGCCGCCCACGCCCACGTCCCCGTGCAGGTAGACGAGGTTGCGGCTGCCGGCGCCCGCGCCCCGCTCGTACTCGGCCAGCGCCCCGAGATGGGCCTCGTTGCCGACGGCCACGGGCAGCCCCAGGCCCAGCCGCCGGCCGAGCGCGGGGCCGAAGTCGAGGTCGGCCCATCCCATGTTCGGCGCCAGGCGCACCATCCCGTCCGCCGCCCTGACCAGACCGCAGAACGACGCGCCGACGCCCACGCACCCGGCGGCGCGCGGCGCCGCGTCCACGAGCGCGCCGCCGAATCCCGCCAGGACGCCGACCACCTCGTCGAGATCGGGATACCGGCGCCGCCGGACCGTCTCCCTGCGCTCCAGCACCGCGCCGCCGAGCCCCACCCTGGCGGCCACCAGCCGGTCCACCGCCACGTCGAACGCCAGCACGTACGCCCGGTCCCGCTCGGGGCACACCAGCCGCGAGGGCCGGCCCGCCCGCCCCGTCGCGGTGGCGGGCTCCTCCCGCACCAGGCCCGCCGCCGCGAGGCGCGCCGTCAGACCCAGGATCGTGCTGCGGTTGACCGCCATCCGGTCGGCGAGTTCGCTGCGCGACAGCGGGCCGTGCCGATGCAGCAGCCGCAGCAGCACTCCGAGGTTGCCGCCCCGCGCCGTCTCCGGCACCGCGCCCTGCGGCGCGTCGGCGGCAGCGCCTGCGTCCGACACCAGAGGCGACGACATCGGCTCCTCCTGACGACCGCGAATGCCGCCGACCGGCCAGGGCAGCTCGCCTGCGGCCCCGTCCGGGAACGTACTCCCCCATTCTGCAACGCGAGCGCTGGCCGCGCAGCCCTACGCGCGGCCCGTCGCCTCACGGCGCGCGGCGGCGAGATCGGCGTCGACCATCATCTCGACCAGGCCGCCGAAACCGATCCGGGGCGCCCACCCGAGCCGCGTCCGCGCCTTCGACGCGTCGCCTATCAGCACCTGCGCGTCCTCGGGGCGCGCGTGCCGCGGGTCGTACTGGACGTGCCCCTCCCAGTTGGTGATGCCGACGCGGGCGAAGGCGACGTCCAGGAGGTCCCTGACCGAATGGGACTCGCCGGTGGCGACCACGTAGTCGTCCGGTTCGTCCTGCTGGAGCATCAGCCACATCGCCTCGACGTAGTCGCCCGCGAAGCCCCAGTCCCGGCGCGCCTCCAGATCCCCGAGCACGAGCTTCTCCTGCAGGCCCAGCGAGATGCGGGCCGCCGCCCGCGTGACCTTGCGGGTCACGAAGTCCTCGGTGCGGCGCGGGCTCTCGTGGTTGAACAGGATTGCCGAGCAGGCGAACGCCCCGTACGACTCGCGGTAGTTGACGGTGATGTGGTGGCCGAACGCCTTGGCCGCCCCGTACGGGGAACGGGGACGGAACGCCGTGGCCTCGGTCTGCGGGGCCTTGCGGACCTTCCCGAACATCTCCGAGCTGGACGCCTGGCAGAAGCGCACCTTCGCCATGTCGCCGCCGGTGTGGATGCGGATGGCCTCCAGCATCCGCAGCACGCCGGTGCCGGTGATCTCGCTGGTGAGCTCGGCCTGCCTCCAGGACAGCCTGATCATGCTGATCGCGCCCAGGTTGTACACCTCGTCGGGCCGGGACCGCTCCAGCGCGCCGATGAGGCTCGGCAGGTCGCGCAGGTCGCCCTCCAGCAGCCGGATCGACGGAAGGGCCCGGCGCACGGCGGGCGCCTTCGGGTTGGCCTGGCCGCGGACCAGGCCGAAGACCTCGTACCCTCGCGCGGTCAAGAGCTCGGCGAGGTACATTCCGTCCTGGCCGGTGATCCCCGTGATGAGAGCGCGTGGCACTGGAACTCCTTCGTGTCCGGGTCCGGGGTCCGGGGACGGCGGCGTCACGGTGAACGCGTCGCCGCACCGGCGCCCACGATCTCCAGGTCGGGCAGCGGGAAGATCAGCCGGCCGCCGGCCTCCAGGTAGCCGCGTTCCCGTTCGATCAGCACGTCCCGGAAGAACCACGGCCCCACCAGCATGTACTCCGGCCGGTCCGCGCGGGCCTGCCGCTCGGAGATGATGGGCACGCCGACCGCGGCCATCCTCCGCCCCACCTTGGCGGCCTGGCGCTCCACGGCGAAGGGCAGGTCCTTCACCGTCAGGCCCGCGCCCTGCCAGATCGTCGCGCCCCGCGTGCTCGCGCCGTAGATGTAGCAGCGCTGCCCGGCCGCGTTGATCTCGTCGACGAGCCGGCGCAGGTCGCCGAAGGCCCGCGCGGCCCGCGCGGCGAAGTCCCGCCACACGGCGGGGTCCCGCAGTCCGTGCTCCTCCTCCCGCCGCCTGTGCCCGGCCACCGAGGCGCTGACGGGACGGCTCCCGCGACGCGACACCAGCGTGCGGAAGCAACCGCCGTTCACGCTGGTCACCTGCACGTCGTTGACCTCCAGCCCGTGCCTGCCGAGAAGGTCCTCCAGCGCGGTCAGCGACCAGTAGGTGAGGTGCTCGTGGCAGACGTTGTCCACGGCGCCGAGCTCCAGCATGGTGAGCGCGTAGTTCTGCTGGATCACCCAGACCCCGTCCGCCGCGAGCACCTTCAGGACGTCGGCGACGAACCCGTTGGGGTCGTCCAGGTCGTAGAACATCGAGATGCTCGTGATGACGTCGAAGGTCCGGTACCCCGCTCCGTCGCCGTCCCCGGCGAAGTGCCGCGGGCCGAAGAAGTCGACGACGACCCGGTCGGCGTGCCGGCGCGACTCCTCCGCGAACGGCGCCACCGGGTCGATGCCGACCCGGTGGACGCGCTCGGGCACGAACGACAGCAGGGTGCCGTCGTTGCATCCGATGTCCAGCCAGCGCAGCGCGCCGGGATGGGCCTTCAGCGCGTGGTCGACGATGTCGCGCAGGTCGTCGCGGATCGCCTCGTTGACGCCGGACCGGAAACCGTAGCGATCGTGGTACATCAGCTCGGCGGGGGTGGTGTCCCGCAGCTGCGGCAGCCCGCATTTCCCGCACAGCGTCAGCACCAGCGGCCACTTCGGCGGGCGGCTGTCGTCATCGCGGAAATCGCTGAGGTACTGGCTGCCCAGATCGAGGACCTCGATCATTTCGCCGGAGCGGCAGGAACGGCAACGCACGTGCGCCTCCGAGGGTCAACGTGTTCCCGGAAAGGTCTCCTTGAGCGGTCGCTCGCGCCCTCGCACGGCCGCGTGCGGCATGTCCGGCCCGTTCCACCCCGGAACGGCGGGCCCTCCGGGCGGCACCGCGCCGTTTTCTCAGTACAGGCCGGCGTTCCTCAATATGACGAGGAGGAAGGGATGGAGCAGTTCGGATTTCGCGGCTTCGAGTTCACGCAGTTCCGCGGGCGAGTACCACCGGATCCATTCATGGGTCCGGTCGGCGGCGGCGACGGCCTCGACATCGTCATCGGTGCACTCGTACCTCATCACCGTGATGACGGTCTGGAAGCCTGCCTCCTCGGGTGGAGCGGTCCTGCTGCCCCACATGACGTTGTAGACGTTGTCCAGCGCGAGCCGGTCCCGGTCCACCTGGAGGGCGATCTCCTGTTCGAGGACGCGCTCGGCGGTGCCGGCCAGTTGCTCGCCGGGTTTCATCCGCCGCCCGAAGACCCAGAACCTGCCGCGGAGCGGCACGTCCTTGCGGTAGCCGAGGAGGATCTCCCCCGCGGGCGAATGGACGATGACATCGACGTTGGCCTGTACCAGGTGGTCGAGCGCCCGGCCGTAATCGTCGAGCGGCAGGCCGAAGTCCGGGACGTCGCGCGGAAGGAAATCGTCTTCGACGAGTTCATGAATGGCAGGTCTCATCGCCGGACTCCTGGCTCGGGTCAGCCGTCGGTGGCGACGACCTCCATATCGGAAGTGTCGCAGACAGATCCCGCTTTCTGCAACTATCACATTGATATTCAAGACTCGCATTTTGGCACCATTTATGGGATGCCCAAATCGAGGAGAGAAAGGCAATGGGAGGGCAAAAACCGGCCGTCTACCAGGCCCGATCTCGGTGCTTCCGCCGTCCCGGTCACCGAATAAGGGACACCCGGCGACGACCGGCGCGAGGGGCCACCGTTCAGCCGGCCGGGCCGTCGTCGACCGCGTAGACCGAGCCCGCCATGAGCCGGCGGGCGGTCCGGATCGCGCCGACCGAGCGCACGGGCGGGTCGGCGGCGGGGGCGACGTCGGCGAGCACCTCGACGACCCCTCGCGGATGCCTGACGCGAACGCTCTCCCCGCTCACGCCGCGTGCCGCGCCCGACGGGACGGTGCCCGGCAGGCGCACCGCGGCGGCCAGGCACAGCGCCCCCGTCATCGGCAGCGCGTGGTGGATCTTGCCCATGGAGACGCCGAGCGCGGCGATGTGGTGGTCTCCGTCCGCCGGCTCGGCGACGAGCACGATGCGCGGCACGATCGGTGAGAGCCGGGCCGCCTCCCGCGGTGAGGCGGCGCGTCCGAGCGCGACCGCCGCCTCACCGCGCAGCCGCTCCACCCGGGCCAGGAGCGCGCCGTCCTGGTTGAGCGCGGGCGGGCTCGCGTCGCGCAGGTCCACCGCGAGGTCCTCGGCACGGGCGAACACGTAGGGGTGGGTGACGTCCAGGATCGTCACCTCGACGGGCCCGTCCTCGCCGTCCAGCTCCTGCGCCGGCGCGGACGCCGGGAAGCACGGCCCGAGGCCGACGTACCGGGTGACGACCGGCGCGCCGGGACGCCGGATGCCCGGGATGCGGTGCGTCCCCTCGGCGAGCGCGCGCCCGTCGCGCACCGGCACCTCGGCCAGGATCCGCACGCCGGTGTTGCCGTTGCGCATCCGCACCCGCGTCACCGGCTCGACGGCCTCCACCAGTCCTTCGTCGACCGCGAAGGGCCCGACGGCCGAGGTGAGGTTGCCGCAGTTGCCCGACCAGTCCACGATCGGCTGGTCCACCCCGACCTGGGCGAACCAGTAGCACACATCGTCGCCGCCGCTTCCGGGCTCGACCACGACGACCTTGCTGGTGCTGGAGTGCGTGCCGCCGAGGCCGTCGATCTGCATCGGGTCGGGGCTGCCCATGAGGTCGAGCACGAGCGCGTCCCGTGCGGGGCCGGGCGGCGGCAGGTCGCGCGCGTGCAGGAACAGGCCCTTGCTCGTGCCGCCCCGCATCAGCACGGCCGGGATGGCCTTCGCCATGAGCCGTCACCCCCTTCGTCCGCTCCGGAATCCTGTCATGCGATCCGGACGGCCCTGCCCTCCAGGCCGTCGACCGGTTCGAACCTGGTCAGCACCTCGGGATCGTGCCCGGGCACGATCAGCTCGGGCGAGCCGGCCAGGCGGCGCATGAGGTCGAAGGTGTCGTACATCGCGGGCAGTTCGGTGAGGACGCCGAACGGGGCGTCGTCCTCGACGTTGGCGTACAGGTGCGAGGCGTCGGCCGCCAGCACGACGGTCCCGCGCCCGGTGGCCACGCTGACGATCTGCATCCCGGCGGTGTGCCCGCCGACGTGGTGGACGCGCACGCCGGGCACCACCTCGTGCTCGCCGTCCACGTACAGCAGCCGCCCGTCGAGCCCGTACCCGGCCAGCCGCTCGATGTCGTCGCGCTCGACGAGCCTGCGGAACTCGCGGCGCGCGGCGTGCCTGCCGGTCCAGAACGCCATCTCCCTGCCCTGGACGACGAACCTGGCGTCGGTGAACGCCCCCAGGTCGCCGACGTGGTCGTAGTGGAAGTGGGACAGGATCACGTAGGGCACGGCGGCGCAGTCGGTGCCGAGCCCGGCCAGGGCCTCCGACGGGGCGCACCAGTGCTCGCGGCGGCGGCGCGCCGCCGTCTCGGCCGTGAACCCCGCGTCCACCACGATGTCGTGGCCGGGCGACCGGATGAGCCAGACGAAGTAGTCGAGTTGGACGGGCCGGTCCATCGGCTCGGCCGCCGATCCGTAGAAGTAGTCCCCGTGCTTGCCGCCGGGGTGCTGGCCGAACTTGATCGCGTAGACCTCGTGCGCCGTGGTCGCCGCGGTCGCCGTGGTCGTGGTCTCGCTGCCGCTCACTGCCACCTCACTGCCACCTCACTGATCGATCACCCGCACGACGACGGTGTGGTACTCCTCCTCGTGCCCCGCCCCGCACGCGGCGTCGAGCAGCTCGTGCGCGAGCAGGGCGGCGGGCAGCCGCAGGCCGGCCTGCTCGGCCAGGTCGAGGGCGTACCCGATGTCCTTGCGCATGTAGGAGGCGGGGAAGGCGCCGCGGGGGTGGGTGTCGGGCAGCAGCGCCTTGCGGCCGTGGTTGTCCAGGGCGAAGCTGGCGGCCGATCCGGCGGCCAGCGCGTCGAAGAGCGTCTCGTCGCCGACCAGCCCGGTGCGCCTGGCCAGCGTGACCGCCTCGGCCAGCGCCACGACGGTCTCGAAGACGACCAGGTTGTTCACCAGCTTGACCAGGGCGCCCGCGCCGGGCGGTCCGCAGTGCCGCACCTCCGTCGCCATGCAGCGCAGGTAGGGCTCGACGCGGTCGAAGGCGGCGGCGTCGGGAGCGCCGACGGTGATGCTCAGGGTGCCGTCGACGGCCGCCTGCCTGGTCCGTGCGACGGGCGCGTCGAGAAACAGGACGTCCTGTTCGGCCAGGGTGGCGGCCAGACGCTGGGCCAGCTGGACGGGCGAGGTGCTCAGGTCGACCACGGTCTGCCCCGGGCGGGCGTGCGGCAGCAGCTCGTTCAGGACGACGTCCTCGACCTGCGGCCCGCCGGGCAGCGACAGGAAGACGACGTCGGCGCGTTCGGCCACCTCCGCCGCCGAAGCCGCCCGCTCCGCCCCTGCGGCCTCCAGTGCCTGCGCGTTCACGTCGAACGCGGTCACCGGGACGCCCGCGCGGCGCACGAGGTTGCGGCACATCGGCCCGCCCATGACGCCGAGGCCGATGAAGCCGAGTCTGGTGCTCATGACGTTCCCTCCTCCGGGGACGGGGTGGCGTAGCGGGCCTCGAGCTCCTCGAACTCGGCCCGCCGGACCAGGCGCTGCCGCTCCTCCCAGCTCGCGAGCCGCTCCTCTCCCGGGACGGTGCCGGCGCGCAGCGTCCGCAGCGCGTCCTGGACGCCCTTCAGCCCGGCCAGCAGCGGCAGGTTGGCGTGCAGCACGATCGCGAACCCCAGCTCGCGCAGCCGCCGCTCGGGCAGCATGGGCGTGACGCCGCCGTGCACCAGGTTGATGACCTGCGGCCCGCGCACCCTGGCCGCGACGGCCTCGACCTCGGCCTCCGACCGCGGCGCCTCGACGAACACCACGTCGGCGCCGGCGTCGCGGTAGGCGTTGGCGCGGTCGCACGCCTCGTCGAGCCCGGCGACGGCGCGCGCGTCGGTGCGCGCGACGATCAGGGTGCCGTCGTCGCGCCGGGCGTCCACCGCGGCGCGGATCTTGGCGATCATCTCCGCGGCCGGGACGACGCCCTTGCCCGCGAAGTGGCCGCACCGCTTGGGGAAGGTCTGGTCCTCGATCTGGATCGCGGCGGCACCGGCGCGCTCCAGGTCCCGCACGGTGCGGCGGACGTTGATCGGGTTGCCGAACCCGGTGTCGGCGTCGACGATCAGCGGCACGCTCACCGCCTCGCGGATCGCCGCCACGTGCGCGAGCATCTCGCCGAAGGTCAGCAGGCCGATGTCGGGCACCCCGAGGTGGGTGTTGGCCACGCCGGCGCCGGTGACGTAGAGGCTCTCGAACCCGCAGTCCTCGATCACCCGGGCGGTCAGGGCGTTCGCGGCGCCGGGCACGACCAGCGGCCGTCCCGCGCCGAGCAGCGCGCGCAGGCCGCTCATCCGGCGGCCCCGGTCGCGCGGGCCGCGGCGTTCTCCCCGGCGATCCTGCCGAACACCGCGCCGCGCACGAGACCGGAGCCCGCGGCGTAGTTGTGGTAGAAGAAGTCGCCCGCGATCTCCCCGGTGGCGTACAGGCCGGGCATCGGGCGGCCCGTCGTGTCCAGCACGCGGCCCGCGGTGTCGATCTTCAGACCGCCGTAGGTGAAGGTGATGCCGCAGGTGACCGCGTAGGCCGTGAACGGCGGCTCGTCCACGGTCTGCGCCCAGTTCGACTTGGGCGGCTGCCCCTGCGGCCCGGCCGCGACACCGTCCTTGCGCATCGGGTCGAACCGGGATCCGGCGTCGGCGGCGACGGCCGTGTTGAACGCCGACACGGTCTCGGCCAGCGCGTCCGCCGGGACGCCGAGCTTTCCGGCCAGTTCGGCGAGCGTGCCCGCCTGGACGGGCGTGCCGGTCCTGTACCGGGGCTCGAGGAGATGGGCGGTCTTCCGGTCGAACACCTGGTAGGCGACACCGCCGGTCTGCCGCATGATCGCCGCGCCGGTCTTGGCGTAGGTCAGCCAGACCTCGTTCTCGCCCTCGTCGACGAAGCGCCTGCCCTCGCCGTTGACCAGGATCGCGTACGGGTAGGAGTAGCGGCTCAGCTTGTCGGTCATGCGCAGGTCGCCCACGGGCGGGTGCGCGGCGTCCTGCGGGCTGGCGTGGCAGCCGCCCCAGTGCCCGGCGGGCTGCGCGCCGGCCAGCAGCGCCTGGGTGAGCATCGTGCCCATGTTGTAGCGGGTGCCGCGCACCCTGACCAGGTCCCAGCCCGGGCCGAGGTAGCGCAGCCGCATCTCGGGGTTGGCCTCGAACCCGCCGCTGGCGAGGACGACGGCGCCGCGGACCTCGTCGACGCCGTCCTCGCGGTGCACCAGGACGCCGTCGACGGCGGCGCCCCTGGTGATGAGGCCGGCGGCGGGCGCTCCGTACCGGATCTCGATGCCGGCGCGCTCGACGGCGGCGAACAGCCGCTCCATCAGCCCCACGCCCTCGCCCTTGGCGCGGATCGCGCCGCCGGGCGGCAGCTCGTGGACGCCGTCGAGGTTGTCCAGGTCGAAGAGCTTGTTGGCGGTCAGCTCCCACTCCACGCCCTGGCGCCGCATCCATTCGAGGGTCTCGAAGGAGCGGTCGACGACGGTGTCCACCAGGTCGCGCGGCGGGCGGCCCATGGCGGCGGCCAGCCACTCCTCGGCGTAGCGCCGCCTGGTGTACGGCCCGACCGACACCCTTCGCAGCACCTTCTCGTCCGAATCGGCCAGCAGCGGGCGCAGCGACTCCAGGCCGTCGTGGGCGGCGCGGAAGATGCCGCCGGAGAAGCGGCTGTTGCCGCCGCGCTCCTCCTCCGGGGCGGCCTCCAGCACGATCACGCGGGCGCCCGCCTCGTGCGCGGCCAAAGCGGCCACCAGCGCCGCGTTGCCCGCGCCGACGACGACGACATCGGTCTCCGTCATGGACAAGACATCTTCCTTTCGGTGGGGAGAGGGGAGGGCGGCGAGCCGGCGAGCCCGGCGCGCGAGGTCTCGGGCGCCGCGTACACGGCCACCGCGCTGATCAGGGCGGTGAGCGCCATGTACCCGGCGAAGTACCACGGCCGGCCGTCGCCGAACCCGACGAGCGCGGTGGCGATCATCGGCAGCGGCCCGCCGAACAGCGCGCCCGCCACCTGGTAGCCCAGGGACAGGCCGGTGTAGCGGACCGAGGTCGGGAACAGCTCGGAGAAGAAGCTCGCCTGCGTGCCGTACACGGCCGAGTGCCCGAGGCCCATGCAGACGGCGATGCCGGCGAACAGCGCCGGCCCCGAGCCCCCGTCGATCAGCCAGAAGAACGGGAACGTCGTCGCCGCGAGGAAGGCCAGGCCGCCGAGGTAGACCGGCCGCCTGCCGACCCGGTCGGACAGGTGGGCGAACGCGGGCAGCGTGCACGTCTCGATCAGCGCGGCGACGCTGACCGCCACCAGCACCAGGCCGGTGGAGTAGCCGAGCGTCGAGGTCGCGTAGGTCAGGATGAACGTGGCGAAGGTGTAGAAGTAGGTGTTCGGCGCGATGTGCGCGGCGATGAGCAGCGCGATCCTGCGCGGGTGGCGGCTGACGGCCTCGACCAGCGGCACCCGCACGACCTCCCGGGCCTGCTTGGCGTCCTCGAAGGCGGGGCTCTCCACGATCCGCATCCTGATCACGAGCCCGACCAGGACGAGCACGAAGCTGAGCAGGAACGGCACCCGCCAGCCCCACGCGTGGAAGGCGTCCTCGGGCAACGCGGTGAAGAAGGCGTAGAAGACGCCCGTGCCGAGCACGAGCCCGGCGGGCACGCCCATCTGCGCCCAGCTCGCCGCCAGCCCGCGCCGCCCGTCGCGGGCGTGCTCCACGGCCAGGACGACGGCGCCGCCGTACTCGCCGCCGGCCGAGTCGCCCTGGACGAAGCCCAGCGCCACCAGCAGGACGGGCGCGGCGACGCCGATGCTCGCGTACGTCGGCAGGACGCCGATGAGCATGGTCGCCACGCCCATGCCCACGACGGTGACGACGAGCATCGTCTTCCTGCTGGCCCGGTCGCCGAAGTGCCCGGCCAGCACGCCGCCGAGGGGGCGGGCCAGCCAGCCGGTGGCGAACGTGGCGAAGGCGAGCATGGTGCCCGCGGCAGGCGAGAACTCGGGGAAGAACAGCTCGTTCAGGACGAGGGCCGCCGAGGTCCCGTAGATGAAGAAGTCGTACCACTCGACGGTGGTTCCGATCAGGGTCGCGAGCGCGACGCGCCGGCTCTGTCCGGACATGAGTCACCTCGGTAAGGGGGTGGGGCGAGGCTCTCGGAGGTGGGGAGGGGCGGGGGGTAAGGGGGTCAGGTGCGGATGGAGAACGGGTCCCTGGCGGCGCCGGAATAGTCGATCATCACGTTCTGGACGTAGGTGTACTCGGCGAGCGCCTCCTCGCCGCGCTCGCGGCCGTACCCGCTGCGCTTGACGCCGCCGAACGGGGCCTGCGCGGCGGTGGCGCGGTAGGTGTTGACCCAGACCGACCCGGCCTCCAGGCGTTCGGTGACGCGGTGCGCGCGGTCGATGTCGCCGGTCCAGACCCCGGCGGCCAGGCCGTAGTCGATGTCGTTGGCGATCCGGACGGCCTCGTCCTCGTCGTCGAACGGGATGATCGACAGCACCGGGCCGAAGATCTCCTCGGCGGCGACGCGCATGCCGGGCGACACGTCCCCGAAGACGGTCGGCCGGATGAACAGCCCCTCGCCCGCGCCCTCGGCGGGGCCGCCGCCGGTGAGCAGGGCGGCGCCCTCGTCGCGTCCGGCCTCGATCAGGGCGAGGATCCGGTCGAACTGGGGACGGTTGGCCACCGGGCCCATCTCCGTGCCGGGGTCGAGCGGGTCGCCCAGCCGGATCCGGCCGGCCCGCTCCACGATGGCGCCGGCCACCCGCTCGTACACGGGCCGGTGCACCAGCAGCCGGGAGCCGGCGATGCAGGTCTGCCCCGCCGCGCCGAAGATCCCGGCCACCGCGCCGACGACCGCGCGGTCGAGGTCGGCGTCCGCGAAGACGATGTTGGGCGACTTGCCGCCGAGTTCGAGCGTGAGCGGGACCAGCCGGCGGGCGGCGGCCTCCGCCACCCGGGTGCCCGTCGCGCTGCCCCCGGTGAAGCTGATCTTGCCGATGCCCGGATGCCCGGTCAGCGCGTCGCCGACCGCGCCGTCGCCGGTGACGACGTTGACCACGCCGGGCGGGAAGCCCGCCTCGGCGGCCAGCAGGCCGAGCTCGCAGGTGGTCACCGACGCGTGCTCCGACGGTTTGACCACCACGGTGTTGCCCGTGGCGAGCGCCGGGGGCAGCTTGTTGGCCAGCAGCGCGATGGGCGAGTTCCAGGCGGTCACGAGCCCGGCGACGCCGTACGGGCGGCGGCGGGTGAAGTCGAACATGCCCGGATGGTCGAGCGGCACCGTCCGGCCGTAGAGCTTGTCGGCGTACCCGGCGAAGAACCGCAGGTTGCGCGCGGCGAAGCCCATCTGGTTGCGGGTCTCGCGGATGACCTTCCCGTTGTCGCGGGTCTCCATCTCGGCGATGGCGTCGGCCCGGGACTCCAGCAGGTCGGCCAGGGCGGTCATCAGCCGGGCGCGCTGCACGCCCGGGGTGGTCCGCCACGTGTCGTGGAACGTCCGGGTCGCCGCCTCCACGGCCCGGTCGACGTCACCGGTGGTCGCGGTGGGCACGGTCGCCCAGGCCTGGCCGGTGTAGGGGTTGAACGATTCGAAGCGGGCGGTGCCGTCCTCCGGAGCACCGTCGATGACCATGCGCGCGTGCTTCACGGCCGGGTCCCCTCCTGCCCGCCGAGGTCCAGGCGCCGGTCGCCGGTCGCCCTGGGCTCGCCGCCCGTCCCTTCGATCAGCTGCCTGACGCTCCGCCGGGACGACTCCAGGTGGGCGTGCATGGCCGCGCCGGCCGCCTCCGGGTCGCGTGCGCGTATCGCCTCGTAGATGCGCAGGTGCTCCTCGTAGGCGGCCTGAGCCCGCCCCGGCACCTCGCCCGAGCGCGCCCGGGCGAGCTGGAACTGCGTCGCCACGCTCCGGGCCGTCTCCACCAGCTTCAGGTTGCCGCTCATGTCGAGGACCTGCTGATGGAAGTCAAGGTCGCGGGGGTAGGAGTGATCGGGGTCGGCCAGGGCCTCCCTCGTGCTGGCCAGCAGCCGCTCCAGCGCGTCGAGCAGGGCGTCGTCCGCGCGCTCGGCGGCCAGCGCGGCCGCCTTGCACTCCAGCGCCTGCCGCACCTCGGCGAGCTGGTCGATGGTGTCGGCGTCGAAGGTGGCCACGAACATGCCGCGGCCCGGAACCGCGCGCACGATGCCCTCGGCGGCCAGCGCCTGCAGCGCCTCCCGGATCGGCGACCGGCTGATCGACAGCGTCTCGGCGAGGTTCAGCTCGTTCAGCCGCTCCCCCGGCCCGAACCGTCCGGAGAGGATGAGCTGCCGGATGATCACGGCGACCTCGTCGGCGAAGCGGCGGGCCTGGAACACCGAGCTGTCGAAGCCTTCCGGCAGTCCCTTGCGGTCACGTGCGGGCGACATTGAACCTGCCAATCTGTCGTCTGTCGACAGACGACAAAGTAACCCAGCGCCCCCCTCGTCACAAGAGCTGATCGTGATCCGGGTCCGCGGACCCTTAGGGGACGTATCGGAAGGGACGATTCAAAGTCGGTTTCTCCGAGAATTCCGGCATGCCGATCCGCGGGTGATGCATCATGGTCACCGATCTTTCTCGGCACGGGACGCCCGTCGTCCGGGCCCGTCGTGACCTTCCGCCCGCACCCTTCCCAAGGATGATGGATGTCAGTACAGGCAGGCCGGTCCGGCAACGACCGAGCGGCCTTGGGACGTGCCCTGTTGACCTGGTCGGCCGCGGCGCTCGTCGCCGGAGTCGCCTGGGTCGCGGTCTACCTGACGTCCGGGTCCCCCGATCCGCTGCTGGGCCTGTACGGCGGCGTGGCGGGCCTGGCGTTCAGCCTGGCGGTCGCGGCGGCGGTCTACTTCGCCGAGCGCGCCCGCCGGATCGGCACCGTGCTGGCGGGGGTGGAGAGCGACGGAGAGCGGCTGGACCACCGGCTCCGCGAACTGGTGGACGGTCCGCTGCCCGTGCTGGTCGCCCGGCTGAGGAAGGGGATGGAGCCGGAGGCCGCGCTGACCGGGTTCCCGGCCGTGCCCGACCCCGTGCTCAGGCGCCTGCTGCACCTCGTCGTCGACGGCGTCGCGTCGGGCACGCGCGAGGCGGAGGCGGCGCGGAAGGAGGCGGCCGCGCTGGCGGACGAGGCGGTCTGGCTGGCCGACACGGCGATCCCCGAGGTGGTCGGCCGGCTGCGCGGCGGCAAGTCCTCGGCCCCCGCGGCGCTCGCCGAGCTTCCCGAACCCCGGCACGAGGCCGCGCGCCGGGTGCTGGGCCGGTTCGCCGACGAGCTGGCCTCCGGGGAGCGCACCAGCGCCGCCGCCATGGGCGCCTGCGCGAACGCGGCGGCGCGGATCCAGGCGCAGACGACCCGGATGCTCGCCCAGCTGCGCGAGCTCGAGGACCGCCACGGCGACGACCAGGTCTTCGGCGACCTGCTCGCCCTCGACCACGACGTCTCGCAGCTGGGCCGGCTGGCCGACAGCATCGCGCTGCTCAGCGGCGGCCGGTCGGGGCGGCGCTGGACCAAGCCGATCGTCATGGAGAGCATCGTGCGCGGCGCCATGGGCCGGATCAGCGCCTACCGGCGCGTCCAGTACCACTCGACGGGCAACGCCGCGGTCGCCGGGTTCGCCGCCGAGGGCGTGATGCACGCGCTGGCCGAGCTCATGGACAACGCGGCCAACTTCTCCCCGCGCGGCAGCGTGGTGCACGTGTACGTCGAGGAGGAGGACGCCGGGGTCGTGGTCATGATCGAGGACGCCGGGCTGGGCATGCGGCGGCGCGAGCGCGAGCGCGCCGAGCGGCTGGTCTCCGAGGCGGCCGACCTCACCTCGATCCCCGGGACGCGGCTGGGCCTGGCGGTGGTGGGCCGGCTGGCCCGCAAGCACGACCTGCGGGTCAGCTTCCGGCCCTCCTCGCGCGGCGGCATCGGCGTGGTCGTCCTGGTCCCGAGCAAGCTCATCACGCACGTCGCGGTGGAGGCGCCGTTCCCCGAGCACGGCCCGGCCGTGACCGGCCGGGCGGGCGGCCACAGCTCGGGGGCGTTCCCCGTCTCGCCGCCCGCCGGCACCGGTGAGAGCCGGATCTCCGTCCCGGCCGACCCGGGCGGCGACGCCGATCTGCCCAAACGCCGGAGGGGAGCCGCCCTCGCCAAGGCCCCGGGCACGAGCGCCCCGGACGCCGCCGTGCCGCGCGCCCGCGACACCGGCACCCGCTTCGCGGCGTTCCGCCAGTCGGCCTCCGGGCGCGGCCGCACCACCGACGGCGCGGCCGGCCGGCACGCGCAGAAACAGGACGAGCAGAAACAGGACGAGCAGGGACGGCACGCGCAGGAAGGGGACGCGCAGGGACGGTCCGGCGCGGACCCGGATTCCTAGAGCGCGCGTGCGCGACCGCCGCGCGACGCTCACATGACAGGACGACTGAGGGGAGGAGGGGCGCAGCCGACCGGCCGCGTCCCGGAAACCGATGAGCACCGATCAGCGCGACCTCGACTGGCTGCTGGCGACCCTCGTGGACCGCGCGCCCGGCGTACGGCACGTCCTGGTGCTGTCCAAGGACGGCCTGAAGATCTGCCACACGCCGGGGCTCGACGAGGACAAGGCCGACCAGCTGTCGGCCATCGCCTCGGGCATCCAGAGCCTGTCGCTGAGCGCCTCCGGGGAGTTCGGCAACGGGATCGGCGCGGGCCAGTCCATGGTGGAGTTCCCCGGCGGGGTGCTGCTCATCGTGCCCGCGGGCCAGGGCGCCCACCTGGCCGTGGTCGCCGACGAGATCGCCGACGTGGGGCTGGTGGGCCACAGCATGCACGAACTGGTCGAGCAGATCGGCGGCTACCTGACCGCGGCGCCGCGCACTCCCGGACCCGACGCGCACCCATGAACCCGCGTCCGCTGGACAAGGAGAACCCCGACCGGCTCTACACCGTGACGGGCGGGCGCAGCCGCGTCGAGGGCGACGAACTCGACGTGGTCTCGCTGATCGTCGCCGAGGACGACCCGGTGCCCGGCATGCAGTCCGAGCACGCCGCGATCCTGCGGCTGTGCCGGCACAGCCCGGTCGCGGTCGTCGAGCTGTCCTCCCATCTGGAGATGCCGGTGAGCGTGGTGAAGATTCTGCTGCTGGACCTGCGGGACGCCGGCCGCGTCACCGTCCGCCACCCGTCCTCGGCCGCCGCGCCCGCGCACACGGCCGACCTGGAAACGCTGAAGCAGGTGCTCGTTGGACTCCAAGACCTCTGATCCCGCCGCGGGCCCGCGGTCCGGCCCGCTCCCGGGCACGCCGCTGCGCCGCACCGTCCGGGACGCCTCCAAGATCGTGATCGTCGGCGGATTCGGCGTCGGCAAGACCACCATGGTCGGCTCGGTCAGCGAGATCCGCCCGCTCAGCACCGAGGAGGTCATGACCAAGGCCGGCGTCGGGATCGACGACCCCAGCCAGGTCGCGCACAAGAGCACCACCACGGTCGCGTTCGACTTCGGCCGGATCACGCTGAACGCGCAGCGGGTCCTCTACCTGTTCGGGGCACCGGGCCAGGAGCGGTTCTGGTTCCTGTGGGACCAGCTGTTCTCCGGCAGCCTGGGCGCGGTGGTGCTGGTCGACACCCGCCGGCTGGAGGACTCCTTCTACTGCCTGGACCGGCTGGAGGCGCACGGGATGCCGTTCGTGGTCGCGGTCAACCGGTTCGCCGGGCCCCGGCCCCCGATCGAACGGGTCCGCGACGCGCTCTCGCTGCCCGACGGCATCCCGCTGGTCGACTGCGACGCGCGGGCGCGGGAGTCGTCCAAGACCGTGCTGATCACGCTCGTCCGCCACCTCGCCCGCCTCCAGGACCCGACGGCCTTCGAGGAGATCGCGCCGTGACCGAACGCACCGATCCGTCCGCGCAGGACGGCCTTCCGCACCCGCCCACCGCGACGGCCGCCGGCCCGGGCGCGGGCCTCGAGGTCGAGCCGGTCAGGCTGACCGGGACGGGTGTCGCCCGCGAGCCCGAGGCCTTCTACCACCGGCTGCGGCACGAGTACGGCCCGGTGGTGCCCGTCCTGCTGGACGGCGACGTGCCCGCGTGGTTCGTGG
The DNA here is from genome assembly GCF_042656285.1 of Actinomadura rugatobispora. Taxonomy (GTDB): domain Bacteria; phylum Actinomycetota; class Actinomycetes; order Streptosporangiales; family Streptosporangiaceae; genus Spirillospora; species Spirillospora rugatobispora. Next base: position 23,517 of record NZ_JBHSON010000041.1, on the reverse strand, counting down.
CGGGCTACCGGGAGATCCACCACATCACCAGCAACCCCCGGCTGTTCGCGCGCGACTGCCGGCGCTGGAACGCCTGGGACCAGGTGCCCGACGACTGGCCGCTGATGCCCTACGTCGGCTGGGCCCCGTCGGTGATGTTCGCCGAGGGCGAGGAGCACCAGCGGCGGGCGGGTGCGATCGGCGACGCGCTGGACGCCGTCGACCGCACCGAACTCGCCCAGATCTGCGAGGAACTCGCCGACGGCCTCATCGACGGGTTCGCCGGCGACGGGCGGGCCGACCTGATCGCGCAGTATTCGCACCGGATCCCGCTGCTGGTCATCGCCCGCCTCTTCGGGCTGCCCGACGCCGACGTGCCGGCCCTGGTCCAGGACGTGGCCGAGTCGCTGAACGTCGACGCCGACGCGGCCGCCGCCCACCAGCGCATCCAGGAGCGCATGCGGCGGCTGGTGACCGAACGGGAGCGGCGGCCGGGACCGGACGTCCCGTCCCGCCTGCTGGGCCACCCGGCCGGGCTCACCGCCGAGGAGGTGACCATCGACCTGCTGGTGGTGATGGCCGCGGCGCAGCAGCCCACCGGCAACTGGATCGGCAACACCCTGCGGCTGATGCTCGTCGACGACCAGTTCTCGATGGAGTTGCAGGGCGGCCGCAACAGCGTCGACCAGGCGCTCACCCAGGTGCTGTGGGAGGACACCCCCACCCAGAACTTCATCGGCCGCTGGGCGGTGCACGCCTGCCGGCTCGGCGGCCGCGACATCCGCGCCGGCGACCTGCTGGTCCTGGGCCTGGCGGCGGCCAACACCGACCCCTCGGTGCGGCCGGCCGAGCGCGGTGACCCGGGCAACCGCGCGCACATGTCGTTCGGGCACGGCGAGCACGGCTGCCCCTTCCCCGCCCCCGAGCACGCCGAAGTGATCGCCAAGGTGGCCATCGAGGTGCTGCTCGACCGGCTGCCCGACATCGAGCTGGCCGTCCCGGACCGGACGCTGGAATGGCACGCGTCGCTGTGGATGCGCGGGCTGCATTCGCTGCCCGTCGCGTTCACCCCGGCCGCCGACCAGCTCGGCGGGACGAGCCCGCTCGCCCCGCCGCCCTTCGTCCCGCCCGAGGTCACGCCGCAGGCGTGAACTCCAGCGGCAGCGCCCCCGGGCCGCGGGTGAACACCCCGCGCTCGACCGGCGCCGCCCCTTCGGCCAGCCGCACGTCCGGCATGGCGTCCAGCAGCATGTTCGCGCCGACCTCCACCTCGGTCTTGGCCAGCAGCGCCCCCACGCAGAAGTGGCGGCCCAGCGCGAAGGCCAGGTGGTCGGCCGCGGCCGAGAACGCGTTGGTGGTGGTCAGGTCGCTCCGGAAGAGGTCGAAGCGATCGGGGTCGGCGTAGCGGTCGGGGTCGCGGTTGGCCGCGCCGATCAGGGCGGTGACGGTGCTGCCGGCGGGAATCGCGACGCCGCTCAGCTCGACGTCCTCGGCCGGCTGCCGCATGATCATGTGGACCGGCGGCGTGAAGCGCAGCGTCTCGGCGAACGCCTGCGGGATCAGGCCGCGGTCCTCCCGCACGGCGGCGAGCTGGTCGGGGTGGGCGAGCAGGTTGGCGAACAGCGCGGAGATGGCCTTGTCGGTGGTCTCCCCGCCCGCCGCGAGCAGCAGGCTGACGAACGCCTTGATGTCCTCGTCGCTCATCCGGGTGCCGTCGACCTCCGCCAGGCACAGCTTCGACAGCAGGTCGTCGCCCGGGTCCTCCCGGCGGCGGGCGATGATCGGCAGCATGTAGGCGGCCAGCTCGTCGCGGGTGCGCACGCCCGCGGCGGCCACGTCCGGGTCCTGGGTGAGGTTGCCCAGGAATGCGATGATCGAGGTGTACCACTTCTGGAACCGGGCGTGGTCGGCCTGGTCGAGCCCCAGCATGTCGACGATCACGTTGATCGGGAAGTGGGTGCTGAACTGGCCGACCAGCTCGACCCGGCCGTCGGCCCGGAACGCGTCGATCAGCGTGCGCGCGTTCCGCTCGATCACCGGCAGGAACCTCTCCTGCAGCTCGCTCCCGCGGAAGGCGGGGGCGACCAGCCCGCGGCGCACCGCGTGCTCCCGGCCGCTGAGCTGGAGGATGGTGCGGCCGTGCACCGGCTCGAGCTGCCAGTCGTAGTTGGCGGTGGTGAAGATCTGGTCGCGGAAAGCGCGTGACACATCCTCGTAGCGCGACACGACATAACTCTGCGTGCCCTCGTGCCAGTAGACCGGGGCATTCTCGCGGAATATCCGGTAGGCCGCGTAGGGATCGGCGGCGAACTCGGCTGACACGATGTCGGGCATCTCTGGAATCACGGTCACGCGCAACGCTCCTGGCAGACGGTCCGGACAAACGTTCCATTCCGAGCCTAGGGAGGCATCGCCCGGCACATCCACGGTTCGATCTTGATCGTTGTTTCGGTCACAAAAGCAGCATGACCGAAACCGGGCGCCGTCGACGCCCGCGGCGCGGCCGACAGGCCGGGGCCGCGAAGGGCCCCGGCCTGGTCCGGTCCGCGCGGCCCGGCGTCAGATACGGCGGTTGATCGTGGTGGAGGGATCGATCTGGAAGCTCCCCGAGATCCCCGGGGACTGGCCGTTCTGGAAGGGGAAGCAGGTCGCGTTCGAGATGACGAGGCTCCCGCTGTCCTCCGGCTCGTCGATCGTCAGGGTATCCGTGAAGTTGTTGTAGGTCCCGTGCAGCGTCCCGGTGACGCGCCAAACGCACCCGGGGCCGGAGAACCGTAGCCCGAAATCGGTGATCCTGATGTCGACGATGCCACCGGACTGGGAGTCGGCGTAGACCTTCCAGGCGCTGAGCATCTCCACGTTGAGCGTCAGCCCGAGAGGACCTTGGGCGCCGTTACAGGTCAGGTAGTTCAGATAGCCCACACGGTCGAGCCCCGGATCCGGGACTCCGCCGATCGGCTGATCGTCGAAAAGGTCGCCTTCGACGAAGGGCTGCTGGATAATGATCGTGGCGCCGTTGTTGGTGACCTGGAGACTGTTGCCGTAAAGCACGACCTCGCCGCCCGGAACGACGTCCCAGTTGCCGTCCAGGGCGCGGGCGGGAACGGCGGACAGGCCGACGACCAGAGCGATCGTCAGGGCGGCCGCCAGTATTCTTCTGATGTGGGCCATGTTCGCCTCCGGAGGCGTCCGTCTTGCCGGGGCGGGGCCGAAGGCTTTTCGGCAGGCCGCCATGACCGAGAGATTAAGCAGGTGCCATCGGCTCGACAAGAGGCGGGTCGCCGGGAATCGATAATGGCCGCATTCCTTGTCATCGCATGATGAGCCGGCGAGCGGGTTTTATCATGATCACCATGATCGATTCTTTTCGGGGAAATGCTCGCCGGTGGAGCCGGCCCGGTGGCCGAGGCGGCGGCGGAGCGCGAGGAGGAGCAGCAGCACGGCGGTCGCCGCGGCCACGGGGCCGACGCGCTTGATGATCCCGCCGCCCGCGGCGCCGAGAAGGTCGATCGGTTCGGCCGACGCACGGGAGGCGGGGGCGGCTCCGGCCGTGAGCGTGGAGGACTCCACGCGGCCGTCCCCGGTCGCCGGCAGGCCGGGGGCGTCCGCCCGGTCCGGCTCGGTGCCGCCGTCCGCGGAGCCCGCGGAGATCACCTCGGCGAGGTTGGCGGCGAACTGGCCGATGAGCGTGCCCGCCACCTCCGCCAGGGCGCCGCGGCCGAACTGGGCGGGTTTGCCGGTGATGGCGAGATCGGTCTCCACCAGGACGTCGGTCGCCCCGGCGGACTCCACGAGCCGGCAGGTGATGACGGCCTTCGCGGTGCCGTTGCCGCGGGTCTCGCGGCCGGTGGCCTCCAGGACCGCGACCCCGGCGTCCTCGTCCTGGGAGACGAAGGTGACGGTGCCGTTGTAGGTCAGGCCGATCGGGCCGAGCTTGACCTTGATCTTGCCGGTGTAGCGGTCGCCGTCGCGGGCGGTCAGGGTCGCCCCGGGCACGCAGGGGGCGATCCGCTCGATGTCGAGCAGAACCTTCCACGCCTCGGGCGCCGGCACGGGAATGCTGAGGCTGTTCTCCAGCTTCATCCGGATCCTTCTTGATGTCGGTGATGTCGGCGCCGGGAACGGGGGTTCACGCCTCGCCGGCGGTGGACGCGTCCGCCGCCGCCCGGACGGCCTTGAGGATTCCCTGGTAACCGGTGCAGCGGCACAGGTTGCCCGACAGGCCCTCCCGGATCTGGTCGTCGGTGGGATCGGGGTTGTCGCGCAGGAACGCCGTGGCGGAGACGATGAAGCCCGGGGTGCAGAATCCGCACTGGAGTCCGTGGTGTTCGCGGAAGGCGGCCTGCACCGGCGAGAGCTCGCCGTCCGGCGACGCGATGCCCTCGACGGTCGTGACGTCCGCGCCGTCGGCCTGCACCGCGAACACCAGGCAGGCGCGGACGGCCTCGCCGTCCACCAGGACCGTGCACGCGCCGCAGACCCCGTGCTCGCAGCCCAGGTGCGTGCCCGTCAGCCGGCAGCGCTCCCGGAGGAAGTCGGCGAGGGTGAGGCGGGGCTGCACGCTCGCGCGCCGCACCCTGCCGTTGACCTTCATCTCGATGTCGATCTCAGCCATCGCTCGCCTCCTGAAGGGCCTTCTGCCAGGCACGCGCCACCATCTCCGCGCCCACCCGCCTGCGGTAGGCGGCGGACCCGTGCAGGTCGGACGGGACCGAATCGAGCTCCGCCATGGCGGCCCGCCCGACCTCGCCGGGCGACGCGTCGGCGGCCGCGGATCCGGTCGCCGCCGACTCCGCGGCCGTGGCGCGCAGCGCCGCCGGTCCGAGGCCGAACAGTCCGATGCCGCACCGCCGGATCCGGGCGCCGTCGTCGAGCTCGATCGCGACGGCGGCGCCGGCCATGGCGAAGTCGCCGTGCCGGCGGGCGTACTCCTCGACGGCGAACCCGCGGCGGCCGCCGGCGACCGGGAAGGTGATCCCGGTCAGCAGTTCGTCGTCCGCCAGGTCGGTGCTCCACAGGCCGGTGAAGAAGCCGGTGGCGGGAATGGTCCGGCGCCCCCGGGGCGAGCACGCCTCCAGTCGCGCGTCGAGGGCCAGGGCCACCGCGGGGTATTCGGCGGCGGCGTCGGCGTGGGCGATCGAGCCGCCGATGGTGCCGCGGTTGCGGATCTGGAAGTGGCCGATCAGAGGGGTCGCGCGGGCCAGCAGCGGAACGGCCTCGGCGACCTCCGCGGACCGTTCGATCGCGGCCTGGGTCGTGCCGGCCCCGATCCACAGGGACCCGTCGCGCCGCTCGATGCCCCGCAGTCCCGCGACCCGGCGCAGGTCGACGAGGTGGTCGAAGGCCGCCAGCCGCAGGGCGAGCATGGGGGCCAGGCTCTGCCCTCCGGCGATCGCCTTGGCGTCCTCGCCCAGTTCGGCGAGCAGGCCGACCGCCTCCTCGATCGTCGCGGGCGCGTGATAGTCGAAAGGTGCCGGTTTCATCGCGCCTCGCTCACCAGGTCGGAGAGGAACGCGGGCGACAGCGGCAGTCGGGTGATCTTGACGCCGAGCGGCGCGAGCGCGTCGGCGACCGCGTTCACCACGGCGGGCGGCGAGCCGATCGCGCCGCCCTCGCCGACGCCCTTGTAGCCCCCCTGCCCCGGCCCCGGGGTCTCGATGTGGCCGTACTCGATGGTGGGCACCTCGGTGGTGGTCGGCAGCAGGTAGTCCATGAAGGTGGTGGTGAGCGGGTTGCCGTCCTCGTCGTAGTCGAAGTGCTCGTAGAGCGCGCCGCCGATCCCCTGCACGGTGCCGCCGGCGATCTGGCCCTCCACCACGTCCGGGTTGATCATCGGGCCGCAGTCCTCACTGACGATGTAGCGCAGCAGTCTCACCTCGCCCGTCACGACGTCCACCTCGCAGGTGCACACGTGCGTCGCGTTCGCCCAGATCATCGGGCTGCGCGCACGGTAGCGGCCGCTGGCCTCCAGGCCCGCCGGCACGCCGGGCGGCAGCTTCTCGGGCTGGAAGTAGGCGATGGCGGCGATCTCGGGGAAGGACAGCCCGATGTCGGGCGTGCCGCGCACATGGGCGCGCCCGCCTGCCAGCTCGATGTCCCCGGCGGCGGCCTCCAGGCGGTGCGCGGCGATCGCCACCATGCGCTCCCGCAGGACCGACGCGGTCTCGGCGATGGCGCCCGCGGTCATCGAACCGGAGCGGCTGCCGCCGGTGCCGCCGCCGAACGGGGTGATCGCCGTGTCCCCCTGGATGGTGTTGACGTCGGCGATGTCGGCTCCGAGCGCGTCGGCGGCGAGCTGGACGACGGTCGTCTCGAGGCTGTTGCCGGTCGATCCGCCCGCCACGTACACGTTGACCTTGCCCGAGGGCTCGATCCGGATCGTCGCGCCCTCGGTGGCGTGGAAGCCCATCCCGCTCGTGGTCGGCTCGACGTAGGTGCACGTGCCGACCCCGATGTGGCGGCCGGCGGCGCGCGCCCGCTCCTGCTCGCGCCGGAAGGCCCCGTAGTCCAGCATCTTGAGCGCCTGCTCGAAGGTCTCCAGCGGCGTGATGTCGCTGTAGGGCATGCCGTTGGGGTTCGCCACCGGCAGTTCGTCCCGGCGCAGCAGGTTGCGGCGGCGCAGTTCGACCGGGTCCATCCCCATCTCGCGCGCCGCGATGTCCAGGAGCACTTCGCGCGCCAGCGACTCGAACTGCCACGGGCCGCGGTAGGCCGTGCGGCCGGTGGTGTTGGAGAAGACCGACCTGCAGGAGAACGTGGCCTGGGGAACCCGGTAGGGCCCAGGGAAGAGCAGCCCGACGACGGCGGTCGTCTGCACCGGCCAGGGCACCGGGTAGGCGCCCGCGTCCTGCACGTGGTCGATCGCGGCGGCAAGGATCCGGCCGTCGGCGTCGAACGCGATCCGGGCGTCGGCGTGCTCGTGGCGGCCCTGTCCGGCCGAGATGAGGTTCTCCTGGCGGTCCTCGATCCACTTCAGCGGGGCAGGGACTTTTCGCGCGGCCAGCATGACGCACATGTCCTCGCGCTGAGGGAGGGCCTTCTGCCCGAACCCGCCGCCCGTGTCGCGCATCACGACCCGGATGCGGTGCTCGTCCAGCCCCAGCAGCCTGCTGCAGAACAGGCGCATCTCGTGCGGCACCTGGGTGGACGCCCAGATCGTCATCTCGCCGGTGGGCGGCGACCACTCCACGATCAGCCCGCGGGTCTCCATGGGCACGGCCGCGTACGCCTGCTGGTGGATCGTCTCCCGCGCCACGTGGGCCGCCTGGTCGAAGACCTCCGCGAGGCCGGCCGCCGGGCGTCCGGCGAGCTCGCCGACGAGGTTGCCGGGATGCCCGGCGTGCACGAGCTCCCCGGCCTGCTGGGCGGTGGCGTAGTCGACGACCGGCGGCAGCGGCTCGTAGTCGACGTAGACCAGTTCGGCCGCGTCCTCGGCGACGTAGCGGTCGTCGGCGACCACCAGCGCCACCGGGTCTCCCACGAACCGCGCCTCGCCCTCGGCCAGCGGGGGCCGCGGCGTGTCCGCGACATCGCGGCCGACCAGCGAGTACCAGGGATCACGCACGTCCGGGTTCAGGTCCTGCGCCGTGAAGACGGCGTGGACGCCGCGCAGGGCCAGCGCCTCGGAGGCGTCGATGCCGGCGATGCGGGCCCGTGCCATCGGGCTGCGGACGAAATGCGCGTGCAGCATGCCCGGGCGCACGACGTCGTCGACGAAGCCGCCGTGTCCGGTCAGCAGCCGCGGGTCCTCCACCCGGGGGACGCGCGCGCCGGCGTAGCGGGCGGCGCCCGCCTGCGGGCCGCTCACCGGCCCACCGCCGCCCCGACGTCCCCGATCATCCCCGCCGGCCGATCACCGCGAGAGACGAGCGTGATCCGTGTCACAAACAGATCCTCCGTTCACCTGGGACGCCTCCGCCCCCACCGGTCGCCCGGCGGGCGAGAAGCGCCCGGCAGTCCAGGGGCGACCGGCGGGGGTCCGTCCCGCCGGCACCGAATGCTGAACGACTGTGTAGCATCGCCCCGGGCGAACCGTCAAGGACAATGTGAGGCATGACCTCACCTCGCCGTAGGGGCACCGAGACCTCCAAGACGCGCTTCCTCCTCCTGGACACCGCCGAACGGCTGATGCTCGACGAGGGCTACGCCGCCGTCGGGATCCGGCGCGTGGCCCGGGAGGCCGACGTCACGCCGGCGCTGGTCAACTACTACTTCCCGTCACTGGACGAGCTCTTTCTCGCCGTGCTCCGGCGGCGCGCCGAGCAGGAGTTCGCGATGCAGTCGCGCGCCCTGGAATCCGACCAGCCCCTGCGGGCCCTGTGGAAGTACAGCAGCCATCCCGCCGGCGCGACGCTGATGATGGAGTTCACGGCCCTCTCCAATCACCGCAAGGTGATCCGCCAGGAACTGGCCAGTTACGCCGAACGGTTCCGCAACGCCCAGATCGAGTCCCTCGACGGGTACCTGAAAGAGCGCGGCATCGACACCGGCGAACTGCACCCGCTCGCCGTCCTGGTCGTGATCTCGGCCATCTCCCGGATCTTCGTCATGGAGCAGGCCATGGGGCTGACCACCGGCCACGCCGAGACCCTCGACCTGATCGAGCGGTCCGTGCTCCAGATCGACGGCCCGCCCGCACCGCCCAAGGAAGCGAAGTAACCCGGTTCCAGGAGGTCTCGCGGTCTCCGGGTGCGGCGGAATTCCTCTCGCCGCACCCGGATTCGTCAACACCGAGTGAGGTGCGGCCGGCGACCGGCGGCGGGCTGCCGGCCGGCTGAGCCGGGCATGCACAGGCCCACGTTTCCCAGGGCGCCGCAGGGCGGCTTCCCAGCACGACTCCACCCGTGAAGAGAGCGCGATCCGTGCTCGAACCATGGTTGACCCTGCCCGCGGCCTCATGTTACACAGTTGTTCAGCATCGCGGCGGGCCGGCACGCCGGCGCCCGCCCGCCATCGGGTCAGCGGCTCCTCGCGAGCCGATCCCCCTCCCCCGACCGTCCCTCTCCGACCGGCGCGACGCCCCCCGTCGACGTCCGGTCCCACTCAGGAAACGAGGTTCCCCATGCCTGGACGAGTCGAAGGCAAGGTCGCCTTCATCACCGGCGCGGCGCGCGGCCAGGGGCGCAGCCACGCGGTGCGGCTGGCCGAGGAGGGCGCCGACATCATCGCCGTGGACGTCTGCAAGCAGCTCGACGGCGTGACCTTCCCGATGTCGACCCCCGAGGACCTGGACGAGACGGTCGCCCAGGTGAAGGCGCTGGGCCGCCGCATCGTCGCCGTGCAGGCGGACGTGCGCGACTACGACGCGCTCAAGGCCGCGGTCGACGAGGGCGTGACCGAGCTCGGGCGCCTGGACATCGTGGTGGCCAACGCCGGTCTCGGCAGCGACGGCACCGTGCTCCACAAGATGACCGAGAAGACCTGGCGCGACATGATCGACGTCAACCTGACCGGCGTGTGGATCACCACCAGGGTGTCGACGCCGCACATCCTCGAGGGCGGCCGCGGCGGGTCGATCATCCTGACCAGCTCCGTCGGGGGGATCAAGGGCCACGCCCACATCGGCCACTACATCGCCGCCAAGCACGGCGTGGTCGGCCTGATGCGGACCCTGGCGGTGGAACTGGGCCAGTACAACATCCGGGTCAACACGGTGCACCCCAGCCAGGTGAACACGCCGATGGTGATGCACGAGGGCACGTACCGCATGTTCCGGCCGGACCTGGAGAACCCGACCATCGACGACTTCGCGGCGGTGTCGCAGGGCATGCACATCCTGCCCACCCCGTGGGTGGAGCCGCTCGACATCAGCAACGCGATCCTGTACCTGGCCTCGGACGAGGGCCGCTTCCTCACCGGCGTGACCCTTCCGATCGACGCCGGAGCCCTCCTCAAGTAGGCCGCCGCCAACGCCCACCGACCCCCGCCACCAGGAGGCGAGTTCATGAGTACCGTCGCCGAGCTGAACTGGGACCCCTACGACCCCTCGCTCGTGCTCAACCCCTACCCCATCTTCCGGCGGATGCGCGAGGAAACTCCGCTGTACCGCAACGAGGAACACGACTTCTACGCGCTCACGCGTTTCGAGGATTGCCAGCGTGGCCTCGCGGACTGGCGGACCTACACCTCCGTCCGCGGCGACATCCTCGAACTGGTCCAGTCGGGGATCGAGTGGCCCTCGGGCACCCTCATCATGGAGGACCCGCCTGTCCACGACATCCACCGCCGTCTCCTCGCACGCGTCTTCACCCCGCGCCGGATCGCCATGCTCGAACCGCAGATCCGGGCGTACTGCCGGCGGACCCTGGAACCGGTGATCGGAAGCGGCCGGTTCGACCTCATCGAGGCCGTGGGCGCCGAGATGCCCATGCGCGTCATCGGCATGCTCCTCGGCATCCCCGAGCCCGACCAGCCGGCCATCCGCGACAGGGTGGACGCCGTGCTGAGCACCGAGGGCCGCGGGAAGATGAACCCGAAAGAGGGCGAGATCCTCAACACCGAGGCGTACCGGACCTACCTCGAGTGGCGCAAGCAGAACCCCTCCGACGACCTCATGACGGAGTTGATGAACGCCGAGTTCGAGGACGAGAACGGGGTCACCCGCACGCTCACCGACGACGAGGTCCTCACCTACTGCTCGGTGATCGCCGGCGCGGGGAACGAGACGACGGGACGTCTCATCGGGTGGTTCGGCGCGCTGATGGCCCGCTACCCCGAGCAGCGCCGCGAGCTCGCGGCCGACCCGTCCCTCATCCCCAACGCCATCGAGGAGATCCTGCGCTTCGAGCCGACCAGCCCCTTCACGGCCCGCTACGTGAACAAGGACGTGGAACTGCACGGCCAGACCGTCCCGGCCGGCAGCGCCATGCTGTTCATCGCCGCCGCCGCGAACCGCGACCCCGGGCGCTTCCCCGACCCCGACACCTTCGACATCCGCCGGGTCTCCCAGCACATGACCTTCGGTGTCGGCGCCCACTACTGCCTGGGCGCGGCGCTCGCCCGGCTGGAGGGCCGCGTCGCGGCGGAGGAGATCCTCAAGAACTTCCCGGACTGGGACGTGGACTGGGACGCCGCCGAGCTGGCGCAGACCTCCACCGTCCGCGGCTGGAAGACGCTGCCGCTCGTCATCGGGTGAACCCGGGACGACGCGCCCCCGGCAGGAACGATCTCAGGAGGTCACCGATGACCGACCGCTGGACGGTCGCCTTCGACCGGCATATCTGTGTCGGCACGGGTCTGTGCGCGGCCACCGCCCCCGACGCGCTGGACCTGGACGAGAACGGGAAGGGATGCGCGACGGCCGAGACGCTGCCGGCGTCCGAGGCGGTGCGGGACGCCGCCGAGTCGTGCCCGGTCGAAGCCATCACCATCACCGACGCCGGCACCGGAGAACGAGTCTTCCCGTAGCGGCCCTCCCTCCCGGACTCGCCGCGCCGCCACCGGGGCCGCACGCCCCGGGGCGCGGCGAGCGGCCGCTCGCTCCGGCCGACCACCCCACCCCACCCCAGTGCCCGGAGAAGCCCATGACCATCCCCCAGGACAGGACCGTTCCACCAGGTGGACGTTCGCACACGCGGATCCTGATCGCCCTCATCGTGATCGAGGTCTTCGCGGTCTTCGAGACCGCGATGGCGATCGCGGCCATCCCGAACTTCATGAAGGTCTTCGAAGCCGACGCGGCGGCGGCCGGCTGGACCACCACCGCCTACCTGCTGGTGGGCGCCTCCTCGGCCGCCACGGCCGGGCGCCTCGGCGACATCTTCGGCCGCCGGAACGTCCTGGTGGTCATCCTGGCCGGCGCGGCCTGCGGCTCGCTGGTCAGCGTGCTGGCCAACGACCTGTGGATGATCACGGTCGGCCGCGGTGTCCAGGGCCTGGCCGCCGGCGCGCTCCCGCTGTCGTTCGGCCTGGTCCGCGAGCTGCTGCCGGAGCGGCGGGTGCCGCTGGCGGTCGCTCTCCTGGGCGGCATCGTCCCGATCTGCACCGGCGCCGGGGCCCTGCTCGCCGGGGTGCTGATCGACCACAGCGGCTGGCGCCTGCTCTTCATCGTGGCGACCGCGATGGGCGCCGCCGCGTCGCTGACCGCGCTCATCGGCCTGCCGCGCACGCCCGGGATCAGGCCCCGGCCGCCGGTCGACATCGTCGGCGCCGTGCTGCTGGTCCCGGCGACCGGCGGCGTGCTGTTCGGCGTCTCCCGGGCCGAGGAGTGGGGCTGGAGCGACGCGCGGGTGCTCGCGGCGATCGCGGTCGGGCTGGTGGCGCTCGCCCTGTGGGTCTGGTGGGAGCTGCGGGTCCGCGAGCCCATCGTGGACGTCCGGCAGTTCACCGACCGCAAGGTGGCGCTGACCACCCTGGCGACGGTCCTGGTCGGCGCCGGGCCGATGGGCGCGGCCGCGCTCCTGACGCCGATGGTCCTGCAACTGCCCGACGCCTCGCCCATCGGGCAGGGGCTGTCGGCCACCACCGCCGGGGTGGTGATGGTGATCGCCTCCACGATCGGGTACGGCGGGGCCGCGGTGAGCGGGCGGATCGCCGAGCTGGCCGGCGCCCGCTGGGCGCTGGTGGTCGCGGGCGTCCTCTACATCGCCGGGGCAGGGATGTGGATCTTCATGGCGAAGAGCCTGCCGGGCACCATCCTCTGCACCGGGCTCCTGGCCGTGGGCTCGGCCTTCGCCTACAGCGCGCTGGCGAACCTGATCGTCGAGGTGGTGCCGTCCGAGCAGACCGCCGCGGCGACCGGGATGAACCGGGTGACGCTGAACGTCGCGGTGGCCACCGGCCTGTCGATCACCGCGGTGATCCTGACCGTCTCGACCGTGCCGGGCACGCACCTGCCGACCGAGAAGGCGCTGACGGGCGCCTGCCTGTTCATGGTCGCCTGCTCGGCGGTGAGCCTGGTGCTGGCGCTGCTCATCGGCGGTACCCGGCGGGCACCCGTGCAGCAGGCGCCCACGCCCGGTCTCGGCACCGAGCAGGCGGCCGCCTGACCACCCCTTCCCCAGGCACCCCCTGGCGACCGCCGCACATCAGCGTTCAAAGGATCAAAGGACAGAGAATGCCGCACCAAGCCACCGTTCCGGTGCCCAGCACGACGACGGAACTGATGTCGCCGGAATGGCTCAACTCGGCGCTCGCCCCGCGCTTTCCCGGAATCCGGATCACCGGCGTCACCCCCGGGCCCGTGGTGAACCGCGTTTCGACCAACGTCCGGTTCCACATCGAGTCGGCGGAGGGCCTCCCCGGCGGGCTGTCGCCGGACCTGTGCGGCAAGGGCTACTTCTCCGACATCGGCGTGTGGGACGCCCGCGGCACCGGGATCCCCGAGGTGTCCTTCTACCGCCACCTGGCGGCCACCAGCGGCGTGCGGACCCTGCCCAGCGTGTACGCCGACATCGACCCGGAGACCCGGCACGGCGTGGTCATCACCGAGGACGTCGTCGCCCAGGGCGGCCGGTTCCTCGACGCCCTCAGCGACTACACCCCGGAGCAGACGGCCCAGAGCCTCGGGGAGTTCGCCAAGCTGCACGCCGCGACCTGGGGCGATGCCACGGTGGCCGCGGCCGAGTGGCTGGCGCCGCGGCTCGGCGCCATCGCCGTGCACCGCGGCGTCAAGGACATCCGCGCCAACTTCGAGAGCGAGATCGGCGCGGGCGTGCCGGACGAGGTCCGCGACGCGGAACGGCTGTACGCGGCGTACCGGGCGCTCGCCGAGCAGACGCTCACCGCGTCGCCGTGGTCGGTGATTCACGGGGACGCCCACGTCGGCAACCTCTACCTCGACGGCGCCGGACGCCCCTCGCTCGTGGACTGGCAGCTGGTGCAGCGCGGCCCCTGGTACCTGGACGTCGGCTACCACATCGTCTCCACCCTCACCGTGGAGGACCGGCGGCGGACCGAGAAGGACCTCCTGCGCCACTACCTCGACAGCCTTCGCGCCAACGGGGTCGAACCCCCGTCCTGGGACGAGGTCCGGCTGGGCTTCCGCCGCGGCATCCTCTACGGCTTCTACCTGTGGGGGGTCACGCAGAAGGTCGCCCCCGAGATAACGAGCGCGCTCCTGCGGCGCCTCGGGATCGCGGCCAGCGAGCACGAGTCGTTCACATCGGTCGCGCCGTGAGAGGCGGTCCGCGACCGCGCCGTCCGGAAGGAGCGAGCGGGCCGTCCCAGTCGGAGGACGCGAGTCCGGGGGCCGGGAACTCCGTGGCGGCCCTGGCCGACCGGGCCGTGGAACGGTCCCCCTCCGTCCAGCGGTCGCGGACGCGCGGCATCCGGCAGGCGCGGGAGATCGTCGAGGCCGCGCGCCGGCTGACCCGTGCCAAGGGGTCCTCGTTCACCATCCAGGAGCTGGTGAACGAGGCCGGAATCACGCTGCGGACCTTCTACCGGTACTTCGCCGACAAGGACCGGCTCCTGCTCGCCGTCCTCGAAGAGGAGATCCTCGCCGAGGCCGCTCGCACCGGAGCCGCCGCCCGCCGGTTGCCCGACCCCGTCGCCCGCCTGCGCTTCCTCATCACCAGCACGCTGGAGTCACTGCACCGCCAGGACGCCGACGCCCCGCACGGCCGGCCCCCCGATATCGGGCCGCGGTTCGTCACCGCCGAGCACTGGCGGCTCCACCAGCTCTTCCCCGACGAGATGGCGCGGATCAACCAGCCCTTCGCGGACCTGATCGAGCGGGAGCTGCACGAGGCCGCCGCGCTGGGCCTGCTCTCCCCGGCCGATCCGGCCGCCGACTCATGGCTGGTGATGAAGCTGGTGATGTCGGTCTACCACCGCTACGCCTTCACCACCGCCCGCGAGAGCCTCGACGACACCATCGAGCGCCTGTGGGTGTTCTGCCGGGCCGCCTTCAACGGTGTCCGGAGCGCGCCCTCGTCCCCCGGAGCCGAGGTCGGGCCGGGACGGCACTGAGCGCGGCCGGCCTGGGCGCCGTCGCGGTTCGCGGTCACAGGACCGGCGACGGCGCCCAGGTCTTCTCGAGCGAGGCGTCGTCGAGGACGGCGCGGGCGACCGGTGACACGGGGGCCTGGAGGAACCCCACGAGGCCGTCGAGGAGATCGGCGACGTGCACGGCGAAGGGCAGCACCGGCTGCCCGTTCACTTGGGCGTGCTCGCGGTGCGACGCGGCGTCGACGCTGAAGGCCACCGCCTGGCTGACGCGGTGCGCCCGCAGGGGCTCGGGAATGTGCGGGAGCAGCGCCCCGACCCGCTCGTAGAACTCGCGCGTCGATGCCTGGAACTCCTCGGGAAGGCGTTCGAACACGTCCCGGCGGCCGTGGTGCCGCAGCATGTTGACGAAGGTCAGGTAGTGGCTGCCCTCCTGCTCGCCCTGCTCCAGGATGGGGAGCACATAGCACTTGACCCACGCCTGGAGGTCGGCGGGGCGGTACTGGGCGATGAGGATCCGGCGCCGCCCGTAGACGCCGGGCAGCCGGTGCTCGAAGATCGCCTGGAGCAGGCGGTCCTTCGTGCCGAAGTGGTACTGGACGGCGGACTTGTTGCCGTTCCCCGCCTCGGCGCCGATCTGGCGGAGCGACACGCCCTCGATCCCGTGCCGGGCGAAGAGGCGCTCGGCGGCGAGGACTATCTGCGCCTTGGTCGAGGGCGCCAGCATTGACATGGCGGTCATGTAACCAACCGTCCGCATGTAAGTCAAATGACTTGAAGGTCGGCTGCCTGGCGTCCCTTCCCGGCCGCACTGTCAGAACGAACGCTCAGCGGTCCCGCTCGGCCCAGATCGCGTCGGCGGTGCCCCCCAGCGCCTCCCCCTTGGCGAAGCCGTAGTAGGCGGCGAACTGGAGCACGATCTCGTCCATCTCCTCCTTGGAGATGTCGCCGGAGTTCAGCGCGGCACCGACGTGCGACCGCAGCGGCATGGGCGAGTCGTCGATGGCGACGCACGCCACGGTGATGATGCGGCGCTCGCGGCGGGTGAGCCCGGGCCGCTGCCAGACGTGCCCGAAGACGAAGTTGAGGATGCCGGCGTGGGTGTACGGCGTCTCGCCCCTGGGCGCCTGGATGAGGTTGACGTCGACGAACTCCTCCGCTCCGCGCCTGATCCGTTCGTCCCAGTCATTGAGGCCGAGCGCGGCGTTGTCGAGCACCGGCAGCGGCCCGGCCTCCTCGCCGCGCTCCTGCCGGATCCGGGCCCACTGCCGGCGGATCACGCCCTCGATGTGCGACGCCTTCGGCCAGCCGCAGTAGACGGCGAAGTGGAGCACGAACTCCAGCATCGCCTCCAGCTCCATGTCCCCGCTGTTGAGCGCCGCGTACACGTGCTCGTCGATCGGCTCGGGCGCGTCCGCCGCGCCGACGCAGGTGAGCGTGACCCAGCGGCGGTCACGCCGGCTCAGCCCGGGGCGCGGCCACACCTCGCCGAAGACGAAGTCGCGGGTCGCCGCCTCGAACGGCGTGGCCGGTGCCGGCGCCTCACGGGTCATGACCTCGCGATAGGTCCGCTCGGCGGCTGCGTTGCCCATGCGCTTCTCCTCTGACGCCCCGGCCTGCCTTCGAGTGGCAGACTCTAAGTCGCTTGACTCTCTAGGACAAGGGGACTGTGGCAGCCGATCCGCCGAGTTCCACGCGCGGCAGGCACCGGCAGCGAGCCGTTTGACCGCGTTCACCTGGTGAAATTCGGTCCACACCCACTCCTCCGCACCCGGCGATTCCTCCGCCTCGCCCTATGCGACCGCCATCAAACTAAGGCGATTGACTTCACGATGGCCGCATGTTTTGATGCCAGTCGTTGACGGTAGCCACATTCTCGCCGCCGGTAATCCCGCTCTCGCGCACCCGGCAGGTCTCGACCGGCCTGTCCGCCCCCGTTGGAAAGGTGAGCGTCCCATGAGCATCGATCTGGACAACGCCGTCGCGGTCATCACGGGCGCGGGCAGCGGCATCGGGCGCGCCGCCGCGCACGCCTTCGCCCGGCGCGGGGCGCGCGTCGTGGTCACCGACATCGACGGCGACCGCGCGGCGCGCGTCGCCGCCGGGCTCGCCGGCCGCGGCACCGCCGCGACCTGCGACGTCACCAGCCTCGGCGACCTCGAGGCGGTGCGCGATCTGGCACTCGACCGGTTCGGCCGCGTCGACCTGGTGATGAACAACGTCGGCGTCCTCGCCGTCGGCCCCGTCGAGGCCATCCCCCTCGAGACCTGGCAGCGCGTCGTCGACGTCAACCTGCTCGGCATCGTCCGCAGCAACCTGGTGTTCCTGCCGCTGCTGCTGGAGCGGGGATCGGGCCACGTGGTCAACACCGCCTCGACCGCGGGGCTGCTGCCCTACGGGTACGACCGGCTGCCCTACACGGCGACGAAGCACGCGGTGGTCGGGCTGTCCGAGGCGCTCGCGCTGTACCTGCGGCCGCGCGGCATCGGCGTCTCCTGCCTGTGCCCGGCCGGGGTCGCCACCAACATCGTCGAGCAGATCACCTTCCACGGGGAGCCGGCGCCGCCGCGAGGGCCGAGCTTCCCCGTTCTCGACGCCGAGACCGTCGGCGAGATCGTCGCCGACGGCGTCGCCGCGGACCGTTTCCTCATCCTCACCGCCCCGGAGGCCGCCGGCGAACTCCGCGCGCACGGAGCCGACGTCGACGCCTACCTGTCCCACCTCCTCAAGGAAGCGCCATGAGCACACTCGATCGTCTCCGCCTCGACGGGAAGGTCGCCATCGTCACGGGCGGCGCCGGAGCCATCGGCCAGGTCTACGGCCGCGCGCTGGCCGAGGCCGGCGCCGCGGTGGCACTGGCCGACCTCGACGGCGACGGCGCCGAACGGGCCGCCGCGGCCCTGGCGGCCGACGGCTTCCAGGCCACCGGCGTGCGCGTCGACATCACCGACCCAGCGTCGGCGGCGGCGATGGCCGAAGCCGCGGTCGCCGCGCACGGCGGTGTCGACATCCTGGTCAACAACGCCGCCGTCATGGCCGAGATCCCCCAGGTCGACCTGCTCGACCTCCCGCCGGAATGGTTCGACCGCGTGATGCGGGTGAACGTCCTGGGCGCCGTCCAGTGCTCGAAGGCGGTCAGGGCGCCGATGGCCGAGCGCGGCGGCGGACGGATCATCAACCAGGTGTCCGCCGGGGCGTTCATGGCCGGCGGCATCTACGGGATCAGCAAGCTCGCCCTGGTCAGCGTCACCGCCGGCCTCGCCCGCTCGCTGGGCCCGCTGGGCATCAACGTCAACGCCATCGCCCCCGGCCTGGTCGAGAACGAGCCGGGCATGCGGAGCCTGCCGGCCGACCACCCCGCCCGTGCCGCCCTGGCCGCGGCCATTCCGGGCAAGAAGCAGGCGCCCGCCGAGGACCTGCTGGGCACGCTGCTCCTGCTGGCCTCCCCGGCCGGGGAGTGGATCAACGGCCAGACGATCAGCGTCGACGGCGGCTGGGTCATGCGCCTGTGAAGGCGACGCCGCCGCGGCGGCGTCCAGTCCGGCCAAGGGGGCGTTCAGGCCCCCGGAAGAGAAATGACGGCGGGGCGGCGGCCCCGCCTTCCCCGAACAGGAGACAAGGCGGTACCAGGAATGACCGTGTCCCCACCCATCTCACACGACCTGGGCGTCACCGGACCGCTCATCGACGGCAGCCGGCTCGACCGGGCGTCCGCAGGCACGATGGACCACATCAACCCCGCGACGGCCCGCGTCAACGGCACCGTCGTGCTGAGCGGCCCGGACGAAGTGGACGCGGCCGTCGCCGCCGCCAGGAAGGCATTCCCCGAGTGGCGGGCCATGTCACCGGACAAGCGCCGGCGCATCCTGCAGCGGGTGGAGGAGCTGATGGAGGCCCGGGTGCCCGAGCTCGGCCGCCTCACCACGCTCGAACTCGGCGTCCCCGCCACCGTGTCGGCGGCGCTGGCGAACCTCTGCGCGGGATGGTTCGGGTACTACGCCGGTTGGGCGGACAAGCTCGAGGGCGCGACGATCCCGCCCAGCCCGCTGATGGGGCAGGGCTTCGACTACACCGTCCCGGAACCGTACGGCGTGGTCGGCATCATCCTGACCTGGAACGGGCCGATCGTGTCGGTCGGCATGAAGATCGCGCCCGCGCTGGCCGCGGGCAACTGCGTGGTCGTCAAGGCCCCCGAGCAGTCGCCGTACACCGTCGCCCGGTTCGCCGAGATCGCCCTGGAGGCGGGCCTGCCCCCGGGCGTCCTGCACGTCCTGCCGGGCGGGCCCGAAGCGGGCGACAGGCTGGTCCGCCACCCGGACGTCGCCAAGATCTCCTTCACCGGCGGCATCCCCACCGCCAAGAAGATCCTGGAGGCCGCCCGGCACACCCTGAAACCGGTCGTCCTGGAACTGGGCGGCAAGGCGGCGAACGTGGTCTTCCCGGACGCCGACCTCGGCCAGGCCATCGCCCTGACGATCGGGTCCTGCACCACCCTGGCCGGGCAGGGCTGCAACCTCGCCACCCGGATGCTGGTGCATCGCCAGGTGTACGACCAGGTGGTGGAGGCCACCGCGCAGGGCGTCGCCGGACTGCGGGTGGGCGATCCGTTCGACCAGCGCACGATCGTCGGCCCCGTCGTCGACCAGGCCGCCTACGACCGCATCCTCGGCATGATCGACCGCGCGGGCGGGGACGGCCGCGTCGTCGCCGGGGGCCGCGGCGTCGAGCGGTCGGCCCTGGCGCCCGACATCCGTGACGGCTACTTCATCGAGCCGACGGTCCTGGCCGACGTGGACCCGCGGAGCGAGGCCGCGCAGCAGGAGATCTTCGGCCCGGTGCTGTCGATCACCCCGTTCGACAGTGAGGAGGAGGCGGTGGAACTGGCCGACTCGACCCCCTATGGCCTCGGCACCTACCTCCAGACCCGCGACGTCGCACGGGTGCACCGCCTCGTGCCCCGGTTCCAATCCGGCACCGTGCTCGTCAACGGCGTCTCCGGGCAGCCCCCCGGCGCCCCGTTCGGCGGCTACAAGCAGAGCGGCTTCGGACGGGAAGGCGGCAAGGAGGGCCTCTACGAGTTCCTCCAGACCAAGAACGTCTACATCAGCGCCTGACCGGACGGTCCCGCGGCCTGGCCACCACAGGCCATCCACCAAGATCACCCGTCCGGGCCGCGCCCGGCCTGCCACCGTTCCACTGGACGTGGGCAGGAAGGACCGGCGGGGAGGCGTGCGTGGGCGGGTGGCGGACGGACACCGGTTTGCGGTCCCATGATGTGCCGATCGAGCACATAGCCGATGAGGTGGAGGCGGTGAGGACCGCCCGCGTCGCCGTGGTGGCCGATGCGTTCCACGGCATCGGCGGGGACCACAGGGGTGAGGGGGTCTGGGACTTCGAACGGCATCTGCGCCTGCTGCGCTTCGGCACGGGAGCGGACGCCGTGCACCTTCTCCACGCGGGACCGGACATGTTCACCGAGCTGTCGCCACAAGATCGGCTCCAGAGCGGAAAGCGCTGGACGCGGGCCACCGGCGGCCAGACGAACTGGAGGAGCGAGCGCTCGGAGACCGTGGCCTCGATACGGCACCTGTCCGAGCCCGTACGCGTCGGCTCCGAGAAGCTGGCGGGGCAGCGGCTCCGACGGTACTCGCTGCGCGTCCGGCCGGACCCGGCGGCCACCGACCCGCTGCTCAAGGGCGTCCACGAGCACGTGCGGAGTGAGGGGATCAAGCAGTTGCGCTTCGACGCCTGGCTCACCGGGGACGACCGGCTGTGGCAGACGCGCGAGCACGCGACACTGCACCGTGCGCACGCCAGGCGCACCGGGGTGAGAACATACAGCCTGTACTGCTGGGAGTTCGGAATCGACCTCGGCGACCTGGCCGCGCCGTCGCCCGACGAGATCCTTCTGTAAGGGCGTGGGGCACCGGCACGGTGATGGCCGCAGGAGGATCCGGGCGTGCCGATCGGGCGACTGGACGGCGCGGGCCCGTTTTCGTCATGATTCGCGAATGTGGCGCGAGCTGATCGAACAACACACCTCCCAGGCCCGCTTCGCCTCCCCGGCCACGGAAGAGGCCCTGTACCGGACCGAGGAGACACTGGGGCACCTGCTTCCCGACGACCTGGTCAAACTCCTCGGTGAGACCGACGGCGTGGTCGACGCCAACGGTTACAACCTGGTCTTCTCCGCCGAACAGCTCCTCCAGGGCAACCTGGAAATGCGCACCTACCCCGCCCTGAAAAGGCTCTACATGGCCTTCGACCAGCTGCTGTTCTTCTCCGACGCTCCCGGCGACGGCAACCTGTTCGCCTACGCGCTCGTCCCCGAAGGCAGGCCGGACATCTTCGTCTGGGACCACCGCACCGACAACCGCCGCTGCGTCGCCCAGTCCCTGGAGCACTTCGTCGAATCCTGGCTCACCGGGCACATCCAGCTGTGACCCGGGCGCCTGCGCCCGGCTAGCCCGGTTCGCCGAGGACGCTGCGCAGGACGGGCAGCACCGCGTTGAGGTTCTTGGTCGTACGGAACACGACGATCGAACCCGCGCCGCCGGCCGCGGCGGCATCGGTGAAGAGTTCGACCGTGTGGTCCAAGGCCGCGTCCAGCTCCTCCTCGGGGCTCCCGGTCAGGCCGCGCAGCCAGCGGCGCAGCACGTGGTTGTGCGCGGTCACCACCGCGGCGGCCATGAGCTCGGCCTGCAGGGCGCTCTCCTCGCCACCGCCCATCCAGGTGTGGATGAACTCGCGGAACACCCGCTGGTACTGCTGGGTGCCGGCGATCTCGCGGTCCCGCAGGGCGGGGACGGTCCGGGTGAGGCGGTACCGGGCGATGGCCGTCTCCCCCTCGCCGAGGTAGTGCAGGAGGACGAGCCGGGCCGCCTCGCAGACCGCGACGAGCGCGGTCCGCTGGGTGGAACCGGCGAGACGGGAGCGGATGGTGGCCAGCAGCGCCTCGTGATCGGGGAAGATCACGTCTTCCTTGGAGCGGAACGCACGGAAGAAGGTCGTGCGGCCCACCCCGGCCCGCTCGGTGATGTCGTCGATCGTGGTGCCCTCGTAGCCGCGCTCCTCGAACAGCGCGAACGCCGCCTCGATCAGGCGGTCCTTGGCGGTTCGCTCTGGCATCCCGTGCTCCTCACCTGTGCCGCTGCGACCTTATCCGCGGCGGCGTCCGAGGGTTGCCTCCCTCGAAGGGACTGAGTACCGTCTACTAGGTATCTAGTACCACACCGCCCTCCCCGACCCCGAAGGACGCCCATGCCCGCCACCGGCTTCGATCTGTTCCGCATCTCCGACGACCACGAGGCCGTCCG
Source organism: Actinomadura rugatobispora (assembly GCF_042656285.1). Lineage (GTDB taxonomy): Bacteria > Actinomycetota > Actinomycetes > Streptosporangiales > Streptosporangiaceae > Spirillospora > Spirillospora rugatobispora. Next base: position 1,336 of record NZ_JBHSON010000041.1, on the reverse strand, counting down.
GGACGCCGTCCGCGCGGTGGCCCAGGACAAGATCGCCCCGCATGCCGCGGAGGTCGACGAGCAGGCGGTGTACCCCCAGGCCGCCCACGACGCCCTGATCGCCGCGGACTTCCACGCGCCGCACGTCCCCGAGGAGTACGGCGGGGTGGGGGCGGACGCCCTGGCGACGTGCATCGTCATCGAGGAGGTCGCCCGCGCGTGCGCGTCGTCCTCGCTCATCCCCGCGGTGAACAAGCTCGGCAGCATGCCGCTGATCCTGGCCGCGTCCGAGGAGGTGAAGGCCAGGTACCTCCCGCCGCTGGCCCGGGGCGAGGCGGGGTTCTCCTACGGGCTGTCCGAGCGCGAGGCCGGGTCCGACACCGCCTCCATGAAATGCCGGGCGGTCCCCGACGGCGACGACTGGATCCTGTCCGGGCACAAGGCGTGGATCACCAACGCCGGGGTCTCCGAGTACTACACCGTGCTCGCCGTCACCGACCCCGACGGCAGGCGCGGCTCGAACGTCAGCGCGTTCGTCGTGGAGAAGAGCGACCCCGGGTTCACCTTCGGCGCTCCCGAACGCAAGCTCGGCATCAAGGGCTCACCGACCCGCGAGCTGCACTTCGACAACGTCCGCGTCCCGGGCGACCGGATGGTCGGCTCCCCCGGCGAGGGACTCAAGATCGCGCTGCGCACGCTGGACCACACCCGGGTCACCATCGGCGCCCAGGCCGTCGGCATCGCGCAGGGGGCGCTGGACATCGCCCTGGACTACGTCAGGGAGCGCAAGCAGTTCGGCAAGGCCATCGCCGAGTTCCAGGGGCTCCAGTTCATGCTGGCCGACATGGCCACGGCGGTCGAGACGGCCCGCCAGATGGTCTACGTGGCCGCCGCGAAGTCCGAGCGCGGCGACGACGACCTGCCCTTCTTCGGCGCCGCCGCCAAATGCTACGCCTCCGACGTCGCCATGCAGGTGACCACCGACGCCGTCCAGGCGCTCGGCGGCGCCGGCTACACCCGCGACTTCCCGGTCGAGCGCATGATGCGCGACGCCAAGATCACCCAGATCTACGAGGGCACCAACCAGATCCAGCGGCTGGTCATGGCCCGGCACCTGCTCCGCGGCTAGGCGTCCGGGCGGAAGCCGGCCGGGGTGAAGCGGACGGGAAGGGCGGCCAGGCGGCGGACCCAGAACGAGGGGACCCATTCCAGCTCGTCGGGTTTGACCGACAGTTCGATGTCGGGCAGGCGGTCCAGGAGCACCTCGACCGAGGTCCTGGCGATGATCTCGGCGAGCTCGGGCACCGGGAAGGGACACCCGTGCTCGCCCTGCCCGAAGGACAGATGGGCCCGGTTG
>NZ_JBHSON010000040.1:0-88690 GCF_042656285.1 Actinomadura rugatobispora | reverse complement strand
GCTCCTGCTCGACCGCGGCCGTGGTCGGCTTGTCGGACTCGGCCACCACAGCCTCCGTGCTCGTTCCGGTTGTCATGTGTCACTCCATGATCAGGAGTTACACCGAAAACCGTACAGTCCCCGAGCGTCGGGCTGACGTTGCGGATGGTCTCGGCGTTGGCCTCGTAGGCGAGGTACTGGGGGAAGCCGGGCGGGAGGGTGGAGAGGTGGCGAGTCTCCTCGATGCGCTTCCAGAGGCGGTGGAAGAGGCCGTTGGTCTTGAAGTAGGTGTCGAGGTCCTGGGCGAACTCCTGTGAGGGAAGGTTCTTGCACAGTTCGACCTGGCCCACGTAGGCGTCGGTGCAGCCGAGGGCCTGGGCGAGGGCCGTCTTCGTCAGCCCGGCGGCCGTCCGCCATGCCTCCAGTTCGGTGGCGAACGTGGTGATGGCGGGGGCGTCGTAGGGCTCGGGACGTGCGGGCATGGGGGCCTCCCGTATGTCGAACCTGATCGGCCGGGTTCGGACGATCTCGGCTGGGGTTTGTCGCTGGTAGTGCCTGGTCGCTTCCTCAGGGTAATCACGTGTGCGAGTGTGGTGGCAGCAATTCCGATGGAAGTGACACGAAGGTTTCTCGATGGACAGGGACTCGAACACTGAAGAGAAAGTTCTCGAACAGCTACGTCAAGAGTTCGAGGGGCATCGGATCTGGCGGTCGGTCCGTGCGGACGGCCGGCTCGGCGAATGGATCGCCAGCTTGCACGATCCCACGGCCGGGGTAACGCCCACGTTGATGCATCCAACGCCCGAGGCATTGCGAACGGCGCTCATACGGGAGCGCGTGCAGGCGCGGGCAAAGGACCTATAGGCCCAGTGGCGGTTTTCCCGTGGCCGCCACTGGAAAAGAGGGCGCCTCTATAGGAGCACCCTCAGTTGTAGTGGAGACGGCGCGGCCCGGTGTGCGTTCCCCCGTGTGCACCTGGCCGCGCCGTGGTCAACGGTCGTCCACAAGCGAGCGAGGTGAAGCGGATGTGGTTCGGTAGGGGCCGCCATGCGGCGACCGATGGGCAGCGGCGCAGGACGGGCAACCAGCGGCGCGAGCATCTGGAGAGGCTCGGGCGGGCCGTCGGGGCCAGGCCCGGGTTCAAGTGCCGGGTCGGAGAGGAGGGCGGGGTTCACGCCCTGCACGTGGAGAAGGGCGGAACCTCGCTGGAGGTGGGGTGCGACTTTAGGGACGGGCGCTGGTGGTTCACCTGGCCCGGCGACGGTCGGGCGATCGTGCCCGTCGCGGCTCTGTACGGTGCCGTGCGGGTGATCGTCCAGGAGTTGGGCGGGGCGCGGGCATGAGTCAGGGCGGGATGGTGCCGGGGCTCGCCTGAACGTCAGTCTTCGATGGTGATGCCCATGGCGGCGGTGAGGGCGTGGAGGAGGCCCTGGGCGTCGGTGGTGTTGACGATGGCGCCCTCGAAGCTCTGGATGCCGTTGACCCCGTACAGGTCGCAGTTGGCGATGCGGGTGCCGTGCATGTGGGCGGCGCTGAACTGGGCTCCGGTGAGCCTGCAGTCCTCGAATCTGGCGCCCCGGAGGTCGGCGCCCTGGAAATTGGCCTCGGCCAGGTTGCAGCCGCGGAAGACGACGTTCTTGAAGCGCGAGAAACGGAACGAGGTGAGATCGGCCCGGCAGTCGCGGAAAAGGACGTCGCGGAAGCCGCAGTCGGTCAGGGAAAGGCCGGTCAGGCGGCAGTCCTCGATCGCGACACCGAACATGCGGGAGTCGAACATCCGGAGATTGGCCAGGTCGCAGCCCTTGAAGGCGACGTCGGCCAGGCCGGTGCGGCGGAAGGTCGTGCCGGCCAGGCGGGTCTCGTCGAACCGGCAGCGTTCGAATTCGACGGCTTCGACGTCCAGGCCGACGAGGTCGAAGGCGCCGTAGTGCAGCGAGAGGTGGACGGAGTCGTCGGCGGGTTCGTCCTCCGGATAGGCGGCCCGGGCCAGCTTGGGCGGGAGTTTCGGTGCCACCGGTTCTTTCAGGCGTGCCGCCTCGTGCGTCCGCATGGCCCTGCACTCTACGGGGCGAGGGGGAGTGAAAGGGCGAAGCGGGCGCCTTGGGGGTGGTCCTCGATGCGGAGGGAGCCGCCGTGGGCCTGGGCGATCTCGCGGGCTATGGCCAGGCCCAGGCCGGTGCCTCCGGAGCCGCGGCTGCGGGCGGAGTCCAGGCGGGTGAAGCGTTCGAAGACGCGTTCGCGGTCTTCGGGGGGAACCCCGGCGCCGTCGTCGGTGACGGTCAGGCGGGCGTGCCCGTTCTGGGAGTCGACCTCGATCTCGACCTTGCCGCCCGCGTAGCGTTCGGCGTTGTCGAGCAGGTTGCCCAGGAGGCGGACGAGCTGCATCCGCACCCCGCGGACGGCCACGCCGGGGTCCAGGCTGGTGTGCACGGCCAGGCCGGACGACGTGCGGCGGCGCAGTTCGGCGGCGGCCAGTTCGGACAGGTCGATGGTCTCCTGGGCGGCGGTGCCGCCGGTGCCGATCCGGGCCAGCAGGAGCAGGTCGGTGACGATCGACTCCAGGCGGTCGGTGTCGCGGAGCGCCGAGGCGATCGTGCGTTCCAGGTCGGTGTCGTCGGGGTGCATCGAGGCGTCCTCCAGGTTGGCGCGCAGGCCCGCGATGGGGGTGCGCAGCTCGTGGGAGGCGTCCGAGGCGAACTGGCGCTGCCGGGCGACGGCGCGTTCCAGCCGGTCGAGGGTCTCGTTGGCGGTACGGGCCAGCTGGGCGATCTCGTCCTCGCCCGGCGGCTCGGGGACCCGGCGGCTGAGGTCGCTGGCGCTGATCTCGGCGAGCTGGGTGCGGATCTCCTCGACCGGGCGCAGGGTGCGGCCGACGAACCGCCAGGTGATCTTCGCGACCAGGGCGGACAGGGCCAGCACCGCGAGGGTCAGGAGGGCCTCCAGGAGGCCGGTGACCAGGATCCGCGGCATCGGCTTCACCGCGTACACGACGACGGAGTCGGGCGCGGTGGTGGTGCGGATGACCTCCAGGACCTCGCAGTGGCCGCCGGGGCCGACGGCGCGGCACTGGGTCCTGTCGATGATGCGCTCGTCGCGGGACGGCCACACGTCGCTGAGCGGCGGGCGTCCGGCGGCGGCCGGGGTGGCGCCGATGACCTCGCCGCCGGGGGCGACGACCTGGATGAGGATGCGGCCCCGGGTGTAGTCGGGGATCCGGGGGCCGGTGAGGGAGCCGTCGCGGACGCCGGCGCTGACCCGGCGGGCGGCGATCTGGGTCTCCTGGAGCAGCTCGGCGCCGGTGGCGTACCGCACCGCCAGGTCGGTGCCGGCGGCGATCGACCCGAAGACCAGGGCCGCCAGCACGGCGGCGATCAGGGTGTCGCGCGCGCGGATCGACCGGGGTCGCAGCCGCATGGATCTCCTCGTCCTGGCGGGGGGCGGGCGCGGAGCGGGTGGGGCGGGGTCGGGCCTCGCGCCAGGGTGGCACGGCTCCCCCCGATACCGCCCGGGACTCGGCCAACCGTACCGGCAAGTAACCAGCCGGGGGGCGAACCGGGCCGCAGGTCCGGGCGATTCACCCGGGCATCGGTCTGACCGAAACCGGCTCTGGGGTTTCGTCACGGCCCGACTGGACATGCGTCTCATAGCAATCCAAATCCAGCAAGGCGGGACATATGGGCAGGGATGTGAGCGCCACCACCATCAGCGGGGAGGACCGGCGTCGCTACCGCGACAAGGTCCGCAGCTGTCTCGACGTGCTCGCGCGGATGCTCGGCGAGTCGCAGTTCGACTTCGAACGGCCGCACATCGGCCTGGAGATCGAGCTGAACCTGGTCGACGCCATGGGCGATCCGCTGATGCGCAACGCCGACGTGCTCAAGGCGATCGCGGACCCCGCCTGGGCCACCGAGCTGGGCCAGTTCAACCTGGAGATCAACATCCCGCCGCGGGAGCTGGGCGGGTCCGGCACCGGGGAGCTGGAGGCGGAGGTCCGCGAGCATCTCAACCGGGCCGACGCGCGGGCCCGCGAGGTCGGCGCCCATCTGATCATGATCGGGATCCTGCCCACGCTGCGCCGCTCCGACATCGGGGAGGAGTCGCTGTCGTCCAACGCCCGCTACAAGATGCTCAACGACCAGATCTTCGCCGCCCGGGGCGAGGAGATGCGGATCGCGGTGGACGGCCCCGAACCGCTGCGGATGCACGCCGACACGATCATCCCCGAGGCCGCGTGCACCAGCGTGCAGTTCCACCTCCAGGTCAGCCCCGACCACTTCGGCGACTACTGGAACGCCGCGCAGGCGCTGGCGGCGCCGCAGGTGGCGCTGGCCGCCAACTCCCCCTTCCTGTTCGGGCACCGACTCTGGCACGAGACCCGCATCACCCTCTTCGAGCAGGCCACCGACACCCGCCCGGACGAGCTGAAGACGCAGGGCGTGCGGCCCCGGGTCTGGTTCGGGGAGCGCTGGATCACCTCGGTCTTCGACCTGTTCGAGGAGAACACCCGCTACTTCCCCTCGCTGCTTCCGCTGTGCGACGACGAGGACCCGCAGGAGGTCCTGGAGAACGGCGGCATCCCCGAACTGGGCGAGCTGAGCCTGCACAACGGGACCGTCTACCGCTGGAACCGCCCGATCTACGCCGTCGTGAACGGCCGCCCGCACCTGCGCGTGGAGAACCGGGTGCTGCCCGCCGGGCCCACCGTCGCCGACGTCGTCGCCAACGGCGCGTTCTACTACGGGCTGGTGCGGACGCTGGCCGAGGAGGACCGGCCGGTGTGGACGCGGATGTCGTTCCAGACCGCGGCCGAGAACCTGCGCCGCGCCGCCCGCGACGGCCTGGACGCCATGCTCTACTGGCCGGGCGTCGGGGAGGTGCCCGCGTGCGAGCTGGTGCAGCGGACCCTGCTGCCGATGGCGTACGAGGGCCTGGACCGCTGGAACGTCGACCCGGCCCGCCGCGACCGGCTGCTCGGGATCATCGACCAGCGCTGCACGACGGGACAGACCGGCGCGTCCTGGCAGATCCAGACCGTGGACGCGATCGAGGAGTCGTTCGGCACGGAGCGGCACGAGGCGTTGCGGCTGATGACGCAGAGTTACACCCGGTTGATGCACTCCAACGAGCCCGTCCACACCTGGCCGATCGGACCGTGATCGCCTTCACATAACCCCTACATTTCCCAACGAACTCGGACACGCTTTCTGCGTACAGTTCGGGCTGTGACAGCGAACCAGCAGCGCATCCTGGTCGTCGAGGACGAGCCGACGATCGCGGGGGCGGTGGCGGACCGGCTGGCGGCCGAGGGCTTCGCGGTCGAGATCGCCGCCGACGGGCCGTCCGCCGTGGAGCGGGCCCGGTCGTACCGGCCGGACCTGATCGTCCTCGACCTCATGCTGCCCGGCTTCGACGGCCTGGAGGTCTGCCGCCGCGTCCAGGCGGAACGTCCCGTGCCGGTGCTGATGCTCACCGCCCGCGACGACGAGACCGATCTCCTGGTGGGCCTGGGCGTCGGCGCCGACGACTACATCACCAAGCCGTTCAGCATGCGCGAGCTGGCCGCGCGCATCAGGGCCGTGCTGCGCCGCGTGGAGCGCTCGTCCGACGACCCGGACGGCGGGCCGGAGCCCGCCGGGCCGCTGCGCGCCGGTCCGCTGGAGATCGATCCGCGGTCCAGGAGGGTGCGGCGGGACGGGGAGGAGGTGCATCTGACCCCGACCGAGTTCGAGCTGCTGGGCTGCCTGGCCCGCAACCAGGGCACGGTGCTGACCCGCGCCGTGCTGCTGGAACAGGTCTGGGACTGGGCGGACGCCTCCGGGACGCGCGCCGTGGACAGCCACGTCAAGGCGCTGCGCCGCAAGCTGGGCGCCGACCTGATCCGTACCGTGCACGGCGTCGGCTACTGCCTGGAGATCCCCGCATGAGTACCCCCGAGGCCCCTCCCCGGGGCACTGTCCACAGGCTGTGGACGATCCTGCCGCGGCCGCTCGACCCGCTGCGCTCGATCAAGGTGAAGTTCGGGGTCGTGACGTCGGTGACGGCGTGCACGGCCATTCTCATGGTGCTGTGGGGGTACGCGCTCGATCTTCGCGCCCGGCAGACGCTGCCCGCCGGGGTCCTGGTCTCGCTGGTGATCATGCAGCTGCTGGCGCACGGGATGACCGCGCCGCTGCGCGAGATGACCGCGGCGGCGCGGGCGATGGCGCGCGGCGACTACAGCCGCCGGGTGCGCGCCACCTCGCGGGACGAGGTCGGCGAGCTGGCGCACGCGTTCAACCGGATGGCCGCCGACCTGGCCGAGGTGGAGCGGCAGCGGCGGGAGTTCGTGGCCAACGTCTCGCACGAGCTGCGCACCCCGATCAGCGCGCTGCGGGCCGTGCTGGAGAACGTCGCGGACGGCGTCACCCCGGCCACCCCCGAGGTCCTGGAATCGGCCCTCGACCAGACCGAGCGCCTCGGCCGCCTGGTCACCCAGCTGCTCGACCTGTCCCGGGTGGACGCCGGCGCGGCCCGGCTCGACCTGGCCGGGATCGATGTCGCCGCGTTCCTCGGGGACGTGACGGCGGAGGCCGCCGCGGGCCGTCCCGACGTCCGGTTCGACATCGACGTGACCCCCGGCCTGCACGCGGTGGCCGACCGCGACCGCCTCCACCAGGTGGTCGCCAACCTGCTGGACAACGCGGCCCGGCACAGCCCGCCGGACGCCCCGGTCACCGTGACCGCCGCCCCCCTCGGCACGGTCGGCGGCGGCCTGCTGCTGGAGGTCGCCGACCGGGGGCCCGGGATCCCGCCGAGCGAGCGCGCGCGGGTCTTCGAGCGCTTCTCGCGGGGCGCGCCCGTCCGGGAAGACCGCACCCGGGTCGGCACGCCGGGCGGCGGCACCGGCCTCGGCCTGGCCATCGCCCGCTGGGCCGTGGAGCTGCACGACGGGGAGATCTACGTCGTCGACACGCCCCAGGGCTGCCGCATCCGCGTCACCATCCCCGAGCAGCCGGGCGAGGCGGAGGGGCTCAGCGGCGCAGGTTCGTGACGACGCCGGACGGACCGGAACCCGGATCGCCCACGGCCGCGCCGGGCCCGGACAGGACGCGCCCCTCGGCGTCGTCGGCCAGCAGCGCCCGCGCCCGCAGCACGATCTCCAGGTCGAAGCGCAGGTCAGGGTCCATCAGCTGGTCCCCGAACAGGTCCTCCAGCTGCCGCAGCCGGTAGCGGACGGTCTGCGGGTGGACGTGCAGCCGCATCGCCACCTCGTTGGCGTTGCGGCCCGACTGGAGCCAGGCCAGCAGCGTCTCGGCCAGCCGGTCCTGCTGCCCGGCGCGCAGATGGCCGAGCGGCGCCAGCCGCAGCTCGGCCAGCGAGGTGATCAGCTCCTCGTCCTGGAACAGGATCAGCGTGGACATGTGCTCGACACTGCGGATCACCCCGGTGTCGGCCTCGATCACACCGCGTTCGACCAGGCCGAGCGTCTTGCGGGCCCACTGGATCGACCGGGCCGCCTCGGCCACCGGGACGCTCGGGCCGACCACCGCCAGGCAGCCGCTCAGTGAGCGGTCCACCACGCCGGCCCGGCCGGGGCCGTCCGGATCGGGGATGATCAGGCTGGGCGTGCGGCGGGTGAGGTCGACCAGGACGTCGGGCGGGAAGGCGGGCAGCCGGGAGTCGCGGTGGTGGCGGCGGCCCAGCGCGACCGCGGCGATCGTGCGGGGCACCGGCCAGTGCGCCGCCGCGGCCAGGTCGGCGATCGCCTCCGGGCCCACCGGCGGGTCGGCGAACAGCAGGTCGAGCAGGCGCTTGCGGCGCCGCTGCATCTCCCCGGCCACCGCCGCCTTGGCCTGCGCGAAGCCCTCGGCGGCCGCGGCGGCCAGCTCGTCCTGGAACTGCATGAGGACCTCGCCGACCGTGCCGAGGGTGCGCGGGGCGACCTCCAGCGCCGCGGCGCCCTCGCTGATCCGCCGCCAGGCGACCATCCCGCCGACCCGCATCGCGCTCTGCATCGCGTCCAGGCTGCGGCCCTCGGCGGCCTCGCCGCGGCCGATCGCGCGGAAGAAGTCGGTGACCGGGCCGGAGTCGTGGTCGGGGTCGGCGACCCGGTCCACGAAGTAGTGCAGGACGCGCTCGACCGCCTGCCGGGTCGTGCCCGAGTAGGCGCCGTCGGCCGGCCGGTCGTACTCGCTGACCCGGGACCGGATGGTCTGGATCATGTCATCGGCGACCTCGTCGAGATGGGGCCGCATGTGATCGGCCAGTTCCCGGGGCAGTTCGTGCCAGGCCCGCCCCAGGCCGGATCCCTCCTCGGCCACTGTGCCTCCCGCCGACGCGATCCCCCGGCGTGGCAGTCCGGCCACCCGGGGTAATTGCCTACTTATGTGCTTTATGTGGTGAAAATCATGTCCCTAGACGGGCGTCCACGCAAAGCCCCCTGCGGCGTTTCGACCAGATTCGGTCCGACCGAATGCCCCGATGTCACAACCCTGGTCGCCGGGGCGTCTACCGGGTAGTGCGACATAGAGGAGACGTACCACCCGGGAGGTCCGCGTGGCGGCGAACGAGGACGGGGGCGGCCAGGGGCCGCCGAAGGCACTGGCCGGCGCCGGCCGGGCGATCGACGAGCGCTTCGGCGCCGCGGCCTTCACCCGCAAGGCGTTCCGCAAGGCCTTCCCCGACCACTGGAGCTTCCTGCTCGGCGAGATCGCGATGTACTCCTTCGTGATCATCCTGCTGACCGGGGTGTTCCTCACCCTGTTCTTCAAGCCGAGCATGAACGAAATCGTGTACGACGGCTCGTACCAGGCCCTCCGCGGCGTCCGGATGAGCGAGGCCTACGCCTCCACCCTGCACATCAGCTTCGACGTGCGCGGCGGCCTGCTCATGCGGCAGATCCACCACTGGGCCACGATCGTCTTCATGGCGGCGATCGTCGTCCACCTGCTCCGCAACTTCTTCACCGGCGCCTTCCGCAAGCCCCGCGAGCTGAACTGGCTGATCGGCATCCTCCTGTTCATGCTCGTCATGCTGAACGGCCTGTTCGGCTACTCCCTCCCCGACGACCTGCTGTCGGGCACCGGCATCCGCATCCTGGAAGGCGTCCTGCTGGGCATCCCGGTCGTCGGCACCTACGCGCAGATGTTCCTGTTCGGCGGCGAGTTCCCCGGCGACCTGATCATCCCCCGCCTGTACGTCATCCACATCCTGCTCATCCCCGGCATCCTGCTCGCCCTCATCCCGCTGCACGCCATCGTGCTGACCTGGCGGCAGACCCACACCCAGTTCCCCGGCAAGGGCAGCACCAACCGCACCGTCCGCGGCTACCCCTTCTTCCCGGTGTTCATCGCCAAGACCACCGCGTTCTTCCTGTGGGTCTTCGGTGTCGTCACCCTCCTGGCCACCTTCTTCCAGATCAACCCGATCTGGCTGTTCGGCCCGTACAACCCGGGCGCCATCAGCGCCGGCTCCCAGCCCGACTGGTACATGGGCTGGCTGGAGGGCGCGCTGCGCATCATGCCCGCCTGGGAGATCAACGCCTGGGGCCACACCGTCACCTTCAGCGTGATGGTCCCCGCCCTGGTCGTCCCGGGCGTCCTGTTCACCGGGCTGGCGCTCTACCCGTTCCTGGAACGCTGGGTCACCGGCGACCACCAGATCCACAACCTCCTGGACCGGCCGCGCGACGTCCCCGCCCGCACCGGCATCGGCATGGGCGGCGTCGTGTTCTACGCCGTCCTGTGGATCGCCGGCGGCAACGACATCCTCGCCAACACGTTCCACATCCCGCTCTTCTGGACGACCTGGTTCTTCCGCGGCGCGATCATCCTCGGCCCCGTCCTCGCCTACGTCATCGCGTACCGGATCTGCCTCGGCCTGCAGCACCGCGACCGCGCGCTCATCGAGCACGGCCTGGAGACCGGCATGATCCGCCGCTCCCCCGAAGGCGAGTACACCGAGGTCGAGCACCCTCTGGACGACGAGCGCGCGGCCCCCATCACCGACGCCCGCCCACCCGCGGCGATCGCCATGGGCCGTCCCGAACACCAGGGCGTGGAAGCCCCCGAGGCCCGCGGCCGCCTGGGCAGGGTGCGCATAGCCCTGAACCGCCGCTTCATGACCGACCTGGCCACCCCGCCGTCCCGCACCGGCGACCGCGAGGAAAAGGAACGCAAGGCCGTCGAACGCGGGTCGCGTTAAAGGGAAAAAGGTTGACACAATCACCTTGACTGACCTGATCCGGCCAGTCCGATATCCCTTCCCACATTTCGCTTGTTTCGCAATAGGCCGTCGCTAAGCTGCGTGCTCATCGTTCTCTTCCATCCCACCGGATGGAGCGCGACCTCTGCCGACCGCGCCGATGCGCGGCTTCCCCGCCACGACCGAGGCGCGTCTCCGGCCTGCCGGAAAACACGATCAGAGGAGAAAGGCATGCGCGCGATTCGCCTGGCCGCGACGGGATTCGCCGCGGGGGCCATGGTCCTGGGAATGGCCGCCCCCGCCCTCGCCGCCGAGCCCGTCCCCACCACGGTCACCCCTGGCGCTTTCTGCAAGAACGAGCACCTCGGCCAGAAGAGCAAGACCAAAGACGGCACGCCCATGATCTGCCTGAAGAAGCCCGGCGAAAAGCAGGGCCGCTGGCGCGCCGTCGCCCCCGACGTCCCCACTCCGCCCAAGCCCGTGTTCAAATTCGGCTACGACAAGGTGAAGCTGTCCAGCCGCCGCGTCGTCCCCGGCGGCACGACGACGTTCACCGTGACCTGCCCGTCCACGGTGACCATCACCGGCAACGGCTACACCCGCAGCCCGCTGGCCGTGAAGAAGCTGAGCGCGAACCGCTGGACCGCCACGGGCACCTTCCGCACGAACCTCCCCGACCCGACGACCGCCACGGTGGTCTGCAAGGGCTACGGCTCGGTCAAGCTCAGCACCAGCCCGGAGAAGAACGACGGCCTGAAGCCCAAGCAGCCGAAGATCCCCACCGGCCGCATCGACACGGGCGACGGCAGCACCCAGGGCAACGGCTCGGCGCTGCCCGCCGCCGGCCTGGGCGCACTCGCCCTCGCGGGCCTCGGCGCCTTCGCCCTCCGCCGCAGGACGGCCCGGGAGCGGTCGTAAGGTGCCCGGGTACCCGGCCTCGGCCGCCGGTCGCCGCGCCGCGTGCGCGGCGGCCGGCGCACTGCTCACCACACTGCTCACCACGCTGCTCGCCGGCTGCGGAGGCGGGGAGAACACCGCCGCCCCCACCCCCGGGCCGTCCAGCAGCACCGTCCCGGCGGCGAACACCGCACCCCTGCCCGAGTCCCCGCCCACCAAGATCACCATCCCGGCCATCAAGGTCTCGGCCCCGGTGGACCGGCTCGGACTCCGCCCCGACGGGCGCATCGAGGAACCGCCGCTGAGCCGCCCCGGCCTGACCGGCTGGTACAAGGAGGGCCCCACCCCCGGCGAGGTCGGCCCGTCCGTCGTCCTCGGCCACGTCGACGCCAACGGCAAGGCGGCCGTCTTCGCCCGGTTGAAGGACCTCAAGCCCGGCGACCGGATCCAGGTGACCCGCCAGGACGGCTCCACCGCCACGTTCGCCGTGGAGAGATCGGAGCGCGTCGACAAGAACGCCTTCCCGCACAAGAAGGTCTTCGGCGCCGACCTGGACCACGCGGCCCTCCGCCTGGTGACCTGCGGCGGCGCCTTCGACCAGGCGTCCGGCCACTACAAGGACAACCTCATCGTCTACACCCGCCTCGTCACCACCTGACACCGTTCCCGCGCCCCTCGGTCCGGCGAGGGGCGCGGGAGCGGGCCTCCAAGAGGTCTGAGCGGGGGGCGAGCAGCGCGGCGGCGGCCACGATGGACGCACCGCCGAGCAGCGCGCTGGTGAGGCTGGTGGTCTCGGCGAGCACACCGCCGGTGAGGGGACCGAAGAGGAGCCCGACGCCCTGCATGCCGGTCGCCGCGGCGATCAGCACGGCGGTGAGGTCGTCCGGGGCCACGGCGATGGCGGCGATGGCGGCGGCCTCCAGCAGCGCGGTGAGCACGAACGTGAGGCGGGCGCCGAGGCGGGCGATCACGTCCGCGGCGGCCAGCCCGGCGAGGCTGGTGATCCCGGCCACGCCCAGCAGGATCCGGCCCGCGGCCTGGTCGAGGCCGGCATCGCGGACGTGGTCGATCGCGAAGGTCCAGAACGTCGCGCTGCCGAGCCCGATCAGCAGCGCGGCCGCGAACATCGGCAGCGCCGAGGGGCGCCGGCCGGGCGCGGACGCGGGTGGCGCCGCGGTCGTCGTGGTACGTCCGGGCAAGGTGCGTGCGGACAGCAGCGTGCTCAGGAGGGCGCAGCCGGCGAAGCCGAGGTAGGCGATCCGCCACGCGTCGCCGGTCAGGACGGCGATCGGGGCGGCGACGGCGACGCCCCACCCGGTGCCGCAGCTGATCGTCGCCAGCGTCCGAGCGCGCTCCACCGGGGGCAGCCGGTCCACGGCGTCGCCGAACGGCGCGTACACGAACCCGGCGCTGGCACCGGCGACGGCCGCCCCGGCGCCGAGCGGCACCGGGCCGTCGGCCAGCGCCACGACGGTCGTGCCCGCGACCGCCAGCAGGCCGCCGCCCACGACGGTGGCCCGGTGGCCCGCGCGCTCGACGCAGCGGACCACGAGCACCGTTGCGAGCAGGTAGGCGGCGTAGGCGAGCGTCCCGATCACACCCAGCGTGCCCAGCCCCAGCGCGAGGTCGTCCTGGATGTCGGGCAGCAGCAGGCCGTAGCCGTAGCGGGCCATTCCGAACGCGGTCGCGACGGCCGCCGAACCGGCCACCGCGAGGAGGAGCGGCGACGGGCCGCCCACCCCCGCCTCGGCGGTCCGGCCCGTCACCCGCGCGGCCTCGTCCTCGCGCCTCCCGGCCTGGTGGTGTGCTCAAGTGGGCAGCCCGGACCCGAGGTGCAGCACTCGCGGTCGCACAGCCGGCAAACGCGGACCGCCCCCGGACGATCCGCGGCCAGGCCCGCGGTGACCTGCCCGAGCAGACGCTCCAGCGTGCCCCGCTCACCCGGTGACAGCCCGGCCAGCAGAGGCGCGAGGGCCTCCGCCCGCGCCGCCAGGACGGCCTCTGCCGCGCGCGAGCCGGCCTCGGTGAGCACCAGCGCGACCGTGCGCCGGTCAGGCCCCGCGTCGCGGCGGAGCAGCCCCCGCTCGACGAGCCGGTCCACCAACCGCACGGTCGCCGGCTGCGAGAGGCCCACCACGCCGGCGAGGTCTCCCACCGAACCGCCGGGCCAGGCTCGCACATGCACCAGCGCGCCGGCCTCGGCCTCGCCCACCGTCGCCACACCGGCGCGCAGTCGATCCATCACGGCCAGGGCCACCACGCCGAGAAGCTGGTCTGTGCGGTCGTCCATACGGATGATCATATGCGTGGCGCATCATATGCACAACAAATACATCTGGCCGGTGCGGATGCAACAGATCGGGGGGCCGGCGCGTCCCGGGGGTGACGGAAAGGATGCCTGTGGACGATGACGGTTCGACCTACGAGAGGTTCGTCACCGAGCGGGCCCCGGCGCTCCTGCGGTACGGGTACGTCCTGACGGGCGACGCCGACGACGCCGTGGACCTCATGCAGGAGGGGCTGGCCAGGCTGCGCGCCGCGTGGCCCCGCGTCGTCCGGAAGGACGACCCCGAGGGCTACACGCGGACGATCATGGCCCGGCAGCACGTCAGCATGTGGCGGCGCCGCCGCCGGGAGCGCCTGGTCGGCGAGGTGCCCGAGCGGGAGTACGCAGACCCCGGCCTGGAGCGGGCGGAACGCGACCCGCGGCTGTGGCGCTCCCTCGCCGCCCTCCCGCGTCGGCAGCGGGCCGTGCTGGTCCTGCGCTACTACGAGGACCTCCCCGACGAGGAGATCGCCCGGATGCTCGGCATCTCGCGCGGGACGGTCCGCAGCCAGGCCGCCCGCGCCCTCGACAAGCTCCGCGCGGACTGGAGTCCGGCGGCCCGACCGACGACGGGAGCGCACCATGACCGATGAGATGCGGGAGGCCCTGAAGGGCACCCTCAAGGCCGCGTCGCTGAACGCCCCCGAGGTCGCCCCGGATCTGCTCGATCGGCTCGCCGACCGGCACCGGGCCCGCCGCCGCAGGCGCGCCACGTCCGCGGTGGCGGCGGTCGCGGCGGTCGCGGTCGCCGCCGGCGGGACGACGCTGGTCCTCCGCCCCGGCGGCGACGCCGGCCCCGAGCCGCTCAAGCGGCCGACGCCGCTGACGACCGCCACGCTGCCGAAGCCCGTCCCCGTCCCCGAGGGCGCGGTCCGGACCCTGCCGAAGACCCTCCCCAACGGCCGCGAGTACCGCCCGAAGGTCGCGTTGAGCGGGACCGCACTCCTGGTCTCCACGGAATCGAGCCTCCAGGTCACCGACCGCCTGTGGGTGTACGACCTCCGGACGCGCGCGGCCACCAAGGTCACCGACGTCGTGGTGCCGTCCGGATCGAAGATCTACGCGTCGTACTTCGCCGTCGGCGACGGCCAGGTCGCGTGGTGGCTGCAGCGCAGGAGCGGCGCCCGGATGATGACCGAGATATGGACGGCGCCGCTCGCCGGCGGAACCGCCCGCAAGGTCCTCGCCCTCGACGCGGCATCGGACGAGGGCAGGAGCATCGGGCGGCTCGTCGTCGGCGCCGGCAAGATCCGCTGGGGCCCGAACGATTTCATGCCCCAGGCCGGCACGGCAGTGTACGAGGCGCCTCTCACCGGCGGCCGGGCTCAGAGGATCCCCGGGACGGAGGGATCCCGCATACTCGCCTGGCCCTGGGTCGGCACGCCGGGCGGCACGTCGGGCCGGGTCGACGAGGCGTCCTTCAAGCGGCTCCGCAACATGGACACCGGAGAGACCCGGGACGCGGAACTCCCCAAAGGCAAAGCCTCCTGGACCTGCGGGATCACCTGGTGCCTGGGCGGCCAGGCCGCCGGCGTCACCTACACCGGCGGCGCACCCGACTCCTATGCCCTGCGGCGGGACGGCAAGGCCGGACACGTGTTCAAGATGCGCGACCTGGACCTTTTCCCTGGGGCGGATCCCCTGTACGACCGCTTCCTGCCCCAGCTGGTCGCGGCCACGTCCCAGGGCAAGAAGCTCGCGCGCAACGCGATGCTCTACGACCTTGCGACGGAGAAGCTGATCGATCTCGGTCCGAACAAGGGCGGGGCCGTGCCGGGCACCATCGCCAACGCCTGGCAGGGCGGCACCGGCCCCGGTCTCGACCGCTACATCGTCAGGGAAACCGCGGACGGCTCCTTCCAGATGGTCGACCTGGCCGCCCTCTCTTGACCACGGAGTCCACATTCGGCTTAGGGTTCTCGTTGTGGGAGTCGACTGGATTCGGATGCGGGTCCGGGACGGGGTGTCCCGTGCCGAGCTCCAACGGCTGGTCGAGGCGGAGAAGGACGCGTTCGCGGCTTTGGGGAACTGGTACGACGGGGAGTTCGACCACCTGGTCTCCTCGGCTCCGCCCGGGAATCCGGAGGGGTTGCGCGAGCACGTGGACATCGACGACGGGCCGGACGACTATCGGCGGGTCATGCTGTTCTCGCTGAATCCGGTGTTCCCGGCGGAATGGCGGCTGGCGGCGTACCGGAGTTATCTGCCCGATGAATTGCCGGGAGCGCTGGAGGTGTGGCTGGCGCATCTCGAGCGGGTGCGGGCCGGTGGGCACCGAGACTATCTGGAGGCTTGGTACCGGTACGCGACCAGCCGGGACCTGTCCCTGGAGTGGGCGGCGTTGCGGGAGCAGGCCCTGGAGGCGCGGGGGCGCGCCAATGCCTGGGCGGGACGGGCGGAGCTGGTGGAGGCGCGGGAACGGATCATCAGCGTGCCCGTGCCCACGGTGTCGCCCGTTCCGTTCTGGGAAGGCGGGCCCGTCGAGGCGGCGGCCTCACCGGATTTCGCGGGGGCGGTCGCGCTGGCCCGCGAATGGAATTACCGGGTGCCCAGGAAGCAGCGGGTGCACGTGACGCAGCCTGCGGGGTTCGAGGAATGGCTGGGCGAGGCGCTGGCGTCGGAGAGTCTCGCGGATCTGCTGGGGTGGCTTCGGCGGTCGTGTGACGCGGAGTTCGGGTTGTTTCTCGACTGGTGAAGGGTTGCGGCGTGCCGTCCCCCTGTGAGCCCTCGGTGCGGGGACGGCACGCCGCAAGTACTCAGCGGCGGAAGAGGTTGAGGCGGGTCTCGCCGACGCGGCCGCGCAGGGCGTGGTCGGTGACGCCTTCGCCTTCCTTGGGGGCGCCGCACAGGACGGCGACCTTGCCCACGTGCTGGTTGGTCTGGACGGCGCGCGTCGCCTCGCCCGCCTCCTCCAGGGGGAACACGGTCGAGAGGGTCGGGTGGATCATGCCGAGGCCGATCAGGCGGTTGACCTCGACGGCCTCGTGGTAGTTGAAGCCGTGCGAGCCGATGATGCTCTTGAGGCGCATCCACAGGAAGCGGTTGTCGTACTCGTGCTTGTAGCCGGTGGACGAGCCGCAGGTGATGATGGTGCCGCCGCGCTTGGCGACGTACACGGAGGCGCCGAACGTCTCGCGGCCCAGGTATTCGAAGACGATGCCCGGGTCCTCGCCGACCAGGCGGCGGATGGCCTCGCCGAGGATCCGGCCGGCCTTGGGGTGGCGCATGCCCTGCTCGCCGAGGTTGAGCTCGTTGCGGTTGATGACGTGCTCGCAGCCCTGGGCGCGGACGATCTCCGCCTTCTCCTCGGAGGAGACCACGGAGACGGGGATACCGCCGCCGTTCTTGACGAGCTGGGTGGCGTACGAGCCGAGCCCGCCGGTGGCGCCCCAGATCAGGACGATGTCGCCCTGCTTCATGCGGGCGCCGTGCTTGCCGACGAGCATGCGGTACGCGGTGGCGGCGCACAGCGTGTTGGACCCGGCCTCTTCCCAGGTGAGGTGGGCGGGCTTGCGGATGAGCTGGTTGGCCTTGGCGATGCAGAACTCGCCGAGCGCGCCGAAGTTGGTCTCGAAGCCCCAGGCGAGCTGGGTCTCGCTCATCATGCCGTCGTCGTAGGAGCCGTGGTCCTCCTCGTCGACGTAGGACGGGGAGATGACGACGCGGTCGCCGGGCTTCCAGCTCTTGACGCCGGAGCCGACGCGGACGACGACGCCGGCGGCGTCGGAGCCGAGGATGTGGTAGGGCAGGTCGTGCCGGGCGCCGTGCCAGCCCTGCCGGCCGAACTTCTCCAGGAACGCGAAGGTCGGGACCGGCTCGAAGATGGCCGACCACACCGTGTTGAAGTTGATCGCGGCGGCCATGACGGCGACGACCACCTCGTCCGGTGCGAGCTCGGGCATCGCGACCTCGCCCACGTGCAGGGAGCGGCGCACGTCCTTGTCGGTGTGACCGTCGAAGATGCCGACCTCGTCCTTCAGCGTGTAGGCGGCGCGGAAGGTGGACGGAAGGTCGAGGTCGAGCAGCTCCTGCTCTCCGGCGCCCGAGCGTGCGGCGTCGAGCAGGTCACTGGACCGAGCGGGCTGAGCCATGGATCTCCTCCGGGAGGGGCGGGGACATGAGCGGGTGCTGCCGTCCGGGCCGTTCCGGTGCGGCGAGCCTGTCCTCCAGGTGCGCGGCCATGAACCCGACCCCGGGCGGGTCGAGCAGGTTGAGGTGGTGCGCACCGGGAACGGTGACGATCTCCAGGTCGGCGCAGAGGTCGCCGAAGCCGTTGGTGCCGTCGAGCACGTAGCGGGCGTCCTTCACCGACCACGGCGTCTCCTCGGGCGCGTGGTAGAGGACGACGCGGCCGTCGTACGGGCCGGGCCGGTACGCCTCCAGGGATCGGGTGTCCTGGTGCGAGGTGAGCTGGTGGGTGAGGGCCGCCGGGGGGATGTGGTCGACGAGGGGTTCCGCGCGTTCCATGACGAGGGCGAACTGGGCCTCCTCGTCCAGTCCGGCGAGTTCGTCGTAGGTGAGGGCGACGTCGAGCCCGTAGGTCTGGTTGATGTAGTCGGCGAACGCGGCGAACCGGCGGGCGAGGGTGTCGGACTCGTCCTCGACGGGGAGGGGGAGCCCGGCGTCGAACAGCGCGACCAGTTCGACCTCGCGGCCGGCGGCGGTGAGCTGCCGGGCGGTCTCGTAGGCCAGGACGCCGCCGAACGACCAGCCGCCCAGCCGGAACGCGCCGTCGGGCTGGGCCTCCTGGAGGTGCCGGACGTAGCGGGCGGCGCGTTCCTCGACGGGCGGCGCGTCCTCGAACCGCTCCAGCCCGTAGACGGGCTGGTCGCCGCCGAGGAGTTCGGTGAGGGTCCGGTAGCAGGCGGTGGTGCCGCCGGCGGGGTGCGCGATGAAGAGGGGGCGGCGGGTGCCGGACGACTTCAGCGGCCGGACGGTCTGCCGGGCGGCCTCCTCGTCGGAGGCGCGGATGAACTCGGCGACGTGCTCGGCGGTGGGCGTCTCGAACAGTTCGCCGCGGGTGACGGCGTGGCCGAGTTCGGTGGCGACCTGGGCGACGACCTGGTCGGCCTGGTGCTCCTGGCCGCCGAGGTCGGCGAAGAAGTCGGCGGTGACGCCGACGCGGTCGAGGCCGAGGACGTCCTCGAACAGCCGGACGGCGAGGCGTTCGGCGGCGTCGCGGGCCATGACGTAGCCGGGTTCGGCGTTGGGCGTGGCCGCGGGTGCGGTGGGCGCCCCCGTCAGGCCCAGTTCGCCGGCCGCCCATTCCTCGAACACGTTGACGCTGGCGCCCTGCAGCAGGACCGACGCGGGGACGGTGAGGCCGAGGTCGTGCTCGACGCCGCTCTTGATCCGTACCGCGACCAGGGAGTCCAGGCCGAGGTCGGTGAGCGGGACGGCGGGGTCGAGCCGGTCGGGTTCGAAGCCGAGCACGGACGCGATCCGCCACCGGACCTGGTCGGCGATGAGGCGGCGGGCGGTGGCCGGGTCGAGGTCGGCGAGGGCGTCCACGCCGGGCCAGTCGGCGGCGGCGCCCGTGCCGGTGTCGCCGGCGGCCTCGGTGAGGGACGCGAAGTAGGGGATCCGGCGGATCTCCGGGAACAGGCTCACCGCGGCGTCCGGGTCGAAGCGGAGGACGCCGGTCGCGGGCCGGTCGTGGACGAGGATCGCCTCCAGGGCCTCGGCGCCCTCGTCCGGGCTGATCGGCTCGATGACGGCCAGGTTCAGCTCGGCGGCGCCGCCGACCTGGGACCAGGCGCCCCAGTTGACGGTGGTGCCGGGGCGGCCGTGCGCGCGGCGGTGCGCGACGAGCGCGTCCAGGGCGGCGTTGGCCGCGGCGTAGGCGGCCTGGCCGGGGGAGCCCAGCAGTGCCGCGGCCGAGGAGTGGGCGACGAACCAGTCGAGGTCCTCGCCCCAGGTGGCCGCGCTGAGCCGCCGGGCACCCTCGACCTTGGCGTTCCAGACGCGGTGCAGGTCGTCCGGGCCGAGGTCGGTGATGAGCCGGTCGTCGATGACACCCGCGCCGTGCAGGACGCCGCACAGCGGCGTGCCGCCCTCGCGGGCCACCGCGACCAGGCGTTCGGCGACGCCGGGATCGGCGATGTCGCCGAGGACCAGGCCGATGTCCACGCCGTTCTCGCGCAGCCGCGCGATCGCCTTCTCGGCGTCGGCGTCGGGGCCGGACCGGCCGGACAGCACGATCCGGGCGGCGCCGCGCGCGGCCAGCAGGCGGGCGGTGACCAGGCCGATGCCGCCGTAGCCGCCGGTGATGACGTAGGCGCCGCCGCGGCGGGCCAGTCCCCGGCGCCGCCGCCGCGGGAGGGCGGGACCCTCGGCGTGTCGCCCGTCCGCAGCGGTCTTTACGGGCGACACGCCGGGGTGCCGGGGGCGCGCCGCCGGGCCGGGGTCCGCGGCCGCGGAGTCCGCGGCGGCGGCCGGGTCGAGGGCGGCGCGGGCCAGGCGGGCGGTACGGCGCGTGCCGCTCCGCCAGGCGGTCTCGCGGGCGTCGCCGTCGCCGAGGATCTCGGTGACGAGGTCGGCCGGGCGGTCGACGTCCACGAGGGTGGCGCGCTGGACGGTCCGTTCGAACGCCAGCACGCGGGTCAGCGCGCGGGCGGGGGCGTGGCCGGGCTCGCCGGCCTCGCCGTCCAGGACGGGCAGGGCGGAGCGGGTCGCGATCCACAGCCGGGGCCCGTCGGGCAGCGACCGGCTCACCCCCGCGACGGTGAGGACGAGGGCTTCGTCGACCAGGTCCGCGGGCGGCACCAGGACGACCGCGTCCGGGGCGGCCTCGGCGTCCTCCGGCGGGTGCCCGTGGGGCGCGCGGTCGGCGAGGCGGTGCCGGACGACGCGGTGGCCGCGGGCCTCCAGGCCGGCGGCCGCGGCGGCGGCGAGGGGGTCGTCGTCCTCGGCGAGCAGCAGGTACGTGCCGTCGCCGATCGCGGGCGCGGGCGGCGCGGTCTCGTCCCAGACGACCTCGACGAGCTTGTCGGCCAGCGGCACGGGGACGCCGGAACGCTCGACGCGCCGCAGCACGATCCCGGTGGCCTCGGCGAGGACGGACCCGTCGGGCGCGACGAGCCGCACCGATCCGGTGGCCTCCCCGGAGCCCTCCTCCCCGGCGGCGGCCTGCACGCGGACGTGCCCGCCGCGGTGCGCGGGCCCGTACACGCGCAGGCTCCCGATCGTCTCGGCCAGCCAGACGCCGCCCGGCTCGCCGGTGACCGCCGCCGCCTCGGCCGACAGGACGGCCAGGCAGCGGTCGAAGACCTCGGGGTGCAGCCGGTAGTGGCGGCTGCCGCGCTCGGCGCCGGCGACCTCGGTGGGCGCGCCGGTCAGCGGCGGCGCGGGCGCGCGGTGGTCGGCGCCGACGTCGGCGCTGGCGAGCCGCGTCCACGTCCCGGCGGGGGTGCGGGCGTGCATCTCGACGCGCTGCTCGTCCTCGTCGAACGTGGTCGTGACGACGGTGTGCTCGGCGAGCGCGAGCGGCCGCTCCATCCACAGGCTGTTGACGCGGACCTCGTCCAGGCCGAGCGCCTCCGACCCGGCGGCCAGGGCCATCTCGGCGTACGCGGCGACCGGCAGCACCCGCAGCCCGTGCACGCGGGACTCGGCGGGCCAGTCCCACATGGCGGTGCCGAGGTCGGCGCGCCAGGCGTGCCGCTCCTCGCCGGGCAGCTCGACGTGCGCGCCCAGCAGCGGGTGCTCGTCGCGGCCGCCGGAGGGCCGCTTGGTGTGGTCCACCCAGAAGCTCTCGTGCCGCCACGGGGACGCCGGGACGTCGACCACGGCGCCGCCGTCGGCGGGCGGCCCGACCGGGACGCCGTGCGCGGCGAGGGCGCCGAGCTGGGCGTGGAAGGTCAGGGCGTCGTCGGTCGCCTCGCCCTTGCGGGCCCGCTTGAGGGTGTGGGTGACGAACGCGCCCGTGCCCTCCAGGGTCTCACCGACGCCGTGGGCCAGGATCGGATGCGCGTTGATCTCGACGAACGCGCGGAAGCCGTCCTCGGCGGCGGCGGCGATCGTGCTGGTGAGCCGGACCGGATTGCGCAGGTTCGCCGCCCAGTACGCGGCGTCTAGGCGGGCGCCGTCCGCGAGGAGGGCGCGCGGGTCGTCCAGGGCCGTGGTGTAGAGCCGGATGCCGTCGGCGAGCGGCACGCCGGGCTCGGCGCCGATCCCCGCGAGCTCCTCCCGCAGGTCCGGGAGCAGCGGGTCGACCTGCGGGGAGTGCCCGGCGCCCTCGGCCTTCACCATGCGGGCCAGGCGGCCCTCGGCCTCCGCCCGCTCGACCATGGTCGCGATCTGCGCGGCGTCGCCGGTCACGACGGTCTGCTTCGGCGAGGAGTGCACCGCCGCGTACACCTCGGGCAGGCCGTCGGCCAGCCGCGCGACCTCCTCGGCGGACGCGCCCAGCACCGCCATCGCCCCGCCGCCCACCAGCCGGGTCAGCAGCCGGGAGCGGCGGCAGATGACCTTGACGCCGTCCTCGGCGGTCAGCGCGCCCGCGACGACCGCCGCCGCGACCTCGCCCATCGAATGGCCGACGACCGCGCCCGGGACGACGCCGTACGACCGCAGCGTGCGGGCCAGCGCGACCTGGATGCCGAACAGCACCGGCATCGTCTCCGCCGGGCCGTCGGGCTCGCCGCCCTGTTCCAGGATCGTCCACAGGGCCGGGCCGCCCTCCTCCTGGAACAGCGTGTCGAGGTCGTCGACGGCCTCCGCGAACGCCGGTTCCTCTTCCAGGAGGCGCTGCGCCATGCCCGGACGCTGCGCGCCGTACCCGGAGAACACCCACACGGGACGGCCCGGGGCGCCCAGCGCCGTACCGGTGACGACGGCGGGGTGCGGGCGGCCCTCGGCCAGCGCCATCAGCCCGTCCACGAGCCCGGCCCGGTCGCGGGCGGCGACGGCGGCGCGGGCCCGGCCGCGGCCGGCGCGGCGGTGCAGGGTGGCGGCCAGGTCGGACAGGCGCACGCCGTCCTCGGCCTCGGCCTCCGCGAGCCAGCGGGCCAGCAGCCCGGCGTGGTCGCGGATCCGGTCGGCGTCGGTGTCCGACAGCGGGAACGCGCGGACCGCCACCGGGTCGTCCCCGGCCTTCTGCGGCGGCGCCTCCTCCAGGACGAGATGCGCGTTCGTCCCGCCGAACCCGAAACCGGACACCCCGGCGCGCGCCGGATGCCCCCGGTCGGGCCACGGCGTCTCCTCCGCCGCGACCGCGAGCCGCAGGTCGTCGAACGGGATGTGCGGGTTGGGCTCCTTGTAGTGCAGGCTCGGCGGGATCGTCCGGTGGTGCAGCGCCAGCACCGTCTTGATCAGCCCGGCGACGCCCGCGGCCGACTCCATGTGCCCGAGGTTGGACTTGGCCGACCCCAGCAGCAGCGGCTCCCCGGCCTCACGCCCGGCGCCCGCGCCCAGCACCTCGCCGACCGCCTTGGCCTCGATCGGGTCGCCCAGCAGCGTGCCGGTGCCGTGCGCCTCCACGTAGTCGACCTCGCACGGGTCGACGCCCGCGGTCGCGTACACCTCGCGCAGCAGCGCCTTCTGCGCGTCGGAGTTCGGCGCGACCAGGCCGTTGGAGCGGCCGTCGGAATTGACGCCCGAACCCCTGATCAGCGCCAGCACCCGGTCACCGTCGCGCAGCGCGTCCGGGAGCCGCTTGAGCACCACGGCGCCGCAGCCCTCCGCCCGGACCATCCCGTCGGCGGACGCGTCGAACGCCTTGCAGCGCCCGTCGGCGGCGGTCGCGCCGGACCGGTCGAACGTCATCGTGATCGTCGGCGACAGCAGCAGGTTGACCCCGCCGGCCAGCGCCACGTCCGCCTCCCCGCGGCGCAGCGCCTGCACCGCCAGATGCGCGGAGACCAGCGACGACGAGCACGCGGTGTCCACGATCATGCTCGGGCCGCGCAGGTCCAGCAGGTAGGACAGCCGGTTGGCGATGATGCTGAGCGCGGCGCCGGTCGCGGTGAACGCCTCCAGCGCCACCGGGTCGGAGGCGGTGTAGGCGGCGTACTCCGGCGCGGACACGCCCACGAACACGCCGGTGCGGGTGCCGCGCAGCGCCGCGGGGGCCAGCCCGGCGTGCTCGAACGCCTCCCAGGCCACCTCCAGGACGAGCCGCTGCTGCGGGTCCATGACGGCCGCCTCGCGCGGGGTGATCGCGAAGAAGCGGGCGTCGAACGCCGACACGTCGTCCAGGAAGCCGCCCAGCCGGGTGGTGCGGGCCAGCAGGTCGCCGACCTCGGGCGAGCCGTCGTCGAACGCGTCCCAGCGGCCCTCGGGGACCTCGCGGATCGCGTCACCGGACCCGGTGAGGAAGCGCCAGTAGTCGCCGGGCCCGGTCAGGTCGCGGTCGCCGCCGGGGAAGCGGCAGCCGATCCCGATGACGGCGATCGGCTCGTCGCCGGACGCGGAGACGGCGGGGGTGGGCGGGGGCGTCGCCGCCGTGGTGGCCGTGGGCGACGCGCCGGAGGCGATGTCCGCCAGCGCGACGGAGAGCTTGTTGATCGTCGGGTGTTCCCAGACGAGGGTCGCCGGGAGCGCGCGGCCGAGCAGCTGCTCCAGCACCCCGGCGACGGCGACGGCGTCCCGCGAGCCCAGCCCGAACTCCTCCAGCGGGCGGTCCGGGTCGATCTCTTCCGCGGCGATCCGGGAGCGGCGCGCGATCTGCTCGATCAGGTGCCGACGAAGCGCATCCTCGCTGATCCGCGTCTGGTCCTGCGCATCCTGCCGCGCGGCTCCGGAACGATCGTTGCTCTGCATGCGTGCGGCTCCCCCAACAATACGAGGATCGAAACATGGGATCGTTCGGCGGAGGGACCACTTTGTCCCACGCTGACCGGCTCATGATGCGCACGCAGACCACTTTTCTCAGCGACGGCTTGTCACGGTGATGACAAGACTCAGAAGTAATCGATGTGGCCTGATGGGATGGTGGAAAATCCCCGTCCCACCGGCGGGGTCGTGACACAACGCGAACGAAATGTAACGCCGCACACATGCGCCGGAACAACACCCAGAACAGCACGTGAGAACGCGTGAACAACAGAACGTACAAGCCCACTCACGCAATAGGGGGGAGCGGCGAATTCCCGGGCCGCCGGCCGGGACCGACGCGCCGCGCGATCAGGTGACCCGGGGCCGATACCGATGGGCGCTGGCGGTGGTCGCCATCAGCGCCTTCATGATCACCATGGACAACACGGTGGTCGCCAACGCGCTGCCCACCATGATCCGCGAGCTCGACATGTCGAACTCGGCGAAGGACTGGGTGGCCACCGGCTACATCCTGATGTTCTCCTGCCTGATGATCGCGGGCGGGCGGCTCACCGACGTGTACGGCTGCCGCGTCACCTTCACCACCGGCATGGTCGTGTTCACGCTGGCCTCCGCGGTGTGCGGGCTGGCGCCCGACGACATGGTGCTGATCCTCGGCCGGATCGTGCAGGGCGCCGGCGCCGCGCTGGCGCTGCCCGCCACCCTGGTCATGGTCACCGTCGGCCGCACCGACAAGCAGCGCTCCCTCGGCACGATCGTCTGGGTGGGCGCCGCGTCCGGGGCCACCGCGCTCGGCCCCACCATCGGCGGGATCATCGTCTCCCACTGGCCGTGGGGCTGGATCTTCCTCATCAACATCCCGGCCGGGATCCTCGTGATCATCCTCGGCCTGGTGGTGCTCAACGGCAAGGGCGACAACGCCGACGCCCGCGTCGACCTGCCCGGCGTGCTCATCTCCGCCACCCTGCTGTTCGCGCTGGCCTACGGCCTGGAGACCGGGCGCGTCCACGGGTGGGGCGACCCGTCGGTGCTCGCCGTGTTCGCGCTGGCCGCGATCGCGCTCGTGTGCTTCATCGTGGTGGAGACCTGGGCCCCCGACCCGATGATGAACCTGCGGTTCTTCCGCAACCGGGTGTTCGTGGGCGGGCTGCTGTCGCAGATGCTGTGGGGCATCGGCTTCAACGGGATGGTCTTCTACTCGGCGACGTTCCTGCAGACCTACCTCGGCTTCTCCCCGCCGAAGGCCGGGCTGGTCATGCTGCCCTCGGCGGTCGCCGTCATGGTGACCACGCCGGTCGCGTTCTGGCTGGCGGGACGGGTCGGGCCGCGCGCCGCGGTCGGCGGCGGGATGGCGGCCATGGCGTTCGGCATGGTGCTGTTCTCCATGCTCCGCCGCGACGACGGCTTCGCCGAACTGATGCCCGGGGTGCTCATCGTCGGGATCGGCTCGGCCATGTGCATGCCACTGGCGATGTACGTGCTCAAGGCGGTGCCCGACGACCAGGCCGGGCTGGCCAGCGGCATCCTGAACGTGATCCGCGAGGTGTCCGGGGCGTTCGGCATCGCGATCGTCGGGCTGCTGATCCACGAGGTGCCGCGGCAGGACGCGGGCGCCGCGGAACTGGAGGCGTTCCGGCACGGCACCGCCTCCGGACTGATCATCGGCGCGGTGCTGGTGCTGATCGGCGGCATGATCAGCGCGGTGACGCTGCCCAGCAGGCGGGGCTGGTTCGGGCCCAAGCACGGCCGGCAGGGCGGGCGCCGTCCCGCCGCCCCGGCACGCCGGGCCGCTGCGCCGCGTCCCGCGCAGCCCGTCCCGGCCTCCATCGGGGCCGACGGCGGCGGTGGCGGAGTGGGCGTCCTGGTGGCGGAGCAGCCCGCCGAGCCCGCCGAGCTACCGGCGCCGGAGCCGTACGAACCCGAGCCGCATCCAGACCTGCTCTCGTCATTCCGCCGACCTTGGGAGGGACTGGCCGTGACCACCTCGGGTCCTGCCTACACAGGACCGCCGCGCTACCCGGCGTACCCCGCGCCAACGGCGGAGGAGACCCCGCCCGTGGAGGAGAAGTCACCGCCGCCCCCGCCCGTGGACCCGGTCACCCCCCTGCGTGCGGCGCCGCCTCCCGCCGGGGAGTCCTCACGCACCACCCGGCCCGAACATCCGATCGTCAAGCCCGACCCCGAAGGCGAGGACGAACCCGACGCCTGGCGCCCGCCACCCCCGCCCAAGGGCTGGTACCACCCGTACGTGCCGGACGACACCCAGACGCCGCAGAGTGATTCCTGGTGACCCGGACCATCGTCATCATCGCGGCAGGGTCGCGGGGGGACATCCAGCCGTGCGTTGCACTCGCCCAAGCGCTCGTCGCGTCCAGGGGCGACCGCGTGCGGCTGGTCGCCTCCAGCCGGTACGCCCAGATGGTGGAGGCCGCGGACAGGGCCGTCCGCCGCGGCGGCATGACCGCTGGAATCGAGCTGTCCCCCCTGACCGCCGACCCCACCGAGATCCTCGACTCAGAGGCCGGCCAGGAACTCCTCGCCGGAGGCCGCAACCCGGTCACGTTCCTGGGCGGCTTCAGACGCATCCTGGGACCGATGGCCGAACGGCTCCTCGCCGAATGCCTCGACGCCTGCAAGGGAGCCGACCTCGTCATCGGCCCCACCCTCGGGATGCTCCCCCGGCACCTGGGCGAACACCTGGGCGTCCCCTGGGCGCTCGTGCACTTCCAGCCGAGCCACCCCACCGGAGCCTTCCCGCACCCGTTCGTCCCGCAGACGCAGAAACTGGGACCGTGGGCCAACCGGCTCGGCTTCCTGGCCATCGACCAGATCGCCTGGCAACTGTCCCGGCCCTTCATCAACCCGTGGCGGCGCGACACCCTGGCGCTGCCCACACTCTCCCTGCGCGGCCCTATGCACCAGGCACGCCGCCAAGCGAAGACCGTGCTCGCCTGCTTCAGCCGTGCCGTCGTGCCACGCCCCCGGGACTGGCCGCGGTACGTGCACCTGACCGGCTACTGGTTCCTGGACGAGCCCGACTGGGAACCGCCCCCCGCACTCGCCGCCTTCCTCGCATCCGGCCCGCCACCGGTCTACGTGGGCTTCGGAAGCATGCGGCCCAAGGACCCCGAGGCGACCGACCGCGCGATCCGTACCGCACTGCGGACGGCCAAGGTCCGCGGCATCGTGCAGGGCCCCGACCCCGAATCGTCGGACGACGACGTACTCGCCGTACGCGACGTCCCGCACTCCTGGCTGTTCCCCCGCATGGCCGCCGTCGTCCACCACGGCGGCGCCGGCACCACCTCCGCAGGACTGCGCGCAGGCGTTCCAACGGTCGTCTGCCCGTTCTTCGGCGACCAGCCCTACTGGGGCGAACGGATCGCCGCCCTCAAAGCAGGCCCTGCACCCGTACCGTTCCGCGACCTGACCGCACCACGCCTGGCCCGAGCCATCCAACAAGCCCAAGCACCCGTCATAGCCGAACGCGCCGCCGCACTAGGACGCCGCATATCGACCGAGGACGGCGCAGCGCGCGCTTGCGAACTCATCGACCGCATCGCCTGAACACAAAACGCCCCGGCCACCGGCCGGGGCGCTCCGCGTTCTCAGCCAACCTGCTTGGCGCCGAGGGTCTTCATCATCATCGGCCAAGCGGTGTGCATCTCCCGCTTCCAGTACGGCCACGAGTGCCGGCCGTTGCCGTAGATGTGCGCGGTGACCGGGATCCCCAGCCGCTTGGCCCGCGCCGCGAACTGCTCCACCGTCGGCCCGATCGCCCGCTCGCTCAGGTAGCCGATGTCCCAGGGGGCGATGTCCGGCGAGTCCAGCGGGCCGCGCTGGCCCGTGGTGCCGGACGACACGTACAGGCGCGTCCCCTTCATCCTGGGAAGCAGGTGGATCGGGTCGTGCGCGTCCCAGTTCGCCTTGTCGATCCAGGGGATGCCCCAGATCGCGTACGGGTCGTTCCCGTTCCCGCTGTTGGTGTACATCAGCAGCGCCGGCATGCCGGGCGAGCTCATCGACAGCACACCGCTGAAGCACGCCGCGTACCGGAACATGCCCGGCGCCCGGCCCGCGTACGTGCACGCCCCCTGCGCCCCGGACGAGATGCCCATCGCCGCCCTGGAGCCGCCCGCCTGGTAATTGCGCTCGACGAGCTGCCGCACCTCGCGCAAATGGAATTCCTCCCACCGCGGCGTGCCGCCCTTGCCGCCGTTCCACCAGTCGGTGAACGAGCCGTTGGAGGCTTCCGGCATCACCACCATGACGCCCCACTTACGCGACAGCGCCTCGATATCGGTGTTCTTCTTACGCGTCCACGACGTGTAATTGTCATTGCCCCCGTGGTAGGCGTACACCACGGGCCAGCTCTGCCGCGAGTTGTACTTCCACCCCTTGGGCAAGAGCACCCGGACGTTCTGCGACGCCCCCAAGGCCGGGGACTTGACGGTGAAATCGAACGCCGTCTTCCCCTTGTTCAGCCACCGGTAGGCGGTGATGCTCGCACCGTTGTCGGCCTTCTTGAACCCGGCGGTCGCGGCGGCCGGAACGGCGCCCGCCACCACCGTCGCCGCCCCCACCGCGACAGCGCCCACCACCGCCGCGGCGCATCTCACGGCACGCCGGCGTCCATCATTCGACATGTTCACTCTCCACTGTCCCTCCAGCGCCACCCCGAACCGTCGGGAGCGGGAACTATCTCGCGCTTGTTGCGGCTGTTGCGTTGCGGTACCGGCTCAGGCTGCCCATTGGCCCAGGGCGCCCAAGGCCGCCCTTCGTCGTCCCGCGCGGGCGGCGGCGGGTCCGCCCGCCTGAACGTCACGTCCCCAGAGAAATCACGCCCCCCGAAGGCGACAGCCCCCTCCACCCCCTGCCCCGAAGGCTGCGGGCCTGGCTGCGCCGGGGGCTGTGGGCCATGGGCCGACGGCCTGGCCTGAGGCAAGGACCGCACGCTCTGCGCCAGAGGCTCCCCGGCCGGTCGAGGCTTGGCCGCCCGAACAGGCACCCGCGCAGGATGCCCAGGCCCCATGGGCGCAGGTCCCGCGGGCGTAGGCATTGCGGGCGTAGGCATTGCGGGGCCCGGCCCCATGCGGGTTTGCCTTACCGGGGGCTTCGGTTTGGCCTGGGGCGGGGTGCTCGGGGTCGGCTCTTCCCAGCGCATCGCGTACGGGACGGGCGGAGGGCCCGGCTTGGACGCGGGCGGGGCGGTGGGGGTGACGTCGTCGCGTTCGCGGAGGTCCATGCGGGCGTGCAGGCCCGCCAGCGGGCGCGGGAGCCACCAGTTGGCGGCGCCCATGAAGCGCATGGTGGCCGGGACGAGCAGCGAGCGGACCAGCATGGCGTCCACGACGACGGCGACGAACATGCCGACGCCGATGAGCTTCACGACCGTGATGCCGGCCATGCTGAACGCGCCGATGACGACGAGGAAGAGCAGCGCGGCGCTGGTGATGATGCTGCCGGTGCGCTGCATGCCGACGGCGACGGCGGTGCGGTTGTCGTGGGTGCGGTCCCACTCCTCGCGGATCCGGCTGAGCAGGAAGACCTCGTAGTCCATGGACAGCCCGAACACCACGGCGAGGATGAGGATCATGCTGGTGGCCTCGACGCCGCCGGTCGGGGTGAAGTCCAGCAGGCCGGCGAGGTGGCCGTACTGGAAGCCCCACACGATCGCGCCGAACGAGGCGCCGATGGACAGCACGTTCATCACGATCGCCTTCAGCGGCAGGACGACCGAGCCGAAGAACATGAAGAGCAGGATGAACGTGGCGACGCCGACGGCGATGGCCATCATCGGGAGCGTGCGCATGAGGCTGGACATCAGGTCCATCTGCGCGGCCGTGCTGCCCCCGACGTCGATGTGCATCGGGTAGCCGTCCTTGGTCAGCTCCATGGCCCGGACGCGTTTGACGAGCTCCTGGGCCTGCGACGCCATCGGCTCGTACCGGTGCGTCACGGAGATGCGCACGCCGCCGTAGGTGCCCGAGTAGCCGGTGAACTTGG
Source organism: Actinomadura rugatobispora (assembly GCF_042656285.1). Lineage (GTDB taxonomy): Bacteria > Actinomycetota > Actinomycetes > Streptosporangiales > Streptosporangiaceae > Spirillospora > Spirillospora rugatobispora. The sequence goes on along the minus strand of NZ_JBHSON010000040.1, from coordinate 58,524 downwards.
CGTCGGTGACGCCCGGCAGCTCGGCCAGGCGCTTGCGGAAGTTCTCCAGGTACGGCGGGATGGTGTCGCCGTCGCGGCCGGGCCGCCAGTTGCGCGGGATGAGGTCGCCGGAGACGACCACGTCGATCGGCTCGGCGGTGCCGTTGGGGAACTCGGCCTTGACGGTCTCGACGACGGCGCGGGTCGGGCTGTCCTTGGGGAGGACGCGCGCGTCCACGCTGGAGAACTGCACGTTCAGGAACGGCCCGAAGAGGACGGCGAGGATGACCAGCACCACGGCGAAGTAGGGCACGGGGTGCTTCATGACGCTGTGGCCGAGGCGGTACCAGAAGCCGCTCTCGGGGTCGCGCTGCGCGCGCTTGGCGCTGGGCCTCCGCCAGGGCATGCGCCCGCCCTCGACCTTGGGTCCGAGGACGGCGAGCAGGATGGGCAGGACGACGATCGCGCCGAACACGGCGACCAGGACGGTGGCGATCCCGGCCAGGCCGATGGTGCGCAGGAACATCTGCGGGAACAGCAGCAGGCCGCCGAGTGCCGCGGACACGGTGATGCCGGAGACGACGATGGTGCGGCCCGCGGTGCTCATGGTGATGGCGAGCGCGTCGCGGCGGACCGGGTCCAGCGCGCGCTTGTACGCCTTCTTGTCGGCCCTGCGTTCCTTGCGGGTGGGGAGGCGTTTCCAGGGTTTGCCCTGGGGGAGGCCCTTCGCGTCCATGCCGCGGGCCAGTTCCTCCCGGAACCGGGACACGATGAACAGCGAGTAGTCGATGGCGAGGCCGACGCCCATCATCGTGACGACCTCGAGGGCGAACGAGGTCACGCTGGTGAGATAGGTGACCGCGTGCACCACCGCGAGCCCGCCGACGATGGAGAAGATCGCCACGACCTGGGGCAGCAGCGAGGCCACCAGCGCCCCGAACAGGATGATCAGCAGGGCCAGCAGCGGCAGCGCGGTGATCATCTCGGCCCGGATGATGTCGGCCACGACCTGCTCGCCGAACTCCTTGCCCAGCGGAATGTTGCCGCCGAGCTCGACGCGCAGGCCGGGCGCCGCCAGCCGGTCCTTGATCGCCTCGTAGTTGGCCAGCTTGGTGGCGTCGTCCCTGCCCTCCAGCTTGATCGACACGAAGGTCTTGCGCTGGTCGCGGCTGGCGAACGGCGCCGCGTCCCTGCGGTCGAACGACCAGTACGAGATGACCTCGGCGACCCGGTCCTTCGGGAGCCGCGCCACCGTCGTGATGACCGCGCCCATGTAGCGGGGGTCGCGGACGGTCGCCGAGTCGCTGCTGTAGAGGACCAGCACGTCGGGGTTGGTGCTGCCGAAGTAGCTGGCGCCGAGCTTGGCCACCAGCGTGGACGACGCCTTGGGGTCCTCGAAGCCGCCCTGGGAGAACTTGCTGAAGACCCCCAGGCCCCAGCCCCCGGCGCCCACCGTCAGCAGCAGCACCAGGACAAGACCGGACCAGCGCCGTCGGTGAATGAGACGCCCCAGCCCGGCGAGCATGATCCTCCTGTGTCCCTGTCCGGTCGTGTCCCAGTGCGGCGGGTCAGCCGCGCCCGGCCAGCCGGTCCGCGGTGCCGGGCAGCTCTCCCTTCAGGAACCGCTCCCGGGTCGCGTTGCGGGCGATCTTGCCGCTGGAGGTGCGCGCCACCGCGCCCGGCTCCACCATCACGAACTCCTGGACGGCCATCTCGTGCTCGATCGTGACGGCCGCGCGCACCGCCGACTCGACCTCGTCCAGGTCCAGCCGGGCCAGCGGGACGCGCCGGTTGCGCTCGGCGACCAGCACCAGCCGCTCGGTGCCCTCGCCCGCCACGGCGAACGCGGCCACGTGGTCGGGACGCACGGCGGGGTGCGCCTCCTGCGCGGTGAGCTCGATGTCCTGCGGGTAGTGGTTGCGGCCGTCCACGATGATGAGGTCCTTGATGCGGCCCGTGACGTACAGCTCGCCCTCGTGGATCACGCCGTAGTCGCCGGTGCGCATCCACGGCCCCGCGGGGAGGGCGCCCGGCTCGGCCAGTTCGGCGCCGAAGGTGTCCTGGCTGCGTTCGGTGTTGCGCCAGTAGCCGCGGGCGGTGTTGGGGCCGTGCACCCAGATCTCCCCGACCAGCCCGTCGGGCTGCTCGACCCGGGACTCCGGATCGACGATCGCGACGTACTGCCCGATCGGCCGCCCGCACGACACCAGCGGGCCGGACCGCTCGTCGCCGGGCTCGCCCACCCGCAGCAGGCCCTGGGTCAGCGCCTCCCGGTCCACCGTGATGATCTTCGGGGGGACGTCCTCGGCCGCGGCGGTCACGAACACCGTCGCCTCGGCCAGCCCGTACCCCGGCGCCTGCGCGCCCGGCCGCAGCCCCGCGCCCGCGAACGTCTCCGCGAACGCCGACAGCGTCGCGGGACGGATCGGCTCCGCCCCGTTCAGGCACGTCACCAGGCCGCTCAGGTCGAGGCGGGCGAGCGCCTCGGGGGTGGCCATGGACGCGGCGTACTCGTAGGCGAAGTTCGGCCCGGCCGTGTAGACGTTCTTGTTCGGCCGCGACGCGATCAGCTCCAGCCACCGCAGCGGGTTCATGATGAACGACACCGGATCGGTGTAGATCGCGTGGTCGCCCCGCACCAGCGGCAGCGCCATCGTGGCGATCAGCCCCATGTCGTGGAACAGCGGCAGCCAGCTCACCAGCTCCGGGTCCGGCCGCTCCGGCGCCCAGCCCGACCACAGCTGCGCCGCGTTCGCGGTGACGTTGCCGTGGGTGATCTCCACCCCGGCGGGGCGGCGGGTCGAGCCCGAGGTGTACTGCAGGTACGCCAGGTCGTCGAACCCGATCGGCTCGTCCCGCCAGAACTCGGCCGGGCCCTCGTCGATCTCGTCCGCGAACACGATCTCCCGGGGCCGCGGCACGTCGTGGTCGGCGAGGAACTTCTCCACGTGCGGCAGCGCGTTCCGGGACGTGGCGATCAGCGTGGGCTCGGCGTCGCCGTACGCGCCGATCAGCCGGTCGGCGTGGCCCGGCAGGTCGGGGGAGAACAGCGGGACCGCGACAACGCGCGCGTACATCGCGCCGAGCATCGTCATCATGTACTCGAGCGTCTGCGGCAGCAGCAGCGCCACCCGCTCGCCCGGCTCGGCCGACCGGCGCAGCCGCGCCGCGGTGGCACGGGCCCGCCGCTCCACCTCCGCCCAGGTCAGGGTGACCTCCGCGCCGGAGGGGTCCAGCGAGTAGTCGACGAAGGTGAAGGCGGGTGCGTCCGGCTTCTCTGCGGCCCAGCGGGCGACCCGCTCGATCAGCGGGGTGCGGCCCGAGCCGCCGGGCTGGAGTTCGGGAAGCAGCGAGCCCAGTGCCATGGGTCCAACTCCTGGGGGTGAGCGGGGGGCGCGCCGCCGGGAGGGGCCGCCGGCGCGTACGAGCCATGGCCGGGCGCCCCCGCGGAGCCCCGGCATGAACGGTTCTACCGTGCAGCGTGAAGCTACCGGATGGTAGAACGCGAAGACATTGGGCCACGCGCACATTCGTTCCGCGCGGCTTTGTCACGGGGGTGACAAGAGAGGATCATCGCGTGTGCGCACGGGCGACCGTCCGTGACGGCCGCCGCACCAACGGTTTCCGGTGCCTTTCCTCGGCGCTTTCCCGGGGCTTTCTCGCGGGCTTCTCGCGGGCTTCTCGGGGCGTCTCGCGGGATTGTCGAACGCTCAGCGCGTATGCCTCAGGCGGACCAGGGTCCACCGGCGCCGCAGCACGAGCAGGCAGGCGAGCATCCACAGCAGGCCCACCTCGGTGACCAGGGCCGCGCCGAACACCGCGGCCCAGTCGCGCTGGTCGCTCTCTTGGCCGACCAGCGCGAGGCCCGTTCCGTTGGTGGCCAGCCGCGGCGGCATGGGCGGCGGCATGGGCGGCGGCGAGGGCAGCGTGAGCGGGGGCGGCACGGAGGGCGGTCCCGGAGGCGCGGGCGGCAACGTCGGCGACAGCGGACCGACTCCCAGGGGCTCCTGTGAGGGAGGCACCGGCACTCCTCCCAACGACGTCTGCTCCTCTCCCTTGCCTATGGGCTCCCCCTTGCCCTTGGGCTCTCCCTTGCCCTTGCCGTGCTCTTGGACTTCGTCCTGGACTTCCCCGGGAGGCACGGGCGGTTGGGCGCCGGGCTCGGGCAGGCCACCTGGGAACGGCGGCATGGCCTTAGGCGCGGACGGTTTCTTGGGCTTCGGCAGGGTGGACGGCTTCGAGGGGGAGGAACCAGAGGGGGAAGGCGTCTTGCCCTTGGGCAAGCTGACAGGCCCCTGCGCGGATCCAGACGGCTCCTTGGGCATGGGCGGCGTGGGCTCGCCCGGCCCAGCCGGCCCCTTGAACCAGGTCGGCGCCATAGGCCACGGGGGTGTGTGTTCATTGGGCCAGGGCGGCCTCTGGGGCCAGGTCGGTTCCGTGGGCCGGGTCCATGCCCGAGGGCATACGCAGCGCTCCCTCTGGGACCGGGTGGCCAGGTTGTGGTGCGATTCGCCGCTGCGCGCCGGGGGTGTGGAGGACGCCGCCAACCCGACCTGGTGACCGCTCAGGGGGGACGGCGCCGGGAGGGCGAGCAGGGCCGTCGTGCACAGCGTCGTGACCCCGATGCGCTGGACGCTTCTCGTGCTGCCCGGCGTTGGCACACCGGTCCCCTTTCGACGGTTCCCTCTACGGTTCGGTGGCTCCCGGGGGGACGGCACCATGACGACCTCTCCTGGCCGTAGTGAGTATTACCGCCCGAACACGGAGAGTAACGTCCCGTGCACCTTTCGCTGGCCGAAATCGATACTCCGTAGAATGCGGGGATCGCGAGGAGAGGAGGGCCGGTGGCGGAGGCCGTACGGTCACTGGAGCGCGCCTTCGAGCTGCTGGAGCATCTCGCGGACGCCGGGGGCGAGATGGCGCTGTCGGAGCTGACGGAGGTGTCCGGCCTGCCGATGCCGACCATCTACCGGCTGATGCGGACGCTGGTCAACCGCGGCTACGTCCGCCAGGAGCCGTCCAAGCGCTACGCGCTGGGGCCCCGGCTGATCAGGCTGGGCGAGAGCGCGGGCCGGCTGCTGGGGTCGTGGGCGCGGCCGGCGCTGACCCGGCTGGTGGACGAGGTGGGCGAGACCGCCAACATGGCGGTGCTGGAGGGCGACGAGGCCGTCTACGTCGCGCAGGTCCCGTCCCGGCATTCGATGCGGATGTTCACCGAGGTCGGGCGCAGGGTGCGGCCGCACTGCACGGGCGTCGGGAAGGCGCTGCTGGCCCAGCTGCCCGAGTCGCGCGTACGGGAGATCCTGGAGCGCACCGGCATGGAGGCGCAGACGCCCAACACCTTCACCGATCCGGAGGCGCTGCTGGCCGAGCTGGAGCGGATCAGGGAGCAGGGGTACGCGGTGGACGACGAGGAGCAGGAGATCGGGGTCCGCTGCGTCGCCGTGGCGCTACCGGGGGCGCCCGCGCTGACCGCGCTGTCGGTGTCGGGACCGTCCGCGCGCATGACCGGCGCGACCGTCCGGGACGCGGTCCCGGTCATGCGCGAGATCGCCGGCGGTTTCGCCAAGGAGCTGCGCCCCGGCGCCCCCTGAGCCCCTGCCGGCCCCTGGACGTCCGTCGGCCGCCGCTCACCGGGCGGCCCCTGAGCGCCCGGAGAACGGCGGCCGGTGGTCGATGGCCGGTGGTCAGCCGGCGATGTCGCCGACGACCACCTTGGGACGGCCGCCGCGTTCCCACCTGACGTAGTCGCCCGCCGACCGGACGAGGACGGCGGCCATCCACAGGGCCACGCCGGTGTCGTCGGCCAGGCCGAGCGGCACGAGGACGTCGGGGACGACGTCGAGCGGGGAGAGGATGTAGACCAGCCCCACCGCCATCAGGCCGAGCGTCTTGTACGACAGACCCTTGTAGTCGCCGCGCATGGCCGCCTTCAGCATGCGCGGCACGGCGCGGACGCGCTCGCCCATGCGGGGCGCGTCGGCCTGGAGAGTCTCGCTGTAGATGTTCCACGCCTGACCGGCCGCGGCATCGCTACGCTTCCTGTCCACAGGTGTCGCTCCTCCAACGTTGCTGGGGCGCGCCCCCGCGGCGCCCACGTTCTAGTACGACGCGGCGGGGGTTCAGTATGTTCCCTTCCGCGAAGACCGAAATGCCATGTTTCGTCGGCTCCGTAGCCGAATGTCGGCACTTCCCCGGTCTCACCGCGGGGATTCAGGGCAGGAGCGTCTTCATCGAGTTACCGCCGGTGAGGCATTCATCACTCTCGTGGGCGAGGTGCGGGGATTCGGGAGCATTCTTCGCCGTCCACTGAAAACATGGGGGGTGGGAACCTCCGGGTCCACGGGGAGTGCGCCGGCTCTCTGACCGACCGGCATCGGGAACGGAGCGCCAGCGGTGTCTGCCAGTGACGGGTTTCGGTCGGTCCGCTTACCGGGGGAGCCGGGGGGTACGTCCCCCCGGCAGCACAGACGAGTGCGATCCAGCACTATTGCCGAGCACAGCAGGAGCTGACCCAGAACATGAGCGGCGATCGCCCCACCCTGCCCGAAGCCGGGAGGCCCGTTCACGGGACCGCCGCGGGCACCGCGTACCTCGCCCTCCCGCCCACCGCCGTCGACGCCCGCCCGTCCGGACCCACCCGTCTCGTCGTCGCCTGGCCCGGGTTCGACCCGCCCCGCACCGCGGCCGCGCTGGCCGCCGCGATGCCGCTGACCGGCGTGCCGACCTGGCGCGTCTACCTCGAACTGACCGCGCCCGGCGGCGCCCCGTCCGAGGGCCTGGGCTCCGGCGCGCTGCTGGAGGCCCGCGGCGTGGAGGCGTACGCGGCGGCGGTCGAGGGCGCCGTCGAGAGCCTGCCCGCCGTGCTCGCGGCGCTCCGTGCCGACCTGGGCATCGAGGAGGGGCCGGTCGGCCTGGCCGGGTTCTCGGTCGGGGCGAGCATCGCGCTGCTCGCGCTCGCGCGCGGCACCGTCCCGGTGAGCGCCGCCGCGCTGGTCACCCCCGTGCTGGCGCCCGCCCGCGCCGCCACCTCGCTGGAACGCCTGGCCGGCCGCGAGCGCGACTGGGACGACCGGGCCGCGGCGGCCGCCGAGCGTCTCGACCTCGCCCCGCTCGCCGAGCGGATCGCGGGCGGTGACGCCGCGGTGCTGCTCATCGCGGGCGCCAAGGACCGCGTGGTGTCGTCCCTGGAGATCACCGAGCTGCGCGACCGGCTGCGCGAGCACGGGCTCAACGCGGTCGAGGCCGCCACGTTCCGGATGGGCCACGCCATGGCGGCGCAGCCGGGCATCGACGCGCAGCCCCCGACCACCGAGGCGGTACGGGTGGACGGCGTCCTGAACGACTGGTTCCGCGAACGGCTGGCCGTCGTGACCGACCCCGGCGGCGACGCGGAGCCGCATCCCGGCCACCTCGCCCCCGCCACGGCCGACCCGGTCGAGGCCGATCCGGTCACGACCGGCCCGGCCGGTGCCGGGCCCGTCCCGGTCGAGCCGGCCGCGCGGGCCGCGGAGACCGTCACCCAGCCCTTCTCGCGCCCCGCGGGCGGCTCCATGACCGGCACCGGCGCCGGACTGGACGCCGGCTCCGACGCCGGTCACGGTTTCCAGCCCACGCCCGGCCCCGGTTTCGGTTCCGGTTCCGCCGGATCCGCGCCCGTGATGGGGTTCGGCACGGTCCGCAGCCCGATGGGCGAGTATCCCGCCGACCTGTCGCAGGCGATCGGCCTGGGCTGCCACAACTGATCCACGACCGGTCAGGCGCGTTCGAGCACCTGGTACCGGACCGGGATCACCCCGGATCCGGTGCCGCGGACCTCGGTCATGGCCGCCTTGGAGAGGTCCAGGCAGCGGCCGCCCGCGTACGGGCCGCGGTCGTTGATGCGGACGATGACCGAACGGCCGTTGTTCTTGTTGGTGACCCGCACCTTCGAGCCCATCGGCAGCGTCTTGTGCGCCGCGGTCAGCTCGCCGGGGTCGAAGCGCTCGCCGCTGGCCGTCATCTGGCCCTGCCAGTAGTACGAGGCCTCGCAGGAGCCGGACCTGAGCACGCGGTACTCGGGCTTCTTCTTCGCCGGCTTCCGCGGCGCGCGCTCCAACTGGGAACTGGCGGTGGCCGTCATGCTCGGCGCCGGCTCGGGCGTCTCCGTCCGGGAACCGCCCCGGTCGGCCCTGGACGGCACGGGCCGCGGCGGGTCCGCCTGGGCGCCGGTGGCCTCCGGCGCGATCCGCGCTGCGCTCGCGTTGCCGGCACGGCCGCCGGACGCGGCCGAGGCGAGCGCCCACGCGCCCGCTGCGAGCACGGCCACGGCGAGGCCCGAGGCGAGCATGACGGTACGGACACGGGTGTTCTTGGGGCGATGCCTGGCACGCCGGCCCACAGAGTTGCCCACAGAGAGAGTCCTTTGGTCGGGGACAGGTCCCCGGACGCCCGGCGTGCGAAGCACCGCCGTCTGTAATTCGGCGCAGCCGGGCGACACCCTCGTCCCCCGAACTCATGCGCCGCGCAGGGGCCGGCCCGCCGGGAGAAACAATCCCGGGGCCCCCGCCGCCACGCCCCCGATAAGGGCGCCTTACCGCGTCATCGCGGTCATCGGCGTCCGGTCGGTGCGGCTCGGCGTCTGTTCACTTGAGAAATCGAACCCGTTCGTCATGAGCCGCACACAAGTTCCAGACCGTACGTCGAATTCCGCGTAGATCAAGACGTGCGGCGGGACTTTGTGGGGTTTGTCACCCGTCTTTTTGCGGTACGGAGTCGATCATGTGCAATGGGTGATCGCCTATGAAGATCGTCTTTACCCGTCCGGCGAGGCCGATCTCGGGTCGGTAAATCCCGGTGAAGTGATCATTTTCCGCGAAATGCCGGCGGGCGCCCCGCGGGATGCCGTCGCATCCGCGGGACGCCCGTCCGGGTGTCCTGAACCGCCGGTCTCCCGGCCGGCGTCAGCCGACCATGGGCAGCCCCGGGGCGCCGCCGAGGATCGCGCCGGTCGAAGGCGTGGCCGGGCCCGCGACCTGGCCGGGCATCCCGGTGACGGTGGACCGGAGGTCACCCGGCAGCGGCGCGGACACGAGCCGCTTCGCGGTCTTCGAGGCGTTCCCGGTGGCGGGCCGCGGAGCACCGGCCGACTGGCCGGCCCTCGACTTCTTCGACTTCTTCGTGGTCTTCGGCTTCTTCGACTTCGTGGACTTCGTGGTCTTCGGCTTCTTCGAGGTCTTCGGCTTCTTCGGGGCCTTCGGCGCACCCGCCGCCGGAGCCTCCGGGCCCTGGGGCGCGTTCGCGGCCGGGGCGTTCGGGACATTCGCCGCCGTGTCCTGCGCCGGGCCCTGCGGGGCATCCGCCACCGTGTCCTGCGTCAGGACCTCCGGGGTGTCCGCCGGCGACGCGTTGGACCGCGGTCCGGACCGCGGCCCGGACCTCGGCACGGAGCTGGGCAGGCCCGCGAGCGCGCCCATCTGCGCCATGTTGATCAGGTCGCGGAGCGTCCTCTCGCCCCCGTTGAACAGCAGGCCGTCCCGGTCCGGATCGGGGGCGCGCCGCTCGCCGGCCTTGGCGCGGGTCGGCTTCCCGAGCCCGGCCCCGTTCGTGCGGATGCCGGCCGGGCAGCGGGCGACGGCGTAGTCGCGGGTGACCCCGTTCGGTTCGGTGACGGCGGCGCCGACGACGGTGAGCGCGCCGGTGGCGTCGCGGAGCTGCTTGTTCAGGGTGACGGTCCGGCCCTTGGGAGCCGGGACGCGGTGGTTCTTCGCCGGGCGGGCCGGCACCTTGCCCAGCGCCCTGTTCAGCGTGGCGTCCGGGTTGATGCGGGTGAACCCGCGCACCAGGCCGTCCAGGTCCTTCTCGCAGCTCGCGGTCATCCCGGTGAAGCGCATCTCGCCCTGCGCGGTCCGGAGCGTGCCGGGGCCGAGCCGGGACGCGGCGCCCTTCGGGTTCACCGACGCCAGGCCGGGCTGGGCGGTGAGCACGTCGTTCGCGGCCGTCGCGGGGATCCGCACCAGCGGGTGGGCCGCGTCGGCGACCTCCGCGGGCAGGCTGCCCTTGGCGGCGTCCCTGGACAGGAAGGCCTGCGGGCCGGCCTCGGCGGCGCCCGGAACGGCGGGCGTGGCCGCGGCCGGAACGGTCGCCGTGGCCGCGGTGCCGGTCGCGATCGCGGCGGCCAGCGGAGCGACCACGGACATTCTCCGCAGAGCAGCCAGTGAACGGTTCATATTTCCCCCCCGGGAATTCCAGATTGAGCTGCGCGTCGTGCGGGGACGTTAGTACAAACCCGCGACCGGCGCCTGGAATTGTTCCCGAAAATGGTGAACCGAAAGGACGATCTACGGAAGGGCGACCCTTGGATTACCGGTGGATCCGCCAATATTCCCGGTGAAATGCCGATGCCCGGCCGGTCCCGGTGACCGGCCGGGCGCGGGCGTGCGCACGCGCTCGCGGCCCCCAGGGGCGGGCCGCAGGGCGAGGGGCGCCGCGGCGGCTCAGCCGGAGGCGCCGCCGAGGGCGACCGCCGCGTCGACCTCCCGCTTCCGCGCCGCCAGCTCCTCGGCGTGCCGCTCCTCGTCGACCTTCTCCGCGATCTCCTCGTCCTGCCGCATCAGGGCCTCGAGGTCGGACTTGGCGTTGTCCAGGACGCCCATGTCGTCGTAGGCCGCCTGCACCTTGTCGCCCCACAGCCCGACATCGCGCACGCACGGAACGATCCGGCTGAACAGCAGCGACTGGTAGAGCGTGTACATATCGGAGTTGTCGACGTACTCCATGCATTCGGCGACCGGCATGCCGAGGGTCTCGAAAATCTCACGGCCCTTGAAACGGTCCCGCATGAGGTAGCAGCCCTCGACGACGAACTCCTCGCGTTCCGCCCGCTCCCTGTCGGTCAGTTCGGCGTAGTAGTCCTTGAGCGCCAGCCGCCCGAACGCGACGTGCCGCGCCTCGTCCTGCATGACGTACGCGAGCAGCTGCTTCACCAGCGGGTTGGTCGACATGTCGCGGTACAGCCCGAACGCGGCCAGGGCCAGCCCCTCGATGAGCACCTGCATGCCGAGGTAGGGCAGGTCCCAGCGGCTGTCCTCCAGCGACTCGGCCAGCAGCTTGGCCAGGTCCTGGTTGATCGGGTAGTACATCCCGATCTTCTCGTGCACGAACCGGGTGTAGAGCTCGACGTGCCGCGCCTCGTCCATGGTCTGGGTGGCGGCGTAGAACTTGGAGTCCAGGTCGGGCACCGACTGGACGATCCGCGCCGAGACGTTCAGCGCGCCCTGCTCGCCGTGCAGGAACTGGCTGAACAGCCACGCGCCCTGGTGGCGGCCGAACTCGTCGCGCTCCTTCTGCGACATCCGGTCCCAGATCTCGGAGCCGAAGAGGGGGTTGAAGTTCTCCGGAAGCCCGGCGATGTTGACCGGGTCGACCTCCAGGTCCCAGTCGATGCGCTTCTGGGCGTCCCACTGCTTGTCCTTGCCCTTCTGGTACAGGCTCAGCAGGCGGTCGCGCCCGGCGTCGTACTCCCAGGTGAAGCGGGCGTCCCCGGCCATGGGGACGTTCCAGGTGTCGTGGGGGACGGGGCTGGAGTAAAGGTCATGGGAACTCACGGGGAAGCCTCCTCGGAAGCGCCGGCGCATCGTCGCGCCGGGTGGGGTCAACCGCCCACGGCTTTACATCCCTTCGTAACATGTAAAGGGCGCGTTGGCCATACCTGTGTGCTCCCTCACGCTCCGCACACGCCCGGGACCGTACGATCGGACGATGCGACGCCCTCTCGCGCCCGCACTCGCCCACACCGCGACCGCCGTCGCCCTCGCCCTGCTCACCGCCGCCGGGTGCTCAGCGCTTCCCGGCGGCTCCGGCGACCGCGGCCCCGCGAACGGGAACGGCGGCGCAGTCGGACGCCCGGCGGCTCCCGTCCCGCAGGCGAGCGTCCCCGCCGGCCGCCGGCCGGCGGTGCCGAGCACGGGCTGCCGCGCCGCGCAGGCGGCTCCCGCGACCGGGCGGCACACCTTCGCCGGACGGTCCTACCTGCTCAAACGGCCGAACACCGACCCCCGCAGACCCGCCCCGCTGATCCTCGACCTGCACGGCCTCCACTCCAGCGGCTTCCAGCAGGCCCTCTACAGCCAGATGGCCACCGTCGGATCGGCGCGCGGCTTCATCGTGGTCGAGCCCGACAGCGCCCCCGGCAGGGAGGGCTGGAAGCTGCCCGGGATGCCCGACGGCTCGGCGGACGTCGCGTACATGGGGCGGCTCCTCGACCACCTGGAGAGCGCGCTGTGCGTCGACCGCGCGCACGAGTTCGCGACCGGCTTCTCCAACGGCGCGGGCCTGGCGACCGCGCTGATCTGCGGCCTGGACGGACGGCTCGCGGGCGTCGCGCCGATCGCGGGGTTCAACCTGGCCAGGCCGTGCGCGGGCGCCCGGCCGACGACGGTCGTCGCCTTCCACGGCACCGCCGACCGGATCATCCCGTACCGGGGCGGCGAGCCCTACGGCGGCGACCGCACCCGGATCCCGCCGTGGATGCGCCCGTCCGACGGCGCCTTCGCGCTGCCCTCCGTGCGCACCGCCGCCGCCCGCTGGGCGCGCGCCCTCGGCTGCCGTACGACCGGCGACGGCGCCCGCAACGTCCAGAGCGGCGGTGAGATCGGCCGGCTGAGCTACCAGCGCTGCAAGGGCGGTGCCCGGCTGGACCTCTACACCGTGGCGGACGGCGGTCACACCTGGCCCGGAACGATGCCGATCGGCCTGGGGAAGACCACGACGCGGCTCAACGCCACGTCCACCATCCTGGACGCCTTCTCCCGCACCTGACCCGGAGACCCGCGAGGTCAGCGGGACTGGAGGGCGTCCAGCGCGACGGCCTGCGCGATGACCAGGCGGCGGTCGAGGTCGGGGTCCTTGATGTCGACGACGTACCGGTCGCGGAGGGAGAACTTCTTCTCGACCGAGAACGCGAGCCGGTCGCCAGCGTAGAAGTCGAAGTGGTACGGCCACGCGAACGGCAGCGCGTCCACGTACGGGATGATCCCCCACACCCGCCGCAGCACCGCCACCGCCTTGTTGCGCTCGCTGCCGGTGATCGCGCGCCGTCCCGGCTGCTCCAGGTGCCAGGTGGAGGCGAGCAGGGAGCGTTTGAAGTCCTTGCGGAAGAGCCCGATGGGCCGCCCGGCCTCGTCGGTGACGTCGTACGTCGCGGCCAGGTCGATGCGCTTGCGGGCCTTGAAGCCGAGGATCGGGCGGGTCTTCTCGGTGTCGGCGTACAGGGTGACCTGCTCCTTGAACGCCAGCCGCTTCTGCTGCGCGAACGCGACGAGGTCGCCCTCGGCGCCGCCGGGCGCCTCGGTGCGCACCTCGTACTGGTTGACCATCAGGCGCAGCCGCTGCCGGACCAGGAACCGTTCCCGCGCCTGGATCCCTTCGGCGCCCGCCGCGCCGCCCGCCGCCTCGCCGGTCATGTGGCCCTCCTCGCCGCGCCCGCCGCACTGTCGGTCTTCGGCCTCCCGGTCCGGCTCGGCGCGGGGGCGTGCCGGGCTAGGCGGGATCCGGCCGGGTTCGACCGGACATCGGCTCATTGTCCTTGATGTAGGCGGCAAGGTAACCGTGGATGAGCCGTTCCGCCTCCGCGATGATCGCCGGGTCGCCGCCGGGGGCGCGGCGGAAGGCCAGCTTGAGCACCGCGTCCCCGGCCTCGACCGCGATCGCCAGCGCCCGGGCCAGCTCGGCGGTGTCGGAGATCGCGAAGTTCTCCACGATCATCCGCCGCAGCCGGTCGGCGACCACCGAGTTGTTGTCGCTGACGGAGTCGAGCAGGTTGATGTCGGCGACGTCGCCGAAGCGCAGCTCGCGGAAGCCGGGGACGGTGCGGTGCATGTCGACGAAGATGTCGATGATCGCGCCCACCGTGTCGGTCCAGTGCGCGAAGCCGCCCTCGGCCAGCCGCCGCGAGATCCGCTGCCCGAACTGCTCCAGGTTGCGCAGCGCCAGCGCCTGCGCGACCGCCCGCTTGTCGGGGAAGAACTGGTAGACCGAGCCGATCGCCACCTCGGCCCGCTGCGCGATGCGGGTGGTGGTGAGGCCGTCGTAGCCGTCCTCGTCGAGGATGTCCGCGCACGCGTCGAGCATCCGCTGGACGCGTTCGGCGCTGCGGCGCTGGGCGGGGCGGCGGCGGAGCGGGGTCCGGATCTCGGTCACGCCCCCATTGTCACCTTTCCCCGGCGCGGCACGACACGATCGCCATCTCTGCCACCCCCGTCAAACTTCTGCCCGGCGACGGCACCGAAGGGGGAGCTCTCTTAAGCAAACTTCTCGTAATGAGCTTTCTAAAAGTTAGCTCATACCCTATCGTCGTGCCCGATGACCGGAAGGGAAGGACGGGCATGAGCCGAGTCGCACTGATCACGGGCGCCGGACGGGGCATCGGCGCCGCGACGGCCCGGGAACTGGGCGGTCGCGGGTTCCACGTGATCGTCAACTATGTCCGCGACGCCGCTTCCGCGCGCACCGTGGTGAAGGACGTCGAGGCCGCGGGCGGGACGGCGCGGGCCGTCCAGGCCGACGTGTTCGACCCCGAGCAGGCCGGGAGACTGGTGGACGCCTGCCCGCGCGTCGACGCGCTCGTCTGCAACGCCAACCGGCAACCGCCCTTCGCCACGCTGGAGGACATGACCTGGGAGGCGTTCCACGGCAAGCTGAGCGACGAGCTGGCCGGGGCGTTCCATGTCAGCCGGGCGGCGCTGCCGCGGATGCGGGAGCGCCGCGCGGGCACGATCGTCTACGTCTCCAGCCTCAGCGCCGAGCTGACCAGGCCGGGCGCCATCGCGCACTCCTCCGCCAAGGCCGCCCTGAACGCGTTCGCACGGCATGTGGCGCTGGAGGCGGCACCGTACGGGATCACCGTCAACACCATCGCGCCCGGCGCCGTCGCCACCGACGCGACCGCCGGGGTGTTCACGCCCGAGGCCCGCGCCGCGTTCGCCGAGAACTCCGTGCTGCGGCGCGTCATGGAGCCGGCGGACGTCGCCAGGGCGATCGCCGCCACCGTGGAGGGCGGCCTCGAAGGCGGCGCCTTCGCGGGCGTCACGGGGGCCCGCATCCCTGTCGACGGCGGCTACCGCGTCATCAGCGGCAACGCCTGAGCGGCAACGCTTCAAAACCCGGCCGTCCCGTCCGGAGGCCGAAAGCCGACCTCCGGACGGGACGGGTAGACCTTGGTCGCTATCCGTGCGCGCCCGAACGCGGAACGATCGCGTCCATGAAAGACGCCAAGTCCTACGACTCGCTCATGACCGCCGTCTTCCTCATCGGGGCCTACGAAGGGGTGGTGCCGTTCATCGCCAAGGCGACCGACACGAAGCCCATCCTGTCGCTGCCGGCGAGAATGCCCTCACCCCTCTGGTGGATCGTGTCGTCCGTGGTGATCGTGGTGGCGTTCTTCCTGCTCTGGGGTCTCGACAGCGCCAAGAAGCGCCACCAGGCACGCTGACCGCCGCCCCGCCCCCGCGGACGGGGATCGTCAGCCTCCCAGGCGGCTGCGGAGGCCGTCGAGGACCTTCTGGGCGTTCTCGGGAGGAAGCGTGGCCACGGCCTCGACGATCGCCTCCGGCGGCAGCCCGGTCAGCACGCCCTGCGCGAGCGCCCGCTGGTCACCGGCCGGGGACTGCGCCGCCAGCGCCGCCACCGCCGCCTTGACCTGCTGGACGCTGGAGTAGGTGTCCCGCACGATGTTGACGTGCCGCCACGTCGGGTTGTCGGCGGCGGACCCGGACGGCGCGGGAGCGGTGTCGCTGTTCCACACGATGTCGCGGATCTTCTGCAGGTCCTCGTTGGACAGTGGCATGTCGTCCTCCTGGTAGTCCGGGCGTCCGTACCCGGCGATCGCCGTCGACGAGCGGACCCTGCGCAGGCACTGGTCGCTCGTGTTCCCCTCGATGGTCTGCACCCGGCCGCCGCCGAGCGCCTTCTCCACCACGCCCACGTGGTCGATGGCGCCGACGGAGTTGGTGTTGCCCCAGTCGAAGAACACGATGTCGCCGGGCCGGGCCTTGTTGACGTTGGCGGTCGTGCCGGTGAACCACCGGTCCGCCTTCTGGAAGTCCTGCGCGTGCCAGACGGTGTAGGCCCGGTCGCCGCCCAGCAGCACGGCCCCGGCGTTGCCGGAGCGCCGCGCCCAGTACGTGACGGCCATGTCGCACCAGGCGGCCCGCAGGAACTCGTCCCCGTGCCGCTTGGCGTAGTCGCGCGTGATCGTGTTGGGGCGCCCCGACATGCCCAGGGACTTGCGGGCCTCGGCGAGCATCCCCTCGGCCGAGCCCATCAGACGCCCTCCCCGCGGAACACCCCGTCGGGATCGGGCTCCCCGTACAGCTCGCGCAGGATCTGCTCCTCGTCGGGCTCGGTGGCCGTGTGCACGCCCGGGTGCCGGTCCACGTCGCGCTCGACCAGCGCGGCCTCGTCGTTCTCGCTCATCGCCTTCCACATCCCAGATCGATTGGCACTCGTCTCTTCGCCGTCCCCGCCGTTCCCGCCGTCGCTCACCGGCCGCCCCATCGCGACTATCCGCCGTGAAGCGCGTCCGCGCGGGGAACGTACGGTCGGCTCATCTGCCGTTCACCTGGACGTTCTCCAGAAATCCTCCTCAACCACGACAAATCGCCTTTCACGCGCATGCCTCAATCGCCGACCGGAAACGACCCGATCGGCCCCGACGCTCCACAACCCGGCACCCGCCCGCCCGGACACCGGCCGCCCGGACACCGGCCGCCCGGACACCGGGCGGCCGTCATCACGGGCGGTCCGCGCGACCCTGCGCGGGCCGGGCCGGCCGGCCGGTGCGCGGAGTTCCCGTCACCGGCCGGCGGCCCGTCCGGTCAGCGGTCCTGGCGGACGGTGAGGCGGCCGGACACCGCGCGCGGCACCGGACGGCCGTCGGCGGGGCCGGCCGGGTAGACCGCGATCGCGGCGTACACGTGCTGCCCCTTCGTCAGCCCTTTACTCATCGACCCGGTGACGATCTGCGCCCCCTTGGTCGCGGGGTGGTCGGCGTGGATCTCGTCCCACCGGGCGCTGCTGCGCCCGTCCTTCCAGTCGTGCACCTCGTACCGCAGCTGGTACTCGTCGCCCGGCGCCAGGCCGTCCACACGCACGGACACGGTGAGGTCGGCCCACGAGCTCTGCGGCGCGACGTAGCCGGGGAAGTCGCCGTCCCCGTGCGCGCCCGCCGGGTCGGCGTACTCGGCGTCCCAGCTGATCGGGACGAACTCGCCCCACTTCAGCTCCTGGGCGCGCGTCTTGCCGAGGCTGGTGCGGATCGGCATGTCATCCTCCTCGCCGGTCCCGAGGGCCAGCGCCCTCAGATCGTTCAGGCTCGTGCGGTAGGCGTTGGCGTCGCAGCGCCCGGAGATGCCCGGCACGCTGGCGCTGCTGGTGAACTGCAGGACGCTGATCGGCTCGCCGCCGAAGGAGTCCCACCACGCGTCGGGGACCTTCGCGTACAGCGACGACGGCGACCCGGTGCCCTCCACGTAGTGGCTCTGCCAGATCGTGTCGAAGAACGACAGGTCGGGACGCCCCTGCTGGTCCCAGTACCAGCGCGGGAAGTAACCGATCACGGGATGGCCGCCGGTGCGGTCCTTGAACTCGCTGACCCAGTCGCGGGCGGTGGCCGCGTTCGCCCCGGAGGCCTCCACGTCCAGGGCCACCGCGAAGTCGCCCAGATCGCCCGCCTTCGACAGGAAGTAGCGCGCCTGGGCCGCCCCGTCGCCGCCGTGCAGGAAGTGGTACGCGCCGGGCAGGAAGTCGTCGCCGAGCGACAGCATCCCGGACCGGTTGTGCGACCAGGTGGGGTTGGTGTAGTCGGTGTCCTCGGTCACCTTGCCGAAGGCGAACCGGATCCCGGAGCCGTGCACCTTCGACCAGGACGGGTTCCCCTGATATGAGGCCACGTCCACGCCGTACAGCGGCATAGCGGCCCTCCCTCTCGTCGACGATCGCCGTGCGTGCGGGCAGCGCCACCCTAGAGAGAACCAACGTGATCAGGGGGAGAAAAGGGAAAGGTCACACCTTGCGTGCACCACGGGCTCACGGTGGGGACGCTCCCCGGACCAGGCCGAATGCTGCCAGGCTGTGTTTCACGGTCCCGGCCTACGGCGCTCGCCTGGCGGCGCTGGTCTTGTCGGCTCTCGCCTACCGAGCCTTGGCGAGCGCGGCATCGCTTCGCGATCTGGCCGGTGACGCTCGCCTCCGGCATCGCACCACCGCCCAGGTAACGCGCTCGCGCGATACCTGAGGCCACTTCGAGACAGACCCTAAGTCAGGAGGAGGGGCGGGCGGTGAGCCCGGCGCAGCCGCGCAGCGACGCCCACCGCTTCTGCCCGGCGGCCTCGGCGGGGCCGGTGAGCAGCCTGGGGAGGCCGCCGGAGATCCGGGCGGGCTTCCACTTGTCGGCGGTGACCTTGCCGTTCTCCACCCGCAGCACCAGGACGCCGGACTCGGCGGTCGGGCCGTTGGCGGAGTAGAAGACGAAGTTGCCCAGCCCGTAGTGGACGTAGGCGCCCTCCATGTAGCCGCCGCCCTGCAGGACGTGCGCGTGGCCGCCGACGATCGCGTCCGCGCCCGCCTCCACGAGCCGCCGCGCCAGCTCCTTCTGCCGGGGCAGCGGGCAGGTCGCCAGCTCCTGCCCCCAGTGCAGGTGGACGATCACCACGTCGGAGCCCTTGGCCGCGTCCCGTACGGCCTGCACCATCCGGTCGACGTCCTTCGCCGAGGCCAGCCCGCCCTTGGTGTCGGTCGCCGTCCACGCCGGGATCAGGTGGTCGTCCAGGACCTGGGTGGCGCCGACGATCGCGACCCGGTTGCCCTTCACGGTGACGCGGTGCGCCCGGTACGCCTCCGCGGCGTCACGGCCGATGCCGACCGTCGGGAACCCGGTCGCCTTGATGGCCCTGAGGGAGTCGCGCAGCCCGGAGTCCATGTAGTCCATGCCGTGGTTGTTGGCCATCGACGCGACGTCCACCCCGGCGGCCTTCAGGGCCGTGAACGCCGACGGCGGCGCGCGGAAGGCGAACTCCTTGCCGGGCGCCTTGGTGCCGCCGGTGGTGATGGCGGTCTCCAGATTGACCATGGCCAGGTCGGCGGCCTTGAGCGTGCGGGCGATGGGGCCGAGCGCGGTGGCGGGGGAGGCGAGCCTGGGCCGCAGGATGCCCTCGAAGTGCACGTCGCCGCCGAACGCCAGGGTGATCGGCTGCTTGGCGGCGGGCGCCGCCGGCCGGGACGGGGACGCGCCGGCGCTGCCGGGCGCGGTCGTGCCGGTGGCGCCCTGGGCCTTGGGCGTGCCCGAGTCGCCGCCGCACGCGCCCGCGGCCAGCGCCATGACGACCGCCCCGCCCAGGGCCGTCGCCACCATCGAGTTCCTGCGCATCCCGAGTCCCCCTCGTCATCGCTCGGGACAGCATGCCACGCCGCGCCGGGCCGCTCGGGGCGTCCCACCGGGTATCACGCTGCGTGAGCGGATCCGCACGCGGACCGGATCCACGTGAAACATCACCGTCCGCCGGAAGGCCGTTCAGGACGGGCCGGGGCGGACGTCGGCGCAGGTGCGCAGCGACTCCCACCGGGTGCGGGCGGTCTGCGCCTCGGCGCCCGACAGCGGCCGGGGGATCCCGCCGTTGATCACGGCGGGTGCCCAGTCGGCCTTGGCGACCCGGCTCGCGCCCGTCTTCGCGCCCCGCGCCTTCGCGCCGCCCTGCCCGCCGGGCCCGGGGTCGAAGGTCAGCGTGAGCACGCCGCTCTGCGCCGTCCGGCCGCTGGAGTTGTAGAAGACGAAGTTCCCGAGCCCGTAGTGGACGTAGGACTTGCGCAGGTAGCCGCCCGCCTGGAGGACGTGCGCGTGGCTGCCGACGACGGCGTCGGCGCCCGCGTCCGCGAGCTGCGCGGCGAGCTGCCGCTGGACGGGGGTGGCGCAGGAGTTCAGCTCCTGACCCCAGTGCAGGTTGACGATCACCACGTCGGCGGCCTTGCGCGCCGCCAGGACCGCCTGGACGAGCCGCGGCACGTTCTTGGCCGAGGCGAGCCCGGCCTTGGCGTCGGTGGCGGTCCACGCCTGGATGAGGTTGTCGTCCAGGACCTGGGTGGCGCCGATGACCGCGACCTTGGCGCCCTTCACCGTGACCGTGTACGGCTTGTACGCCTCGGCGGCGTTGCGGCCGATCCCGACCAGCGGCATCCCGGCCTGGCGTCCGGCGGCCAGGGAGTCGGTCAGGCCGGTCTCGCCGAAGTCCATGCCGTGGTTGTTGGCCATCGTGGTCACGTCCACCCCGGCGGAGCGCAGGGCGCGGAACGCGGTCGGCGGCGCCCTGAACGCGAACTGCTTGGGCGCCTGCGTGCCGCCGGTCGTGACCGCCGTCTCCAGGTTGACCATGGCCAGGTCGGCCCGCTTGAGCTGCTCGGCCACGGGCCCGAGGGCGGTGTCGGGGGCGGAGTCGAGCCGGGCCCGCAGCATGCCCTCGAAGTGCACGTCGCCGCCGAACGCGACGGTGAAGGGGCGCTTGGGGCCGCCGCCCTTCCCGCCGCCGCCCCCGCCCCCGCTCCCGTCGCCGGAGCCGTCGGAGCCGCCGTCGGCCGCCAGGGTGACGGCGACGCCGCCCGCCGCCAGCGCCGTCCCGGTGACCAGTGCCAGGACGACCGCCATGGCGGTCGAGCGTCTCTTGCGGCGACGCCGCTCGCGCATCGCGGCCTCCCCCGTGTCCGGACCGGCCCGCCGGGGCCGGTCTCTGAGCGTCCACCACTTGGATGCGGTCGACCACCGGGAAGTTCAAACCACCCGAAACCGCCCTCGCATCATGGAGGGCCGCCGGGAGTCGACGGGTCCGGATCGGCAGAGTGGCCTGAAGCGGTCCCGGTGCGTCCGGCACGGCGGGGCCTGGGCTCTCCCATATGTCGCATCGGCCACCCCTGTCCCAACAGAGGGTCAGCCTTTATGTGTGGCGTTATGTCAATGCTTCGTCGCGACATGCGAGGCTTGGCGCACCTCCGGAAAGCGCGCCATTATTAACACGGTCCCGGTCACAAGGAGTGTCTCGATGGGCAGCCGCATGGCCTACCGCACGTGTCCCCTCTGCGAAGCCCTCTGCGGCCTGGAGTTGACCCTGGACGACTCCGGCACGGTCACCCGTGTGCGCGGTGACCGCGACGACCCCTTGAGCAAGGGGTTCATCTGTCCCAAGGGCGCCACCCTGGGACGGCTCGACGCCGACCCCGACCGCCTGGACACGCCCCTGCTGCGCCGTCCCGACGGTAGCCACGTCCAGGCCCCCGGCTGGGACGAGGCGTTCGAGGTCGTCCGGCACGGCATCAGGAAGGTCGCCGAGCGGTACGGCAAGGATTCGGTCGCCGTCTACATCGGCAACCCCACCGCGCACTCCATCGCGGGCCCGCTCTACGGCGCGGCCATCATCAAGGCCCTCGGCACCCGCAACGTCTACACCGCCAGCACCGCCGACCAGATGCCCAAGCACGTGAGCTGCGGCCACATGTTCGGCGACCCGCTGGCCATCCCGGTGCCCGACCTCGACCGCACCGACCACCTGCTCATGCTCGGCGCCAACCCGCTGGAGTCCAACGGCAGCCTGTGCTCGGCGCCCGACTTCCCCGGGCGGCTCAAGGCCATCCGGGGGCGCGGCGGGAAGGTCACCGTCGTCGACCCGCGCCGCACCCGCACGGCTGCGCTCGCGAGCGAGCACGTGTTCATCCGGCCGGGCACCGACGCGTACCTGCTGATGGCGCTGGTCCGCACGCTGTTCGCCGAGGACCTCGCCGAGGTGCCCGCGCACCTGGCCGGGCGCGTCAACGGGCTGGACGACCTGCGCGCCCTCGCCGTCGACTTCACCCCCGAGCGCGTCGCGCCCGTCACCGGGATCCCCGCCGCCGCGATCCGCCGCATGGCGCGCGACCTCGCCGCCGCCGGCAGGGCCGCCGTGTACGGGCGGATCGGCACCTGCACCCAGGCGTACGGGACGCTCAACAGCTGGCTGGTGGACGTCCTCAACGTCCTGACGGGCAACCTCGACCGGGAGGGCGGCGCGATGTTCCCGCGCGCCGCGCACATGCCCGCCTACCGCCGCAAGCGCCCGTTCACCACCGGCCGGTGGGTCAGCCGCGTGCGCGGTCTGCCGGAGGTCAACGGGGAGCTGCCGGTCGCCACGCTGGCCGACGAGATCGAGACCCCGGGGGAGGGCCGGATCCGGGCGCTGATCACCATCGGCGGCAACCCGGTGCTGTCCGCGCCGAACGGGGCCCGGCTCGACCCGGCGCTGGACGGCCTGGAGTTCATGGTCAGCGTCGACCCGTACCTGAACGAGACCACCCGGCACGCCGACGTGGTGCTGCCGCCGCCGCGGCCCGTCCAGACCCCGCACTACGACCTGGCGCTGCTGCCCCTGGCGG
The DNA here is from genome assembly GCF_042656285.1 of Actinomadura rugatobispora. Lineage (GTDB taxonomy): Bacteria > Actinomycetota > Actinomycetes > Streptosporangiales > Streptosporangiaceae > Spirillospora > Spirillospora rugatobispora. The sequence goes on along the minus strand of NZ_JBHSON010000040.1, from coordinate 36,120 downwards.
TCCGCGACTACGTGCGCTACTCGCCGGCGGCGGTGCCGCTGCCCGCGGGCCGTCCCGCCGAGTCGGAGATCCTCGCCCGGCTGGCGGTGCTCGCCTCCGGCCTGGACGGCGACCCGGCCGCGCTGGACGAGATGGTCATCGCCGCCACGCTGGGCAAGGCCGTGGCGTCGCCCGGTTCCCCGGTGCAGGGCCGCGATCCCGACGAGCTGCGCAAGATGCTGACCGACGACGGGCCCGCCTCCCTCACCGAGCAGCGCCTGGACATGATGCTGCGGCTCGGCCCTTACGGTGACGGCTTCGGCGCCGTCCAGGACGGCCTCACCCTGGCGCGCCTTCGCGACGACCATCCGCACGGCCTCGACCTGGGCGCGCTCAAGCCCCGCCTGGACGAGGTGCTGTGCACGGCGTCCGGCCACATCGAGCTATGCCCGCCGTCGTTCGCGGCCGACGCCGCCAGGCTGCGCGCCGCGCTGGACGACGACCGTGACCGCGACCCGGCGCAGATGCTCCTGATCGGGCGCCGCCACCTGCGGTCCAACAACAGCTGGCTGCACAACGTCCCCGAGCTGGTGCGCGGGTCCAACACGTGCACGCTGCAGCTCAACCCCGAGGACGCGGAGCGGCTCGGCATCGGCGGCGGAGACGTGGTCCGGGTGGTGTCGCGTTCGGGCTCGCTCGAAGCCGTCGCCGAGACCACCGACACCGTGATGTCCGGCGTGGTGAGCCTGCCGCACGGGTGGGGCCACGACCGTCCGGGCACCCGTACCGAGGTCGCGCGCAAGCACGCGGGCGTCAACGTCAACGCGGTCACCGACGAGAACGAGATCGACCCGCTGTCGGGGACGGCCGTCTTCAACGGCGTACCCGTGACCCTCGAACCGGTCCTCGCGCCCGCCGCCCCCGCCGCGAGCCCGCGCGCCGAGGCGGAGGGCGCCGGGACGGCCACGGCCGGGTGACCGCGAACGGCACCGACCCGGCCTTCCCCTGCGAATACCTGTCGGCCGCAACGCGGGTTTAGGGCGTGCTACCTATAGGTAGGTATCCACCACTGTGGGTGCCCGCCACCGGCTGGGAGACCGTACAAGACGTCCCCCGGGTGGCTACACGTGAGCACGGGGGCTAGTGTCGCAACGAGCGTCCCATTACGGCCGTCCCCATCGACACCGGACGCGCACCCGAGGAGGGACATGAACCGTAGGGCGAGCAGGATCTTCCGGCGCGGTCCCCGGCCGCAGGCGCGGCCGCATCCGGTGGACCTGGCCGAGAGCCTGGAGCACGCCCAGGGCCTGGACGGCGCCATCCGGACGCTCTCCACGGCGGTCCAGCGGGCGATCCACCCCGGCCTCGTCAAGGACGCGCTGCACGGCGTGCCGATCGGGCATCCCGCGCACCCGCCGCTGACCGACCTGCCGATGGGCGCCTGGATGTCGGTCGCCGTCCTCGACCTGTTCCCGGGCACGGGCCGGGCGTCCCGGGCCCTGGTGGCCGCGGGCCTCGCGGGCGCCGTCCCGACCGCGCTCACCGGGATCGCCGACTGGTCGGCCCTGCACCGCCAGCAGCAGCGGGTCGGCCTCGTCCACGCGATGAGCACCGCGACCGCGAGCGCGCTGTACACGGCCTCGTTCGTGGCCCGCTCCCGCGGCCGCGACGCCGCGGGCCGCGCCCTCGGCTACGCGGGCCTCACCGCCCTGCTGGCGGGCGGCTACCTGGGCGGCCATCTGGCCTTCCGCCAGGCGGCGGGCGCCAGCCACGCCGACCAGACCGCGCACCTGGTGCCGCTGGGCTGGCACGACCTGTGCGACTCCGCCGAACTGCCGGACGGCTGGCCCGTCCAGCGCCGCCTCGGCTACATCAGCCTGTTCGTGCTGCGCGAGGGCGAGGAGATCCACGTCCTCACCGACCGCTGCAGCCACCTGGCCGGGCCGCTCCACCAGGGCCGGATCGTCACCGACGAGAACGCCGACACGTGCGTGGTCTGCCCCTGGCACGGCAGCACGTTCCGCGTCCGGGACGGGTCGGTCGTGCACGGGCCCGCCACCGGCCGCCAGCCCTCGTTCGAGACCCGCGTCCTGGAGGACGGCACCGTCCAGGTGCGCCCCGTGGCCTGAAAGCGGCTCAGTCGGGCTCGACCTCCGAGCCCCCGCCGTGCCGGGCGCCCGGGTCGTCGCCGGAGACGTGCGCGTCGGAGATCGGGTGCTCCACCAGCGCCAGCACCCGACTGGCCATGAACCGGGCGGTGCGGACGGGCGACCCGGTACGGGTGACCTCGCTCACCTCCACCACGCCGCGGCGATTGGTGATCTCGACCCGGCGCCCCGCCCGGGTGGCGCCGACCTCGTAGGTGCGGGGGCCCTCGCCCCCGGCGTCGATGACGATCTCGACCCTGTCGCCCTTCATCCGCACACCCCTCCGGGTCCTCGAACGTATATTCGAGTTATACCCACCCAAAGCGGCAGTGAACCCCCGAAATCGCTGGTCAGAACAGCAATGTGTAAAGGGCGGCGAGGCCCACCACGACGATGAACGCGCGCAGCGCCATGGGCGGGATCCGCCGCCCGACCCGGGCCCCGACCAGCCCCCCGATGGTCGCCCCCACCGCCACCAGCAGCACCGCGAGCCAGCTGATCTCGGTGTCGGAGAGCAGCCACAGCGCGATGAACACCACCGCCGCGGACCCGTTCACGATGGCCGACAGCACGTTCTTGGCCGCGTTCACCCGCTGCAACTCGTCGTCCAGCGCGATGCCCAGCAGGGCGATCAGCACGATGCCCTGCGCCGCCCCGAAGTAGCCGCCGTACACCCCGGCCAGCAGCACGCCCACCCACAGCCACGGCCCGCCGTGCGGGTGCTGCTTCTCCCGGCGCGCCAGCAGCCACCGCTGCAGCCTCGGCTGGACGACCACCAGCACCAGCGCGATCGCGATCAGCACGGGCACGATCACGTCGAACGCCCCGGCCGGCAGCCCCAGCAGCAGCACCGCCCCGACCAGCGCGCCCACCAGCGAGGCGCTGCCCAGCCGCAGCAGCCTCGGTCGCTGCCCCTTCAGTTCCTCGCGGTAGCCGTAGGCGCCGGTGACCGAACCGGGCACCAGCCCGATGTTGTTGGAGACGTTGGCGACGACCGGCGGGAAGCCGAGCGCCACCATCGTCGGGAACGTGATCAGGGAGCCGGACCCGACGACGGTGTTGATACCGCCCGCCGCGATCCCGGCCGCGAAGATCGCGGCCGCGTCAAGCACGTCCAAGAACCGACCATCCAAGCCTGTGACTTCTCAACGGACAACGATGGTAGGGAACCCCGGCCCACCCCCCGACACCGGGTCGGACCGGACAGAGAACCACGTCCCACTCGAGACGGCTCTCAGGAGGACACCGCCGCCGAAACGCCCTCGCAGGCACTGAAGAGTCGTCAGCGGACGGCGCGCGCGTACCAGCGGCCGTCCTGGCGCTCGACGCCGAGGCGCAGCCCGAAGCACTCGCTCAGCCGCTCCGCCGTGAACACCTCGTCGACCTTTCCCTGCGCGATGGCCTGCCCGCCGCGCAGCAGCAGCGCGTGGGTGAACCCGTCGGGGACCTCCTCCACGTGGTGCGTGACCATCACCATCGTGGGCGCGGCCGGGTCGTCGGCCAGGCGCGCGAGCCGGGCGACCAGGTCCTCCCGGCCGCCGAGGTCGAGCCCGGCGGCGGGCTCGTCCAGCAGCAGCAGCTCGGGGTCGGGCATCAGGGCGCGGGCGATCTGGACGCGCTTGCGCTCCCCCTCCGACAGCGTGTCGAACCGCCGCCGGATCAGATGCGCGCAGCCCAGCGCCTCCAGCAGCTCGACGGCGCGGCCGAGGTCGAGCGAGTCGTACTCCTCCTGCCAGCGGCCGAGGATCGCGTACGACGCCGTCAGCACCAGGTCGATGACGGTCTCGCCCGCGGGGACCTTCTCGGCCACGGCGGCGCTGGCGATGCCGATGCGCGGGCGCAGCTCGAACACGTCCGTACGGCCCAGCTCCTCACCGAGGATCGCGACCGACCCCGACGTCGGATGCAGCAGCGCGCCGGCGATCTGCAGCAGCGTCGTCTTGCCCGCGCCGTTCGGGCCGACGATCACCCAACGCTCGTTCTCGTTCACCGTCCATGTGACCTCGCGCAGCAGGTCGGCGCCGCCGCGCCTGACCCCAACCCTGCGAAGGTGCAGCACCTCACCGGTCATCGCGCGCCTTTGTCCCCAATCTCGCCTGCCAGGGCATCCGTCCTCAGGAGAGAACCTATGCGATTGCGAGCACTTATGGTGGTCTGCATGTGCGCTGGGACTCGACAGGACGGGCCGGTCAACGACGCGGGCGACGCGGCGACCGCTCTGGTCGCGTGGGGCAACGCGTGGCTGACCGGACACGTCGGTCTTGACGAGGGCGTGGACGCGGTCGAGAAGGTCGCGGGGCCCCAGATCGTGAGCGGTCTCACCGCGGTGCCCGCCGGGGCCGCCGGCGCGCCGCCGGGCGAGGTGCCGCTCCGCCGCGCCCTGGGCGACCTGCGGGTCTGCGGGCTGGCCGGGCTGCGGCTGGCGCTGCCCGCGCCCGGCGACCCGCTCGGCCTGACCGGCCCGCCCGACTTCAACCGGGCCGCGATCGACGCCGAGGCAGCGGTCATCGCCGTGCTGCCCGACCGCACCATCGGGCTGGTGCCCGGCGAGGACCGCCGCGGCTCGTCCTACGTCGGGGTGCGCTGGCGGTCCTGGGACGGCGCGCCCGGCACACCGGACGTGCCCGCGCTGCCCGACGCCGACCGGCAGTTGACGCTGGCCATGCGGGACGCGACCGAGGTGCTGCTGACCGTGGACGACGTGACCGGCGTCCCGCCGGAGATCGCCGACGCGCTGGCCGACCTGCGCGATCCCGACCGCGGCGACCATCCGCTCGCGCCCGGCTACCCTCAGCGCGCCCACCGGGTCGCCGCGCTGGCCGGACGGCTGGCGCTGGTGGTCGACCTGGCCCGCCGGCTGGACGCGCACGGGCTCACCGCCGACCAGATGCGGCGGCGTAGTGAGGCGCTGCGGATGCTCGACCGCGCCGTACGGCGGGCCCGGGTGGCCGCGTGCAACAGCGCGTTCGATCCCGTGCCCTGAACCCGGCGTTCCGCACCGCGCCGATCCGGGTTGGAGCGGTCCCGAATCCTTTGCCCGAGCCGGTGACCACGGCGTTTCCATGAGACTCCGGATATTTCCGGGCGAACACGCGGAACGGGGCGCCCCCGTACCCGCGGCCCGGGGACCCTGTGGTCCCGCCGGCCTCGGATGCGAGGACGCCCCGTCGCTCACGTGCGGACGCCGTACCTGCGCCTTCGGGACGGATCGCCCCGGTCGGCGGCGTGTCAGGCGCGGACGACGAGCGTGCTGACGATCTTGTCGTGCCAGGTCTGCTTACGCTCGTCCCACAGCGGCCAGAGGTAGCCGATGGGCAGGCCACAGACGATCGTGTCGACGATGTGGCAGATCCTGCGCAGGAACGCCATGCCGAAACCGATCGGCTGGCCGGTCTGGGCACCGACCACGCGGATGCCCATCTGCCGCTTGCCGATCGTCTGCCCGGTCGTGCCCTCCTGGTAGATCATCCAGATGCTGGCCGCGAAGGCCGCCAGCCCGCCGATCGAGAGCAGCAGCAGGCCGATCATCGCCGCGGCGCCCTCACCCGAGCCGGCGAGCAGGAAGAACAGTATGTAGAGCACGAACATCGGCCCGGCGATGATCACGTAGTCGATGAGGTAGGCGCCGACGCGCGAGCCCCACTCGGCGAGCTGGCCGGTCGCCCCGTAGTGGTGGTGGTGGACTTCCTGGCCGTAGCCCGGCTGGGCCTGAGGCTGCTGACCGTAGCCCGGCTGCGCCGGCGGCTGCTGACCGTAGCCGGGCTGCTGACCGTACCCGGGCTGCTGACCGTAACCGGGCTGCGCCGGGGGCTGCTGACCGTACCCGGGCTGCTGACCGTAGCCCGGCTGCGCCGGGGGCTGCTGACCGTAGCCCGGCTGCGCCGGGGGCTGCTGACCGTAGCCCGGCTGCTGGCCGTACGGGTCGTAGGGGTTACCCACACCTGCTCCTTATTGATTGACCCTGTGGTTATGTGACGCCCGCCGGACCCGGAGGGCTCCGCAAGTTTGACCGACGGAACTCGCGGCTTCAAACCCGCAGGAGACCGAGCCGGACAAGCTGCCACAGCTCCGACCCCAAGAGGGCGGCGCCGAGCACCCACGCGCGGGTGTTCGGCCGGAGTGCCCACCACCGGTCCCCCACCCCCAGCGGCGCGATCGCGAGCGCGACCGCCCCGGAGAAGGCCACCGGGTTCGCGAGCACGGCCTGGGCGGGACGGCCCGAGCCGAGTTCGACGAACACGGTGGTGCCCCCGCACAGGGGGCAGGGGATCCCGGTGAACGCCCTGAGGGGGCAGAGCACGCCGGGGTCGTTGACACGATGGATCCATGCCGCGCCGATGGCCGCCGTGGCCATCGCAGCGACGCGCAGCACCACGCCCGCAGGGCCGTGCCGCGCAGCAGTGAGGGTCCGGGCGACCGGGCCGCCCAGCGCACCGCGTGGCGCACCGGTGGCCGACGCCCCGGGCACTCCCCCCAACGGATCCTCCGCCTCGATGACTTAATCCGGGTGACCCGTATATCGGGTGCACCCCAAGGTGGGTCAAGCCCCGACGACCATCTGCGATCGGACCGTGACCTAGAGCGCGATCAACTCCACCTCAAGGGCAAGGGTAGGACAAACCACCACCAGGTGGGGCTGTCTTTATGGGCATCAGCCCGGGGAGGGCGGCCGTGCGCGGGGCCGCCGGAGGACCGGTGGAGAGGTGCGCGAGGGGCCCGGTTCGCCGTGCCGCCGTCCGCCGGGGCCGCCGGCGAGGGGCGGGCGCCGGGCCGCGAACGGCGCGGGCGCAAGGGCGCGGGGAGTGTTGGGGCCGGTGCGCGGGGAGGGGTGCGTGTGTTTCAGGAGGAAGCCGTGGCCGCGGACGTTCGGTGGGGTGGGGACGCCGCCGCTATGACACTGATCACCCGTCGCGCGCGTGCGCCGTCCGGCCGCGAACGGGCGGTGAACGGGGTGCGTCCCGGCACGTGGAGGGGCCGGGCACGAGACCGACCCGGGCACGGTTCGAGTCGGGCTCCGTGTGTCGCGGCTCGTGTGTCGCGGCTCGTGCGGTGCGGTGCGGCGCGTCGCGGCTCGTGCGGTGCGTCGCGGCGCGGTGCGGCCGTGCGGTGGCCCGGCGGCGTACGCGGTCCGGTGCGGTGCGGTACGGGCCGGGCTCGCGATCAGGTGTGGGTCTGGGCCGCCGCGCCGACGACGAGGGGAGGACCGGACTCGGTGAGCTGCTCGGCCTCGACCACGTCGGCGATCACACCGGTGATGTTGTCGGGGCCGCCGCCGTCGCGGGCCAGCCCGATCAGCCGCTCCACGGCGCGCTGCGGATCGGCCTCGGCCACCAGCACCTCGTAGATCGTCTGCGCGTCCACCACGCCGCTCAGCCCGTCCGAGCAGAGCAGGTACCGGTCGCCCGGACGGCCCTCGCGGAGCCGCAGGTCGGGCTCGCGGTCCTCGCGGCCGTCCAGCACCCGGTAGAGGACGTGCGACAGCCGCGACGCCTCGGCCGGGTCGGGGGCGGGGCCGCCGCCCGCCTGCTCGGCCTCCTGCTTGAGCAGCTCGTCCATGGTGTGGTCCTGGGTGATCTGGAAGAGCTCACCGTCGCGGAGGAGGTAGCCGCGGGAGTCGCCGATGTGGGCGAGCGCGACCGCCGTGCCGGTCCAGAGCATCGCGGTGAGCGTGGTGCCCATCCGGCTCAGGTCGGGCCGCTCCTCGCGGACGATCCGCAGCTTCTCGTTGGCCTCGGCGACCGCCCGTCCGAGGGTCTCCTCCAGATCGTCGTAGGGGGCGTCGGCGTCCAGCGAGCGCAGCGAACCGATGACGGTGGAGCTGGCGACCTCGCCGCCCGCGTACCCGCCCATGCCGTCGGCGACCGCGATCAACCGCGCACCGGCATAACCCGAGTCCTCGTTGTTCTCGCGGTTGCACCCGATGTCACTGCCTGCTGCGTACCTGATTGCTACGTTCATACCGATTTCGATGACGATCCTGTCAGAGGAGTTGTATCACTCGCCGGCCAGTCCATGGCGGACGGCGAACAGCGCCGCCTGCGTACGGTCCTGCACTCCCAGTTTCATGAGCAGATTACTGACGTGGGTCTTGACGGTCTTCTCGGAGACGACAAGGGCGCGGGCGATCTCCCTGTTGGACCTGCCCCGCGCGATCTGCACGAGCACCTCCCTCTCCCGTTCGGTCAGCGCGGCCGGGCCGCGGTCGTCGGCGGCCGGATCCGCCCGCACCATCGCCTCGGCGGCGTCCGGGGCGAAGAGGACATGCCCATCATGGACGGCCCTGATCGCCTGGACGAGCGCCTGCGGGTCGACATCCTTGTAGAGATACCCCGCCGCGCCCGCCTGAACGGCGGGCAGGACGTGTCCACGTTCCGTCACGCTGGTGAGGACCAGGACGCGCGCCGCCACCCCGCGAGCCCGCAGCTCCGTCAGCGCGGCCAAGCCGTCGGCGCCCGGCATCTTGAGGTCCATCAGCACGATATCGGGCCTGAGCGATTCGGCCAGCGACACGGCGGCCAGGCCGTCGGCCGCCTCGCCGACCACCTCGATGTCGTCCTGTATGCCCAGGAACGTCCGCAGGCCCTGCCGGACGACCGGATGGTCGTCGGCGATCAGCACCTTGATCACGTCCCCCTCCCCCGCGGCATTGCCGGGAACGGCCTTAGCATGCCTCACAGTGGCACCTCCAGCCGCACCACCGTGCCGACGCCGGGCGCGGCGTCGAGGGACAGCACCGCGCCGACCGACTCCGCGCGGTCGCGCATCGAGGCGAGCCCGAGCCCTCCGCCGCCGCCCTGCGCCTCCCCCTGGCCGCCGGGCGGCTGCCCGCCCGCGGCGCCGTTCGCGGAGCTCAAACCCCGTGCGGTCCCGCGCGCGGGACCGTCCGGGACGCCGTTCGCGGTGCCTGAGGCGGGCGCGGTGCCGTTCGGGACGGCGTTCGCGGCCAGTCCGGCGGGGTCGAAGCCGGTGCCGTCATCGGCCACCTCCAGCACGGCGGTACGCCCGGGCGCGTCGCCGCGGGCCTCATCACCGCAGGCCCCGTCACCGCGGACCCCGTCACCGTGGACGCCGCCGTCGCGGACCCGCAGCCGGACCTCGACCGTGCGGGCCGAGGAGTGCCGCAACGCGTTGTGCAGCGCCTCCTGCGCGATCCGGAACAGCACCGCCTCCTGGTCCTCGGCGAGCGTGACCGCGCAGTCGGCGGTGAAGCGCACCTCGGTCTCGTACGCGCGGTCCAGGACCTCCACGTGCTTGCGGAGCGAGGCGACCAGGCCGTCGGCCAGGTCCGCCGGCCGCAGCTCGAAGATCACCGCGCGCAGCTCGGCGAGGGCCTCGGCGGCCAGCCGCTCGACCTGCTCCAGCTCCCGCACCGTGCGGCCGGGGTCGCGCTCGGCCAGCGCCGCGGCGGCGCGCGCCGTCAGCCGCAGCGAGAACAGCTTCTGCGCGACCGCGTCGTGCAGCTCGCGGGCCAGCCGGTTGCGCTCGGCCACCACGGTCAGCTCCCGGTTGTGCTCGTACAGCCGGGCGTTGGTCATGGCGATGGCGGCGTGCGCGGCGAAGAGGGTGAGGAGCTCCTCGTCCTCGGCGGAGAACCCGCGCGGGCGGCCCTCCCGGCGGTTCTTGTTGGCCAGGAAGAGGATGCCCAGGACGTCCTCGCCGTCGCGGATGGGCACCCCGAGGAAGTCCTTGAGCACCGGGTGCGCCACGGGCCAGCCCTCGAACTCCGGCTCGCGGCGGATGTCGTCCAGCCGCTTGGGGGCGTTGTCGCGCAGCATCGCGGCGAGCATGCCGTGCTGGCGGGGGAGCGGGCCGATGGCCTCCCACTCCTCGTCGGTGATGCCCTCGACCACGAACTCGGCGAACGAGCCCTCCTCGTCGGGCACGCCCAGGGCCGCGTAGCGCACGTCCAGGAGCTGCGCGGCCGCGCGCACGATCACCTGGAGGACCTCGTGGACGGACAGGTGCCGGGTCACGGCGAGCACGGCGGAGCTGACCGCGTGCAGCGCGGCGTCGGCGCCCCCCGGGGATCCGTTCCGGTCCATCCGCTCGTCCATCCCGCCGTTCCGTCCGGCGGCGCGTGTCACCGGTCCGTGCCCGGTACGCGTCGCGGCTCCGTTGTTCGGTGCTTCCGTGTTTCCGTGCTTCCGTGGTTCCTGGGTGACGGGCGTGTCGCCCCTCTGAGAAAAACGTACTCCCCGTACGGGGGCCGCCGAATCAGCCCGGCGTCGTAGGTGGGAGCGAACCGCGCCCTCCCGGGGTCTCGGTGCCGCCCGACCCGTATCACCCTGCCGGGTTACGTCATTTATGTCGGGTTTATTGGGCGGGGGTTCCGGAGGTCCTAGGACCATGGTTCGAGCGGTCCCGGACCCGCGCGCCCGATGTCGCCGGCCCCCGGGATTCCTAGCGTCGAGACCATGACGGACATCGATCCCGGCCACGCAGCCCCCGATACCCGCACCCGCCCCCGTACCGCGGTCGTCACCGGCGCGTCGCGCGGCCTCGGCCTGGCCCTCGCCCGCGAACTCGCCCGCGACGGATGGAACCTGGTGATCGACGCCCGCGGCGCCCCCGCGCTCGAGGACGCGGCCGAGGAACTCCGCGAGACGGCCGCGAGCTCCGCGGCCTCCGGGACGGCGGTGATCGCTGCGCTCGCCGGGGACGTCGCCGATCCCGCGCACCGCGCGGCGCTCGCCCGCACCGCCCTGGAGATCGGGCACGGCGTCGACCTGCTCGTCAACAACGCGAGCGTCCTGGGCACCACCCCGCTGCCCCGGCTCGCCGCCCAGCCCCTCGCCGACCTGGAACGGGCGTTCGCGGTCAACACGGTGGCGCCGCTCGCGCTCGTCCAGGCGCTCCTGCCCGCTCTGCGGGAACGCGGCGGCGCCGTCCTCAACATCACCTCCGACGCCGCCGTCGAGGGCTACGAGACGTGGGGCGGCTACGGGGCGACCAAGGCCGCGCTGGAGCAGCTCTCCCGCGTCCTGGCGGCCGAGGAGCCCGGCCTGGCGGTCTGGTGGACCGACCCGGGCGAGATGCGCACCCGGATGCTGCGCGAGGCGGGTGAGGACGCCGATGCCGCGCCCCCGCCCGAGGAGGCCGCGGCGGCGCTGTACCGGCTGGTCACGGACCGGCTCCCGAGCGGCCGCCACCAGGCCGCCGACCTGGCGGGTGAGCGATGACCACGGTCACCGGCCCGTCGGCGCCCGCCGCCGACCCCGTTCAGGACGCCTCCGATCCGGGGCGGGCGGAGGGTCTGCTCGGCCGCCGCCACCGGGCCGCCACGCTCGGCATCGTCCTGGTCGTCACGCTGATGGCCTTCGAGGCGATGGCGGTCGCCACCGTCATGCCGGTGATCGCCCGCGAGCTGGACGGCCTGGCCCTGTACGCGTGGGGGTTCAGCGCCACGCTGATCGCGGGCGTCCCGGCCAACGTGCTGGCGGGCGGCTGGGTGGACCGGTCCGGGCCGTCCACACCCATGCTGACCGGGCTGGCGGCCTTCGTGGCCGGGCTCGTGATCGCCGGCGCCGCCCCCGACATGTGGATCTTCGTGGCCGGGCGGGCCGTGCAGGGCCTGGGCACCGGGATCGCGATGGTCGCCACGTACGTCCTGATCGCCCGCGTGTACCCCGACCGGCTCCGCCCCCGGGTGTTCGCGGCGCTGTCGGCCGCCTGGGTGCTGCCCGCGCTGATCGGCCCCGCGATCGGCGGCGCGGCGGCCGAGCGGCTCGGCTGGCGGTGGGTGTTCCTGGGGCTGATCCCCCTGGTGGTCCCGCCGACGCTCATGCTGGTCCCGGCGATGCGGGGCCTCCGCCGCACCGTCCACTCCAACGGCGCGAAGGCCGGCTCCCGCCGGAGGAGGCAATACCTGGCCGCGATCGCCGCCGCCCTGGGCGCGGCCGTGTTCCTGTACGGCCTCGACCATCCCGGCTGGGCGGTCCTCCCGCTCATCGCCGCGGGCCTGGCCGGGCTGGCGATCGGGCTGCCCCCGCTGTTTCCCGCCGGGACCCTTCGGATGCGGCGCGGCCTGCCCAGCGTGGTGCTCGTCAGGGCGCTGCTGTCGGGCTCCTTCTTCGGGACGGACGTGTTCATCCCGCTCGCGCTTACCTCGCTGCACGGCTTCACACCCACGCAGGCCGGGCTGGTCCTGACCGTGGGCGCGCTGGGCTGGTCCGCGGCCTCGCAGATCCAGGGCCGGTCGAAGCGGTCCGGGGCGTTCTACGTACGGCTCGGAGCGGCGCTGGTCACCACGGGCATCGCGACGTCCACGCTCGTGCTCCAGGTGACGGGCTGGGCGGCCGCACTGACCTGGATCGTCGGCGGTGCCGGCATGGGCTTCGCCATCGGCAGCCTCAGCGTGTTGCTGCTGGAGCTGTCGCCAGAGGAGGAGCAGGGCTCCAACTCCTCCGCCCTCCAGATCGCCGACACGCTCGGCTCGTCCCTGGTGGTCGGCGTCGCGGGCGCGCTCGTCACGGCGTTCGGCACCGACCGGCTCGCCCTGGGCCTCGGCGTCGCCGGGTCCCTCTTCGCCGCGATCGCCGCCGTGGGCATCGTCGCGGCCCTCCGCCTGGAGGCCAAGGCCAGAACCGGGGCCGGAACCCGCATTCCGCTCAGTGGAGGCTCGTCATGAACACGGCTCCCTCGCTTGATTTCACCCTCCCCAAGGCCCTGGAAGCCCAGGAGCCACCCGAGGAGCGTCCCGCCCGCCCTGGGGATGACCTGAGGCTTCTACCCCCGCCAGAGGCTCCTGAGGGGCGCCTGCGCCGGCGTACGCGCGACGACGTCCGGCTCCTGGTGGGACGGCGCGGCAGCGGGGCGGTGAGCCACCACAGGTTCCGCGAACTGCCCGACCTCCTGCGTCCCGGAGATCTCCTGGTGGTCAACACCTCGGCGACGCTGCCCGCGGCCGTCCACCTGGACAAGATCGCCGTCCACTTCTCCACCCCCTTCCCAGAAGGGGACGAAGGGATCTCCCCTGGCGGAGGCGAAGTGTGGCTGGTGGAGCTACGACGCCGTACGGGAAAGGGCAGCATCCCCTATCTCGGCGGCTCGCCCCACGAATGGATCCCCATGCCGGGGAACGCCACCCTCACTCTCCTGCGACGCCATACCGAAAGGCTCTGGGTGGCGCGCCTCGGCACCAGCGTCGTCCCGTACCTGCGCCGCTACGGCGTGCCCATCCGGTACGGGTACGTGCGCCGCTCCTGGCCCACCGCCGCCTACCAGACCGTGTTCGCCCACGACCAGGACGGTGAGACGGGAAGCGCGGAAATGCCCAGCGCCGCCCGCCCCTTCACCACGGACCTCGTCACACGCCTGGTCTCAAGGGGAGTGCTCATCGCACCGCTCACCCTGCACACGGGGGTGGCCTCTCCAGAAGCCCACGAGCCCCCGTACGCCGAACGCTACGAAGTGCCCCAAGCCACCGCGGCCCTTGTCGAACACGTCCACGCCCAGGAACCCAGGGGACGCGTCATAGCGGTGGGCACCACCGTGGTGCGAGCCCTGGAAACCGCCGTGGACGCCAACGGCCGCGTCCGAGCCTCCAAGGGCTGGACCGAACACGTCGTCACACCGGACGACCGAAAAGCAGGGGGAGGAGTGCGCGCGGTGGACGGTCTCCTCACGGGCCTGCACGAGCCCAGGTCGTCCCACCTGATGATGCTCACCGCCATAGCGGGCCATGACCTCGTCAAGGCCACCTACGACGCCGCCCTGACCGAACGCTACCTCTGGCACGAATTCGGTGACCTTAACCTTTTGGTTCCCTGACGCTCGCCGCACGCATACTCGCAGGCCACCCCCCGTATACAGGAGCGTCACCGCTGCCGCGGGCCGCGCCGTCCCGCATTGTGGACACGATGCGCGGTGCTTTGGCTCGGCCCGGTAGCGTGGTGAAAAGCATGAACGGGTCAGCACAGCGCACGCTGCTCATAACGCTCACCGGCCGCGACCGCCCCGGGGTGACCTCGCGGCTGTTCACCATGCTCTCCGAGTTCCCGCTCACGGTGGCGGACGTGGAGCAGGTCGTCATCCGCGGCCGGCTCGTCCTCGGCGTCCTGGTCACCTACCCCGAGGGCACCGACATCGGCCGGGTCTGGACGTCCGCGGAACGGGTCGCCACCGATCTCGACATGGAGATCGAGATGTCGACCGGCCGCGACAAGAGCATGCCCAGCCGCCGCGGCCGGCTGCACGTCACCGTGCTCGGGGCGCCGCTCCGGCCGGACGCGATGGCCGGGATCTCGGGCCGGATCGCCGCCGGCGGAGCCAACATCGACCGCATCGAACGGCTCGCCCACTACCCCGTGACCTGCATCGAGATGGACGTCTCGGGCGCCGATCCGGAGGCGCTGCGGGCCGCGCTGGCGGTGGAGGCCGCCGAGCGGCAGGTCGACGTGGCCGTCCAGCAGGGCGGGCTGCACCGGCGGGCCAAGCGGCTGATCGTCATGGACGTCGACTCCACGCTCATCCAGGGCGAGGTGATCGAGCTGCTGGCCGGGCACGCCGGGTGCCTGGACGAGGTGGCGAAGGTCACCGAGGCCGCGATGCGCGGCGAGCTCGACTTCGAGGGCTCGCTGCGGGAGCGGGTCGCGCTGCTGGCCGGCCTGGACGCCGCCGCGATCGACGCGGTCCGCGACCAGGTGGAGCTGGCCGCCGGGGCCCGCACGATGGTGCGCACCCTCAAACGGCTCGACTACAAGTTCGCCATCGTCAGCGGCGGGTTCACCCAGGTCACCGACGGTCTGGTGGAGGACCTCGGGATCGACTACTCCGCCGCCAACACGCTGGAGATCGAGAACGGGAAGCTCACCGGGCGGGTCACCGGGCCGGTGATCGACCGTGCCGGGAAGGCCGCCGCGCTGGAGCGGTTCGCCCGCGAGGCCGGGATCCCGATCAGCCAGACGGTGGCGATCGGCGACGGCGCCAACGACCTGGACATGCTCCAGGCGGCCGGGCTGGGCGTGGCGTACAACGCCAAGCCGGTGGTCCGGAAGGCCGCCGACACGGCGGTGAACGTGCCCTATCTCGACACGATCCTCTTCCTGCTGGGGATCTCCCGTGACGAGATCGAGGCCGCCGACGCCGCCGACGCCGTCCACACCGCGCGCTGACCTTTCCCTGCCGGCACCACGCCCGTCGCCCGCGGGCTCGCTGACGCGCGTCCGCTACGGCTGATTCCGGACAGCCGGAAAGAGCCGTCCGCCGTGCCGTCCGGACTATCGCCGGTGCCCCGTGCGGGTACATGCTGATCGTCCAGAACGCCACGAAACCGACATGAGCGGACCCGACACGGACCGGCGAGGGAGACGTGCGCCACTTCTTGCGCGGCGACCGAAGGGCGGCCCTGGAGCGCGCCCGCGAGGCGTACGCCAGGGTCGAGGGGCAGACGGCGCCCTTCTACGGGCTCGCCGCCTCCCTCGCGATCTCCCTGCCGCTCCTGGTCGGCACGCTCACCGGCCACGCCGCCCAGGGCGGGCTCATCGCCCTCGGCGCCTACCTCGTGGCGCTGCGCACCCCCGAGGGCCCGTACGGCGCCCGCGCCCGCAACCTCGCCAGCGCCGTACTGGTCATCGCCGTCGGCGCGACCATCGGCGGCAACCTGGCCGCGCACGCCTGGCTCGCGGTCATCGTCGTCCCGCCGGTCGTCGCGCTCGGCAGCGCCGTCCCCTGGATCGGTCCCACCGCGGGGCTCGCCGTGCTGCTCACCGCCATCCGCCCGCCCACCGGCGACGTCCTGTACGGCGGCTTCCTGGAACTGCTCGGCGGGCTGCTCACCACCGCGCTGCTGCTGGCCCCGTGGCCGGCCCGCCGGCTGCGGCCGCTCCGGACCACGCTGAGCGAGGCCGCCGACGCCGTCGCCGCCGCCCTGGACGCCGTGGCCGAGGACGTCGGCGGCCCCGACCCCGGCCCCCTGGAGGCCGTCGAGCTCACCGATCCCGGCCTCGCCTCCGTCGCCCGCAAGCCCGACTGGGACGAACGCCGTCGCGCCGCGTCCCAGGCCCTCACCGCCGCCCGCGCCACCTACGGCTTCTACCGTTCCGGACGCGGCCGCGAGGAGCCCACCCGGCCGGAGCGGCTCATCGACGCGCTCGCCCGGATCATGCAGGAGACGGTGGCGCTGCGGGCCCTGGTCGAGGCCGCGCGGCGCCGCCCGCCCGACCGCGAGTGGGAGCAGGAGGCCCGGGTCGCGATCGCGGCGCTGGCCGCCCGGGTCCGGCTGGTCGCCGGCGCCATCGAGGCGACCGGGAAGGCGCCCCTGGGCACCGTGGAGTCCGCCGCGATCCGCCGGTTCGGCCGGCAGACCGAGAGCATCCGGCGGGCCGGGCTGGCCGGCGACGAGGACCTGGTCGCGGTCGCGCTGATCGTGCAGATCCGCCGGTCGGTCGAACGGATCGCCGGCGGCGTCAACGCCGCCCGGCGGCTCGCGGCCGGCGGGGTCCGGATCGGCTTCGGCCCGCCCCGGCTGCTCGCCGAGGTCCCGGGCCCGGTCAGCACGTGGGGGCGGCTGGGCCGGGCCGTGCGGACCCGCTCACCCGGGTTCCGCGAGGTCGGACGGGTCACCTTCATCGCGTTCCTGGCCATGTTCCTCGCCACCGCGCTGGACCTGCCGCACGGCCAGTGGATGACGATCACCGCCATGTTCAGCCTGCGCGGCACCTACGGCCAGACCGTCGACCGGGTCGTCCAGCGGGTCGGCGGCACCGCGGTCGGCTCCGCCATCGCCGCGCTGCTGCTCGCCCTGGCCCCCGACCAGACCGCCACCGCCCTGATCATCTTCGCGTTCGCGCTGGTCAGCTTCACGCTGCGGGCGGTGAACTTCGTCTACTGGGAGCTGTTCAACACGGTCGTGGCGATGATGCTGCTGGGCTTCTCCGTGCCGTCCACCTGGGTGGACGCGGGCGAGCGGATCGGCCTCACCATCGCGGGCGGGCTGCTGGCCTTCCTCGCGGTCCGGCTGCTGTGGCCGACCGGGCACGCCGAGCGGCTGCCGGTCCAGGCGGACCGCCTCCTGAGCGTGCACGCGGACCTGGCCCGTTCGGCCGCCGCCGTCGTCGAGGGCAACCTGGAACGGCTCCCGCACGATCAGCTCGTCGCCGCGGAACGGGCCGCGGAGACCCTGGCCGACACCCGGAGCCGGCTCGTCCACGAGCGCCTGCCCGACGAAGACCTGATCGACCGGCTCGGCAACGCGGTCGACGCCGCCCACCGCGTCCGCGACAACCTCATAGCGATCGGCCGCATGACCCGTGAACACGAGGTCGACGCAGGCCCGCTCCCAGAGATCCTGGACCGCCTGGCCGACCATCTGGAAGAGGTGGCCGACTCCTTGGACGAGCCCGAACCCGCCTTGGACGAGGGCTCTCCCGACGCCCCGTCCCCTAACGAACGGCTGGACGAGGAGTTCTCCGACCTGGACACCCACCTGTCGGCCCTGGCCAGGCGCCGCCGCGAGGAAATCAAGGCCGGTGTGAGCACCGACGAGTTCACCCCGTTGCGACACGCCCTCCTGCAATCCTCAGGCACCCGCTACACCGCACGCTCGCTCCGGGCCGACGTCGAAACCCTCATCGAGAACACTTGCGCGGCCCTGGCCCCACAGGCACAGCTCGCTTCGGCCGCCGCGGAGCAGGCCGACTCCAAGGAACCCCGCCCCGTCTCCTGACGCGCTAGGCGCCGCCCTTGGGAGTGCGGTAGGAGGTCAGGTCACCCACCCCCGGGCGAATCTCGCTCCACGCCCCCGGAACGTCGATCACGGCCAGCGCGCACGTGGGGAAGGACTCGGGCGCCTCGCCGGTCAGATCGTGCACGAGCTGATGCACCGACGGGTTGTGCCCGACGAGGAGGACCCGTCCGGCCTCGTCCCCCGCCTCCCGGGCCAGGGCCAGCAGCGTGTCGGCGTCGTTGTCGTAGATCTGGGACTCGAACCTCACCTGGTTGGTCGCCAGCGCCAGCCGTTCCAGGGTCTGCCTGGTCCGGACGGCGGTCGAGCACAGCACCAGGTCGGGGGTCAGCCCCTCGTTCCGCAGCCACTCGCCCGCGGCCGTGGAGTCCCGCCGTCCACGGTCGTTGAGAGGACGGTCTATGTCGGCGAGCCCCGGCCCAGCGGCGGCCTTGGCATGGCGGAGAACGATGAGCGACGGCATGCCGTCACCCTAGTCCTCCTCAGGGAAGCCGCCGGTCTTCCTTACAGGACGCGCATGCACCCGCCGCCAGGCAATGCGAAAGCTTTACTCCGGAGTCCCGCTCAGGGAGCGACGAGGGCGGCGATCCCCCACAGGACCAGCATGACCCCGAGCATCCCGCCCAGGATGATGGCAAAGCCCTTCGGCCCGGCAATGGTGGACTTCCCGCCATCGTTCACAGCCGCGTCTCCTTCGTATCGTCGTCCACTGCCAGCCTATGTGCGCCCCCCGTCCACCCCGGACACACCCCCGCCCAGGCAAGGAGAAAGGGGCCGGCATGACGCCGGCCCCTTCCCCGAGGTGGTTCGGATCAGGCCTTGTTGGCCGAGGAGGTCTGACCCGGATCAGGGGTCGCCTCACCGGCCGCGTCGCCCTTCGCACCCGTTCCGTTCCCGGCCTCGACCGCCTCCGCGGCGTCGCCGGAGGCCACCGACTCGTCCGGGACCGCGGTCCGCGCGGCAGGGACCGCGTCGCCCGTGCCACCGCCCGCGGGCTTGGCGTCGCCCGCGCCGATCGGGTCCGCCTGCCGCTTGGAGATCACGATCGCGCCGACGACCACGGCGACCGCCGCCACGGTGACCCCGATCCGCAGCGGGACGTTCCCCGCGTACGTCACCACCGCGTCCGCGATCAGCAGCGCGACCAGGTTCATCACCTTGATCAACGGGTTGATCGCGGGACCGGCGGTGTCCTTGAACGGGTCGCCCACGGTGTCGCCGATGACCGTCGCCTCGTGCGCCTCACTGCCCTTGCCGCCGAGGTTGCCCTCCTCGACCAGCTTCTTGGCGTTGTCCCAGGCGCCGCCGGAGTTGGCCAGGAACACCGCCATCAGCACACCGGCCGCGATCGCCCCGCCGAGGAAGGCGCCCAGCGGCGCGTACCCCAGCGCGAACCCGACCGCGATCGGGGTCAGGATCGCCAGCAGGCCGGGCGTGGCCAGCTCCCGCTGCGCGTCCCGGGTGCAGATGTCGACCACCCGGTCGTAGTCGGGCTTCTCGGAGAAGTCCATGATCCCCGGCTTGGTGCGGAACTGCTCGCGCACCTCGACGACCACCCGGCCGGCCGCCCGGCCCACCGCCATGATCGCCAGCCCGGAGAACATGAACACCACCGCGGCGCCCACGATCAACCCGATCAGCACGTTCGGCTGGTCGATCGACAGGCTGAAGGACGCGAACGTGCCGAGCGCCTCACGGGCCTCGTCCGAGGCGTCCGAGAGCGCGGACACCACCGTCGTCCGGAACGACCCGAACAGCGCCGTCGCCGCCAGCACCGCGGTCGCGATCGCGATGCCCTTGGTGATCGCCTTGGTGGTGTTGCCGACCGCGTCCAGCCGCTCCAGCACCGCGGCGCCCTCGCCCTGCACGTCGCCCGACATCTCGGCGATGCCCTGGGCGTTGTCGGAGACCGGGCCGAAGGTGTCCATCGACACGATCACACCGACCGTGGTGAGGAGACCGGTGCCGGCCATCGCCACCGCGAACAGCGCGACGGTGGTGTTGCCGAACCCGAGCAGGAACGCCCCGTACACCGCGCCACCGATCACCAGCGCCGTGTAGACCGCCGACTCCAGGCCCAGCGAGATGCCCGACAGGATCACCGTGGCCGGCCCGGTGCGGGCGCTGCCGGTGACCTCCTGCACGGGCTTGCGGTTGGTCTCGGTGAAGTAGCCGGTCAGCAGCTGGATCGCGCTGGCCAGCACGATGCCGATCAGTACCGCGCCGAACGCCACCACCCGCGGATCGGCGTCCAGTCCCTGGATCGCCCGGTCCGAGACGCCGGTCAGCTCGGCGAACGAGGACGGCAGGTAGGCGAAGGCCGCCACCCCGACCAGCACCGCCGAGATGATCGCGGAGATGAAGAAGCCGCGGTTGATCGCCGACATCCCGGAACGGTCGCGGTCGCGGGGCGCCACCGCGAAGATCCCGATCACCGCGGTGATCACACCGATCATCGGCACGATCAGCGGGAACACCAGACCCTCGGTGCCGAACGCCGCGGTGCCCAGGATCAGCGCCGCGACCAGCATCACCGCGTACGACTCGAACAGGTCGGCCGCCATCCCGGCGCAGTCGCCCACGTTGTCGCCCACGTTGTCGGCGATGGTCGCGGCGTTGCGCGGATCGTCCTCGGGGATGCCCTGTTCGACCTTGCCCACCAGGTCGGCGCCCACGTCCGCCGCCTTGGTGAAGATCCCGCCCCCGACTCGCATGAACATCGCCAGCAGCGCCGCGCCGAACCCGAAGCCCTCCAGGACCTTCGGCGCGTCGCCCTGGTAGGCCAGCACGACCACCGCGGCGCCGAACAGCCCCAGGCCCACGGTGAACATCCCGGCGACGCCGCCGGTGCGGAAGGCGATCCGCATCGCCCGCTTCTCGCCGCCCTCCTCGCGGGCCGCCGCCGCGACCCGGACGTTGCCGCGCACCGCCAGCCACATGCCGACGAACCCGGTGACGGCCGAGAACAGCGCCCCGATGACGAAGAAGACCGAGCGCCCGATCCGTTCACCGGTGGAGTCGGCGGGGAGCAGGAGCAGGACGAGCGGGATCAGGATCACGAAGACCGCGACCGTACGGAACTGGCGTTTCAGGTACGCGCCGGCGCCTTCTTGCACGGCTCGCGCGATGTTCTGCATCTTCTCGGTGCCCTGACCCGCGGCCAGTACCTCGCGTACCAGACCACCGGCGACGACCAGTGCCAGCAGCGCGATCACGGCGACGACGACAACCAGTGAGAGGTCGCCGCCGCCGAGATCCACGTCTGCGCCGGCCGGGCTTGACAGGGAAAGCCCAGACATCCGTCCTCCTCGACAGGGGCATTGCGACTCGACCGTCTATGGACGATCTTTACCGCGTACCCACGCGGGTGGCGCTTTAGACGCCCGCACGGCAACGCGGGTGCCGGGAGTCTACGCACGAGGTGGACGGAAGAGAAGACTTACCTTGCTTCAATCGAGGAGTCAGGGAAGCCCAATCTGCGGTCCGTCAGAATTTGCCCTGAAACCTGCCCTCACTCAGCATCACCGCAGGTGACCATGGGTGCACGCCCCCGACCATTACGATCTTGAATCTTGACCATCCAGGCCGCCCCCGAGTCGCGCACGCCTCACCTCCCAGATACCTCCCAACACAAATACCAATTACATTCCGCCCAAAATTCACAACCTTTCCAAGATCGCCGCAAACAACATCCCATAACCCCCAACCCCACCCAGCCACCGCCCCCCTCGAAACGCCTTCCCCACCCCCGCAACCCGCGCACCACAAAGAGCCGCCGAACAACCACCGACAGCCCGCGACGGCCGCGAGAGCGCTCACTGCCCACGCGAGCGCCCTGGACCCGCCCGGGAGAGCCCGTACCCCTCCTAGAGCGCCTGGAGATCAAGAGGAGTGCCATGTGTGCCGCAGGGCGGCCTTACGGGACGCTCGGCGCGCCCAGGGCCCCCGCCGCCCCCGGACGACGACGGCCCGCATCACCGCAGTCGGGGCGCGCGGCCCACCCTCGCGGCCCTGCCGTCCGCAGGACCTCAGCGGTCGCAGGCACCGGCGACCGCCGAAGAGCGCGCGGGCCTCGTCCGCCGAACGGCCCCACCGGGCACATGCGTCAGGTGAAAACCAGTTGCCGGCCGACATGGCCGGATGTTTCGCTAGTAAGACATGGCAACTCACCATGTACCGGACCCGCGACAGACCGCGGAGCTCGCGGAGCACATCCGCCTCTACAGCGCGGCCTACGGCACGTCCGCGGAAGAGCTCGACCGTCTCTACGAGGACCGCGCTCTCCTCGTTCCCCGTCCAGGACACCCCGTCACCGGTTCTGAACGCCTCGCAGCCCACCGCCACATGATCGGCATGGGCACCACCCTGGAAGCCAGGCCCCGCCACACCTACGTCGTGGACGACATCGCCCTCCTCGTCGTCGACTGGACGATGAAGGGCACCACCCCTGACGGCCAAGGCTTCCAGTACGACGGAACGGCCGCCGATGTGGCCCGCCAGGGGCGAGACGGCCGCTGGCGCTACGTCATAGACAACCCCTTCGGCACAGCCTCCTGAGCCCCGCTAAGGCCGTCCAGAGCACCCCACACCAGCCTCAGCCCAAGCCGACAGCCATCAAGCCACCACCCCTCCAGCAGACGCCAGAGCCGAGGCCAGCCCAAGGCAACCAGCCAACAAGCCTCCCCCCCTCCAGCAGACACCGGAGCCGAGGCCCACCCAAGCCGACGAGCCATCAAGCCTCCGCCCCTCCGCCGATGCCGGAGGGGCGGCCCACTCAAGGCGAGCGCCGATCAAGCCTCTGTTCCCTCTGGCAGATCCCGGAGCCGAGGCCAGCCCAAGCCGACCAGCCAACAAGCCGCTGCCCCTCCAGCAGACGCCGGAGGGGCAGAAGCGGAAGGGCGAGAAAGAAAGATCGCGGCCGCCCGGTCGGGCGGCCGCGATCTTTGTGTCGGGTCGGTTCTCCGGTCCGTCAGGAGATCGGAGGAGGTTCTCCCGCGGCGGGCCAGCTCATCCGGATCTGCATGCCCTTGGGGGTGGAGGAGAAGTCCACGTCGTCGGCGAGGCTCGCGATCACGGCCAGGCCGAGTTCGGCGGTGTCATCACCCCACACCTCGTCGAACGCCTCGTCCGGACCACTGACCTCGGGCAGGCCGGCCGTCTCGGCGAGGCCGCCGGCGGCGTCGTCCTCGGGGACGGCGTCGCTGACGACGACTTCGAACCGGTGGCCTGCGCCACTCAGTTCCAGCCGCACCGGTTCGTCCGGGCAGCGCCTCCGGTGCGCCTCCACGGCCCGGGAGCACGCTTCACCGACCGCCAGCCGAACCTCGTCCAGCAGGGCCTCGGCCACTCCGCTGCGGCGGGCCACGGCGGTGACGATCAGCCGGGCCGTCCGGACGTGGACGGGTAGCGCGCTGAAAGAGAGCTCAACGGTCGCCATGTCGTCCGCGTGCCGCTACTTCGCGCCCTTGCGCTTTTCCTCGGCCTCGGCGATCGAGTCATGGATGCCGAAGACCTTGGTCAGCCCGGTGATGCGGAAGATCTTGAGGATGCGCTCCTGGGTGCACACCAGCTCCAGGGAGCCGTCGTGCGCACGCACCCGCTTCAACCCGCCGACGAGGACGCCCAGGCCCGTGGAGTCGAGGAACTCGACCTTTTCCATATCCACGAGCAGGTGGAACTTCCCCTTGTTGACCAGATCGATGAGCTTCTCACGAAGCTTCGGCGCCGTGTAGACGTCGATCTCGCCCTCCACGGTGATGACCGTGAGGCCATCTTCGGTGGTGCGGTCGTTCACCTTCAGGTCCACAGATCCTCCAGCGCCCTACAACTCACTGTGCTCTCGGAGCCGCCGCACCGCCGGGACGCCCTGCGGCGACGGAACTCCGCCCGTGATTCAACCACGCTCCGGCGTCGCTTACGCAGATAATCGCCCACTCGGGCGAAACTTCGCGCCATCCCGCTGACCTGCTGTTCCACCGGTCATGGCAGGGGGTACGGAGCCACCGGCGCCGGGGCGTTCCCGTTGTTCTGCCCAGGCTGGCAAACTGAAAACCTGATGGCCGTCCAAAGATCTTCTTCTCCCCTGGACCGACTGCTCGCCGACCCCACGCGCCGTGGACGCATCACCCATGTGGAGAGCGTTCCCGCACGTCAGGGGCG
The DNA here is from genome assembly GCF_042656285.1 of Actinomadura rugatobispora. Classification (GTDB taxonomy): domain Bacteria; phylum Actinomycetota; class Actinomycetes; order Streptosporangiales; family Streptosporangiaceae; genus Spirillospora; species Spirillospora rugatobispora. The sequence goes on along the minus strand of NZ_JBHSON010000040.1, from coordinate 12,153 downwards.
TCGTGCGGGCTGGCCTGACTGGGCGCCGGGGCTGCTGGTGGAGCGGCTCGCGGCGGCCGGGATCGAGGCTCCCTGGGAGCATCAGGCCACGGCCGCCGAGCACGCCCGCGCTGGCCGTTCTGTGATCATCGCCACTGGCACCGCGTCCGGGAAGTCGCTGGCCTACCTGCTGCCCTCGGTCGCCGCGATCTACGAGGAGGACGCGCGGCGCGAGGGCACTGTGCTCTATCTCGCACCGACGAAGGCTCTGGCGGCGGACCAGTTGCGCGCGCTGAGGGGGCTGCGCCTGACCCGTGTGCGCGCGGCGACGTACGACGGCGACACCCCTCGGGACGAGCGCGCCTGGGTGCGGCAGCACGCCAACTACGTCCTGACCAACCCGGACATGCTCCACCGCTCGATCCTGCCCGCCCACGCGCGCTGGACCTCGTTCCTGAGGCGACTGCGCTACGTGGTCATCGACGAGGCCCACGGCTACAGGGGCGTGTTCGGCTCCCACGTGGCCCAGGTGCTGCGCAGGCTCCGCCGGGTGTGCGCCCGTTACGGGGCCGAGCCCACCTTCGTCCTGGCCTCGGCCACCACTTCGGAGCCCGCCGCCACGGCCTCCCGCCTGACGGGCCTGGACGTGGTCGCGGTCCATGACGACGCCTCGCCGCGCGGCCCCGCAACCTTCGCGCTGTGGGAACCGCCCCTGACCGAGTTGCGCGGTGAGCGCGGCGCCCCCGTCCGCCGTACGGCGACGGCCGAGGCAGGGGACCTGCTGGCCGACCTCGTGGTCGAGGGGGTGCAGACCCTGGCCTTCGTACGGTCTCGCCGCGGCGCCGAGTCGGTGGCCCTCGGCGCCAAGCGCGCGCTGCACGAGGCGGCGCCCGAGCTGGCCGACCAGGTGGCGGCCTACCGGGCCGGGTACCTGCCCGAAGAGCGGCGTGCCCTCGAGGACGCCCTGCGCTCGCGCTCCATCATCGGGTTGGCCAGCACCAACGCCCTCGAACTAGGCGTGGACGTCTCGGGCCTCGACGCCGTCGTCGTCTGCGGCTGGCCCGGGACACGCGCCTCCCTGTGGCAGCAGGCCGGCCGCGCGGGCCGTTCAGGGCAGTCGGCCCTCGCGGTCCTGGTCGCCAGGGACGACCCCCTGGACACCTTCCTCGTCCACCACCCGGAGGCCATTTTCGGCACCCCGGTGGAAGCGACCGTCCTCGACCCGGACAACCCCTACGTCCTCGAACCGCACCTGTGCGCGGCGGCCTCCGAGCTACCGCTCACCGAGGCCGACACAGAACTCTTCGGGCCGTCCACCCGAGACCTCCTACCCGACCTCGTACGCCGCGGTTTCCTACGCCGGCGCCCCGCGGGCTGGTACTGGACGCGCCGCGACAAGGCCACCGACCTGGCCGACATACGCGGCGCCGGAGGCACCCCCATCCAGGTCGTGGAGGCCCTGACGGGCCGCCTGCTGGGCACGGTGGACGAGGCGTCGGCCCACACCACCGTCCACGAAGGCGCCGTCTACATCCACCAGGGCGAGTCGTACCTCGTCCAGACCCTCGACCTGGACGACTCCGTGGCCCTCGTGGAAGCCGCCGACCCCGACTACTCGACCACCGCCCGCGACATCACCGACATCAGCATCGTCGAACGCCTCCGCTCCACCGCCTGGGGCGAGGCGACCCTCTCCTACGGCACGGTGGACGTGACCCGCCAGGTCGTCGCCTACCAGATGCGCCGCCTCCAGACCGGCGAGATGCTGGGCGAGAAGCCACTGGAGCTCCCGCCCCGCACCCTCCGCACCCGCGCCGTCTGGTGGACGCTCTCCGAAGCGCAGATCGAGAACCTGGGCGACCTCGACCTCGCCGGCTCCGCCCACGCCGCCGAACACGCCTCGATCGGCCTGCTCCCCCTCTTCGCCACCTGCGACCGCTGGGACATCGGCGGCGTCTCCACGGCCGTCCACCCCGACACGGGCCTGCTCACCGTCTTCGTCTACGACGGCCACGAAGGAGGCGCGGGCTTCGCCGAACGCGGCTACGCCGACGCCTCCGAATGGCTCCGCGCCACCAGCGACGTCATCACCGCCTGCGAATGCGCGTCAGGCTGCCCGTCCTGCATCCAGTCGCCCAAGTGTGGAAACGGCAACGACCCCTTGGACAAGCAAGGCGCCCTCATCCTCCTGGCAGAACTCCTGCGACAGGCCCCTGACCGCTAGGCCTCTGGACGACTGCCCAACACAAGATCCCACGCGAATCTCCAAGGCGAAGCCTGGCCGCGCCCCAGAAACCAAGCCCCCCGCCGCAGGCCTGACCGTCCAAGACCCATCGCCGACCCCAAAACGACACCCCTGGCCAGACTCCATCCGCCCGAGTCCCGCTGTCCATGCCGGACTACGGCCTCTCCGCGGTACAAGGGTCCCGCCACGGCCGACTCCATAGCCGCCCCGATGGGCAGCGATGGGGGCGCCTTCGAGGAACGCACATCAACTGCCCCAAGGCCATCCCTCTCGAACGTCACCTTGGACGTTCCTCCACGTCTTCGGCTCCGACCAGAGCTAACGCCCTCACAACCTCGGCCCGCCCCTGAATCGCCCACAGGACTAGGGCTCCGAGAGAAACTCCACACCTGGCCCGAGACCGCAACGGCTCGACCGCCTACTGACCACGTCCGCTGGGACGACCCCAACCCCAAGGTGCGAAACTCGCACGTGGCATCGCCCGAGAAACGCGCACCACATGGGCCAACCACCAATGGAACGCTGTTCACTTCGCGCCGTTCGACCAACCTGGACCTTCGGCCGCATCCTCTGAACTACGCGACAGGGGCGTTGCGTGGCGCGTTGCGCCGAGCCTGCGCAAGCTCCCGCTGCAGCTGCCGCTTCTCCAACTCCAGCGTCTGCATCGACTCCGCGTGCTCGTCTCGAAGGTCGCGCAGCTCGCGCCGGATCCCCACCGCCCGCTTGAACCCGAGCGCCGCGACCGTGACACCCGCCATGAAGACGATCGCCACCACCGCACCGGCCATGAAGACCTGCCACTCCTCGGTGACACCGGGAACCTCGTTCCCGAACGACGTCAATCCGGCCGCTTCCGAGTTCCCCATGACCACGGCCGCACCGGCCACAACGGCGGCGACGGCCAGCACCAGTCCCAAGAAGATCATACGGAGGGTCTCCTCTCCGGATTCCGGGCACACCGGGAGATCTCAGCTGGCAAAGGAGCCTAAACCCTCCCCATTCCAAAACACCACCCCCACCAGACACGCATCCCCCGCACGCGGCCCTAAAACGCGCACGCTCACGGCCGCCGCCCAACCTCAACAGGCTGACTCAACCAAAGCTCTGCCCACACTGAAGCGAGCTCACCTGCGCGACACTCCACCCCACCCCTCCCGCCATCCAGGGACATCGTCACCGGAGCCACGTCGCGGCGACGCGGCATCCAGCGCGGCCAAGATCGTCATGGTGGTCCTAGCCCTACCCTCGAAGTGGAGTTCGCCTTATCGGCGCGACACCACAGGCGTACCTAGCGTTATCCCATGAACAATCACCGCCGCCGCAACCGCCGCCTGACCACCATCGTCACCCTCAGCGCCCTCGGGCTGCTGGGCGCCCTTGTCGCCCCCCAGGGAACGCTCGCGGCACCGCCCTCGTCATCCACCGACACCCTCCAGCAGGGGCTCGACTCGCTGGTGCACAAGAACGGGTCCCCGCCGCGCTCGCCTCGGTAACCGGACAGGACGGGCGCGTGCGCCACTACACCGCTGGCGCCGGTGACCTGAAGACCCAAGGCAGGGTCCCGGTGCGCATCGGCAGCAACACCAAGACCTTCACCGCCGTGACCGTCCTGCAAACTGGTCGGCGAGGGCAAGCTCGAGCTGGACAAGCCGATCGAGACCTACCTGCCCGCGGAACCGGAAGACGGAACCGGAACGCGGAACCGGAACGCGGAACCGGAAGGGGAAACAGGGAACCGGAAGGTGGGAGTGGAAGGGGAGCACCGTCTCGGCCGGGATTTGGGACGACAACCCAAGCTCACAAGGCCACCAGACCTGCCCACCAACAGGGCCGCCGTGCTGCGCCTTACTTGCGGCGGCGGCCTCGGGAGTTGGCGTGACGGCCACGACCGTCGACCGGCTCACGTCGGGGGCCGCCGCTACCTGGCTGAGCGATTCGCACGCTCACGCCACTGGAGCCGCGCGCTGACGTGCCGGGACGCCGTCCACCCCTCGGCGCGGACGCGGAACCCTGTCGGGAACTCGTGTCACCCCTGCGAGCTGCCGTCGTCCGGGCGGGCTTGCCGCCGCTTGCCGCCGCCAAGGGCACCGCGAGCTCGCTCGTCTTGGCGACCGCCTCGGCCCGTGCGATCTGCTCTCGGGCATTGCGGACCCGTGTGCGACCGCTGCCGCCCCGTGCCGTGCGAGCGGCCTTGCCTTGAGCGCTCACTCCGGCCTGCGCGACGCGCAGGCGCCTGGTCCACGTTCCCAGGTGAGCCGCGACGACGAGCAGGACCAGGGCGATGCCCACGCTCTTGCCCCACTGGAGGCTGTCGATCGCAGAGGCGTTCTCCGCCTTCGGTGACATCTGGTTGGCCACCTGCGGGGTCGGATAGGTGAAGCCCGGAGCGGCGCCGTCAGGCTGGACGGAGGGCAGGGTCACCGGCGACTCGTTGTTGAACGGCCTCAACGGTGCCGTTCCGCTCGGAGGGGCGGCGCCCGGTGCCGCGGGCGGAACCGATCCCAGCGAACCCGAGCCGGACCCGCTGCCGCTGCCGACCGAGGCGCTGGTCGCCGCGATACCCGAGGAGACCGAACCGCCCAGGCCGTCAGGACGCTTGGCACGCACCTTCACCGGGATCGAGCCACTGGCGCCGGACGGGATGCTCAGCGTCGTGGTGCAGTTCGTCCCCGAACAGAGAGAGCCGGCCGACCCGCTCTTGGAACCGGCCGAACCGGCGCTCACGGTATAGCCCGAGATGTCGTCCTCAAGGCCGAGGTTCCACTGCACGACGAGCTTGCCGCCCGATGCCTTCGCCGACACCCCGCTGGGCTGAGCCGGCGGGATCCGCACCGTGAAGGTGTTCGAGTCGTACACGTGGCCGGTGATGCCGCCCTTCATGTACACGGTGTACCGGCCGTTGCGGCGGAGCGGAATGGACGCCGACATGTCGCCCGCAAGGTTCCGCTTGGTCAGGAACGTGTCGCCCGACCCCGGAATGTTGGCACGCAGCTGCATGTCCACGGCGAAGTCGAAATGGGCGCGGGCGGTCACATTGGATCCGCTCGTGATCACCGCACCGTTCTGGGGAGCGAGCACCGTCGTCGCCGCCGCCTCGGCGGGCACCGACGCACCGAGAACCGGGAGGCCCATCGCAAGCGGTGCCGCCAGCATGAGTGCACCAGTCCTGCGAATCCTTGTCACGGCCTCATTCCCTTCATCGAACGCCCGACCGACCGCGTCGCGCTCAACCCTTGGGGAGCGGAGGCGAGTGGCCGTTGCAGTCGCCGTGTCGAGTGGTACCTGTGCGCTTACGGCAGGGTAACGTACCACCTGGTAGCAAGAGTCATCCGATGGTGACAAAAATCCAGCCGATACGGCTCACCCTCCGAACACCTATTGACGCCCAGTACAACGAACATGGGCCGTCAGGGTACGCTTTCGCGCTCCACAGGACCAGCCCTCGCCCGCGAGACGACGTCCAGCCCGCGGACCGGCCCTCTCAGCACCATCGCCACCGAGACCTCGGCGACACGGTCACGTACCGAGCAGGCCGACAGGCGGCCACCCGATTTCCTCACCGCCTCGGCCGCCGCCTTGCAGGCCACCTCAGTCCCCTCCGGCGCCCGCGCCGCCGCCCCGAGGGCCGCAAGGTCAGCCGCAGCATCTGCGCGGTGCCGTGTCACACGCGCCGCCCCCACCGTCATGGCCGCGACCCCCACCACCCAGACCAGCGCCATGCACGCCACCACCCAAACCACCCCCGCCCCCCGATCATCGCTCAGCGACACATCTCGTCCCCTCCCAACGAACACCCCCACACCCCCTCCCGACTCACGGACCTACTCCTCACGCACGGACCCAGCCGTGTCTCACTTCCAGGACCATTCGGCCGAGGGCCCAGTGCACTTTGCCGCAGCGGTCATGAACACCTCCCTCCTGTCGGCTCTCGCTCACGCCGAACTACGCAACGTCCGTGCCGGCACCGCCACGCGAGGCATGGGCCGCATGCCGTGGTCGCCAACTCCGGGTTCCGTGACCGCAGTCGCGCGAACTCGGATCACGAGCGGTGGGAGATCCGCGCTTGCGGGCGCTTCGACCGGGGCGGCGATCTCGACACGGGTGCTTTGCGCATCTCGATAGACGCGTACTGAAGCTCCGGCAGGCAAGGAGCGGGCGACGCGTGCTCGTACCACGTCTATGGGCTCTCCACGGGCAGCCGCTCTGGCCCCACTCCGCGCAGCGTCCGTGCAGGCGATCTGCGTAGAGGCGGCGACCACGCCCCAGATGGATAGGGCCATGACCAGTACGAGCGCCGGCAACGCGACCGCGATCTCCGCCGTCACCATCCCCCGCTCCCGGTCGGCGCGACCTCTCACCCGACCTGCTGCAGAGCGTTCTTGACCGCGGCTAACAGCAAGCCTTTGACGTCCGAGCCGGTCATGACCTTGAGCAGCACGCCCGCGAACGCCACCGCGGCCAGCATTCCGACCGCGTACTCGGCCGTCGACATCCCGAGATCCCTCGCTTCGCTTCGCCATCGCCGCACCACCGCCGTTCTGGCCCATGGCCGCGCCAGCTTCGCCATGAAGCGCATACACGCTCTCCTTTCGCCTTGCGGGCACCGATCGGCGCCAACATCAAGCCTGCAGACTTCGCGAGGCCGGCAACAGGCGAATCACGTTCTGTGGATAACGGGTCATCCAGCCGAGCGAGGGCCGTGACCAGCTAACACAGGCTCAGCCCACCGTCCCGCCGTCCCGCCGTCTTGCCGTCTTGCCGTTCCGCTGGCCCGTCCAGCCCGCTTCTGGGCGACCGGCCATTCAACGCACTCTCGTCAAGGTGAGCTCGCCCTCGGGAAGCCTCTGAACGGGACATCCGAAAACAAATTGATCTTCATGTGTGCGTCCGAGAAGCTGCCCGCCAGACTGTCTCGGCCTGGCAAGCGGGGCGTTCGGTCACGGAACGGAGGTCAGGGCCGTGTGGTATCCGAAAATCCCGCAGCGGTTCGGCGATGGACCGTTGCCCGGCGGGACCTGGGTGGCCGAAGAGAAGGTGCACGGCGCCCATCTCGCGTTGGTCAGCGACGGCCGGACGGCGCGGGCCGCCGGGCGACGCGGGCTGTTGGACGAGGATCGGCTCGAGACGTTCTTCGGGGTAACGCGGCTGTGGCCGGTACTGGCGACAGCGGCGGCGGCAGCGGCCCGGGCTGCCGGACAGGACGTGATCTTGTTTGGGGAACTGGCCGGCGGAGGCTATCCGCACCCGCAGGTACCGCCGGTCAAGGACATCGGCCCGGTGCAGACCGGCGTGTGGTACAGCCCTGACCTGGTCTGGCTGGCGTTCGACGGCGCCGTCGGCGCATCACCCGGCCAGCGCTGGATGAGCCGCGCGGAACTGGCAGACCTCGTGGCCGGTGTGGGCTTGGGATGCGTGCCGCTGGTGGGTCAAGGCCAGCGGCAGAAGCTAAGAGAGCTGACGGTCGACTTCCCGACGCTGGTCTCCAACGCGCTGGGCCTTCCCGAACTGCCCGGCAACCGCGCCGAAGGCTACGTCCTCAAGCCCGCCAGCTCCTGGGATACGAGCGAACTGGGACCACGGCCGGTTCTGAAGGTCAAGCATCCCGACTTTGCCGAGGACGCCCGCTACAGCGGCGCCCGGCCGTTCGTGCCACCGCCCGGCGGAGTGACGGGAGTGCCGGCTTGGCTGTTGGCGGCTGCAGTAGAGCGCCTCACCCCGCCGCGAGTGGACGGGGCCCGCAGCAAGCTCGGCCCAGCCGCTGACACCGCCGCATTGGCCACCGAGGTGGTGGCCGACCTGCTCGCCGACCTCGATGACGACCTGGGCGGCCTGCCCGAGTCCGATCGTCAACGCCTGGCCGCCGCGCTCATGCCGGCAGCCCGCGCACTGTCCACATTTCACCACCGCTGAAACAGCCCTACTTGGCCGAGGCATCAACGCGCAGCGATGCGAACGAGTTCTGGGTCGCTTGAGCTAGGCGAACGAGGTCCCCGCAGATTTAGCCACCCCCTCGCCAAGGACGGGACCGCGGAACGCTACATCGGTTGCCGGGGGACGGGGTCACGATGGCAGGAGGATCGTGGAGGCTACTCCGGCGATGGCCGGCACCACTCCGAGAAGCACGAAGGCAGGGAGGAAGCAGGCACCCATGGGTGCCAACGCCTTGATTCCTGCGGCGCGGGCACGCGTGGCGGCGGCCGTCCGGGCGTTCCGCCGTTGGTCACGGGCAAGCCGAGCAAGTGCAGTCGCGGGTGCGGCGCCGCTTTGTACGGCTCGGACCGCGGTACGGGCGAGAGGTGCCAGCGCCGGGTCTTGGGTGAGAGCGAGCCAAGCATCGGCGGGGTCGGCGCCCAGCCGGATCTGAACGGCGACCCTGTTCAACTCGTGGCCCAGCGGACCACCGACGGCACCGGCAACGGCTTCCACTGCTTCGCTCCACGGTGTGCCGCCGCGCAGGCAGGCGGCAAGCAGGTCCACCGCGATGGGAAGGTCCGCGACCAACCTCGCGTGGCGCTTCCGGTGCTCCATACGCTCCGCGCGGTTGAACGCACGATAGACCGTTGCCATGGCTGCGAGCCCGACCATGGCTCCGGCCAGTCCACCGACGCATACTGCGCAGCTCACGCAGACCAGGGCCGAGGTGAGGCGACGGAGCCGTTCTTTGCGGGGGCCATCTTTCAGGCTGCTCTCTGCTGTTGGCCCCTGGGGTGGCGGCAGTGAAAGGAACGGGCCGTCGTTCGCACGCTTTTCGGCGTGGTGGAGGTGTTGGACGGGTCGTGTGGCCCGACCCCGATGTCGCAGGGGAGACAGGCGCCAGCTTTTGGAGGGTGGCGGGTTCGGTGTGAGTTGGCGGGTCAGCCTGCGGGGCGTGCGGAGGGGCGCCTGAGTGAGAAGGAATCCGCACGCGGCGCTGCACAGTACGGCTATCAGGATCAGCATGTATGCCTCCATGGGCGCTGCGGCGTCACCGGAGTTCCTCTGCTGCTCGGGCCAGCCGGTGTGTCCACCAGAACCCGACCAGGTTCAACGCCAGTCCTGCGCACAGGCAGCCGAAGCCGGGAGCTGTTCCGAGGAGGAAGGACACAGGATTGGAGCCGAGTGCGGCGGCCATTCCCAGGCCGAGTAGCGGCAGCACAGCCAGCAACCGTGCGGTGGCGCGCGGGCCGGCGAGTTGGGTGGTGACTTCCTGGCGTTGTGTCTCCTCGTCCCGAAGCGCCGTGGCCAGACCGTCCAGGACGGTGGCCAGCGTGCCGCCTCTTTCGGCACCGATACGCCAGCTCACCGCCAGCATTCGGAGACCTTCTGCGCCATGGTTTGCGGCCAGTCTCTCCAAGCGGTCGATCGGTGGACCTATGGCTGTATGCGCGACCAGCTGCTGGGGGTGGTCCGCACGTGGCTGGTCGGCGTCGAGGGGCTGGTTGGGCCTGCTGCTGATAGCGCCGTACTCCGGCGGTGGCTGCCGCCACTGGTCGGTTGGCTTTTGGTGGCGCCGGGGCCTGCTGCGTCCGGGACGCCAGCGGGCGGGAGGCGGAAGGCCGCCGTGCAGCTCCGGAGCCCTGGCGCCCGAGGCTCGTCGGTCGGGGAGGGCGGGTGCCGATGCCGAGAGCGGTATCGGTTCCGCCGGCTGCCGTGCGCCGACGCGCGGAGGCCGATTGGCTTGAGCAAGCTGGGTGGGGGATGGTGCATGGGGGTTGAGGCCTTGGGGAGCGCGTGCGAGCTGTTCAGGAAACTGTGGCTCGCCTAGCAGCTCCGTGGCGATGCGCGGATCCAGGAGTGCCGCGGTTATCTTGAACGCTTCGTCGGGCGACCGTCCGGCCGCGAGTTCGGAGGCCATCCCGTCGCAGAGTTCGATGGCCGCCTCACGCCATCGTTGGCGTCTCCGGCTCCGTTCACGGACGCGCTCATAGCGGGACGCAACGTCTTGCACGAGCCGCTCGGCCCTGCTCGGCATGGGAGTGCTCTGGAGATTGAGCAGGTGCCCCAGTCGTTGGCTGGCCGTGGTCGATGGGAGAAGCAGCCATGCGAGCACGGCGGCGCAGCACGACGCAAGCCAGGCCGACTCCATCGCATCCTCCTGCTCTTGGTTGTGGGGTCACGTGGCGGGTTGCTGTCACTCGCGGGCGCCGGGGCGAGGTGCAGGCTTGTCGTTGCTCGAGGTCAGGGTGGCTTCCATAGGTTGTCGAGGCGGGCGGCCAGTGTGGTGGCGCCTGGCGCCAGTACCGTCTCGCCCGACGGGGTGAACGAGACGGCGGGGACCACGCCGACCAGCCCGTCCGGTGCGCGGCGGAGCAGGCACACTTCGGCGACCCGTCTTGGCTTCTTGGGGGACTCGCGGGTTAGATGGACGACGATCTCCAAGGCGGCGGCAAGCTGGCTGTGGACGGCCTCACGGCTGAGCCCGGCGGCACAGGCGAGGGCTTCCAGGCGCGCCGGTACATCGGCGGCCGTGTTGGCGTGCAACGTGCCGCAGCCGCCTTCATGACCCGTGTTGAGGGCGTTCAGCAGAGTTATGACCTCGACGCCCCTCACCTCGCCGACGACGAGCCGGTCAGGACGCATGCGCAGGGCTTGGCGCACGAGGTCGTCCAGCGTCACGCCGCCCGCCCCCTCCACATTCGGTGGCCGGGCTTCCAGCCGTACGACGTGCGGGTGATCCGGCTTCAGCTCGGAGGAGTCCTCCACCAGGACGAGCCGCTCGGCAGGGTCCGCGATCGACAGCAGGCAGCTCAGGAGAGTCGTCTTGCCGGTTCCGGTGCCTCCCGTGATGAGAAAAGCCGCCCGTGCCACCACGAGAGCCGCCAGCAACTCGGCACCGGCGGGTGGGACCGTGCCGACGTCCACCAGTTCGTCGAGCGTGAACGCGCGCCGGCGCGGCAGGCGCAGGGACAGGCACGTGCCGTTCGGGGCGATCGGAGGCAGCACGGCGTGCAGGCGGATGCCTCCTGGGAGGCGGGCGTCGGCGTAAGGGGACGCGTCGTCGAGTCGGCGACCGGCCGCGGCGGTCAATCGTTGTGCCAGGCGGCGGAGGGTGGCCTCGTCCGGGAAACGGGTCGACGTGCGCGTCAGGCCGTCCCCCGCGTCGATCCAGACCTCGCCCGGTCCGTTGACGAGGACGTCGGTGACGTGCGGCGAGCGCAGCAACGGTTCCAGGGGACCCGCCCCGACGAACTCGGCCTGTAACTGGTCGGCCAGCGCCAGAACCTCCCGGTCGCCCAGCAGTCGTTCTTCGGCCCGTACCGCAGTGGCGACCCACCCTGTGGTCGGCTCGGCGCCACTACCGGCGAGCCGGTCGCGTACAGCGTCGGAGAGACGGTTCACGATGCTTGCTGCTCCCTTGGGGCCTCGTCGATGCGCGGACGGTGAGGAATAGGTGAGGGGTGCGGGTGCTGAGTTGAGAAGTCCGGACGGTGAGGACTGCGGATGCTGAGATGCGCCGACGTCAGGTGCCCGAACGGAGAGATGCGTGGATAGAGGAGATATGTGCCGGTGAGGTTCGCGCTCAGGTGCACGCGAACGGTCGATGCGCGGACGTTGAGGGGAGTCGAGGAGTGCAGACAGCGAGGTGGGCGAGCGGCGAGGTGGGTGGACGGTCAGGAGCACGCGGACGGTGAGGAGCATGGGCGGTAGGAGCAACAGGGCCTGTCATATGCGCGGGGGACCACTCGGACAGGCGGTGTACGTGGTGAGGTCGGGCGTTCGGGCAGGCGGCGCGTGGGTGGGGTACGGCCCGTGATGAGGAGCACGGCGGTCATGTGTGCGGGTCTTGAGTTGACGCGGACGTTGAGATGCATGGGCACCGAGCAGTCCGGACGGTGGGAGCACGCGGACGGTGGGAGCACGCGGACGGTGGGAGCACGCGGACGGTGGGAGCACGCGGACGGTGGGAGCACGCGGACGGTGGGAGCACGCGGACGGTGGGAGCACGCGGA
>NZ_JBHSON010000039.1:0-91448 GCF_042656285.1 Actinomadura rugatobispora | reverse complement strand
CTCGCGCTGGCCGCGGTGGCCGTGGCCGCCGCGGCGGCGATCGCGGCGGCGGTGGCGGCGGCGCCGTGCGCGCGCCCAAGCAGCAGCAGAGTTCAGAGCAGCAGGCCCAGGCGACCGAGGCTGCTGCGAGTGGTGAGGGGAGCTGAAGTAGCCGATGCTGATCCCTCGCAAGGTCAAGCACCGTAAGCAGCACCACCCGAAGCGCCGGGGCATGGCCAAGGGCGGCACCAGGGTGACCTTCGGCGAGTTTGGCATCCAGGCCGTCGAGGGCGCGTACGTGACGAACCGGCAGATCGAGGCCGCGCGTATCGCGATGACCCGTCACATCAAGCGTGGCGGCAAGGTCTGGATCAACATCTTCCCGGACCGTCCGCTGACCAAGAAGCCCGCCGAGACCCGCATGGGCTCCGGCAAGGGCTCGGTCGAGTGGTGGGTGGCCAACGTGAAGCCGGGCCGCGTGATGTTCGAGATCTCCTACCCGAACGAGCAGATCGCTCGGGAGGCCCTCACCCGCGCGATCCACAAGCTGCCCATGAAGTGCAAGATTGTTAAGCGAGAGGTGGGTGAGTCCTGATGGCCAAGGGTCTTACCGCCGACGATCTGCGGACCGAGCCCGAGGACGTCCTGGTCACCAAGCTCAAGGAGGCGAAGGAGGAGCTTTTCAACCTTCGCTTCCAGGCCGCGACCGGCCAGCTGGAGAGCCACGGGCGGCTGCGCACCGTGAAGCGCGAGATCGCCCGCATCTACACCGTGATGCGGGAGCGCGAGCTCGGCATCGTCACGGTCGCCGAGGAGACCGAAGCCGCGTCCGCGGAGGGCAACGATGACTGAGCAGCAGACCGAGCAGCGGCACACCCGCAAGGTCCTGGAGGGCCTGGTGGTCAGCGACAAGATGGACAAGACCGTGGTCGTGTCCGTCGAGGACCGCATCACCCACCGCCGCTACCACAAGGTGATCCGCCGGACCACCAAGTACAAGGCGCACGACGAGGCCAACGAGTGTGGCGTCGGCGACCGCGTCCGTCTCATGGAGACCCGCCCGCTCTCGGCCACCAAGCGCTGGCGCGTGGTGGAGATCCTCGAGAAGGCCAAGTAATCACTGGTTCCACCAGGCTCCGGGCGCATGAAGGCCCCGGAGAACCGGTGTGACGAACAGGAGTCAACGTGATCCAGCAGGAGTCGCGACTCAAAGTCGCCGACAACACGGGTGCCAAGGAGATCCTTTGCATCCGGGTTCTCGGCGGCTCGGGTCGGCGCTACGCGGGAGTCGGCGACATCATCGTCGCGACGGTGAAGGACGCCCTTCCCGGCGCGGGCGTGAAGAAGGGTGACGTCGTCAAGGCCGTCGTCGTGCGCACCCGCAAGGAGCGCCGGCGCCCGGACGGCTCCTACATCCGCTTCGACGAGAACGCCGCCGTGCTCATCAGGGACGGCGGCGACCCCCGCGGCACCCGCATCTTCGGCCCGGTGGGCCGTGAGCTGCGCGAGAAGAGGTTCATGAAGATCATCTCTCTCGCTCCGGAGGTGCTGTAGTGAAGATCAAGAAGGGCGACGAGGTCGTCGTCATCGCGGGCAAGGACAAGGGCGCGACGGGCAAGGTCCTGCGCGTCGACCCGCGCCGCGAGCGCGTCGTCGTCGAGGGCGTCAACCTCATCACCAAGAACATCAAGGCCGACCAGCAGCGCGCCGGCAAGGAGAGCGGCCGGGTCACGGTCGAGGCGCCGCTGCACGTCAGCAACGTCGCGATCGTCGAGGACGGCAAGCCGGTCCGGGTCGGATACCGCATCAACGAGGACGGGACGAAGGTCCGGGTCTCGCGGCGCAGCGGTAAGGAGATCTGACCATGACCGACACTGTCACCGAGACCGAGCGCCCCGTTCCGCAGCCGCGGCTCAAGCTCCGCTACCGCGAGGAGATCGCGGGCGCGATGCGCGAGCAGTTCGGCTACGCCAACGTGATGCAGATCCCCGGGCTGACCAAGATCGTGGTCAACATGGGGGTCGGCGAGGCCGCCCGCGACGCCAAGGTGATCGAGGGCGCGATCCGCGACCTGTCGGCGATCACCGGCCAGAAGCCGGCCGTGAACCGGGCCCGCAAGTCCATCGCGCAGTTCAAGCTGCGCGAGGGCATGCCGATCGGCGCGCACGTCACGCTGCGCGGCGACCGGATGTGGGAGTTCCTCGACCGGCTGCTGGCCACCGCGCTGCCGCGGATCCGCGACTTCCGCGGGCTGTCCCCCAAGCAGTTCGACGGGAACGGCAACTACACCTTCGGGCTGACCGAGCAGGTCATGTTCCACGAGGTGGACCCGGACAAGATCGACCGCACCCGGGGCATGGACATCACGGTGGTCACCACCGCGAAGACCGACGATGAGGGCCGGGCGCTCCTGAAGCTCCTCGGCTTCCCGTTCAAGGAGAGCTGACCAGAATGGCGAAGAAGTCGCTGATCGCCAAGGCGGCCCGCAAGCCCAAGTTCGGCGTGCGCGCGTACACTCGTTGCTCGCGCTGCGGGCGTCCGCGCTCGGTCTACCGGAAGTTCGGCCTCTGCCGGGTCTGCTTCCGGGAGATGGCCCACCGGGGCGAGCTGCCGGGCATCACCAAGTCCAGCTGGTGACGGTCTCCGTACCGTCGCCCAGCGTGTAATAACCACCCGGGCGCCTGAGCAAGGCGTCCACGACCGCGCCAAAGGTCCACGGGAGCACCCGAGGAAACCGTGGCGAGGGAGGGCCTGAAGCCCATGACGATGACCGATCCGATCGCAGACATGCTGACGCGTCTGCGGAACGCGAACTCGGCGTACCACGACTCGGTGTCGATGCCGTACTCGAAGATCAAGGCGCACATCTCCGAGATCCTCCAGCAGGAGGGCTACATCTCGGGCTGGAGCGTGGAGGACGCCGAGGTCGGCAAGAAGCTCGTGATCGAGCTGAAGTTCGGCCCGACCCGGGAGCGTTCGATCGCCGGTATCAAGCGCGTGTCGAAGCCGGGTCTGCGGGTGTACGCGAAGAAGGACAACCTGCCCAAGGTGTTGGGCGGACTGGGCGTCGCGATCATCTCGACGTCCTCCGGCCTGATGACCGACCGGCAGGCCGGCAAGCGTGGCGTGGGCGGGGAAGTCCTCGCCTACGTCTGGTGAGGGGAGGGCACTAGAAATGTCGCGTATCGGACGTCTCCCCATCACTGTGCCCAGCGCCGTCGAGGTGAAGATCGACGGCCGGAAGGTCACCGTCAAGGGGCCCAAGGGCGAGCTGCACCACACCGTCGCCGAGCCCATCGAGGTGGCGCTGGAGGACGGCACGGTCACCGTGTCCCGGCCGGATGACGTGAACGTCAACCGGGCGCTGCACGGGCTGACCCGCTCGCTGATCAACAACATGGTGGTCGGTGTCACCGACGGCTACAAGAAGACCCTGGTCATCCAGGGCGTCGGTTACCGTGTGGTGGCCAAGGGCAAGAACCTGGAGTTCTCGCTCGGCTACAGCCACCCGATCACGGTGGAGCCGCCGGAGGGCATCTCCTTCACGGTCGAGCGGCCGACCCAGCTGATCGTCGAGGGCATCGACAAGCAGAAGGTCGGCGAGGTCGCCGCCAACATCCGCAAGCTGCGCAAGCCCGACCCGTACAAGGGCAAGGGCGTGCGGTACGAGGGCGAGCAGATCCGCCGCAAGGTCGGAAAGGCTGGCAAGTGATGCGGGCAAGCAGATCCGCCGGCTGCGTTATTCGGGAAGGCTGGTAAGTAGTCATGGCAGGCACCAAGACCCTGGCCGGCAAGGCCACGTCGGCGCGGGCCAAGTCCCGCAAGCGCCGGCACCTCCGGGTCCGCAAGAAGGTCGTGGGCACCGCCGCGCGGCCGCGCCTGGTCGTGACCCGCTCCAGCCGGCACGTCTTCGTCCAGGTGATCGACGACACCGCGGGCCGCACGCTGGCCTACGGCTCGACGATGGAGGCCGACCTGCGCGCCGACGACGGCGACAAGACGGCCAAGTCCCGCCGGGTCGGCGAGCTGGTGGCGGCCCGCGCCAAGGAGGCCGGGGTCTCCGCGGTGGTGTTCGACCGGGGCGGCAACAAGTACCACGGCCGCGTGGCCGCCGTCGCCGACGGTGCGCGCGAGGGGGGCCTGGAACTCTGATGGCCCTGTCTATCGTCAATGAGAAGAGGAACCACTGATGGCAGCGCAGAGGCGTGGCGGCGGTCAGGGTGGCGACCGTCGCGACGGCCGCCGCGATGACCGTCGCGGTGGCGGCGACAAGGGCCAGGCCTACATCGAGAAGGTCGTGGCGATCAACCGGGTCGCCAAGGTCGTCAAGGGCGGCCGTCGCTTCAGCTTCACCGCCCTGGTGATCGTCGGTGACGGCAACGGCACCGTCGGCGTCGGCTACGGCAAGGCCAAGGAGGTGCCCGCGGCGATCGCCAAGGGCGTCGAGGAGGCCAAGAAGCACTTCTTCAAGGTGCCGCGGATCCAGGGCACCATCCCGCACCTGGTGCAGGCGCGGGACGCGGCGGGCGAGGTCCTGCTGCGCCCGGCCAGCCCCGGTACCGGCGTCATCGCCGGTGGCCCGGTGCGCGCGGTGCTGGAGTGCGCGGGCATCCACGACGTGCTGAGCAAGTCGCTGGGCAGCGACAACGCGATCAACATCGTGCACGCGACGATCGCGGGCCTGAAGGCGCTCAAGCGCCCGGAGGAGATCGCGGCCAAGCGCGGCCTGCCGATCGAGGACGTCGCCCCGGCCGCCATGCTGCGGGCGCGCGCCGCCGGCAGCGAGCCGCGGTCGGAGGTGGCCTCCTGATGGCCAAGCTCAAGATCACGCAGACCAAGTCCGTGATCAGCGAGAAGCAGAACCAGCGTGACACGCTGCGCACCCTCGGTCTGAAGAAGATCGGCCAGAGCGTGGTCCGGGAGGACCGGCCCGAGGTGCTCGGCATGATCCGGACGGTGAACCACCTGGTCTCCGTCGAGGAGGTCGACTGACATGGCGGCTGATCTGAGCAAAGCCGACGCGGAGGCCCAGGAGGGCACCCCGCTGAAGCTGCACGATCTGCGTCCCGCCCCCGGTGCCAACCGCGCCAAGACCCGCAAGGGCCGCGGCGAGGCGTCCAAGGGCAAGACCGCGGGCCGCGGCACCAAGGGCACCAAGGCCCGCAGCACGGTGCCGGTCGGGTTCGAGGGCGGCCAGATGCCCCTGATCCGCCGGATTCCGAAGCTCAAGGGCTTCAAGAACCCGAACCGGGTCGAGTTCCAGGTGGTGAACCTGGACAAGCTGGCCGAGCTGTACCCGGAGGGCGGCGAGGTCACGGCGGAGGACCTGGCGGCGCGGGGCGCGGTGCGCCGCGGCCGTCCGGTGAAGGTGCTCGGCAGCGGCGAGATCTCCGTGGCGGTCCAGGTGAAGGTGCACGCCTTCTCCGGCTCCGCCAAGGAGAAGATCGCGGCGGCCGGCGGTTCCGCCGAAGAACTGTAAAGAAGTACGCCCATGATGCCGGGGACGCGTAGTTCGCTCGCCGGGGCCCGCAGGGTCCCGGCGCCGCGAGGCGCGGCCTCGGCATCATCTGCTGTTAGAGTCTCAGCGGCGGAGGTTCCCCGTTCCAGGGTCGGCCCCGCCATCCAAGGACCCGATTCCGGCCCCTCGGCGGCCAAGGATTCGCCAGTCGCGCAGGAGGAATGGTGCTGACCGCGTTCGCTCGGGCTTTCCGTACGCCGGACCTGCGTAAAAAAATCCTGTTCACGCTCTTCATCATCCTGATCTTCCGGATCGGCTCGGTACTGCCGTCCCCGGGCGTGAACACGGAGGTTCTGCGCGAGACGGCCGAAGCCGCCAGGGAGAGCAACCAGCTCTACGGGCTGGTCGATCTGTTCAGCGGCGGGGCGCTGCTGAAACTGTCGGTGTTCGCGCTGGGCATCATGCCCTACATCACCGCGAGCATCATCCTGCAGCTGCTGACGGTGGTGATCCCGCGGCTGGAGGCCCTCAAGAAGGAGGGCCAGGCCGGCACCACCAAGATCACGCAGTACACCCGGTACCTCACCATCGGGCTGGCGATCCTCCAGGCCACCGGCATCGTCGCGATGGCCAGCACGGGGCAGCTGTTCCAGGGCGTGGCCGGCGGCCAGGACGTGCTCTACGACAACGACATCTTCACGATCCTCACGATCGTGGTCTGCATGACCGCCGGCACCTCGGTGATCATGTGGCTGGGCGAGCTGATCACCGACCGCGGCGTCGGCAACGGCATGTCCATCCTGATCTTCACCCAGGTGGTCGCGGTCTTCCCCGGCCAGTTCTGGAGCATCTTCACCTCCAAGGGCGGCTTCGTCTTCACCGTGGTCATCCTGGTCGGCCTCGCGATCATGGCGGGCGTCGTGTTCGTCGAGCAGGCCCAGCGGCGGATCCCGGTGCAGTACGCCAAGCGCATGGTGGGCCGCCGGATGTACGGCGGGACGTCCACCTACATCCCGCTGAAGGTGAACCAGGCGGGAATCATCCCCGTGATCTTCGCCTCATCGCTTCTGTACCTGCCGGTGCTGGCGACGCAGCTGTGGCCGGAGACCGGGTTCCTGCAGCGCGTGCAGCCCTACCTGGCCCAGGACAACCCCTGGCACATGGGCGTTTTCTTCGCCTTCATCGTCTTCTTCACGTACTTCTATGTGGCCATCACGTTCAACCCCACTGAAGTCGCCGACAACATGAAGAAGTATGGTGGATTCATCCCAGGTATCCGTCCGGGCCGGCCGACCGCCGAGTACCTCGACTACGTGCTCACCAGGATCACCACCCCCGGTGCGCTGTACCTGGGTATCGTCGCCCTGATCCCGATGGTCGCGTTCGCGCTCATCGGGGCGAGCCAGGACTTCGCGTTCGGGGGGACGAGCATCCTCATCGTCGTCGGCGTCGGACTGGATACCGTGAAGCAGATCGAGAGTCAGCTCCAGCAGCGCAATTACGAGGGCTTCCTCCGGTAGTGCGTATCGTGCTGGTGGGCCCCCCGGGTGCGGGCAAGGGGACGCAGGCCCAGTTCATCGCATCGCATCTGTCCATCCCGAAGATCTCGACAGGTGACATCTTCCGCGCGAACGTCAGCGGCGGGACCGAGCTGGGCCGTCAGGCCAAGAAGTACATGGACCGGGGCGACCTGGTACCGGACGAGGTCACCATCGCCATGGTGCGCGACCGGCTGGCCGAGGAGGACGCCCGCGACGGGTTCCTGCTCGACGGCTTCCCGCGCAACGTGCCGCAGGCCGAGACGCTGAAGAAGATCCTCTCCGAGTGGGACGCCAAGCTCGACATCGTGCTGAACCTGGTGGTCGACGAGGACGAGGTCGTCCGGCGGCTGTCGGGCCGGCGCACGTGCGAGCGCTGCGGCAAGATCTGGCATGTCGACTTCGACGACAAGCAGGACGACATCTGCGACGACTGCGGCGGTCACCTGTTCCAGCGGGACGACGACAAGGAAGAGGTCGTCCGGCACCGTCTCGAGGTCTACAAGGAACAGACGGCCCCCCTCGTGCAGTTCTACGCGGATGAGGGGATTCTCCGCGGCATCGACGCGACCGGGCCGGTCGAGGAGGTCACCAACCGCGCGCTCAGGGAGCTGCGGCCGCTGGAGCGGTGACCCCCGCCGTTTCAGGTCGTGTCCGGCCCCCGGTTCCCCGCCGGGGGCGGTCGCGTGTTCAGGGACCAGGGGGAGAGATGTTCAAACGGCGTAGACCCGCGATCCAGGTGAAGACCGCCGAGCAGGTGGAGCTGATGCGCGCGGCCGGGCTCCTGGTCGGCCGCACGCTGGAGCTGCTGCGCGAGTCGGTCAAGCCCGGGATCACCACGATGGACCTGGACGTGATCGCCGAGCGGCACATCCGCGACAACGGCGGCGTGCCGTCGTTCAAGGGCTACCACGGCTTCCCCGCGACGATCTGCGCCTCGGTGAACGAGGAGATCGTGCACGGCATCCCCAGCGCCGGGAAGGTGCTGCGGGACGGCGACGTGATCTCCATCGACTGCGGCGCGATCGTGGCGGGCTGGCACGGCGACGCCGCGATCACCGTCCCGGTGGGGGAGATCGGGCCGGAGCTCGTACGGCTCCTGGAGGTCACCGAGGCGTCCCTGTGGCACGGTCTGGCGGCCGGGAGGGCCGGGGCCAGGCTCACGGACATCTCGCACGCGATCGAGTCGCACGTGCGCTCTCAGGGCTCCTACGGCATCGTCGAGGGGTACGGGGGGCACGGCATCGGGACGCGGATGCACATGGACCCGCTGATCCCCAACCACGGAGAGCCGGGGCACGGGCCCGTCCTGGAGCCCGGGATGTGCTTCGCGGTGGAGCCGATGGTCAATCTCGGCACGAAGAACACCCGCGAGCTGGACGACGGCTGGACGGTGATCACCACCGACGGCCGCGCCTCCGCCCACTTCGAACACACCTTCACGGTGACCGAGGACGGCCCCCGCGTGCTCACCGCCCTTGACGAAGGTGCCGAGTGGTTCGCCGCACTTCGAGGCAGCGCCTGATGGCGGTGACCGAGGACGGCCCCCGTGTGCTCACCGCCCTTGACGAAGGGCGGGAGTGGTTCTCCAAGCTGGGTAGTAACACCTCCTGATGCATGGAATGAAGTGAAGTGGGGTGGCATGACGCCTAACCCTGACATTCGGGCCTCCGACGCCGACCGCGACCGGGTGGCCGCGACCCTGCGCGAGCACTGCGCCCAGGGCCGCATCACGATGGACGAGCTGGACGAGCGGCTGGAGGCGGCCTACACCGCCAAGACCCTCGGGCAGCTCCTGGAGATCACCTCCGACCTGCCGGAGGAGGACCTGTACGAGCGGCCCGTCCCGGCCGCGCAGCGGGCGCCCAAGGGCGTGGTCCCGGTGCGGGGCGCCGGGGGCGGGATGGACCTGTACCGCTCCGGCACCCGCGCGCTGTGGGGCACCTGGGCCGTGGTCAGCGGGATCAACTTCACGGTCTGGATGATCATCGCGCTGACGGGCGAGATCGTGTACCCGTGGTGGCTGTGGGTGGCGGGGCCGTGGGGCGCCGTACTGGCGGCGATCACGCTGCTCGGCGCGTCCCGGCGCCGCGAGTAGGGCCGTCCGGGTCACGGCCTCCGCCGCCCCGGGCGGTTTCGGGCTGCCCGGACTCCGGCCGCGCGGGGCCGTTCGACGTGCCCGCCGCCGCCTCGACGACGCCTGCCGTTATTCGACTTCCATGAGCGGGCGGTAGTTGCCGGTCGGGACGAAGTGCGTCGTCGCGTCGCCCTCGTCCGTGACCAGGTGCACCGCGAAGCCGGCGGGCTCGCCGGTCACCGCGGCCCGGCCCGGGCGGGTCAGGTCGAGGAACAGCTGGCGGTAGGTGCTGGGGCAGGTGGTGCTGACCCGGCCCGCCAGGACGCCCACCGAGCCGCGGTGCACATGGCCGCTGATCAGCCGGACCACCTGGCCGTGCCGGCCGATGATCTCGGCGAACCCCTCCGGCTCGGTGAACCGCATGTCGTCGATGAAGCGGATCCCGATGGGGTAGGGCGGGTGGTGCGTGGCGACGATCGTGGGGGTGTCGGGGGCGGCGGCCAGGGTGGCGTCGAGCCAGGCGAGCCGGTCGGCGTCCATCGCCCCGTACGGGGCGCCCGGCACGGTGGTGTCGCAGCACACCAGCCGCACCCCGGCCACGTCGACGGCGTACTGCACGGGGGCCTGGGGGAGCACGCCGCTGGCGGTGACCGCCGGGTGGTCGGTGAACGCGGCGCGCAGCGCGTCCCGGTCGTCGTGGTTGCCGGGCATCGGGTAGACCGCCATGGGCAGCGGGGACAGCAGCGCGTGCAGCCGGGCGTACTCGACGGGCAGCCCGGAGTCGGCGAGGTCGCCGGTGAGGACGACGGCGTCCGGGCGGGCGGGCAGCGACAGCAGGCTCGACACCGCGGCGCGCAGCGACCGGACCGGCCCGGAGTCGTCGTCCACCGCGCCGCCGCGGCCGGCGGCGATGTGGATGTCGCTGAGCTGCGCGATGATCGCCATTGCTCCCCTCCCCTTCCATCATGCACGTCACGGTCCGGTGCGATTCGATCCGCGGGGCGGGGCCCGGCGCAGGCGAATCGACCGTTCCGAGAGCAAGATCACCTCATTGGCGGGGCGTCCCGGGCGCGCCGGGGCCCTCCCGGCCCGTCCCCGAAGCGCCTGAGCCGCCCGCCGGGCCGCCCGCCGGGCCGGTGGCGCGGGCGGCCGGACGGCTCAGGCCACGTGCTGGATGACCGCCGACAGTGCCGAGGTGACGTCCGCCGCGGCCGGCGCCACGTCCGGCACGACGTCGCGCAGCGCCAGCCACCCGTTGATCGCCTGGGTGGTGGGACGGGCCTCGCGCAGCTGCGGGTCGTCGTAGTCGTACCAGGCCGCCACCTTCGACCATCTCCACAGCCGGTGGCCCGCGGTCGACATCTCCGAGGCCGGGAAGCCGCCGGGCCCGCGCGCGCCCGTGATCGACAGGCGTACCGAGTCGACCGAGCGGCCCACCCGCTCGGAGATGTCGCGGATGGTCAGCAGCGGGTCGGCCTCGACCCGCTGGACGCGCAGGCCGGGCGCGCTGGCCTCCACATGCTCGACCAGCTCCATGATCGCGGCGGCCAGCGTGGCGCCCTGCCAGGTGCAGGAGGCGTTGCCGGGACGTTCCGCGTGCTGCGGCTCGGTGATGATCGAGACCGTGACGTAGCCGTGGGTCCGGTCGAACAGGTCGTCCAGCTCCTCCTCGTAGAGGGGACGACTCAGGATCAGCGCGAAGTCGTAGCTCGGCATGCCGATCCTCCCTGGGCGTCCTTCCTTCCCGAAAGGTACAACGCGCGGGCGCTGTATGCTGGGGTCGGGAGCAGTCTCCGGTGCCGGTTCGTGCGACAATTTCACATTCGGTGGCCGGGTGACGTAGACTCCTATGTCGGTCCGCTGTCGGCCGCCTCGAATTCCTGCCCGGACATCTCGTCCCGGCACGGTCGCGGCCGGGCTCTCATGGCGATCTTCCTGGCGAAGCTCTGTCGTGGGACGTCGCGGACCGGGTCCAATGAGCCGATCAGCGAAGCGCGGAGGACATGCCCAAGAAGGAAGGCGCCATCGAGATCGAGGGCACCGTCATCGAGTCCCTCCCCAACGCCATGTTCCGAGTGGAGCTGGACAACGGGCACAAGGTGCTCGCCCACATCAGCGGCAAGATGCGGATGCACTACATCCGGATCCTGCCGGACGACCGCGTCGTCGTGGAGCTGAGCCCCTACGACCTCTCGCGCGGTCGGATCGTCTACCGCTACAAGTGAACCCACTGGGGTTGCCTTCCTCGTGCGTGGCGGCGCGAGGGTGACCCTGACCTCTAGGAGACCCAGTGAAGGTCAAGCCGAGCGTCAAGAAGATCTGCAACAAGTGCCGCGTCATCCGCCGGCACGGCCGGGTCATGGTGATCTGCTCCGACCCGCGCCACAAGCAGCGCCAGGGCTGACGCCCTAACAATTCCAGACGCGCATCGCGATCCTTCGCGTCGCCGCACGGTCGGAAGCCGCGCTTCCACCGGCCCCCCGGAGTCCGTCCAGGGGGTGACCCCCGGAGCATCGGGGGACGTCGCCGTACGACCCGGGTCGGGGCCCAGGCCCCGTGATCAGGTCGTGCGGCACCGGCGTGTGAAGGGGGACCCTCGGACGGAGGCCGAGGCCGCCACCCGGGCAGGGTGTTCGCGGGAGCGGTGCGCACATACCTCCGCAAAAGAAAGGAACTGCCCGAGATGGCACGCCTGCTCGGCGTCGACCTCCCGCGGGACAAGCGCGTGGAGATCGCTCTCACCTACATCTTCGGCATCGGCCGTACCCGGGCGCTGGAGACCCTCGCGGGCACCGGCGTCAACCCGGACCTGCGGGTGCACCAGCTCGGCGACGACGAGCTGGTCAAGCTGCGCGACTGGATCGAGGCGAACTACAAGACCGAGGGCGACCTCCGCCGCGAGATCCAGGCCGACATCCGACGCAAGATCGAGATCGGTTGCTACCAGGGCATCCGGCACCGCCGCGGCCTGCCCGTGCACGGCCAGCGCACGCAGACCAACGCGCGCACCCGCAAGGGCAAGAAGAAGACCGTGGCCGGCAAGAAGAAGGCCGGCAAGAAGTAGCAGTCCGGGCGGCGGGCCGCGGCCCGTCCCGGATCGATGACCTCAGGAGTAGAGAGAGCAGATGCCTCCCAAGAGCCGTGTCGGCGCCAAGAAGGTGCGCCGCAAGGAGAAGAAGAACGTCGCTCACGGGCACGCCCACATCAAGAGCACGTTCAACAACACGATCGTTTCGATCACCGACCCCAACGGGAACGTGATCTCCTGGGCCTCCTCCGGCCACGTGGGCTTCAAGGGCTCGCGCAAGTCCACCCCGTACGCCGCCCAGCAGGCCGCCGAGGCCGCCGCGCGCCGCGCCATGGAGCACGGCATGCGCAAGGTCGACGTGTTCGTCAAGGGGCCGGGCTCGGGCCGTGAGACCGCCATCCGGTCGCTGCAGGCGACCGGCCTGGAGGTCGGTTCGATCCAGGACGTCACGCCCGTTCCGCACAACGGCTGCCGCCCGCCGAAGCGCCGGAGGGTCTGACCGTCATGAGCAATCTGGAATTTGCGCGGGGCGGCACCGCCCGCCGCAGCGTCAGCCAGAAGAGCCGGCGCGTCTGAGGCAGGGGAGAACTAGAACAATGGCTCGTTACACCGGCGCCGACTGCAAGCTCTGCCGTCGCGAGAAGATGAAGCTGTTCCTCAAGGGCAGCAAGTGCGAAGGGCCCAAGTGCCCGATCGAGATCCGGCCCTACCCGCCGGGTGAGCACGGCCGCGGTCGTCCCAAGGAGACCGAGTACCTGCTCCAGCTGCGCGAGAAGCAGAAGGCCAAGCGCATCTACGGCGTTCTGGAGCGGCAGTTCAGCAACTACTACGTCGAGGCCAACCGGCAGGGCGGCAAGACGGGTGAGAACCTGCTCTCGCTGCTGGAGCGG
Organism: Actinomadura rugatobispora; assembly: GCF_042656285.1. GTDB lineage: Bacteria > Actinomycetota > Actinomycetes > Streptosporangiales > Streptosporangiaceae > Spirillospora > Spirillospora rugatobispora. Next base: position 78,478 of record NZ_JBHSON010000039.1, on the reverse strand, counting down.
CGGCTCGACAACGTGGTCTACCGCGCGGGCTTCGCCAAGTCCCGCGACATGGCCCGCCAGCTGATCCGGCACGGCCACATCCGGGTCAACGGCAAGAAGGTCAACATCCCGTCGTTCCTGGTCTCCGAGGCCGACATCATCGATGTCCGGACCAAGTCCCAGGAGATGACGCCGTTCCAGGTCGCCAAGGCCGAGGCGGGCGACCGCCAGGTCCCGGCGTGGCTGGGCGTCGACGCCGACCGGATGCGGGTCTTCGTCCACTCGCTGCCGGTCCGGCAGCAGATCGACGCTCCCGTCCAGGAGCAGCTGATCGTCGAGCTCTACTCCAAGTAAGGGCTCACCGCCGTTCCCGACCGGCTCCCGGCCCGCCGAAACGCGGGCCGGGACCGGACCCGGGAACGGGACGTACCATGGAAAACGCGGTAGTCAAATAGCGGGCACCGCGGAAAGAAGGACACCATGCTCATCGCTCAGCGTCCCACCCTCACCGAGGAGCAGGTCGACGAGTACCGGTCGCGGTTCACCATCGAGCCGCTGGAGCCGGGCTTCGGCTACACGATCGGCAACTCGCTCCGTCGCACCCTGCTCTCCTCGATCCCCGGCGCGGCCGTCACCAGCATCCGCATCGAGGGCGTGCTGCACGAGTTCTCCACCGTTCCCGGGGTCAAGGAGGATGTCACCGACATCATCCTGAACCTCAAGGAGCTGGTGGTCTCCTCCGAGCACGACGAGCCCGTGGTGATGTACCTGCGCAAGCAGGGCCCCGGCGAGGTGACCGCGGCCGACATCGCGCCGCCCGCCGGTGTCGAGGTGCACAACCCCGACCTGCACATCGCCACCCTCAACAACAAGGCCAAGCTGGAGATGGAGCTGACGGTCGAGCGCGGCCGCGGCTACGTCTCGGCCGCCCAGAACAAGCAGCCGGGCCAGGAGATCGGCCGGATCCCGATCGACTCCATCTACTCGCCCGTGCTCAAGGTCACCTACAAGGTCGAGGCCACCCGAGTCGAGCAGCGCACCGACTTCGACCGCCTCATCCTGGACGTGGAGACCAAGCAGGCGATGCTGCCGCGCGACGCGGTGGCCTCCGCCGGCAAGACCCTCGTCGAGCTGTTCGGGCTGGCCCGGGAGCTCAACGTCGAGGCCGAGGGCATCGACATGGGCCCGTCCCCGACGGACGCCGCGCTGGCCGCGGACCTGGCGCTGCCCATCGAGGAGCTCAACCTCACGGTGCGCTCCTACAACTGCCTCAAGCGCGAGGGCATCCACTCGGTGGGCGAGCTGGTGGCCCGCAGCGAGCAGGACCTGCTCGATATAAGGAACTTCGGCGCCAAGTCGATCGAAGAGGTCAAGCAGAAGCTCAACGACATGGGCCTCTCGCTGAAGGACTCCCCGCCCGGGTTCGACCCGAGCGCGGCGGCCGACAACTACGGCGACGACGACACCAGCTACGCCGAGACCGAGCAGTACTAGAACGACCTCGTCCCAGGCCCGGGGCCGCCCGGCTCCGGGCCTGGATTCAGCTGACGCCGGTACCTGACACGGCCGGCGCAGGAAGGAACGACCATGCCTCAGCCCACCAAGGGCGCCCGTCTGGGCGGCAGCGCCGCGCACCAGCGGCTCATCCTGGCCAACCTGGCCACCTCGCTGTTCGAGCACGGCCGGGTGACCACCACCGAGGCCAAGGCCCGGCGGGTGCGCCCGCTGGCGGAGAAGCTGATCACCAAGGCCAAGAAGGGTGATCTGCACAACCGCCGCCAGGTGGCCCAGGTGATCCGGGACAAGGGCGTCGTGCACGAGCTCTTCACCGAGATCGCGCCGCGCTTCGAGAACCGTCCCGGCGGCTACACCCGCATCACCAAGATCGGTCCGCGCAAGGGCGACAACGCCCCGATGGCGGTGATCGAGCTGGTGCAGGAGCAGCTCGCGGGCGCCGGCACCGCCGCGGCCCCGGCCGAGGCCGAGCCCGCCGCCCCGGCGGAGGAGGCCGAGGGCAAGGCCGACCTGACCAAGGACGAGGCCCCCGCCGACGCCGACACCGAGGCCGCGGACACCGCCGAGGCCAAGGGTGAGGCGAAGGACGAGGACGAGGCCAAGTAAGGCCGGAGGGGCGCCCCGCGAGGGCGACCGCGCCGACATGCGCTCGGGCCCGCCGTTCCTACGGGACGGCGGGCCCGAACTTTGCCACACTGCTTCCCATGGTCACGTCAGGGGGGCGACGGCTGTCGCGCGGGTCGGCGAGCACGGCACGGACGGAAGACGAGAAGACTCTCTGACATGACCGCATTGGTACGACTCCGGTTCGACATCGGCTACGACGGGGGCGGTTTCGCGGGCTGGGCGCGCCAGCCGAACCAGCGGACCGTCCAGGGCGTCATCGAGGACGCCCTCGCCCGCCTGCTGCGCCTCGACCCGCCCCCGGCCCTCACCGTGGCGGGCCGTACGGACGCGGGCGTGCACGCGCGCGGGCAGGTGGCGCACGTGGTCGTCCCGGCGGCCTCGTACTCCGCGGTGAACGGGACGATGCCGCGCCGCCTGGCGGGCCTGCTCCCGGCGGACGTGCGGGTGTGGCGGGTGTCGGTGGCCCCGGAGGGGTTCGACGCGCGCTTCTCGGCGCTGTCGCGGCGGTACGCCTACAGCGTCTGCGACGACCCGGTGGGCGTGGACCCGCTGCGCCGGCACGACGTGCTGTGGCATCCGCGGCCCCTCGACCTGGACCGGATGAACGCCGCCTCCGCGCTGCTGGTGGGTGAGCACGACTTCGCCGCGTACTGCCGCAAGCGGGAGGGCGCGACCACGATCCGCCGCCTGCTGCGGCTGGAGTGGCGCCGCGCCGAGCCGCCCGCGGACCGCGCCGTGCGCGACGGCGCGGCGGCCGGCCGGATGCTGCGCGCGTCGGCGGGGCCGTCGGCGCGGCGCGGGGTCGCGGTCGCCACCGTCGAGGCGGACGCGTTCTGCCACTCCATGGTCCGCGCGCTGGTCGGCGCGCTGCTGGTGGTGGGCGACGGGCGGCGCGCGGTGGAGTGGCCCTCGGAGGTCCTGGCGGCGCGCGTCCGTGACTCGGCGGTGAACGTGGCGCCCGCGCACGGGCTGTCGCTGGAGGAGATCCGCTACCCGCAGGACGAGGACCTGGCGCGGCGCGCCCAGGAGACCAGGCGTGTCCGCACGCTCAACGCCGCCCCCGACACACACCCGGGCCCCGATACGGCCCCGGGCGCCCCGAGCCCGGAGGCCCAGGGACCGGCGGCCTCGTCGAACTCGGGGGCGCGGGACTCCTAGGTGCGGGCGCGGGCGTCGATCGGGCGCAGGGCGTAGCCGACGAACTGCTCGGCGACCGCCTTCAGGGTCGGGTCGCCGGGCTGCGGTTGCCTGCCGCTGGCGTACGTGGCGTAGGCGTAGGCGATGTACCGTCCCCGGACCGTGCTGGCGGCGTACCCGCCCGCCCGGTCGATGTCGCTGGTCCGGGGGCCCGGCATGGCGCGGAACCACTCGTACTTGGCGGGGTCGCCTGCGCCGTTGGCCTTGAGCGCGGCGGCCTTGCCGGGGAACACCGCGATGCCCGAGGTGATCGCCAGTGACCGTTCCCTGTCAAGGAAGGTGACGCGGACGACGCTGCCGCAGCGTTCGCGGGTCAGCGACCGGGCCATGGCGCCGCGCGCGGCCAGCGCGCACTGGTGATTGACCGAGGCGCGGTCGCGCGCGTAGGCCCTGCCGCCGAGGTCGACGCGGGCGGTGGGGAACGCCTCCGACAGCGCGAGCGGCTTGGGGTCGGTGCGGGCGCTGTCGATCGTGGAGGACGGTGCCGGCGGGCTCGGCTGCCCGGGGACGCCCGGGGCGGCGGGGGACTGCGACGGGACGGGGTCGGTCTTGGCGCCCGGCGTCTCGACGGCCTTGGCCGTACGGCCCTCGCTGTCGCCGCCGGAGCCAGCGAAAACGAATCCGGCGACGGCGACGAGCGCGACGGCGACCACGGCACCGCCGATCAGGAGCGGCTTGCGCCTGCCGCCGCCGCGGCCCGCCGTCCGCGTGCCTCCGCCACCGCCGCCGCCCGCGCTGAGCGGGCCGCTGGGGAAGGACTCCTGCGGGGACGGGGTGGCGACCGTGGGCTGCTCGGTGGTCGCGGTGGAGTCGGCGGTGTCGCCCGGGCCGGCGGCCTTGGGGATGGGCGTGCCGGAGGGGGGAGTCGTGGCGGCGACGGCGATCGGGGTGGTCGGCGTCGAGGACGAGTCCCGGGGCGGCGTGGTCTTGCGCGGGGCGAACGCCTCCGGCGTCGTGACCACGACGGGCGTGCGCCTGGGCGGCTCGGGGACGGGCCGGTTCTCGGAGGGCGCGGGTGTTTTGGCCGTGTCGACGGCGACCGGCGGCGGGGGCGGGGGCAGGGGCGGGTCGGCCTTGGCCTCCGTGGCCGGGGGCGTTTCGGCGGGCTTCGCCTCCGCCTGGGGCGTCTTGGCGGGAGGCCGCTCGGCGGCGGCTCCGTCCGGCTGCATCACCGGGATGCCGTCCGGGTCGGTGTCGGGGGACTGCGGGCCGCTCGGCGTGACGATCGGCTCGGACGGGACGGCCCCGCGCGTGTCGACCTTCGGGACTCCGCGTCCGGCGACCAGCGTTCCCGGCGGCAGGCCGGGGACGGGGGCGTCGGGAGCCTGCGCCGTCTCCTCCCGCGCCTCAGGCTCGCCGAAGACGATCGTTTCCTCGTCGTCGGCGGTGTCCGGTGCCGGTGCCGGTGCCGGTGTCGCTGCCGGGGCGGTGTCGGCTACGGGCTCGGGCGTGGACGGTTCGGCGGAGTCGGAGTCGGGAGCGGCGGCCCACCAGGGTTTCTGCAGGCCGATGGGCAGCTTGATCTCCTCGGCGGACGGCGCCGCCGCGCCCTCGGGAGCGGACTCGGACTCGGCCGGGTCCTCGGCCACGGGCTCCGCCTTGCCGAAACTGGGCGGGGCCGAGGGGGCCGGAACGGGTTCCGCGCCCTCGCCCTCGGCCGGTTCCCAGGCCTCTTTAGGTCCAGACATAGCGAGATAGGTTATTCATCCAGGTCAGTTGCGGAAGGGTTTTCCCTCGGTCTCGCGGTAGTGCAGCGCGAAGCTCAGACTGCTCCCCCGGATGAGCTGCTGCCCGAAGGCCGAGACCGTCTTGTGGTACTGCGCGGGGATCTTCTTGCCGTCCGGCCGCTGCACCCACGTCATCAGCAGGTAGTGGCCGCGCGCCTCGGCGGTGCCCAGCGCCTCGCCCTTGCCGATGGTCTTGCTGACGCCGGTGCCGGGCAGCGGCTGCAGGAACGCGTCCTTGGCCACGGCGGCGCGCTGGGCGAGCTTGGCGGCGGCGTCGGTCTTGAGGTTGAGCACCCCGACCGTGCCGATCAGCTTTCCGTCGCCGCGCGCGAACGTGGCGCGCAGCGCCTGCGTGCAGCCGCCCTTCTTGACGACCGCGGCGAGCTTGGCGCCCTGGACCGTCCCGGTGCAGCCCTTCTTGGCGTTCCAGCCGGTCCGCACGTACTTCTGGCCGCCGCCGGTGAACGACTTCTTCCCGAAGACCTCGTTGAGCGTCAGCGGGCTGGGGTCGGTGGCGCGGTTCTTGAGCTTGACCGGCTCCAGGACGGGCTGGGTCGGCGAGGGCTGGGCGGTGGGGGTCTGGGTGGGTGGCGTGGCGGAGGTGTTCCCCGCCTCGGCCTTGTCGTCCCCCAGCATCGAGGACACCGCGAAGCCGCCGCCGATGAGGAGCAGCCCGGCCGCCGCCGCGCCTCCGATGATCAGCGGCAGGCTGCGCCGCTTCGCGGGCGGCGTGGGGCCGCGGCGGTGGTCGGAGCCGGGGCCGCCGGGACCCTCGGGGGTGCCGAAGCCGTGCGGTTCGCCGTAGGCGTCGTCGTCATAGCCGCCGGGGGAGTAGTGGCCTCCCGGAGGCGGGCCGTACGGGTCGTCGCCCGCCGGCGGGCCGTAGGGATCCTTGCCCGGGGGCGGGCCGTAAGGGTCGTTGCCCGGGGGCGGGCCGTACGGGTCGGAGCCGCCGGGGCCTTCCACCTGGAAGCCGCCGGGGCCGCCAGGGCCACCGGGACCGCTGGGAGCGCCTGGGCCCGCCAGGGGGCCGCCCTGGAGCGTCGGGGGAGCAGCCGGTCCTGCCAGGGGCCCGCCTGCCGCCGCCCCGAGGGGGCGGGGGGCCGGTGTGGTGCCGTCCGCCGGGTCCTCGTCCCAGGAGACGGCCGGTCCGCCGAACGCGTCGTCGCGTGGTGGGAAGGGGGACTCGTCCTTCTTCTCGCCGCTTCCGTACGGTGCCTCTTCGGGCCGGTCCCTGTCGGGGCCGTACGGGGCATGCGACGGCTGGTCGCGAGACCAGCCGCCGGGTTTGCCTTGATCGCCCGGATAAGCCATGGCTTGGACCTTACCGTTCCTTCCTCGGGACTCTGGACGTCGGGAACAACCACCATGACATGGGGACGAACCAGGCGCGGGTCGTTTGGCGAAGGTCGCTCACCAGAGGGGACGGTGCTACTTCCAGCCGAAGTCCTGGGTCCACCAGGGCCCGCCCGACCCGGAGGCCATCCCGACGCCGATCGCCCGCAGCTTGCAGTTGAGGATGTTGGCGCGGTGCCCGGGGCTCTTCATCCAGCCGTCCACGACCGCCGCCGCGGTGCCGTAGCCCTTGGCGATGTTCTCCGCCCCGGGGCTGGTGTAGCCGGCGGCCTCCATCCGCTCCCACGGGCTGTCGCCGTTGCGCGAGGTGTGGTCGAAGTAGTCCTTCGCGGCCATGTCGGCCGAGTGGCGGCGGGCCGCGGTCACCAGCCGGGCGTCGACGCGCAGCGGCGCGCAGCCCTCCTTGGCCCGCTCCTTGTTGGTGAGCAGCGCCACGGCCGTCTCCGTCACCGTGGAGCCGCCGGTGCCGGGGGACGCGGCGGTCCCGGGCGTGCGCTCTTCCGGCGAACCGGACTTGGACGGGTCGGGACGCGCCGACGGCCGCTCCGTGCCGTTCGGCATCACCTTCAGCGGCGGGGGCGTCTCGCTCGGGGCGGGTGCGGCCGGTGCGGTGGCGTCGGCGGGACGGCGCGTACCGAGATCGGTGCCGGGCGCGGGGGGAGCCGCGTGCTGCGCGGACGGCCCGGACGCGGAGGCGGGCTCGGAGCGCAGTTCCGGCAGCACGAGCCGGTCGAGCGCCACGCCCGTGCCCACGGCGAGGGCGGACGCGGCGACCACGGCCACGGCCGCCGCCGTGGACCTGCCACGGGAGCGGCGCGGCGCCTGAGACCGCCGCCGCCGGGAACCGCCCCGGCCCGAGCGCCCGGACGGCCCAAAGGAGTCGGGAGGGCTGGGAGGGCCGGCGAACTCGACCCTGACCAGCCCGTCGGTCCGCTCCTGAGGTCCGGGGGCCGGAAACGGCCCTGGCTGCTCACTGGGCGCGGCGGGGGACGTGGTGGGCCGCCCCTGGATCTCATCCTGGCTGGGCCGGGTGAACCAGTCGTTGGCCGACAGGCCGGGTCCCGCGACCAGCCGGTCCTCGCCGGGAGCGGGCCGCCCCGAGCCCGGAGCGCCGGCAGGGGAGCCGCTCCGGCCGGACTGACCGGTACGTCGCGGGTCGGCGGGTGTGCCGGGATCGGGATTAGGGGGCATCGGCGGGGCTCCCGGTTCTCGTCGGCAACGGCCCTGATGGGCGGTCGCGCCGCACATTATCCCTATAAGAGGGGGCAAGTCCCTGCAACCCGGCAAACAAACGGGCGCCCGCCCGCGTCGCCGACAAGGGGTTCGGGCGTGCTCACGCGGGGCGACCACGACTCCCGGCGCACCGTTTTGACCACCGCCCGCGCGGCTGGGTATTCTGTGCAACTGCTGTATGCGGTGACGCCTGTCCCTTCGGGAACGGTCATGGCCGCGATCTCCGGTGTGCCTTCCGTGCCGTTCACGCGCGACGGGCCCCGGTCTCCCGGAGCGCCGGGTCGGAACTCATCCTCTGAGCGGCGCGAGCAGGAATCCGCTGAGTAGTCGACAAGGAACGAAGGCCTACGACCGTGCGCACGTACACCCCTAAGCCCGCTGATGTTCAGCGTCAGTGGTACGTCATCGACGCGACCGATGTCGTGCTGGGCCGGCTCGCCAGTCAGGTCGCGCAGCTGCTTCGGGGTAAGCACAAGCCGATCTACGCCCCGCACCTCGACACCGGTGACTTCGTCGTCATCGTGAACGCCGACAAGGTGGCGCTGTCCGGCAACAAGCTGGAGCAGAAGCGGGCCTACCGGCACTCCGGCTACCCGGGCGGTCTCCGCTCGGTGGCCTACGCCGACCTGCTGGCCAAGCACCCCGAGCGGGCCGTCGAGAAGGCGATCAAGGGCATGCTGCCCAAGAACACCCTCGGCCGGAAGATGTTCGGCAAGGTGAAGGTCTACGCCGGTCCGGACCACCCGCACCAGGCGCAGAAGCCGGTCCCGTTCGAGATCACCCAGATCAAGCAGTAGCACCCCGCACGACCGGCCGCACGGATCGACGTGCGGCGCTTCATTGAACAGTGGCCGCCGGGGCACCCGACGACACCCTCGGGTCCGCCGCCCTGGCCAGAAGACCAAGGAGAACCGTGGACGAGACCTTCGACACCGAGACGCCCGCCGAGGGCGCCGAGCTCGACTCGTACGAAGACGCGCCGTCGGAGTACAGCACCGAGTCCCCCGAGACCGGTGACTCCGAATTCCTCGTGGAGCCGGTCGCGACCGGACCCGCCGCCGGCACCGGCCGCCGCAAGGAGGCCATCGCCCGGGTGCGGATCGTCCCCGGCGAGGGCAAGTGGACCATCAACGGTCGCTCCCTCGACCAGTACTTCCCCAACAAGGTCCACCAGCAGATCGTGAACGAGCCGTTCGTGCTGCTGGGCCTGGAGGGCCAGTTCGACGTGCTGGCCCGGGTCAACGGCGGCGGCACCACCGGCCAGGCCGGTGCGCTGCGCCTGGGCATCTCCCGCGCGCTGCAGTTCGCCAACATCGACCACCGCCCCGCGCTGAAGAAGGCGGGCTTCCTGACCCGTGACGCGCGGGCCATCGAGCGCAAGAAGGCCGGCCTCAAGAAGGCCCGCAAGGCGCCGCAGTACAGCAAGCGCTGAATCGCCGGACGCCGGCACGAGCCGTCGCATCCCGTCGCCGCACGATGCCGCCGACCCCTCCAGGTCGGCGGCACGGGCACGGGGTCGGCGGCTCGTCCGCGTTTCCGGGGACCTTCCGCGTCCGCGGTTCGGCACGTCCACGGGTGGGCACACCGACGGAGACGCCGGCGGGCACGCCGGCCGGTATGTCCACGGGCTCCATCCGGCCGACCGGATGGAGCCGTCCGGGCGCCGCCGCGGGCCAACACCTGCTTTCATGGGATTCATGGCTCCGTGCCGGAATCCGGGCGCGCCGGGCGGCGACGCTGGGGCGGCACGGAGTGTGCGCACTAGATTCGACCGCGGAACGGCCCGGACCACGGCGTCCGGCCGCAGCCCGCGGTCTTTTGTCGTATTCGGGAGTTGAACTGTGGGTCGTCTCTTCGGGACCGATGGCGTGCGCGGGCTCGCCAACCACGATCTGACCGCGCCGCTGGCCATGGACCTGACCGTCGCCGCGGCGCGGGTCCTCGGCGAGGCCGGCGCGTTCGAGGGGCACCGCCCGGTGGCCGTGGTCGGGCGTGATCCGCGGGCCTCGGGCGAGTTCCTCGAGGCGGCGGTCGTCGCCGGGCTCGCCAGCGCCGGCGTCGACGTGCTGCGGCTGGGGGTGCTGCCGACCCCCGCCGTCGCCTACCTCACCCAGGCGCTGGACGCCGACCTCGGCGTGATGCTGTCCGCCTCGCACAACCCCGCGCCCGACAACGGGATCAAGTTCTTCGACCGCAGCGGCCACAAACTCGCCGACGAGATCGAGGACCTGATCGAGGCCAGCCTCGGCCAGGAGTGGAACCCGCCCACCGGCGCCGGGGTCGGCCGCGTCCGCGACGCCCACGGCGCCGTCGAGCAGTACGTCGCCCACCTGCTCAGCACCGTCCCGGTCTCCCTGGACGGCCTGCGCGTCGTCATCGACTGCGCCCACGGAGCCTCCTCCGACGTCGCCCCCGAGGCGCTCCGCCGCGCCGGCGCCGACGTCATCACCATCGGCGCCGCCCCCGACGGCCTCAACATCAACGCCGGCTGCGGCTCCACCCACCTGGAGGCGCTCCAGAACGCCGTCCGCGAGCACGGCGCCGACGCCGGCATCGCCAACGACGGCGACGCCGACCGCTGCCTGGCCGTCACCGCCACCGGCGAGATCGTCGACGGCGACCAGATCATGGCCATCCTCGCCCTCGACCTGCAGGAGGCCGGCCGGCTCGCCTCCGACACCGTCGTCGCCACCGTCATGTCCAACCTCGGCTTCAAGCTGGCCATGCGCGACGCCGGGATCACCGTCGTCGAGACCGCAGTCGGCGACCGGTACGTGCTGGAGGCCATGAAGGAGGGCGGCTTCACCTTCGGCGGCGAGCAGTCCGGCCACGTCATCATGCTGGAGCACGCCACCACCGGCGACGGCGTCCTCACCGGCATGCACCTGCTGGCCGCCATGGCCCGCCGCGGCCGCCCCCTGGACGAACTCGCCAAGGTCATGAACCGGCTCCCGCAGATCCTCATCAACGTGCAGGGCGTCGACAAGTCCCGCGCCGGAACGTCCCCCGAACTCGCCATGGCCGTCTCCAGCGCCGAAGCCGAACTCGGCGAGAGCGGACGCGTCCTCATCCGGCCCAGCGGCACCGAACCCATGGTCCGCGTCATGGTCGAGGCCGCCTCCGAGGAACAGGCGAGGACCGTGGCCGAACACCTGGCCGAGGTAGTCAAGAACGCGCTGTAATTCCCGGGGAGCGACCCCCCGGACCCCCACGGCCGGGCCGCGCGCCCCCTCCAGTCGCTGGCGCTCCCTCCGGGGGCACCCGGCCCTTGGCAGGGGGCTCCGCCCCCCGCACCCCCCGCTGGGGGCGCTCCGCCCCCTTGCCCCCCGAATTCCTGGGGGGTGGGGCGGGTGGTCATGTGAAGGAGCCGGTGTGGTCTCTTGCCCATTCTTGGAAGGGGCGGGGGCGGGTGCCGGTGAGGTCTTCGACAGTCGTGGTGGTGGAGGCCGGGGTCTTCACCATCGCCTCGTAGCCGTCGAGGATGACGTCGGCGATGTCGGGTGGGAGCCCCTGCGCGATCTTCCTCTGGCGGGCGGTCTCGCGGGGGATCTCCTGCCAGTGGACGGGGCGGGCGATCGTTTCGCCGATGATCCGGGCGAAGTCGGCCTGCGTCATGACGTCGGCGCCGGTGAGCGTGTACTTCTCGCCCGCGTGGCCGTCCTCGGTGAGGGCGCGTACGGCGACGGCGGCGATGTCGGCCTCGTGGATGAGCGGCATGGCGGCCTCGCCGAAGGCGTCGCTGACCGTCCCGGAGGCGCGGATCTCCGGGGCCCAGGCGAGGGTGTTGACGGCGAAGCCGCCCGGGCGCAGGAACGTCCACTCCAGGGCGGAGCGTTCGATCGGGCGCTCCAGGGCGGCGTGCAGGGCGCCGATCGGGTCGGTCTGCTCCTCGACGTCGTCGCGTACGGCGAGCGAGGACAGCAGCACCACCCGGCGGGCGTGCCGGGCGATCGTGTCGACGACGGCGGGCACGGGGGCGGTCGAGGGGAACGGCCAGACCAGGAAGACGCCGTCCACGCCGTCCAGGGCCTCGTCCAGGACGGCGGGGTCGGAGTGGTCGCCGCGCACGACGGCGGCGCCGCCCGGCAGGCGGGCGGTCTCGGGGGAGCGGGTCAGGGCGCGGACGGGGCGGCCGCCGGCCACCAGCGCGTTCACCACGTGGCGGCCGACGTTGCCGGTCGCGCCTGTCACGAGAAAGGTCATGGGACGACGCTAGGGAGATCGTCCCGGGCGGGAATCCGTCGTGTGACCGGTCAGCGGTCGAGGATGTCCAGGCGGCCGACCTTGAGGTGCTCGATCTCCACCGTGCCGGCCTCCAGGTGCTCCACCACGGCCCGCTTGACGACCAGCTTGCCGATGACGACCGCGCCGACGGCCAGGGCGCCCAGCGCCATCGCCCCGAGCGCCAGCGAACCGAAGGCGTTGCCGGCGCGCAGGGTCAGGCCGGTGGCGGACGCCCCGGTGACCTCGGCGCCGGTGGCGCGGGCTCCGATGCCGCGTTCGGTGCGGACCCTGGGCCGGGCGGCCTTGCCCCTGCCCTCGGTCTCGTCCTGACGCACCTGCTCGTTCGACTCGCTGCTCATGCGATCAACCCTATGACGGAGGCGGGGCGGGCACGCCCGTTCCGGTCAGCAGCGGCCGAGGAAGTCGCGGAGGGCGGCGCGGTCCCCCTGGGTGACGGGGAGGGCGTACTCCTTGGCGATCGCGACGTACTTGCCGGCGTAGGCGCACTGGAACGACCTCTGCGGCTTCCACTCGCCGGGGCCCTTGTCGCTCTTCTGGCGGTTCGGGACGCCCCACACGGCCAGCAGGTTGTCGTGGTCGTTGGCGAAGCGTTCGCGCCGGTCCTCGTCCCAGCCGGAGGCGCCCATCCGCCAGGCGAGGGCGAGCGGGTAGACGTGGTCGATCTGCACCTCGTCGGCGTCGGACTTGGAGAAGGTGATGCGCTTGCCGCTGTAGGGGTCGTCCAGCGTGCCGGAGACGACGACGCAGTCGCCGCGCTTGCGCACCTCGCGCAGGTCGCGGGCGAGGACGTCGTTGCGCTGGTCGCAGCCGTTGCGGTCGATGTCCTTCCACCGGGTGCCGAAACGGTCGCGCGCGTAGCCGGATCCGGAGCGCTCGGGCGCGACGCGCAGCCGTTCGAGGTTCCGGCGGGTGCGTTGCTCGTCTCCGCCGCCCGCTTGGGTGCGGGCGGAGGAGGGGGTCGGGGAGGCGTCCGAGAGGCCGGCGTCGACCTCGCAGCCGCAGGTCAGCATCGCGGTCGCGAGGCCGAGGCCCAGCACCGCCCGCCGCCATGCCATGTCGTCACCTTCCGTAGTCGGATCGTCACTCGTTACATTCCCGCTTTGCCAGGTTTTTAGCGATCTGTGGTGATGATCCTCGGAAATACGGTCCGTCGGCGGGAGCCGCGCCGATACGGCACGATGTGGAAGGTGCTGCACCTGAGAGCGATCGTCCCCGCGGACCGCACCGACGCGGTCTGCGCCGTCCTCGCGGGCTGCTCGGGGGCGACCAACGTGGTCGTCCTGCCGGGCGCCGCCAGGTCGCCCCTCGGCGACCTGGTCAACGCCGACATCGCCCGCGAGTCGGCGAACCAGGTCATCGAGGCGCTGCAGGGCCTGGGCATCGAGCGGGACGGGTCGATCGCGTTCGAGCACATCGACCTGTCGCTGTCGATCGGCGCCGAGGCGGCCCAGGAACGCGCCCCCGGCCACGGCGACGACGCCGTGGTGTGGGAGGAACTGGACCAGCGCACCGCCGACGAGAGCCGGCTGACCTGGTCATTCGTGGCGTTCCTGGCGCTGGCCACGCAGCTGGCCGGGATCGCCGCGCTGATCGACTCGCCGATCCTGGTGGTCGGCGCGATGGTGCTCGGCCCGGAGTTCGGCGCGGTCGCGGCGATCTGCTTCGGCATCCTCACCGGCCAGGCCCGCCGGATCGGCGCGGCGCTGCGCACGCTGGCCCTCGGGTTCGCCGTGGCGATCGTGATCACCTACGTGTGCGCGCTGGTCAGCCACTGGATCGGGGTCATCGAGCTGGACCGGCTGCCGGGCGAGCGGCCGATGACCGCGTTCATCTACAGCCCGGACCGCTGGTCGTTCATCGTGGCGCTGCTGGCGGGCGCCGGCGGGGTGCTGTCGCTGACGGCGGGCAAGTCCTCCGCGCTGGTCGGGGTGTTCATCTCCGTCACCACGGTTCCGGCGGCGGGCAACCTGGCGGTGGCGCTGGCGCTCAGGCACCGCAGCGAGGTCGACGGGTCGCTGCTCCAGCTGGGCGTCAACCTCGCCGGGATGATCATCGCGGGCACGCTGACGCTGCTCGTCCAGCGGCAGGTGTGGAAGCTCGTCCTCCGCCGGACGGGCCGGCCCCTCCTCAGGCCTAATCCTCCAGGGGGACGCCCGCACGGCGGACAGGGACTAGGTTCGTGACCATGCCGATCATCGCCACCGATGGCCTGACGATGAGGTTCCCCCGGGTGACCGCGCTGGACGCCCTCACCGTGGCCGTGGAACCGGGCGTCGTCGGGCTGGTCGGCGCCAACGGCGCGGGCAAGTCGACGCTCATCAAGATCCTGCTGGGGCTGCTGCCGCCGTCCGCGGGCACCGCCTCCGTGCTGGGCCTGGACATCGCCCGGGAGGGCGGCCGGATCCGGGAGCGGGTCGGGTTCATGCCCGAGTACGAGTGCCTGCCGCCGGACGTGTCGGCCACCGAGTTCGTCGTCCACATGGCCCGGATGTGCGGGCTGCCGTCCACCGCCGCCCGCGAGCGCGCCGCCGACACGCTGCGGCACGTCGGCCTGTACGAGGAGCGCTACCGTCCCATCGGCGGCTACTCCACCGGCATGCGGCAGCGGGTGAAGCTGGCGCAGGCCCTCGTGCACGACCCCGAACTGGTGTTCCTGGACGAGCCGACCAACGGCCTCGACCCGGCGGGCCGCGACGAGATGCTGGAGCTGATCCGGCGGATCGGCACCGAGTTCGGCATCAGCGTGCTGGTCACCTCGCACCTGCTGGGCGAGCTGGAACGGGTCTGCGACCACGTCGTCATCATCGACGGCGGCCGGCTGCTGCGGTCGCAGGCGGTCGAGGCGTACACCGCCGCCAGCGGAGTCCTGACGGTGGAGGTCGAGGAGGGCCGTGACGTGCTCGGGCAGCGGCTGCACGACGCGGGCGTCGCGGTGCGTCCCGAGGGCCGGTTCCTCCTGATCGACATCGCGGGGGAGGACACCTACGACCTGATCCGCGACGCCGTCGCCGACCTGGAGCTTCGGCTGATCCGGATGGAGCAGCGCCGGCACCGGATCGAGGAGGTCTTCGCCACCGGCCCGCCCGCCGCCACCGGCCCACCGGGCGCCGCGGCCCCGCCGGGCCATCCGCCCGCGGAGCCGCAGGGGGTGGCCCGGTGAGCACCAGCACGATCCACGACATCGGCTACCGCCACTACGAGGGCCGCAGGCTGGGCCGCGCGTACGTGATGCGGTCGCTGTACGTGCACAACCTGCGCGCCGCGTACGGCCTCGGCCGCCCCGCCCGCGCCAAGGTGATGCCGTTCCTGCTGGTCGCGATCATGCTGCTGCCGGCGGCGGGCTCGGTGGCGGTGTACGCGATCTCCAAGGAGGCGGACACGCTGATCCGCTACTCCTCCTACGCCTCCACCCTGTCGGTCATCATCGCGATCTTCGTGGCGACCCAGGCGCCGGTGCTGGCCTCGCGCGAGCTGCGGTTCCACGTCGTCCCGCTGTACTTCTCCCGGCCGGTCGGCCATCTGGACTTCGTCCTGGCCAAGCAGGCCGCGATGGCCACCGCGCTGTTCGCGCTGACGGCGGTGCCGATCACCGTGCTGTACCTGGGCGGGCTGGTGACCCGCATCCCCAAGTCCGGCGAGCACCTGCTGCACTACCTCGCCGCGCTCGTCGGCTGCGTCCTGTTCGCGGTGGTGCTGGGGTCGATCGGGATGGTGGTGGCCGCGTTCACGCCGCGGCGCGGGTTCGGGGTGGCGTCGGTCATCGCGGTGTTCATGCTCAGCACCACCATCGTGGCGATCGTGCAGGGGCTGGCGGAGATGCGGACCAACTTCTCCCTGGTCGGCTGGGCGGGGCTGTTCTCGCCGTTCAACCTCGTCGACATCGTCCAGGTGCGGCTGCTGGGCGCCAAGAGCTCCTCGATCGGCATCGCGCCCGGGACGCTGGGCGGCCTGGTCGCGCTGGCCCTGTGCGCGGCCCTGGTCGCCGGGTCCACCGCCGTCCTGTACGGCCGCTTCCGGAAGGCGGGGCTCTCATGACCGAGCTGAAGCTGGAGAAGGTGTCCCGCTGGTACGGGAACGTGGTCGCGGTCAACGGCGTGTCCATGACGATCGGGCCGGGCGTGACCGGGCTGCTGGGGCCCAACGGGGCGGGCAAGTCGACGCTCATCCACATGATGGGCGGGTTCCTGGCGCCCTCGTCCGGCACGGTCACCCTGGACGGGGCGCCGATGTGGCGCAACCCGGAGGTGTACCGGCGGCTCGGGCTCGTCCCCGAACGGGAGGCCGCCTACGACTTCCTCACCGGCGCCCAGTTCATCCTGGCGATGGCCAAGCTGCACAAGCTGCCCGACCCGGGGGCCGCGGCGAAGCGGGCGATCGGGCTGGTGGAGATGGACTACGCCGCCGACCGTCCCATCGGGAACTACTCCAAGGGCATGAAGCAGCGCATCAAGATGGCGTCGGCGCTGGTGCACGACCCTCCGGTGCTGCTCCTGGACGAGCCGTTCAACGGCATGGACCCGCGGCAGCGGCTCCAGCTCATGGACCTGATCCGGGGGATGGCCGCCGAGGGCCGCACGATCCTGTTCAGCTCGCACATCCTGGAGGAGGTGGAGCGGCTGGCCGAGCACATCGAGGTGATCGTGGCGGGCCGGCACGCCGCGTCCGGGGACTTCCGCAAGATCCGGCGGCTGATGACCGACCGGCCGCACATCTTCATGGTCCGGTCCGGCGACGACCGGGCGCTGGCCGCGGCCATCATCGCGGACGGCTCGGCGCGCAGCGTCCAGCTCACCGACAAGGGCCTGCGCGTGGAGGCGGTCGACTTCCAGCGCTTCACCTGGCTGCTCCCGCGCGTGGCCCGCGACGCCGGCGTCCGCCTGTGGGAGGTCTCCCCCTCCGACGAGTCCCTCGAGAGCGTCTTCTCTTACTTGGTGGCCCGATGAACCCGACCATCGCGATGATCACGTTCCGGGCGATGCTGGGGCGGCGGCGCGCGCTGCTGCTGCTCCTCCTGCCCGCGCTGCTGGTGTTCATGGCCCTCGGCCTGCGGATGATCGGCGAGAACGACCTGGAGGTGTCGGCGGGCGTCCTCCAGCGGTTCGCGCTGGCGACCCTCCTGCCGCTGCTGGCGCTGATCGCGGGCACCGGCGTGATCGGCCCGGAGATCGACGACGGCCAGATCATGTACGTGCTGACCAAGCCGATCCCGCGCCAGGTGATCGTGCTGACCAAGCTGGCCGTGGCGGTGGTGCTGATCGCGGCGTTCGCGGCGGTGCCGACGCTGCTGGCCGGGCTGCTGATGACCGGGACGAGCGAGTGGATGAGCCCGGCGTTCACGGTGGGCGTGCTGGCGGGCGGCGTCGCCTACGGCGCGGTGTTCGTGGCGCTGGCCGTGGTGAGCCGCAACGCCGTCACGATCGGGCTGCTGTACGCGCTGGTGTGGGAGACCCTGCTGGGCAACTTCGCCCCCGGCGCCAGGTCGGCGTCCATCCAGCAGTGGGCCCTGTCGGTCACCGACGCGCTGACCGGCGCCTCCTACGTGACCTCAACGGTCGACCTGGGCGTCGCGATCCCCCTGCTGATCGCGGTCACCGTGGCCGCCACCCTCCTGGCCGTCCTCCGCCTCCGCACCCTCTCGGTGGCCAGCGCCGAGTGACGACGCCCGGGACGGGACGACGGTTGACGTGACGTCCGCGACCGGCCGATGATCATTTAGACCTTTCCGCGGTCGCCGGGGCTCGGCCACAATCGTCGCCGTTCTCCCGGCCCGCGCGGCTCCGCGCCCGGCCGTCTCCCGCATTCCAGAGAGGGACGGACGCTCGTGTCCTCCAACCGTCGTGACGGCGGCCCGCGCCTCGGCCTGCGCGCCGGCCTGGCGCTCGCCCTGCTGCTCGGCTTCTACGTTCTCGCGCTGGCCCTCATGGCGGCGCTGTTCGGGTTCTTCGCGGTCGTCGCCTTGGCGATCGGGGCCGGCGACCTGCCGCCCGGTTCGGCGCTCCTGGCGGGCCTCGCGGTGGGCTGCGGGTTCGCCGTGGTCGGCGGGGTGCTGCAGAGCGTCCGGGTGGTCACGGCGGAGATCCCGGCGGGCATCGCCGTGCGGCCCGCCGACCAGCCGCGGCTGTGGGAGGCGGTGCGGGACCTCGCCGCGGAGGTCGGCGCGCCCGCACCCGACGAGATCCGCCTGGTTCCCGGAGTGAACGCGTTCGTCACGCAGGAGACGCGGCTGCTCGGGCTGGTCAAGGGGAAAGTGATCCTCGGCGTCGGCCTCGGCCTGCTCAGCGTCGTGGACCGGGCGGGACTGCGCGCCGTCCTCGCGCACGAGTTCGGCCACATATCCGGCGGCGATACCCGGCTCGGCCCGATGATCCACCGGGCCGGTACCGCGATCCAGCGGACCGTGGAGTACCTGGAACGCGACGAGAGGTTCTTCAAGAAGGGCGTCGCCCAGGTCTTCCGCGCCTACCACCGGCTCTTCCGCCGGACGACCACGGCGGTCTCGCGGGCCCAGGAACGCGCCGCCGACCGTGCCTCGGTACGCGTCGCGGGCGCCCCGGCGGCGGTGCGGGCGCTGGAGACCATCGGCGTCGCCGCGCCCGCCTTCGGGTTCTTCGCCGACCGGTACGTCGTTCCCGCCTGGGAGCGCGGCCGGTGGCCCGAGGACATGTACGGCGGTTTCCGGGCCTTCTACGCCGATCCGGGACGCAGGGAGGAGTTCGACCAGGCCCGCGAGGTCGTCCTCGCCGCCGAGACCGGCCGCGCGGACTCCCATCCGTCGATCGGCGACCGGATACGGCTCATCACGGCCATGGACGAGCCGCGGCCCGGCCCCGGACCGGCGGGTGAGGAGGAGCCGGCCTGGGGGCTGCTCACCGGACGCGCCGAAGCGGAGATGGCGCTCTTCGCCGCCCGGACCGCGACCGGCGCCGACGGCCTGAAGCCGATCACCTGGGAGCGGGCCGCCGACGAGGTGTTCGGGAAGTTGGCGGCCGGTGCCGCCCGAACCGTCGGCTCGGCCGCGATCGCGATCGGCGGGAGCTGGGACCGCGGCGGGCCCGACCAGGTCCTCGCGCTCCTCGCCGCCGGGCGCGGCGCCGAACTCGCCGAACACCTGGACGCCTCCGGCGACGGCGAGATGTTCTACCCGGTGCGGGCCGTGCTCGCCGCCGAGATCGTCGAACGGCACGGCGGCCACTGGGCCGTCTCGTGGTCCGGGCCGACGGCCGTCCACTGGCCCGGCACCCCGCTCGACGAGCTGGTCCGGCTCGCCCTTGAGGGCCCCCAAGGGCTCGCCGCCGTACGCGCCGAACTCGGGCTGCCCGACGCGCCGCTGCGCGAACTACCGCCCCTGTCACGGGAGGCCGTCGATGCCTGAGATCGCGTTCGACCCCCTGTTCGGCTCCCCGGAGGCCCGCGCCCTCCGCGTCGACCTGGTGGACGGCTCGTACGAGAGCGCCAGGCACCTCATCACGGCCACCGACGACCCGGACCTGCGCGCGTTCTACGTCGCGATCGCCGCCGAGTGGCCGGGCCGCCCGTCCTGGCTGGACGCGTGGGTGGCCGCCGAGCCCCGTAGCGCCGAGGCGCACCTGGTGCGCGGCGCGCACGGCGTCGTCTGGGCCTGGCAGGCGCGCGGGCACCAAAGGGCCGAGCACACCGAACGTGACCAGTTCATCGAGTTCTGGCGCCGCCTCGCGATCGCCGAGAAGGACCTGGAGAAGGCGGCCGAACTGGCCCCGGACGACCCCGAGCCGTGGGCCCATCTCGTCACCTGCGCGCGCGGCCTCGGGGTGGGCAAGGAGGAACTCGGGCGCCGCTTCAAGGAGGTCATCGCCCGCCACCCCTGGCACCGCCGGGCCCACTCCCAGATGCTCCAGGGCGTGGCCCCCAAGTGGAGCGGGTCGTCCAACCTGATGTTCAACTTCGCCCGGGAACGGGCCCTGGCCGCCCCCGAGGGCACCGCCATCGCCGCCCTGCTCGCCGAAGCCCACGTCGAGATGTGGCTGGACGCCGAGCAGGCCGAAGGAGGCGACGAGTACTTCACCGCCCCCGAGGTGCTGGCGGAACTGCACGCCGCCGCCGACAGGTCCGTCCGCTCCCCGAGATGGCGCCCCCTCCCGGACGACGTCCGCGCCCACAACCTCTTCGCCTTCGTGTTCGCCCAGGGCGACGATTTCGCTGCCGCCGAGGAGCAGTTCACCGCCACCGGCGGCCGTATCTCCAAGGAGCCCTGGAACTACGTCGGAGACAGCGTTGAGGACGCTTTCCGCTATGTCCGCTCGCGCGTGACCGTCGAACTGGAGTGATCCCCCCGGCCACGCCTTCGGAGGCACACTGGAGGGCATGAACCTCCCGGAGCGTCTTCAGAGCGTTCGGAAGCGTCGCGGCCTGACCCAGCGCGGGCTGGCGGAGCTGTCCGGGGTATCGATCTCCCTGATCCGCAAGCTCGAACAGGGAGAACGCGACGACACCCGCCTGGAGACCCTCCGCAAACTGGCCAAGGCCCTCCAGGTGCCGACCTCCGCTCTGATCACGTCCGTGGCCCCAGAGGAGCCCTCCGAAGACTGGGGACCGCTGCGGGCCGCCCTGCTCAAGCAAGCCGGGCAGGTCGCGGAGCCTCCGACCGTCAACGGAGTGCGGCAGGCACTGACAGCGTCGATGCCGCTGTTCTCGAACGACCGCTATGCCGAACTCGCCCGCCTCCTTCCGCCGCTTCTCCGGGACGCCGACACGCTGGGGCCCGAGGGCCGCGAGGTACGCTCCCGGCTCCTGCACCACGTGGGCTGGTTGCTGACGCAGACGCGGCAGTTCGAGGCGGCGGACGTGGCGTTGCGGCGCGCCCTGGACGAGTCTTCCGACCGGCTGGACGCCGCGGCCGTGGTGAACACCCGCTGCTGGCTCTTGATGCGCCAGGGCGACATCGGCGGCGCGCTCGCCCTCGCCACCCGATGGGCCGACGAGGTCGAGCCCAGGATCTCCCGGGCCACGATGGCCGAACTGTCCGCCTGGGGCTGGCTGCTGATCCGCCTGAGCACGGCGGCGGTCCGGAACAACGAGCCCGGCGAGGCGGATGATGCTCTGCGGCTGGCTCGCTCGTCCGCCGTCGCCATGGGGGCGGAGTACTCGCCGGACGCCGATTTCCTGCGCGCCTTCGGCCCGCTGACCGTGGCGATGAAACGAGCCGAGAACGCCATGGTGGAGGACAGGCCCGACCAGGTGATCAGCATGGCGGAGAAGATCCCGACGCGGGATCTGCGCCCGACGTCGAACAACCGGAACCGGCACCTCCTCGACGTGGCCAAGGCACGCGTCCAGCTCCGCCAGTACACGCAGGCGTTCGACGTCCTGCAAGGCGTGCGCGGCAGCGCCCCGGAATGGATCGTCAACCAGCACTACGCCAGGGACATCATGGGCACGATCGTCACCCGCCGAAGAACCCTTTCCCCGGAAATGCGAGAATTCGCCGAATTTATCCACCTAGATCTCTGACCCGTACGAAGATCTCCCGGACAGGATCTCGATCGCGCTCGCGCCCAGATGCACACTGGAGGACATGAACCTCCCGGAGCGTCTTCAGAGCGTTCGGAAGCGTCGCGGCCTGACCCAGCGCGGGCTGGCGGAGCTGTCCGGGGTATCGATCTCCCTGATCCGCAAGCTTGAACAGGGAGAACGCGACGACACCCGCCTGGAGACCCTCCGCAAACTAGCCAAGGCCCTCCAGGTCTCCACCTCCGACCTGATCGTCAGCCGGACGGCCGAGGAGGGCACCGCGCAGGAGTGGACGGCGGTCAGGGACTCCCTGCTGAGCAAGTACGAGCAACCTGAGGAAGCGCCGACTTCGGAAGGGGTCAACCGAGCGGTCGAGGCGGCGGAGCCGTTGTTCACGGACAACAAGTACGCGGAGCTCGGTGCGGTGCTCCCTTCCCTCGTGCGGGACGCGGACGCCCTGGGGAGGCGCGGGCGGCAGGTTCGGTCGCGGGTGATGCACCTGGCCGGAATGCTCCTGGTCTCGACCCGCCAGTTCGACGCGGCGGAGATCGCCTTGCGGCGGGCGTTCGACGATGCGCCGGGGAGGCTCGAACAGGCGGCGGTCGCCAACACGCGCTGCTGGCTCCTGATGCGCCAGGGAGACCTGGGTGGGACGTTCGAGCTCGCCTCCCGCTGGGCGGACGACGTCGAACCCCGCATTTCCCGTGCCAGCCAGGAGGAGCTGGCCGCCTGGGGCGGCCTGCTGCTGCGGGTGTCCACCGCTGCGTCGCGCAACAACGAGCCGGGAGAGGCCGACGATGCGTTGAGCTTCGCGCAGGCCGCCGCGGTGATCCTCCGAAGCGAGTGGGCTCCTCCCTCCGACCCCCTCAGAACCTTCGGCCCGATCGCGGTGGCGACGCGCAGAGTCGAGAACTACATGATCGAGGACAGGCCCGACCGGGTTCTGACGTTGTCGGAGAAGATCCCCAAGAGTGGATTCAGAGCCCGCGCGTCCAGCCGGAACCGCCATCGGCTGGACGTGGCGAAGGCGAACGTCAGGCTCAAGCGCTACACCGACGCGTTCGAGATCTTGCAGGAAGTGCGCGCGATCAGCCCCGAATGGATCTCCAATCAGCGCATGGTGCACGACATACTCGGTCGAATAGTGACGAAGCGGCGCACCTTGACGGCTGAAATGCGGGAATTGGCTAATTATGTGGGTCTCCAGTACTGACCTGCGTGGATGGCAGCAGGGGTACTTCCTGTCAACAGCCTTCTGAAGTGCCAATGACAATGGCGGGCTTCGCCTTTTAACTTCCCTGTCATGAACGCGGTTCTCGGGGTGGGGCTGGCCGTCGGCCCGACGATCGTGCATGGGGTGATCCGTCTCTTCCGCGTTCGCAGGTCGTCCAAGGGCGGCCTCCACCGTCGGCAGGCAAGGGAGCGCGAGCGTGGGCAAGCACGATGAGAAGAAGGAGGGCGACGGCAAGTGGGATCGGCCGGTTCCGCCGAAGGACCCGAAGAACCCGCCCGGGGGCGGTAAGCACGAGAAGGGCGGCAGGTAGGTGGCGGGCGCATCGGAGCGGATGATGGAACTCGCGGCCGAACTGGACGCGGCGGGGGATTTGCCGGCGGAATGGGGTGAGGCGTTCAGGGCCGTTCCCCGGCACCTTTTCATTCCCCCCACGGTCTGGATCGAGGATGGCGACAGGCTCGTCCCCCTGCACCGGGAGGACGACCCGGAGGCGTGGCTCGACCTCTGTTACGCCAACGACTCCGTGATCACGCAGGTGGACGACGGTGAGCCGGTCGGCCCCGGGCTCGTGGGCGCGGAGATCACCAGCTCGTCCAGCCGACCGGACGTGGTGGCGCTCATGCTCGCCACCCTTGAAGTCGAGCCGGGCATGGACGTCTTGGAGATCGGCACGGGGACGGGCTGGAACGCCGCGCTCATGGCCGAGCGTCTGGGCGCGGCGCATGTCACGACGGTCGAGGTGGATCCGCAGGTGGCGGAGCGGGCGCATCGAGCGCTGAGGAGCGCCGACTGCAAGGTCGCCGCCATCGTCGGTGACGGGGCGCTGGGGTACGAGCCCGGAGCGCCCTACGACCGGGTCATCGCGACGGTGGGCGTCCAGCGCGTGCCGCATGCGTGGGTGGAGCAGACTCGGCCGGGCGGCCGGATCCTGGTGCCGTGGCTGACCGACTTCCACAATGGTGCGTTGCTCGCTTTGACGGCGCATGGAGACGGCACCGCGACGGGACGCGTCGTCGGCAACGTGGCGTTCATGCCGCTGCGGGTCCAGCGGGGGCGGCGCGCTTCGCTGGTACGCGACGTCCGCGACGTGGGCCGGGCGCGGCGGACCGCCACGGACCTGCACCCGTACGACGTGATCGGCGAGTACGACGCGTCCCTCGCGGTCGGGCTCAAGGTGCGGCGGTGCAAGCTCGTGGTGGAGAGTCACGAGGTCGGGTACACGGTGTGGCTCATCGATCCCTGGTCGGGGTCGTGGGCGAGCCTGCGCCACGTGCCGGGCGCGGAATGCTTCGAGGTGCGGCAGCTCGGTTTCCGGAGCCTGTGGGACGAGGTCGAGGCCGCGCACCGGTGGTGGACGGGCCTGGGGCGTCCGGAGGCTGGGCGGTGGGGGCTCACGGTGAGGGCCGACGGGCAAGAGGTCTGGCTCTCGTGAGCGTCAGTGAGAAGGCGGTCAGGCTGCCGGGGCTGCCCGTGCAGGTGGCGGTCGCGCGGCGGTTCGTCGCCGAGGCGCTGGGGGGCGATCATCCCTGTCGCGCGGACGCGATGCTGCTCACCCTCGGAGACCGGCACCAACGCGATCGCGCACTCGTCCAGCGGGCGGCCTGGCGGGTCGTTCCTCCTGACCGTCCGCTGGACGGACGGCTGGGCGCGAGTGGCGGTCGCCGATCAGGGTGCGGCAGAGGCGCCGTGCCTGCGGCCCGTCGGCTACTCGCTGCGCGGGCGGGCCGCTGTTCTGCTCTCCGCGTTCCTTGCATCGAGCAGCGGCCTGGGACGGTCGTTGGCGTCTGTTGATTGCTGGGACCAGTTGCACGCGCGCAGCGCCGTCGGTGACAGGCCGGTGGCCTCCTTGACCTTGCGGGCGAAATGGAAGCTCGTCTTGAAGCCCGAGCACGCCGCGATCGATCCGACCGGCAGCCCCGAGCTGGTCAACAGCTCGATGCCGTGAGTGACGCGGCGGTCCCACAGGTAGCGCATGGGTGTGGTGTCCATGTGCTCACGGAACAAGCGCACCAGGTGCTCAGGGCTCACCCTCGCGGCTGCGGAGATGGCCGTCAGGTTGATGTCGTTCTGGACGTTGCGGTGGATGAACAGCCGGGCGTCCTCGATGGGCGCCGGCAGCGCGGCGGGCAGATTCTCGAACTCGGCGATGAAGCGCCACAACAGTGCCGTGGCCAGCGCGTCGACCAGTGCGCCTTGGGCGGTGAGGCGGGTCTGTTCGGTGATCAATGCCTCGCGCGCCATGTACGTCAGGGCGGAGGACAGCGGTCTGGTCGGGCGCACCGCCTCCAGCCATCGGTTCATCTGGGGGGTGAGCTCTTCGAGGTCACCGCGTACGAGCGTCTGGCGGGTCTCGGCGCCCTCGGTGAAGCCGATCACCTCGGTGTGCCCGGGCAGCAGGATGCACATCTGCCCCGCGGGGACGGCGTACGGGTCGCGGTCGTCCACGTGCACGACCATCGTTCCGGCATGGATCAGCAAGAGCTGAACATTGCCCTGCACGCGGGGCCCGATGCGGGAGCCGGGGCGGTGGACGACGCTGCGGACCACGGAATTGACGATTCTCAGGCGTCGGGAGGCGGCATCAATTCCAGACACAGGCTCGCTCACTCTGGCCATGTTACCGGCGCGTTTCCGGTGGTGAGATCTCGGCATGACCGAGATTCAGACACAACTTCTCGTGGTCGGCGGTGGTCTGGGCGGCGTCTCGGCCGCACTGGCCGCGGCGCGGCGTGGCGTGAGCGTTGTCCTGACCGAGCCGACCGACTGGCTCGGCGGCGTCCTGACGAGCCAGGGGGTCCCCCCGGACGAGCACGTGTGGATTGAGCAGTTCGGCTGCACGGCCACCTACCGTGAGTTCCGTGACGCCATTCGCTCCTACTACCGCCGGCACTACCCCTTGACCGAGGCGGCCCGCCGCACGATGGCCTTCAATCCCGGGTCGCCAAGGTCTCCGACCTCTGCCACGAGCCGCGCGTGTCCCTCGCCGTCATCGAGGCTCTCATCGCACCGCACCGGGCGTCCGGGCGCATCCGGGTACTGATGGAGCACGAGCCGGTGTCCGTGACGAACACGGACGACCCCGACACGCTGGAGTCGATCACTCTACGTGATCGCCGTACCGGTGATCTCACGACGGTGAGCGCTACCTGGTTCGTCGACGCGACGGAGACCGGCGACCTGCTGCCGCTGGCCGGCGTCGAGTACGTCACCGGCGCCGAGTCGCGGGATGTCACCGGTGAACCGCACGCTCCGGAACTGCCGGCCCCGCTCAACATGCAGCCGATCTCGGTGTGCTTCGCCCTCGACCACGTCGAGGGCGGGGACTTCACGATCGCGCGCCCCGACAGCTACGAACACTTCCTGACCTCTTCGGCGACGAACTCGCCGAACGGCCGGCTGTCGCTGACCGCGCCCCATCCCAAGACGCTCGCGCCCTCGCACCACACGTTCTTCCCGAACCCCGTCGAGGACCACACGCTCATCCGTCCGGACTACGCGGACCAGCGGGTGGGGAGCATGGACCGCAACCTGTGGACTTTCCGCCGCATCGCGGCAGCCCAGAACTTTCTGCCCGATGCCTACGAGTCCGACATCACGCTGGTGAACTGGCCGCAGGTGGATTACTGGGACGGTCCCATCTTCGATGTTCCCGCGGAGCAGGTCGAGTTCCACCTGAAGCGGGCCCGTGAGCTGTCGCTGAGCCTGCTGTACTGGCTGCAGACCGCCGCCCCGCGTCCCGACGGCGGCGTTGGCTGGCCGGGGCTGCGTCTGCGTGGTGATGTGCTGGGCGACAGCCCCGATGGGCTGGCCAAGGCGCCTTACGTCCGCGAGTCGCGTCGCATCGTGGCCGAGCACACGATCGTCGAGCAGGAGATCTCCTTGGAGGTCCGCGGGAACCGCGGCGCCGTGCGGCACCGCGACAGCGTCGGGGTCGGCATGTACCGCATCGACCTGCATCCCTCCACCGGCGGCGACTCCTACATCGACATCGGCTGCTGCCCTTTCGAGCTGCCCCTGGGCGCGCTCATTCCCGTGCGGGTCACCAACCTGCTCGCCGGCGCGAAGAACATCGGCACCACCCACATCACCAACGGCGCCTACCGGATGCCCCTGGTGGAGTGGAACATCGGCGAGGTCGACGGCCACCTCATCGGCTTCTGCGCGGCCCGGGACGTCACCCCCTCCCAGGTCCGCGCCGACGACAAGCTGCTCGACGAGTTCCAGGCCGAACTGGACGCCGTCGGCGTCGAGCGGCACTGGCCGAAGATCGTCGGTTACTGACGACCGCCACCGAAGCGCGTTCGCGCTCGGCCTGCATTCCTCGTAACACCCCGACCACCCCGTACGAAGAAGCGAGGCGGACCATGCGTATCACCAGGACTGTCGTCTCCGCGACGACCGCCGTCCTCATGGCGGGAGCTCTCGGCGCCTGCTCGACCTTGAAAGGCGGGTCGACCAACGCCGCCGGGGAGATCGAGATCACCTGTGCGACCTGCCAGAAGTCCACCACCGACCCGTTCCTGCAGTTCAACTTCGAGGCGGCGCAGCGCTTCAACGCGGCCAACAAAGGCAAGTACCACGTCAAGACGCTGCAGAACGCGAACGCCGGCTCAGGGGACGCCCGGCTGCAGTACTACCAGCGCCTCGCGCTGGCCAACGACCTGCCCGACGTCTTCCAGTTGAACAGCGCCGAGATCAAGTCGTTGTCGGGTGCGGGAAAGCTGCACGACTTCGCGCCCGACCTCAAGGCCGACGCGACGTGGGCTGCCTCGTTCCAGCCCCGCGCCTTCGACGCGTTGTCGGGCCGGGACGGACAGCGGTGGGCCATTCCGCAGCAGCAGGATCCCATCGGGATCTACTACAACAGGAAACTCCTGACCAGCGTGGGCTACGACTCGTTCCCCACGACCTGGGACGACTTCGAGGCCATGGCCGCCAAGCTCAAGGGCGCGGGCGCGACCCCGATCGCACTCGACGGGGACTGGGCGACCCTTCTGATGTGGTCCAACCTCATCGGCACGCAACCGGCAGGCGGTGCCTTCCTCACCTCTGAGATCGCCACCAGCAAGGACTGGTCGACCAACGCGGCCGCCGTCACGGCCACCGAGCGCCTTCGCGGCTGGCACGCCAAGGGCTATGTGAACGCCGACTCCTTCTCCGGCGACTTCCAGAACGCCGCCTCGAAGTACCTGGCCGGCAAAGCCGCGGCCGTCCCCAACGGGCCATGGTTCGTCAAGACCAACCTGAAGTCGGCGAACGCCGCACCAGGGCTGTACGACGGCACGGATGTCGCCCCGTCCCCCGGATGGGACGCGGGACAAGGGCTGATCGTCGTCTCGGGCGCCGGCTGGGTGTCGGGTACGAGCGACCGGACCAAGCTCGAAGCGGTGGGCGCGTTCGTGCGGTTCACGTCCTCCGCCGACGAGGTCGTCAAGCAGGCCAAGGCGACGGGCTCCAACCCGCCCGTCAAGGTGCCCGCCGCCACCGTCAAGGCGGCAGGGCTCGAACCGCTCAGCTCGCGCTTGGTCACCCAGATCCCTCGGGTCGCCCAGACCTTCCCCCACGCGCGGGTCCACGCACCCGGGGGCATCGACGCGGCGTGGAAGAACCTGTGGCCCGCCTACGTCAAGGGCGAGATCGATACGAAGGCCTTCTTGTCGCGCCTGGCCACCGAGTCCGCGGCGGGGAGCTAGAGCCGTGAGAACCACGCACCGGGTCCGGTCGCGGGCGCCCAAGCCCGCGGCCGGGCCGCGTATCCCCGCCGGCATGCGTGGCCGCGTCGCCGTCTCGCTGCTGCCCGCCCTCGTCTTGTTCGCCCTGTTCTTCCTGGTGCCGCTCGTCGTGCTGGCCGTGACGGCGTTCTCCCGCTGGGGCGGTGTCGACTTCGCGTTCACCGGACTGGACAACTACCGCCGGCTGTTCTCCGACCCGGTGTTCTGGAAGGCCGCGGGCAACACGCTCTTCTACTGCGTCGCGTCCATGGTCATCCAGGTACCGCTCGGCGTGGCGGTCGGCATGACCCTCGCCGTGAAAGTGCCGGGCTGGAAGCTCTTCCGCACGATCATCTTCATCCCGTTCGTCATCTCGGGGGCCGCGTACGCGCTGGTGTTCTCGGCCTTCTACAACCCGTCCTACGGCCTGCTGAACAACCTGCTCGCCCCCGTCACGGGCGGCCGGCACGACTGGCTGTTCGACAGCGGCACCGCCCGGTGGGCCGTGGCCGGCACGTTCGTGTTCATCATCGGGTTCGTGGTCGTGGTCGTCATGGCGGAGGTGGCCGCGATCCCGACCGAACTCCTCGAAGCCGCCGAAGCGGACGGTGCGAGCCTGATCCAGCGCCAGCTGTTCATCGTCCTGCCGCTGTTGCGCAACGTCATCGGCACCGTCCTCCTCGTGCGGCTCCTGGTCGACATCGGCATGTTCGACCTGGTCTACATCCTGACCTCCGGCGGCCCGAACGACGCCACCACGACTCTCGCCCTGTACGCCTACCGCGCCTACGTGCACGGGGAGTGGGGCTACGCCAACGCCGTCGGCTCCGTGATCCTGATCCTGGGCGCCACGCTCATCGTCACGGTGCGGCGAGTCTTCCGGATCGGAGAGCGAGCCCTGTGACCGCCATCCAGCCTGCCGACGTCGCCCGCCGACGCGGCGTGCGACGCACCCGTCCGCGCTCGTGGGCCCTGGTGCTCATCTACGGCTTCCTCACCGTGGTCACGCTACTCTCGCTGCTGCCCACCGTGTGGGTGATGCTGTCCTCCTTCAAGACGGGCCCGCAGGTCTACTCGGGCAAGGGGTTCTTCCCCTCTCCCGCGACCTTCCAGGGCTACATCGACGCGTTCACCGAGATCCATCTGCACACCTACGTGCTCAACACGCTGCTGTACGCCACCGGTGGCACGATCGGCGCCGTCTCCGTGGCGTTTCTGGCCGCCT
Source organism: Actinomadura rugatobispora (assembly GCF_042656285.1). Taxonomy (GTDB): domain Bacteria; phylum Actinomycetota; class Actinomycetes; order Streptosporangiales; family Streptosporangiaceae; genus Spirillospora; species Spirillospora rugatobispora. The sequence goes on along the minus strand of NZ_JBHSON010000039.1, from coordinate 48,943 downwards.
ATCCGCTCGCCCGCTACGCGTTCCTCGGCAGGAACTTCCTCGTCGCCATGTTCGCCCTGGCCCTGGCCATCCCTTTGGTGGGGCTGGCGACGCCGGTGTTCTTCGTGGTGCGCGAGCTCGGCATGTTCGACTCCCGCATCGGGTTGGTCATCTTCTACTCGGCGCTGGAGTTCCCGTTCTCCTTCATCGTGATGAGATCTTTCCTGCTGTCGTTGCCCCCGGAGATCGAAGAGGCCGCCCTCATGGACGGTGCCGGGTACTTCACCACCCTGCGGCGGATCATCCTGCCGCTGTCGCGACCGGCCATCGCCACCGTGTGCGTCGTGGCGTTCGTGAAGATCTGGAACGAGTTCTTCTTCGCCAATCTGCTCACCGTCACCCAGTCCAACCACAACGTGCAGCTGGCCTTGGCCGGCTTCAAGTCGCAGTTCGGCTACAACGTCACCGGCGCCATGGCCGGGGCGACCATCATCATGCTGGTCCCCATCGCACTGTTCCTCGTCCTGCAGCGCCAGGTGGTCGCCGGCCTGACCGCGGGTGCCGTCAAATGAGCGGCACCGCGATCGCACCTTGGACCGCGCCCGCACCCCTCCCTGTGCTGCGCGTCCGCGGCGCCGACGATCAGGGTTCTCCTCTTAGTTGGCCGGGGGGTCGGTCAGGCGGGTCAGGTCGGTGAGGAGTTCGGAGGCGGTGACCGGGTCCAGTTCGCCGAAGGGGTGGCGCTTGCCGGAGTAGCGGCCCGTGAAGAGGGAGACGTCCCGGATGTCCTGCTCGGCGAAGTCCTCGGGGGCGATGACGCGGATTCCCGGTTCGAACTGGACCATGAGGTGCCGCTCGTCGGGGGTCATGAGCATGACCTGGCGGCGGAAGCCGCCGGTCTCCTTCTCGCCCAGCTCCCAGCCGCGTGAGGTCATGCCGAGGATCCGGCCGAAGTGGACGGTGCCGCCCTCGAAGCGCGTCAGTTTGGTGCTTCCGCGCTCCTCGTCGGTGAGTGCGTGCACGGTACGGGCCAGCTGCTGGAACGGCTGGAGGAGTTCGTAGTCGGCGAAGACCTGCCCCCATGCCTCGACGGTGGGGCCGCCCAGGAGGACCGGGTGCGGCAGCGTGATCGGGGTTTCGTCGGGGAGGGGACCGAGTTCTTTGTCGTCGGCGTCGGCGAGGGTGCGGTCCTCGGCCACGCGGAAGGGGACGGGCCGGCCTTCGACGTCCGCGGACCAGATCAGGCGGCGGGCGATGTGGCACAGGAGGGGGTGGGCGATGAAGAGGGAGCGGAAGTCGGCGAAGGTCCAGGAGCGTCCGGTGACCATGGCCTTCTCGAGGCGTTTGATCTGGTCGGCGGCGACCGTCCGGACGTCCTTCTTGAGGTCGGTGAAGCGCTTGTACGCGGCGGGCGCGAGGGTGTCGTCGTCCTTGACGCCCGGTTTGGGGAGCGTCTTGCGGCGCTTGCCGTCGGCGTCGGTCACGTACGGCTTGAGCTGCTCGTCGAACCCGACGCGGAAGCTGCGGGGGCCGTAGTCGAGGGTGAGGCCGCCCTGGGAGTCCAGGCCGAAGTCGGGGACGAGGCGGTCGGCGAGCTGCTCGGAGGTGAGCCCGCGTTCCTTGGCGATGCGGTTCAGGGCCCCTTGGGCACTCGCCCTGATCCGCTTGTGGTCTTCGGCCTTGTTCGCTAGGCGGTGCAGGTGCCGCAGCGCGGAGTCGCTTCCGAGGCGGGTGAACAGGCTCAGGAGGTTGAACCCGCCGATGTCGTAGACGTAGCTCTTGGACCAGCGGGCGATGATGGGGGCGAGCCGGTCGGCGGTGTCGTCGTTGCCGAAGCGGGCCAGCGCGTACTGGACCCCCCTGTTCGCCATCGACCTGTAGGGGGTGTCGGCCTCGTACAGGGCCCAGGCGAACGCGGCCAGGGAGTCGGGGTCGAACAGGTCGATGACCTGCTCGACTCCCGGGTAGGGGTCCCACGGCTTGGAGAAGGTCAGCATCGTGAGGAGGTGGCGGGTCGCCGGGGCGGGCAGGGCCGTCTTCCGGTCGCGCAGCAGGATCTGAGGCAGCCGCGCCGGGTCGAACGCCTCGGGCGTCTCCGGGAGCGGGTCCGGGTAGATGTCCAGGCCGTCGGTGCGGAGCACGGACATCGCGGCCGCGGCCTCGTCGCCGTAGTGCCGGGCCGCCCGCACGATGGCGTCGTGGCCGTGTTCCTTGGCGACGATGCGGAGGGCCTCCTCGGCGCGCTCCCGCTTGGGACCGGGCTTGCGCAGGGCGTCCGGTACGGCCAGCAGGGCGGCGGCCTCCCCGTGCAGCTTGAACCAGACCTCGACGCGGTCGCGGTTCGGGTAGACGCCGCAATGCTTGATCATGAGCTGGGCGACGTCCGTGTCCAGGAACGGGTCGAGCCAGTAGAAGGTGCGGGAGTTCTTGGCCAGGTGCATCGCCATGGGGTAGGCGGCCAGCCCGTGGCGGGCCACGATGCATGGCATGGCCGTGGCCGTCCCGTAGCCGGTGAAGGCGTCCCAGTGGCGCTGGTCGGAGAGCAGCGCGTCACCCAGTTCGAGCGGGGCCTGTGCCAGGAGGCCGAAGCCCAGGTCGCGGCGCTGCTCGGCGTCGAGTTCGGTGAGGGCTCGGCCGCTGGAGAAGGTCTCGGCGAGCTCGTTCCAGTCGGTGTCGTCCGGGAGCGGCTGCCAGCCGTACTTGCCCTGGTAGGGGGCCGCCAGCCATTCCTCGCGCCGGCCGGGCGCCCACGTCATGGTGGTGGGCTCCTTGGGGGCCTTCAGCTTGAGGACGACGGGCTGCTTGCTCGCCGTCCACGGCGGGTTGACGAGCAGTTCGGGGAGGGAGCTTTCGGGGGTGTTCGGCATTGTTCCTATTTCGTGGTGAGGTCGGCGAGTTCGGTGAGGATCTCGGACGCGGTCGACGGGTTCAGGTCCCCGAACGGGATCGGCTCTCTGACGTAGCCGTTCTCGGCGACCTTCACGTGCTCGACCTGCTCGATCCGCTGGACGGGGGCGGGGGCGGCGTGCTTGGGGATGCCCGGCGCGAACCGGACCTCGACGAGCGCGCCGCGGTCGCCGATCGGGTGAACGAGCAGGCTGCGGTTGTGGTATTCGTCGCGCGCCGTGCGGAGGCTCCAGTCGCCCTGGGCGAGGCGGACAAGGGCGGCGGTGGGCACCTCGGCGCCGTCGAAGCGGGTCAGCAGGCTGGTCGCGCGCTCCTCCTCGCGGAGGCGGACGACGGTCCGTCCGAGCTGGGGGAAGGGCTGGAGGATCTCGTAGTCGGCGAACACCCGCCCCCACGCGCCCACCGCGTCGCCCAGGTGCGCCGGGTGGGGCAGGACGATCCGCGCGCCGGGCGGGGGCGTGAACGCCTTGTCGTCGACGTCGGCGAAGGAGCGGTCCTCGGCGATCCGGAACGCGGTGGCGGTGCCGTCGTGTTCGGCGCTCCACACGAGGCGCCGCGCGAAGTGCCGCAGCAGCGGATGTTCGACGTAGAGGGCGTGGAACTCCTCCAGTGGCCAGTCGCGCCCGCTCATCATCGCCCGGTGCAGCCGCTTGCGCTGCTCGGTGGCGACGGACCGGACGCCCTTCTTCAGGTCGGTGAAGCGCCGGTGGGCCGGGTCCGCGACCGCGGCGTCGTCCTTGGGGCCGGGTTTGGGGAGCGTCTTGCGGTGCTTGCCGGTGCCGTCGATGACGTAGGGCCTGAGCTGCTCGTCGAATCCGACGCGGAAGCCGCGGGGGCCGTAGTCGAGGGTCATGCCGCCCTCGGCGTCAAGCCCGAAGTCCGGGACGAGCCGGTCGACGAGCCGCGCCGCCGTCAGGCCCCGGTCCCGCGCGGCGCGGTGCAGGGCGTACCGCGCCTCCTCCTTGACCTTCTTGCTGGGGTGCGGGTTGTCCGCGATCTGGTGCAGCAGGCGCAGCGCGGTGTCGCCGCCGATCGCCCCGAACACGTCGAGGGCGTTGCGCGCCGCCAGCGAACCGGCCCACCAGTACTCCCAGGCCGCGATGGCCTCCGCGAGCCGCCGGGCGGTCTCGGCGTCGCCGAGGCGGCGCAGCGCGTACTGGACGCCGTCGGGCGCCCACGAATACCGGCTCAGCTCGGCGGTCAGGTAGAGCGCCCAGGCGAACTCCGCGAGCGAGCCGGGGTCGCACACCTCGATGACCTGCTCGACGAACGAGTGCGGCCGGTCGGGGCGGGAGAGGAGCAGCAGCCGGGTGAAGGACCGGGTCGCGTCGGCGGGCAGGGCCGTGTCCCGGCCGCGGAGCAGGATCCGCGGCAGCCGTTCGGGGTCCCGGTCTCCGCTGATCTCCGGGACGGACGCGGGGTAGCGCAGCACCTCCATCGCCCTGGCCGCTTGGGGGCCGTAGGACCCCGCCGCCTGCGGGACGGCGCCGTCGTCGGCGATGATCAGGCGGAGCAGGACCTCCGCGGCGGTGCGCCGCGGGCCTGGCCGCTCGAGCGCGTACGGGACGAGCAGCGCGGCGGCGGCCGCCCCGTGGTCCTTCGCCCAGGCGCGGGCGTCGGCGTTCCCGTTGGACGGTTGGGCGACCATCACCTCGGCCGTCTCCGCGCTGAGGAAGGGCCTGAGGGGGGTGGCCGTGCCGGGGCCTTCCCGGCGGGCCACGTGCAGCGCCAGGGGGTACGCCTTCAGTTCGTGGCGGACGACGACCCCGCCGAGCACCTGGAGGTCGGTGAACTCGTCCCAGTAGCGGCGGTCCTCCAGGAGTTCGTGCGCCGGCTCGTGTGGCCCGTGCAGCAGCAGGCCCGCGTACAGGGGGGCGCGGCCCTTGGGGGTGAGCTCGGTCAGGGCCCGGCCGCTGCGGAAGCGTTCGGCCACGGCCTCCCAGTCGGCGTCCTTGCGGCCGCGCGGGGCCGCTTCCTCCTGGAGGCGTTCGCGCAGGTAGCGGTTCCACGCCACCGTGACCGGGACGGCGGGCGGCTCCAGGCCCTCCAGGACGATCGGCGCCCAGGTCCAGGGCGGGTCGACCAGCAGGGCGGGCAGCGACTCGGCGGGCGCGTCCCGGACGGGGGCTTCGGGGGAATCTGGCATTGCTCCTATTTCGTGGTCGGTCCACGCCGTTCGGTGATCTCCCGCACCGCCTCCAGCGCGCCTGGGGCGATCCGCTGCCGGTCGGCCGCCTCGCGCCCGAGCTCGTCCAGAAGGCGCAGCGCCGTGTCGCTCCCGAGCGCGGTGAACACCCGGAGGACGGACTCCCCGCCGCTGTCCCGGACCAGCCGGGACGACCAGTGGGCGGCGACGGCGGCGAGGCGGGCGGCGGTGCGGTCGTCGCCGAGGCGTTCCAGCGCGTACCGGACGCCGTCGGAGGCCCAGACACGCTTCCGCCCCGCCGGGGGCCGCGCGTCGAACTCCGCCTGGTACAGGCCCCAGGCGAAGTCGGCGAGCGAGGCGGGGTCGCACATCTCGACGACCTCATCGAGGGCCTTCTCGACCCTCGGGCGCGGCCCCTCCGGGCGCAACCAGAACAGCAGCGTGGCCAGATGCCGGACGGACGCGGCGGGCAGGGCGTGCTCACGGTCGCGCAGCAGGACCTGCGGCAGCCCTTCCAGGGGGAAGCGCGGTCCGTGCGGGGCGATGGGGAAGCGCAGGACCTCCACCGCCCGCACCGCCTCGCCGCCGTGGCGCGCCGCCGCCTCGGCGACGACGTCCCAGTCGCGGGCGATCATTCCGCGGACCGCCTGTTGCGCGACCTCGCGCTCGCGACCGGGCTCGCCCAGCGCGTGCGGGAGGGCGTACGGCAGCGCGTCCGTCCCGTGCCTTCTGAACCAGGCGTCGGCGCTCCAGGTGAGGGCCGGGAGCCCCCGGACGCCGTCCGAGTGGACGAGCATCAGCCGGGTCACCTCCGCGTCCAGGAAGGGGGCGAGGGCGAACAGCGTGTCGAGGTCGTCGGGGCGGACGGCGTGCAGCGCCAGTTCGTAGGCCGCCAGCTCGTGCCGGGCGACGATGGCCTGAACGTGCTTGGGGACGAGGCCGTCCCAGTAGCGGCGGTCGTCCAGGGCCTCGGCGGCGAGGTCGTCCGGGCCGTGTACCAGCAGGCGGGCGTAGAGGGCCGAGCGTCCCCTGTCCGTCAGGTCGGCCAGGGGCGAGCCGCCGCGGATCCGCTCCGCCATCGCGTTCCAGTCGTGGCCCTTGCGGGAGGGCGCGGCCGGGGCGTTCTCCAGGAACGACTCCCGGACGCCCTCCGGCCAGGACACGACCGTCGGGCCCGCGGGCGGCGCCACCCCCGGGACCACGATCGGCTCCCAGGTCCAGGGCGGGTCGACGAGGAGGGCGGGCAGGGCCGCGGCGGGCGCGTCCTTGACGCCGGCATCGGAGGAATCCGGCATGGCTCCTATTTCGTGGACAGATCGGTGAGGGTGGCGAGCAGCTCCGAGGCGGTCACGGAATCGAGCTCGCCGAACCTCCGGTCACCCTCCTCTGACCCGAACGCGAACGACCTGGTTCCGATCATGACCCTGCGGAGCGTCTGCTCGGGGAAGACGTCGATCGCGCCGACCGCGATGCCCGGATCCAGATCGATCACGACCCAGCGGCCGCCGGCGACGCGCAGCGAGATCTCGTGCTCGATGCCGTTGTCCTGCGGGGCGCCGCGCTCCCAGCCGTGCCGGGTCAGCCCCAGCACCTTCCCGGTCGGGACGGTCACGCCCTCGAACCGGGCCAGCCGCGAGCTGCCGCGCTCCCCGTCCGCGAGGGCGTGCACGGCGCGGCCGAGCTGCGGGAACGGCTGGGTGATCTCGTAGTCGGCGAACACCTCCGCCCACGCCCCCAGCCGCCCGCCCAGGTGGAGCGGGTGCGCGATGCCGACCTCGGCGGCGTCCGGCAGGGTGAACGCGGCGTCCTCGACGTCGGCGAGCGTGCGGTCCTCGGCGATCCGGAACGCGCGGTCCCCCGCGAGCCAGACGAGCCGGCGGGCGATGTGCCAGATCAGCGGATGCCCGGCGAAGTAGGCCCGGAACTCCTCCGGCGTCCAGCGGCGGCCCGTGACCATCGCCGTCTCCAGCCGCGTGACCTGGTCGGCGGCGATCGTGCGCACGTCCTTCTTCAGCGCGGCGAAGCGCTTGTGGGCGGCGGGGGCGAGCTCGGGGTCGTCCTTGACGCCCGGCTTGGGCAGCGCCTTGCGGAGCTTGCCGGAGTCGTCGGTGACCAGCGGCCTGAGCTGCTCGTCGAAGGCGACCCGGAAGCCGCGCGGGCCGTAGGCCAGGTGCAGGCCGCCCTCGGCGTCCAGCCCGAAGTCGGGGACGAGGCGGTCGGCGAGCTGCTCGCTGGTCAGGCCGCGGGCCTTGGCCACCCCGGCGATCGCCCGCCGCGCGGCCTCCCGCAGGCCCGTGAACTTCACCTTCCGCGCGATGCCGTCCAGGTGGATCAGGGCCGTGTCGGTGCCGATCGCGGTCAGCACCTCCAGCCCCCGCACCGCCTTGGCGTGCCCGGACCGCCCCGGCCACACCCGGATGACGGGGGTGAGCCGCCGCACGGTCTCGTCGTCGCCCAGCCAGGCCAGCTGCGCCAGCACCCAGCCGTTGCGGGACGGCTCGCGCGCCGCCCGCCACGCCTCGAAGACCGCCCACGCGAGCGCGGCCAGCGACCCGGGCTTGCACAGCTCGAACACCTCGGCCAGGCCCTCGTACGGCTCGTCCCCCGAGGACAGCGCCAACAGCGACACCAGGTTGGCGGTGGCGGCGGGCGGCAGGGCGCGCCCGGAGCCGCGCAGCACGGGCCGGGGCAGCGCGGCGACGTCCAGCCACGGCAGCTTCGGCGGCTTGGGCGGGCCCTCGGCGGGCTTCTTTTGGACGTCGGCGACCGGCGCCCCCGCGCTCAGCGCCTCGGCGACGATGTCCGCGGCCTCGTCACCGTGGACGCGGGCCGCCTTCACGACCGCGTCCAAGCCGTGCTCCTCGGCGACCAGAGCCAGGGCGGCGGTGGCCTTGCGGCGCGGCGGGCGCCTCTTGCCGACCGCGTCCGGCACCAGGAACGGGACCGCGTCCAGGCCGTGCTGGCGGAAGTAGGCCTGGGTGAAGTCCTGCGCCGTCTTGAGCCGGAACATCCAGTCGGCCATGAGCAGCGCGACCTCGGCGTCCAGGTAGGGCAGGAGCGCGCTGCCGGCGGCCGGGGCGTCGATCCCGGCGCAGTGCAGCATCGCGTCCCGCGCCTCCAGCTCGTAGCGGGCCACGGTCGGCTTGAGGTAGCGGAAGAACGACGGCGTGACGTACCTGACCCGCCACTCGGCGAGCAGCGGGCGGATCCGGTCCTCGGGCCCGCCGGCGAACATGCTCGCCTCGGTCGGCGGGTACATGGACCTCTGGTCGGCCACGTACTCGTCGATCAGCCGGTCCAAGTCGTTGCTGGACGAGAGGTAGAGCTTCGTCGCCGCCCACTTCTCCCGCTGCCCCGGCGCCCACGAGACCGCCAGGCCGGGCGGCGGCTCCAGGCCGTCCACGACCCGCGCCTCGGGCTCCTTCGGCTTGGCGGGCTTGGGCCGCCGCGCCGCCTGCTCCCACGGCGGGTCGGCCAGAATCCCCGGAATCTCCCCCGGAGCGGCGTTCTCGATCGTCGTGCCGGTCCCCGTGTCGCTGCTCATGTCGCGCAACCGTAGAACAGAGCTCCGACAGAGCAGTGCGGAATCGAAGCAACCGGTCAGATGCGGCGGAGCCGGACCCTCCGGACCTCGTGGTCGCGGCCCTTGTGCAGCACCAGGGTGGCGCGGGCCCGGGTCGGCAGGATGTTCGACACCAGGTTGATCTCGTTGACGTCCCGCCAGACCCGCTGCGCGAACGCCGCCGTCTCGTCCTCGTCCAGCTCGTGCGCGTACCTGTGGAAGTAGGAGCGGGGGTCGGTGAAGCGGGTGCGGCGCAGCGCGAACAGCCGCTCGATGTACCACTGGCGGATGTCCTCCACCCGCGCGTCCACGTAGATCGAGAAGTCGAAGAAGTCCGACACCCCGAGCGTCCCGGGCGGCGGGGCCTGCAGCACGTTCAGGCCCTCCACGATCAGGATGTCCGGGCGCCGCACGGTCTGCGCCGCGCCCGGGACGATGTCGTACTCCAGATGCGAGTAGACCGGGATCGACTGCTCCTCGGCCCCCGCCTTGATCGCCGACACGAACCGCACCAGCGCCCGCCGGTCGTAGGACTCGGGGAACCCCTTCCGGTCCATGATCCCGCGCTCGGTCAGCACCGCGTTCGGGTAGAGGAAGCTGTCGGTGGTGACCAGCTCCACGGTGGGGTGCTCGGGCCAGCGCGCCAGCAGCGTCCGCAGCAGCCGGGACGTGGTCGACTTGCCCACCGCGACGCTGCCCGCCACGCCGATGATGAACGGGGTGGGCGGCACCGGCTCGCCCAGGAACCCGCCCACGGTGTCGCGCAGCCGCCCCTCGCCCAGGAAGAACAGGTTCAGCAGCCGCGACAGCGGCAGGTAGACCTCCTCGACCTCGGTGATGTCGATCGGGTCGCGCAGTCCGCGCAGGGCGTCGAGCTCGCCGGGGGTGAGGGGGAGCGGGGTGCTCTCGCGCAGCGCCCGCCAGGCGTCGCGGGAGAGCTCCACGTAGGGGCTGGGCACGCTCTGAGGACTAGACACGTCGTCCCATCCGCTCGTCATGAGGGAACACGGTAACCAGGGGTCCCTCGCGTACACCGGTGTTTCACCGGGCGTCCACGCTATAGCCACCCCGCTACGCCACTTGCTGGTGGGTCCATGGAAGACGAGCTAATAGGCTTGCCGCCATGTGCGGAATCGTTGGGTACGTCGGCGCCAAGCCGGCACTGGACGTCGTGGTCGATGGGCTGGCGCGGCTGGAGTACCGCGGCTACGACTCGGCCGGGGTTGCCGTCCTGGCCGACGGGAGGCTGGCGACGGCCAAACGCGCGGGCAAGCTGGTGAACCTGCGCAACGCGCTCGCGGACGAACCCCCGCCCGCCGGGACGCTGGGCATGGGGCACACCCGGTGGGCCACGCACGGTGCGCCCAACGACCGCAACGCCCACCCGCACACCGACTGCTCGGGCACCGTCGCGGTGATCCACAACGGGATCATCGAGAACTTCGCCGCGCTGCGGGCCGAGCTGGAGGAGCGCGGGCACAAGCTGAGCTCCGACACCGACACCGAGGCCGTCGCCCACCTGCTGGAGGACGCCCTCAAGACCGCCGAGGGCGGCCTGGCCGAGGCGATGCGCCAGGTCTGCGGGCGCCTCGAAGGGGCGTTCACGCTGGTCGCGGTGCACACCGGCGACCCCGACCTGGTGGTCGGCGCCCGCCGCAACTCGCCGCTGGTCGTCGGCGTCGGCGAGGGGGAGAACTTCCTGGCCAGCGACGTGGCCGCGTTCATCGCCCACACCCGCAAGGCGATCGAGCTGGGCCAGGACCAGGTGGTCGAGCTGCGCGCGGGCGGGGTGACGGTCACCGACTTCGAGGGCCGTCCCGCCGAGGTGAAGGAGTACCACGTCGACTGGGACGTGTCGGCCGCGGAGAAGGGCGGCTACGACTACTTCATGCTCAAGGAGATCGCCGAGCAGCCGCGGGCGGTCGCCGACACCCTCCTCGGCCGGGTCGGCGCCGACGGCCGGCTGACCCTGGACGAGATGCGGATCACCGACCAGGAGCTGCGCGAGGTCGACAAGATCATCATCGTGGCCTGCGGCACCAGCTACCACGCCGGGCTGATCGCCAAGTACGCCATCGAGCACTGGGCCGGGCTGCCCTGCGAGGTGGAGCTGGCCAGCGAGTTCCGCTACCGCGACCCGATCCTGAGCCGCAGCACCCTGGTCATCGCGATCTCCCAGTCCGGCGAGACCATGGACGCGCTGATGGCCGTCCGGCACGCCCGCGAGCAGCACGCCAAGCTGCTGGGGATCTGCAACGTCAACGGGTCCACGCTGCCGCGCGAGTGCGACGGCGTCCTCTACACCCACGCCGGCCCCGAGATCGCGGTCGCCTCCACCAAGGCGTTCCTGACCCAGCTGGTCGCCGTCTACCTGATCGCGCTGTACCTGGCGCAGGTGCGGGGCACCAAGTGGGGCGACGAGGTCTTCGCGATGGTCCAGCTCCTGGCGCAGATGCCGGACAAGGTGGACAAGGTGCTGGAGACCATGGAGCCGGTGCGCGAGCTGGCCCGCTCCCTGGCGGGCGAGCGGTGCGTGCTGTTCCTGGGCCGGCACGTGGGCTTCCCGGTCGCGCTGGAGGGCGCGCTGAAGCTCAAGGAGCTGGCCTACATGCACGCCGAGGGCTTCGCCGCCGGCGAGCTCAAGCACGGCCCGATCGCCCTGATCGAGGAGGGCCTGCCGGTCGTGGTGGTGGTGCCGCCGCGCGCCCGCGCCGTCCTGCACGACAAGATCGTGTCCAACATCCAGGAGATCCGCGCGCGCGGCGCCCGCACCATCGTGATCGCCGAGGAGGGTGATGGGACGGTCGAGCCGTACGCCGACACGCTGATCGCCGTGCCGGCCGTCCCGACCCTGCTGCAGCCCCTGGTGACCACGGTGCCGCTGCAGGTGTTCGCCTGCGAGCTGGCCACCGCCAAGGGCCACGACGTCGACCAGCCCAGAAACCTCGCCAAGTCCGTCACCGTCGAATAGCGTGAGATTCTCAGAATGAGAATCCCGGAATGAGAGTTGCGTCATTCCATGTTTCGCTCGCCGGGGACGGAATCGGGGTGCCGGTTTTCACCCTCATGACGTTTTCACCCTCGTGACGAAGGCCCGCCAGGCGGCGGGGGTGAGGAAAAGGAAGGTGTCGTCGCCGGGCGCGGCGCCGTCCCGGATCACGACCGCCGGTCCGTCCGGGCCGGCGTCCGCGCCCGCCGCCGGGGCCACCTCGACGCAGCCATTGTTGGACTGGCAGCGGAGACTGCGCCGCCAGTGGAACGGGATCGCCCTGTCGGGTCGCATGCGACCTCCTCGATAGGGCCGGCCGGCGGGGCCGGCGCGAGTCGTACCACCGCCATTAAAGGTCACCGGGCGGCTCACTATCACGCCACCGAATAGTGGCGGGATACGGCGGGGTCCGTGGCGGCGAAGCCATGGTGACCCCGGAGGAAGACGAATAGGACAAATCGGCTATAGACCGGACATGGCGCCGGACATGACCCCCGACGGACGCCCGACAGGCCCCGGACAGACTCCGGACAAGACGCCTGACATCCGGACATGACGAGGGGCCCGGCGGTCGGCCGGGCCCCCTCATCGCGGCGTGTCCTCGGAGGTGTGTGTCCTCAGAGCGACTGCTCGAACTCCCCGCGCTTGATCCGGTCGGTGAAAGCGCGCCATTCCCTGGATGAGAACAGCAGGACCGGACTGGCGTCGCCGTGCTTGGCGTCCCGGGCGGCGATGGCCGGTACGGACGCCATGGCGGCGATTTCGACGCAAGTGCCGTTGGCTGCGCAACGGCTGCTCTTGCGCCAGGAGATCGGTTGATTTTCAGCGGAGGCCACGCGACATCCTTTAGTTCAGAGACCGCGGTCTGGTATTTTTTCCTGCCATGCGTGGAGAATCTCCGCGATGAAGCTCCGGGATTCGGCGGGATCCAGCGCGGCCTCGGCCAATGTCGCATGCGCGAGCCGGTAGAGGTGCGTGGTCACCTCGTCCTCGAAATGGCTCACCGCGAGACTCTCGGTGTGCACGATATCGGGGAACGTGACGTCATGGAAATCGGCGAACTCAAGGAGCGTGAAAGAGCCTTCCATGAGTGGGTGTGGTGCGTTTAGTGGGAATATCTGAAGTCGTACATTGGGCAGTTCCATGAGCGTGCTGAGATGACTGATCTGATGTGCCATGACGGACTCGTCCCCGACCAGTCGCCACAGAACCGACTCGTCGACGACGATCCACAATTCAGCCGGACCCGGCTCGCGCCGCAGGATCCCCTGGCGCCGCATGCGGACCTCGACCCGCCGGTCGATCTCGCGCGGCGGCGTGGCGGCGATCGTGTTCCACCCCGACACCACCTCGCGGGCGTACGCCTCGGTCTGCAGCAGCCCGGGGACGGTGTGCGTCTCCCACTGCCGGATCAGGCTCGCCTCCGCCTCCATGGCGATGTAGTCGGGATAGCCGCCGATCAGGTCGCGGTACTCCTCCCACCAGCCGCGTTCGGCGGCGTCGCGGGCCAGGGCGACGATCTCCTCGCGGCGGGGGCCGCCGATCTCGTACAGGTCCAGCAGGAGCCGGACGTCGGCGATCTTGGCTCCGGTGCGGGCGTTCTCGATCCGGCTCACCTTGGCGGTCGACCACCTGAGCCGGTCGGCCACGTCGTCGCCGGTCAGGCCGTATTGCTCGCGCATCCGGCGCAGTTCGGCGGCGAGCCGGCGCTGGCGGACGGAAGGTCTCGGGGATGCGCTCATGGCGGCGGCCTCTCCTGCCCGGCTGAGGTGGGCGACGGCACGGTCGTCGGATGGGGGGCGGGGATCACCCGTCCAGGTGAAACCGTAACTTGCACGCGAAGCCGTGCGCACTCGACTTCCGATCAAAGACCGGACTCTTCGGCACACCGTTCCACCAGGTCACTCGGGTGGGCCGTTCCAAGGCGCCCCGGGGGCGCCGGCGGCGCCGTGGGAACCTGGACGGGTGATCGTGGGAGTGGGGATCGACGTGGTGGACATCGCCCGTTTCGAGCGTTCCCTGGAGCGCACTCCGGGGCTGCGGGAACGGCTGTTCACCGAGGTGGAGCGGGACATGGCGGGACGCTCGCTGGCGGCCCGGTTCGCCGCCAAGGAGGCGCTGGCCAAGGCGCTGGGCGCGCCCGCCGGGCTGCGCTGGACCGACGCGGAGGTCGCGCGGGCCGAGGACGGGCGGCCCGACCTGCGGGTGTCCGGGACGGTCGCCGCCGCGGCCGCCTCCCGCGGCGTGTCCCGCTGGCACGTCTCGCTCAGCCATGACGGCGGCATCGCCACCGCGGTCGTGATCGCCGAGTCGGAATGAGCCCGCGTGACCCGGGCAGGCTCCGGGCCGGGGACCGAGCAGGGGATGGGTGCGGATGAGGTACGCGCACGAGGTCGGGAAGGTGCGGGCGGCGGAGCGGGCGCTGATGGCGCGGCTGCCGGAGGGGGCGCTGATGCAGCGGGCGGCGGCCGGGCTCGCCGCCGTCTGCGCCCGGCTGCTCGTCCGGGTCTACGGGGCGGAGGTCGTCCTGCTGGCGGGGGGCGGCGACAACGGCGGCGACGCCCTGTACGCCGGGGCCCGGCTGGCGCGGCGCGGCGCCCGCGTCACGGCCGTCCAGGCCGGGTCCAGGCTCCACGAGGGCGGGGTCGGCGCGCTGCGGGCCGCGGGCGGGCGGGTGACCGGGCCCGAGGCGGCCCCCGCGCTCACCGGAGCCGCCGACCTGATCATCGACGGGCTCACCGGGATCGGCGGCACGGGCGGGCTGCGCGAACCGCACGCCACGCTGGCCGCCCTCGCCTCGGCCTCGCCCGGTGTGGTGGTGGCCTGCGACGTGCCCAGCGGGGTGGACGCGAGTTCGGGACGGGTCGAGGGCGCCGCCGTCCGTGCGGACGTGACCGTCACCTTCGGCACCCACAAGCCCGGCCTGCTGATCGACCCGGGCGCGGCGCACTGCGGCGTGGTCGAGCTGGTCGACATCGGGCTCGGCCCCGACCTGCCCGACCCCGACGTGGTCGCGGCCTGGCCCGAGGACGTCCGGCCGCCCGAGCCCGGCCCCGAGTCCGACAAGTACCGGCGCGGCGTCGTGGGGATCCTCGCGGGCGGCGAGGAGTTCACCGGCGCCGCCGTGCTGTGCGCGGGCGGGGCCGTGCACGGGGGAGCGGGCATGGTGCGGTTCGCGTCCGCGCGGCACCCGGTGGAGCTGGTACGGCAGCGCTGGCCCGAGGCCGTCACCACCGTCATCGAGCCGAAGGCGGAGGAGCTGGAGCGGGTCGGGCGCGTCCAGGCGTGGGTGGTCGGCCCCGGGCTCGGGACGGGGGAGGAGGCCGAGGCGCTGGTCGAGGCGGTCCTCGGCACCGACCTCCCGGTCCTGGTGGACGCCGACGGGCTCACCGTCCTGGCCCGCCGCCGCGACCTGCTGCGCCGCCCCGCGCCCACGCTGCTGACGCCGCACGCGGGCGAGCTGGCCCGGCTGATCGGCGCGGACCGGGAGGAGATCGAGGCCGCGCGGCTGGAGCACGTCCAGAGGGCGGCGGCCGAGCTCCCGGCGACCGTGCTGCTGAAGGGCTCGACCACCCTGATCGCGGAGGAGGGCCGGCCGGTGCGGGTCAACCCGACGGGCACGCCGCGGCTGGCCACGGCCGGGACCGGGGACGTGCTGTCCGGGCTGGCCGGGGCGCTGCTGGCCGGGGGCATGCCCGCGCTGGACGCCGCCGCGGCCGGGGCGTACCTGCACGGGCTGGCCGCACGGATCGCCTCGGCGGGCCCGGAGGAGGCGGACGGCATGGCCCCGATCAGCGCGTACGACGTGATCACGGCGCTGCCCGCCGCCTTCCGCGCCCTCGGGTAGTCCTCGGCGTCCGAACGGGTAAAAGAACGTCAAGAGCTGATCGAGGGGGAGGGGCAGGCCGTCCAGGGGGGACGCGGCGGACCTGTGTGAGCAGGCACGTTCACGGTTCGTCCACGCCCAGGGGGCGGCACACTGGGTAACCATGAGGAGTCCAGCGGAGGCACGCGTCGATCTCGACGCCATCAGCGCCAACATCGCCCTGCTGCGCGAGCGCGCGGGCGGCGCCGAGGTCATGGCCATGGTCAAGGCCGAGGCCTACGGCCACGGGCTGGTGCCCGCGGCCCGGGCCGCGCTGGCCGGCGGTGCCACCTGGCTGGGCGTCGCCAAGGTGGCCGAGGCGCTGGCGCTGCGCGCGGCCGGGGTGACCGGCGTGCCGGTGCTGGCCTGCGTCGGCGTCCCGGGCGAGCCGTACGACCGGGCGATCGCGGAGGGCGTCGACCTGACCGCCGGCGCCCCCTGGCTGGTCGAGGAGATCGCCGCCGCCGCGGAACGGGCCGGGCGTCCCGCGCGGGTGCACCTCAAGGCCGACACGGGCATGTCCCGGGGCGGCGCGTGGGGCGCCGAGTGGCCTCCGCTGGTGGATGCGGCGCTGGCCGCCGAGGCCGCCGGCACGATGAGCGTGGTCGGCCTGATGTCGCACTTCGCCTGCGCCGACGAGCCCGGTCACCCGTCGGTCGCCCGCCAGCTCGCGGTGTTCAGGGAGATGGTGGAGCACGCCGAGAAGGCCGGGGTCAGGCCCGAGGTGCGGCACCTGTCCAACTCCGCCGCCGCGCTGACGCTGCCCGACGCCCGGTTCGACCTCGTCCGGCCCGGCATCGCCACCTACGGGCTGACGCCCGTGCCGCAGCGGGGGACGTTCGGGCTGCGCCCGGCGATGACCCTCGTTGCCGACACCGCGCTGGTCAAGCGGGTCCCGGGCGGCAGCGGCGTGTCGTACGGGCACACCTACATCACCGAGCGGGAGACCAACCTGGCCGTCGTGCCCGCCGGATACGGCGACGGCATCCCCCGGCACGGCTCCAGCCTGCTGGAGGTGCTGGCCGGCGGGCGGCGGCGCCGGATCGCCGGGCGGGTCTGCATGGACCAGTTCGTGATCGATCTCGGGGACGACGAGCTGGCCGCCGGGGACGAGATCGTCCTGTTCGGGCCGGGTGACCGCGGCGAGCCCACCGCCCAGGAGTGGGCGGACGCGCTGGGCACCATCTCGTATGAGATCGTCACCCGCATCGGGTCGAGGGTCCCCCGGGTCTACACGGGGCAGACCGCCGGAGGGAGCGTGCATGGGTAGCGGTCGCGGGCGCAGGATCGGGATCGCCGGAGCGGTCGCGGGCGTCGGCGCCGCCGGCGTCGGCGCCGCGGTGGGGCTGCGCCGGCTGGCGGTGGGACGGGTCCGGCTGCGGCCCGACCCCGACGCCGACGAGCCGTTCGGCGAGCTGCGCGGCCGGCGGCTGACCGTGCATGCCGACGACGGCGTGCCGCTGCACGTGGAGGTCGACGGCCCCGACGACGCGCCGCTGACCATCGTGTTCAGCCACGGCTACACGCTCAACCAGGACGCCTGGCACTTCCAGCGCCGTGACCTGCCCCGGCTGCGGCCCGGCGACGCGCGGCCGCGGCTGGTGTTCTGGGACCAGCGCAGCCACGGGCGGTCCGGGCGCGGCAAGCCGACGGACGCCACGATCGACCAGACCGGCCAGGACCTGTACGCGGTGCTGCAGGCCACCGTCCAGCCGGGCGCCCCGGTCGTCCTGGTCGGCCATTCGATGGGCGGCATGTCGGTCATGGCGCTGGCCGACCGGCATCCGGAGCTGTTCGACGGCGGCGCCGCCGGGGCCGCCGTGACGGAGAAGGTCGCCGAACGCACCACCGGCAAGGGCGTCGGCAAGGTCGGCGACGCGTCCGGGAAGGGCGCCAAGGTCAAGGCCGCCGGCAAGGCGGCGGGCAAGGCCGCCTCGAAGCGGGCCAAGTCCGCGGCGACCGGCGGGAAGGCCCGCGTCAGCGCCAAGACGGAGCCGGCCGGGAAGACGGCCCCGGCGCCCCGCGCGGCCGCCGGAGGCGGACCCCGCGTGGTCGCGGTCGCGCTGGTCAACACCTCCTGCGGCGACCTCGCCGAGATGACGCTGGGCCTGCCCATGGTCCTGGCCAAGGTGGTGCGGCCGCTGGCGCCCGGTACGCTGCGTGGTCTGGGCCGCCGGGCCGACCTGGTGGAGCGGGCCCGCGCCCTCGGCGCCGACCTGGCGTTCATCGTCACCCGGCACATGGCCTTCGCCGACCGGTACGTGAGCCCCACCGTGGTCGACTTCCTGGAGCAGATGATCAGGGCGACCCCGATCGACGTGATCGCCGAGTTCTACCCGGAGCTGATCGCGCACGACAAGGCGGCGGCCCTGGAGGTCATCGGGCGGGTGCCGGTGCTGGTGCTGTCCGGCGGCGAGGACCGGCTGACCCCGGCCGAGCACGGCCGCAGCATCGCCGACGCGCTGCCCGACGCCGAGTACGTCGAGGTGGGCGAGGCCGGGCACGTCCTGCCGCTGGAGTACCCGGGCGTGGTGACCGGCGGCGTGCGCCGGCTGATCGACCGGATCCGGCCCGAGCGCCTGGAGCGCACGGCCTGACCGGCGCGTCCGACGTGGCCTGAGAGAGCGTGCGAGAACGTTGTGACCGCTGTGACGGGAGGAAACGAACCGGAGATGGGCGTGGAGATGAACGAGGAGGCCGTCCTGGAGGTCGGCCTGGACGTCCCCACCGCGGCGGACATGCGGGCGCTGGGGCTGCGGCTGGGCGGGCTGCTGAGGGCCGGCGACCTGCTGGTCCTCACCGGCGACCTGGGCGCGGGCAAGACCACGCTGACGCAGGGGATCGGCGAGGGGCTGCGGGTGCGCGGGCCGATCACCTCGCCCACCTTCGTCATCGCCCGGGTGCACCCCGCGCTGGCCGGCGGGCCCGCGCTGGTGCACGTGGACGCCTACCGGCTGGGCGGTTTCGCGGAACTGGACGACCTCGATCTGGACGCCTCCGCGGAGGACTCCGTGACGATCGTGGAATGGGGCGAGGGCCTCGCCGAGGGCCTTGCCGACGCCCGGCTGGAAGTGATCATTTCCCGCTCCGAGGGCCCTTCGGAGGCCCGGACGGTAAAGATCATCGGGATCGGCGGGCGCTGGGCGGGGCTGGCCACCGCACTGAAGTGATAGAAGGACCCTCTCGTTTTTGGACCTTCAGGAAGAGACCACTTTACGTAGAGATGTCATACTCTTTGCCGGAAAGAACCTCACCTTCGCGACATATCAGCTTTCCCTCGGGAGGGTTCCGGTGAGCGGTGACCATCGCGGCGGAAGCCGGCGCGCCGACGGCCATGGCGGTACGGAGAGCAGCGGTTACCGTACGGAGGGCGGCGGTTACGGATACGGCCCCTCCGGCAGCGGAGAGTACGACCCGCGCAGCGGCGAATACCGCACCGTCAGCGGCGGCTACACCATCCCCGGCAGCGAGTACGGCGTCCCCGCGACCGACCGGGACAGCGGCGCGTACGGAACGGGCGGCCACGGCACGGCGGGCAGCGGCCCCTACGGCACCCGCAGCGGCGAATACGGCACCCGCAGCGGCGAGTACCGGCGCGGCGGGCAGCACGCGCCGGGCCGCCGATCGTCCGGCACCGGCAGCCACCGCATCGTCCGCGAGCGCAAGACCGGGCGCCGCCGCCTCGGGATGATCCTCGTCGGCATGGTCGCCGGCGTCGGCGCCTGCGTGCTGGCCGCGTTCGCCATCCTCAGCGGGGTCGGCGCCGGCGAGGAACGGGACGCCGGCCAGGTCGTCGGCAGCGGCGCCGCCGAGAGCTCCGCGCCGTCCAAGGGCGAGCGGTCCCTCGTCCCCGACGCCTGCGAACTGCTCACCAAGGACGTCGCCGACAGGCTCGCCCCCAACGCCGACCGCACCCAGGCCGACAGCTACCAGAGCAGCGACCGGCAGAACCAGTGCGTCTGGGGCGCCTACACCGGCGACCGCAAGCGGCAGCTGACCGTCGAGCTCCGCGCCCTCGAAGGCGCCCAGGGCAAGACCCCCACCGACACCGCCGCCGGCACCTTCCAGACCGAGCGCAAGGCCGACGAATCCGGCAAGGCCCTGCTGGCCGGGCAGGAACTGACCGACAAGGCCCCGCTCGAAGGCGTCGGCAACGAGGGCTACGTCGTCTACAGCGTCGACGAGGGCCAGGGCTCCGGCGAGGCCATCGCCAACGCCCGCGTGGCGAACGTCCTGGTGACGATTCACTACTCCGGCGGCAACGACGGCAAGCCCCTCGGCTCCTCCGACGCCATGAACGGCGCCACCGAAGCGGCCAAGAGCGTGGTCGAAGCCCTCAACGCGACCTGACGCGCCCCGCCCGGCGGGTGCTGTCCGGCCTCGCACGCAGTAACCTTTTCACCCGTGCTGGTCTTGGCTTTTGACACCGCGACGGCCGCGATCACCGTGGCGCTCTACGAGTGGTCCCCGGGCGAGGGCGTGCGCCGCCGCGGCTCGGCGGACAACGTCGACCGGCGCAGGCACACCGAGCTGCTCACCCCCTCCATCGCCGAGGTCATGGCCGAGGCGGGCGCCGCCCCCGCCGATCTCAGCGCCATCGCCGTGGGCGTCGGGCCCGGCCCCTACACCGGGCTGCGCGTCGGCCTCGTCACCGCCCGCGCCATGGGCGAATCCCTCCGCGTCCCCGTCCACGGCGTCTGCACCCTCGACATCATCGCCTGGGAGTCGGGACGCACCGCCCCGTTCGCCGTCGCCACCGACGCCCGCCGCAAAGAGGTCTACTGGGCCCGGTACGACTCCGCCCGCGCCCGCACCAACGGCCCCGCCGTCGGCCCGCCCGCCGACGTGCCCGCCGACATCCCCGTCCTCGGCGAGGGCGCCACGCTCTACCCCGACGCCCTGGCCCGCGGCCACGAACCCGAACCGCTCCTGCCCTCCGCCGGGGCCCTCGCCGAACTGGTCGTCTCCCGCCTCTCCGGCGCCGCCGGCCCCGAACTCCTGCCGCCCGAGCCCCTCTACCTGCGCCGTCCCGACGCCCGCGAACCCGGCCCGCGCAAGAAGGTGACGCCCCGATGAGCGCGCACCTCCGGCGGATGACCGAAGACGACCTGCCCGCCGTCGTCCTGCTGGAACGGGCCCTGTTCCCCGACGACGCCTGGACCGAGGAGATGCTCCGCGGCGAGCTCTCCGACCAGCCCCGCACCCGCCACTACGTGGTCGCCGAGGACCCCGGCGGCGCCCTCGTCGGCTACGCCGGCCTCGCCGCCGCCGGAGGGCAGGCCGACGTGCAGACCATCGGCGTCCTGCCCGGCCGGCGCGGCACCGGCCTCGGCGCCGCCCTCCTCACCGAGCTGCTCGACGAGGCCGGGCGGCGCGGCAGCGAGGAGGTCTTCCTCGAGGTCCGCGCCGACAACGACCCCGCCCGCCGCCTCTACGAACGCTTCGGCTTCGAACGCGTGGGCATCCGCAAGAGCTACTACCAGCCGTCCGGCGCCGACGCCATCGTCATGCGCCGCAGGCAGCGCCCGCCGGTCGGCTTCACGGGGGAGCAACGATGATCAGAGACTCCGAACCCCTGGTCCTGGGGATCGAGACCTCCTGCGACGAGACCGGCGTCGGCGTCGTCCGCGGCCACACCCTGCTCGCCGACGCCATCGCCTCCAGCGTCGAGGAGCACGCCCGGTTCGGCGGCGTCGTCCCCGAGGTGGCCTCCCGCGCCCACCTCGAGGCCATGACCCCCACCGTGGAACGCGCCCTCGCCGACGCGGGAGCCACCTTCCAGGACGTCGACGCCTTCGCCGTCACCGCAGGCCCCGGCCTCCCCGGCGCCCTCATGGTCGGCGTCGCCGCCGCCAAGGCCTACGCCCTCTCCCTGGGCAAACCCCTGTACGGCGTCAACCACCTCGCCGCCCACGTCGCCGTCGACCAGCTCGAACACGGCCCCCTGCCCAAGCCGTGCGTCGCCATGCTCGTCTCCGGCGGCCACTCCTCGCTCCTGCTCGTCCCCGACATCACCGGCGACGTCCGGTCCCTCGGCTCCACCGTCGACGACGCCGCGGGCGAGGCCTTCGACAAGGTCGCCCGCGTCCTCGACCTCGGCTTCCCCGGCGGCCCCGTCATCGACCGCAGGGCCCGCGAGGGCGACCCCGCCGCCATCCCCTTCCCCCGCGGCAAGTACGACGACGGCACCTACGACTTCTCCTTCTCCGGCCTCAAGACCGCCGTCGCACGCTGGGTCGAGGCCAAGGAACGCGCCGGGGAACCCGTCCCCGTCGCCGACGTCGCCGCCTCCTTCCAGGAGGCCGTGGTCGACGTCCTCACCCACAAGGCCATCAAGGTCTGCCACGAGAACGACGTCAAGGACCTGCTCATCGGCGGCGGCGTCGCCGCCAACTCCCGCCTCCGCGCCCTCGCCCAGGAACGCTGCGACGACGCCGGCATACGCCTCCGCGTCCCCCGCCCCAAACTCTGCACCGACAACGGCGCCATGGTCGCCGCCCTGGGCTCCGAACTCCTCGCCTCAGGCCGCCCACCCTCAGAACTCGACCTACCAGCCGACTCCTCGCTGCCCCTGGTCTGACCCCCCGCACGATGGATCAGACCAGGCTGGCGAGGTAGTCCTCCAGGAGGGGGACGGTGGGTTCGTCGATGGTGTGGTCGTCGGTTTCCGGGAGCAGGTCGAGGAGGCAGCGGATGTCCCAGTACGGGTCGTGCGGGTAGCCGCCGGAGACCTGGTCGAAGGCCGCGGTGAAGCGTTCCGCGGCCAGGGGGCCGTAGCGGAGGGCGAGGTTGAGGCGCATGTGGGCGATGTCTACGGCGGCGGGGCCGTAGGAGGCTTCGGACCAGTCGACCACCCCGGTCAGCTTGCCGTACGACCACAGGGTGTTGTCGGGGTGGTAGTCGCGGTGGATGAAGCGGGACGGGGTCTCGGGCGGTGGACCCGCGGCGATCTCGTGGGCGCGTTCCCAGAGGGCGGGGCGCAGGGCGTGGCGCGGGGCGGCGCGGTGATCGAGGCGGTTGTGCGGCACGTACGGCGGCATCGTGGACGCGCCGGCGAGGGCGTGCACGGTGAGCAGCGCGGCGGCCAGCTGGATGAGGTATTCGGGCAGGTCGTCGGGTGAGGGCCGGGGCGGGTGGCCGTCCAGGCGGGTGATCAGGAGCGCGGGGGCGTCGCAGTAGGCGCCGGCCGGGTCGGCGGCGACCAGGGACGGGGTCGGCAGCCGGCAGCCCGCCAGCAGGGCCAGGGCGGCGATCTCGCGTTCGGGTGACCGGTCGGCGGTGCCGGGGCCGTACGCCCAGCGGCGCAGGACGAGGCGGTGCGCGCGGCCCGAGCGGCTCTCCACGAGCAGGGCGTGGTTGGCGTGCGCGGAGCCGCCGGCGAGCGGACGCACCATGCGCACCACGGCGCCCTCGCCGAGACAGCCCTCCACCCAGCGCAGGGTCGCGCGGCTGGGCTGGGCGCCGGTCCGGAGGCAGGGTGCCGATGTGTACGTCACGCGTTCCATGAAAACGGATGGCGATCGGTATTGGGAGTGATTTTACGAAGACGGAACGTAACAAAGTGCACGTCACAATGTGCGTGGCGGGTCAGTCCTTGGGGTCGCGGCGGGGGCGGAGCAGGGCCTCGGCGAGGGCGAGCATCGTCTCCTCCAGGGTGGAGAGGCGTTTGAGGACGTCCTCGTGGACCGCTTCGACCTTCTCGCTGACGCCGTCGACCTTCCGGGAGAACTCGTCCTGGACGCCGCCGACCCGGCGGGAGACGAGGTCGGCCTGCGCGGTGACCTCCTCGCGGACGGTCTCGAACCGGCCGGCGACGTCGTCGTGGGCGGTCTTGGCGATCCGCGACAGGGCGGCCTCGACCTCGTGGCGGTCGGGGCGGGCCCGCAGCTCGTCCCTCAGCGGGTCGACGGCGTCGGCCAGGTGCTTCTCCAGCGCGTCGAACCGGTGGCCCTGGTCGAAGGCCGGGCGCCGGACGAGCTCGGTGACGCGGTCGTCGATGGCCTCCAGGCGGCCGTCCAGGCCGGTCAGCTTGCCGGAGAGGCCCTCCATCCGGCCGTCGAGGCCGTCGAGGCGGCCGCCGACGCCCTCGACGCGGCCGTTGACGGCCTCCAGGGCCTGCTCGACGCGTTCGGCCAGATCGCCCAGCGACCGGTCGACCCGGGTGCCGACGCCGCTGATCGAGTGCTCCAGCCGCTCGGCCCGGTGGCCCATCTCGGCGAGCGACTTGTCGAGGCGGTTGAAGCGGACCGAGGCCGCCTCCATGCTGCCCTGGAGGCGGTCCAGCCGCTTGGACATCTCCTCCATGCGCTGCGCGGCCCGCTGGGTGGCGTCGGTGACGTCCCGCGCCGTGTCGATGATGGCCTGGATGCGGGTGAGTCCCTCGTCGACGTTCTCCGAGACCATTCCGACGTCGGCCCACAGCGCGGGGAGCTCGGCGACGGGCTTGACGCGTTCGCCGACCGACTCGATGTGCTCGGCGAGGCCCTCGGCCCACTCGGGGGGCTTGCCGAACAGGTCCACCACCTGGCCGCGCACCCCTTCGAGCTGCCCGGTGATGCCGCCGAGCCCGCCCTCGCGCACCTCGCGGAGGAGCCACTCCATGCCCTCCAGGCGCCGGCGTATCTCGTCGAGGACCTGTCCTTGCGAGCGCTGCTCGTAGACGTGGTCCTGTGCCGCCCGGGCGAGCAATTCCCTCATCCGATCCGAAACCGGCTGACCCCCCGTCCGCAGGAAGTGGTGATTCGTTTCCACCCGATGCCCCTTCGTGTGCCGTGACGCGGTGCGCGGGAATGAATCGTGAAGCGCCAACTGTAGTGCGTTCGGAGGGTGCTCCTAGCGGGGGACGGGGAACATTGCGGGGTCTGTTTCGTGCACTTGTTATCCGGGTTCGGACCATTGTTTCCATCGCGACATCGCCCGGTTTTCCGGGAGAACCAGGAGAACCGGATGAACGAGGCGGTGATCGGCGCGTCCTCGGTGCTGCCAGGGATGGCGGCCCGCCAATTCGATCTCTCATTCGGCGCACGCGGTCCGACGGCGCAATACCCGGAAGTGCTGAGGATGTGCCCGATTGTGGCATCGGGCGCGGCCGGTCATGGCGTTCTTCCCCGGACGAAGATCTTCGGTGCGGAATGGCGCTTTCAGCGCGCCGGACTGGCCAGCAGCGCGACCGGATCGCGTCCCACCCGGGTCAGCAGCAGGACGAGTTCGCCGCCCGTCCGGCGCGCGCCGGAGCGGCCGCCGAAGCCCAGGTCGCGGCGGAGCCGGTCGATGTCGACGGCCGAGCCGCGCTTCTTGATCGTGAGCGTTCCGGGGGCGCGCCGCCGCAGCTCGGCGCGCAGCCGCTTCACCGAGAACGGCAGCACGTCCTCGATCTCGTACGCGGCGGCCAGCGGGGTGGGCGCCAGGGTGTCGGAGGTGACGTAGGCGATCCGGGGGTCGGCCAGCCAGCCGCCGACCCGCGCGGCGGCCTCGGCGACCAGGTGGGCGCGGATGACGGCGCCGTCCGGCTCGTACAGGAACCGGCCCCAGGGGCGGACCTCCGGCTCGCCCAGCCCGGGCTCGGGCGTGAGCGTGACGGCCGGGGCGCCGGGGGTGAGCAGGGTGGCGCGGCGGCGGACGTCCCCGGCCAGGCCGCCCAGCCACAGCGCGGCCTCCTTGACCTCGCCGCCCTCGGAGATCCATTCGGCCTCGACCGGCGCCCCGGTGAGGGGGGCGCCGTCGCCGCCGTCCCACAGGGCCTCGTAGGGGATGCCCGGCGCGACCTTGACGCAGGCGGCCGGGGCCCGGGACGCCAGGGCGAGGACGTCGTCCAGGGGCGGCTCGTAGGAGCGGGGGTCGAAGACGCGGCCCCGGGCGGTGCGGCGGCCCGGGTCGGCGAAGACGGCCGCGCGGCCGGCGGGGTCGGCGTCGAGGGCGTCGCCCAGCCGGACGGAGGCCAGGTCGTCCAGTTCGAGGGCGGCCAGGTTGGCACGGGCGACCTCGGCGGTGAGCGGGTCCCGTTCGACGCCTTCGCCCGTGCAGCCGGCGCGGGCCCGGGCGATCAGGTCGGCGCCGATGCCGCAGCCCAGGTCGAGGACTCCGGCGGAGGCCGGCGGGTGAACATCCGGAGAATCTTCGTGCAGGTACGCGGCGAAGCGGCGGGCGCGGTGGGCGGCGACGCCCGCCCGGGTGGACTGCTCCAGCCCCGCCTGCGTGAAGTACATGGCGTCGGCGTCCGCGCCGAACTTGGCGCGGGCGCGGACCCGCAGCCGCGCCTGGGTCAGCGCCGCGGCCACCGGGCCGCCGGGATGCTCCTCGCGCAGCCGGGTGGCGGTGGTCAGCAGGCCGCTCTCGGACAGGTCCGACCCGGCCGCCGCCGCGAGCACGGCCTGGCCCGCCGGGGTGAGCAGGTCGCGGAACGCCTGGAGGTCCATAGGCTGGACGTTAGCGGCGGGCCGCGCGGCCGTGTCCGTGTTGACGGGCCACCGGCCACGGAATAGTCTCCATGACTGGCACTCTCAGTGCGAGAGTGCCAACCACAGCGACAAGGTCGGTCTGGCACCCGCGACGACAGGCCGGTCCAGGGTCGCCTCTTCTGTCACATGTGCCGGTCGGCCCGCCATGGCCGGCCGAGGACCAATCGAAGGGGAGGTCAGATCGTGACGACCGCCACCAAGGTTGTTCTCAAGCCGCTCGAGGACCGTATCGTCGTCCAGCCGCTTGAGGCCGAGACCACCACCGCGTCGGGCCTGGTCATTCCCGACACGGCCAAGGAGAAGCCCCAGGAGGGCACCGTCCTGGCCGTGGGCCCGGGTCGTATCGACGACAAGGGCGACCGCGTGCCGCTCGACGTGAAGGTCGGCGACGTTGTGCTCTACAGCAAGTACGGCGGCACCGAGGTCAAGTACAACAACGAGGAGTACCTCGTGCTCTCGGCCCGCGACGTCCTCGCGGTCATCGAGAAGTAACCACCGCTGATGTGACGCTCCGCCCCGGACCGGCCCGCTTGCAGGGGCGGCCGGGGCGGACGCGTCCGGTGCCGAGTACAGGAACTGGAGTTTCCCGCAATGGCGAAGATCCTTGAGTTCGATGAGGGCGCTCGCCGGGCTCTTGAGCGCGGCGTCAACGCTCTCGCGGACGCCGTCAAGGTGACGATCGGCCCGCGCGGCCGCAACGTCGTCATCGACAAGAAGTTCGGCGCGCCGACCATCACCAACGACGGCGTGACCATCGCCCGCGAGGTGGAGCTGGAGGACCCCTACGAGAACCTGGGGGCCCAGCTCGCCAAGGAAGTGGCGACCAAGACCAACGACATCGCCGGTGACGGCACCACCACCGCCACCGTGCTGGCCCAGGCGCTGGTCCGCGAGGGCCTGCGCAACGTGGCCGCCGGCGCCTCGCCGCTGGCCCTCAAGCGGGGCATCGACGCGGCCGCGCAGTACGTGTCCGACCAGCTCCTCAAGACGGCCCGCGAGGTCGGCGAGAAGGGTGAGATCGCGCACGTCGCCACCATCTCCGCGCAGGACGCGCAGATCGGCGACCTGATCGCGGAGGCGTTCGACAAGGTCGGCAAGGACGGTGTGATCACCGTCGAGGAGGCCCACACCTTCGGCCTGGAGCTGGAGTTCACCGAGGGCCTGCAGTTCGACAAGGGCTACCTGTCGCCGCACATGGTCACCGACCCCGAGCGCATGGAGGCCGTCCTGGAGGACGCCTACGTGCTGGTCGTGGACGGCAAGATCTCCAACGTGCAGGAGTTCCTGCCGCTGGCGGAGAAGGTCGCCCAGACCAAGAAGCCGCTGCTGGTGATCGCCGAGGACGTCGAGGGCGAGGCGCTGGCGCTGCTGGTGGCCAACAAGATCCGCGGCACCTTCACCTCGGTCGCGGTCAAGGCCCCCGGCTTCGGCGACCGCCGCAAGGCGATGCTGGGCGACATCGCGACCCTGACCGGCGGCCAGGTGGTCAGCGAGGCCATCGGGCTCAAGCTCGACGGCATCGGCCTGGAGGACCTGGGCCGGGCCCGCCGGATCACGGTCACCAAGGACGCCACCACCGTCGTGGACGGCGCGGGCGACCAGGGCGAGATCGAGGGCCGGGTCAACCAGATCAAGGTCGAGATCGAGAACAGCGACTCCGACTGGGACCGCGAGAAGCTGCAGGAGCGGCTGGCCAAGCTGGCCGGCGGGGTCTGCGTGCTGCGGGTCGGCGCGGCCACCGAGGTCGAGCTGAAGGAGAAGAAGCACCGCCTGGAGGACGCCATCTCGGCGACCCGCGCGGCGATCGAGGAGGGCATCGTCTCCGGCGGCGGCAGCGCGCTGGTGCACGTGGGCAAGGAGGGCTTCGACGCCCTCGGCCTGTCCGGCGACGAGGCCACCGGCGCGGAGGCGGTCCGCCGCGCGCTGGTCGAGCCGCTGCGCTGGATCTCCGAGAACGCCGGCCAGGAGGGCTACGTCGTCGTCTCCAAGGTCCAGGAGCTCAAGCCGGGCCACGGCTACAACGCCGCCACCGGCGAGTACGCCGACCTCATCGCGCAGGGCGTCATCGACCCGGTGAAGGTGACCCGCAGCGCGGTCACCAACGCCGCCTCGATCGCGGGCATGCTGCTGTCCACCGAGGCCCTGGTCGTGGAGAAGCCGGAGGAGGCCGACGAGGCCGCCGGCGGCGGCGGTCACGGCCACGGTCACGGCCACTGATCAGCCGCGAAGGGGAGGTTCCCCGCCGTTGTGTCAGAGAACGGTGGGGAACCTCCCTTTTGTGCTGTCTGACCGAATAGCCGGAGTTTGGTGGCGTTTGGTGGGGAATGTCGTTGCGTGCGCGGTGAGGCCGGACAAAACTCCCACCGTTCGGAGTCGGCCGACCGCGATGCGTAGTATCGGGGCCTCTGTCCCCACACTGTGACCATTCCGTTGTCTTCGACAGTGGAGACACGCCCGAGTGCGCTGGGCATCATGCTCAACGTGACCGAGGGAGCTTTCGCCGGGAGTACGACCGCGCGCGCTGTCGAACCCTCGGAGGGCCCGGCCCCTCCAATGCCCCGCGACACCGGCCGCGGGACCAGGGCCGCACGCACGGCCAGAGCCGACGAAGGAGACCTCAAGGACCTCACGACACGGGCCGTCCAGGGCGACCCCGGCGCCATCGAGGTGCTCATCGCGCAGGTGCGGCCGATGGTCGTCCGCTACTGCCGGGCCAGGCTCGGCAGGGTCTCGGGGCAGTACCACGCCGCCGACGACGTGGCGCAGGAGGTCTGCATCGCGGTGCTGTCGGCGCTGCCCCGCTACCGCGACATGGGGCGCCCGTTCGCCTCCTTCGTCTTCGGCATCGCCGCGCACAAGATCGCCGACGCGATGCGCAGCGCGGTCCGCGCCGCCGTGCCCACCGAGGACCTCCCGGACGGGCCGGACGACCGGCCCGGACCCGAGGAGACCGTGGTGCGCTACATCGAGGCGCAGCGCGCCCGCGACCTGCTGACCCGGCTGCCCGACAACCAGCGGGAGCTCGTCCTGCTTCGGGTGGTCGCGGGCCTTTCCGCCGAGGAGACCGGTAATGTACTGGGCATGTCAGCGGGGGCCGTACGGGTCGCGCAGCACCGGGCGCTGGCCCGGCTCCGGGCGATGGCCAGAGAGGAGTCGATCGCTTGACGGAGCGGAGCCAGGGCGCCCCGGATCCGGACGAGCCGGTCGAACCCCCCGCGATTCCGACCCGCGGCGCCGCCCTTCCCCAGACCGGGGCCCCACCCCATGGCGGGCCCCAGGGCAGAGCGGCCGTGACGCCCGCGGCCGACCTGAGTGCGGTCCGCCGTACCGACGCCATCTTCGACGCGCTCGGGGCGCGGCGCGCTGCCGCCTCCGCCGAGAGGGCCGACCCCTCCACCCGGGCTGAGCCCGGCTTTCCCGGCCTCGCCGCCGGGATCACCGCACCCTTCACCGCCCTGCCCGCCGCGTCCGCCGCGTCCGCGGCGTGGGCGCAGGGCGACCCCGACGATCCCGCCGTGCGGCTGCTGAGCGCCCTGATCAGCGATGTCGACGAGCAGGCGCCCGCCGCGTGCCGCGCGGCCGTCCGGGCGGCCAGGGAGCCGTCCGCCGACGTCAAGGGCGTCCGCGGCGGCGAGCCGGCCGGTTCCGCGGTCGAGGACGACCGGCCGCATCCCCACCCGCCGTCCGGCCCGCGCCGCCGCGGCCCCCGCGCGATC
Source organism: Actinomadura rugatobispora (assembly GCF_042656285.1). GTDB lineage: Bacteria > Actinomycetota > Actinomycetes > Streptosporangiales > Streptosporangiaceae > Spirillospora > Spirillospora rugatobispora. Next base: position 19,322 of record NZ_JBHSON010000039.1, on the reverse strand, counting down.
GTCGCGCTGGGCGTGGCCGGCGCCGTGCTGGCCAGCACCGGCGTCGCCGCCGCCGGCGGCGGGCTGACCGAGCACACCACGCTGGGGCAGGGCGCCGCCGAGGCCGCCGGTGAGGCGGGCAAGGCCGGAGCCGAACGGGCCGAGGCCGGCAAGACCGCCGCTCCCCGTGCCCCGGCCCCGGTACGGCCCCTTCCGGTCGCGATCACCGGGCCCGCGGAGCGCGGCCCGGCCCGCGCCGCGGGTCCCGCCCCCGACCGGCCGCGCCGGATCACGATCGTCCGGGCCAAGGACCGGACCAAGGGCCTGCAGGACGGCCCCGCCCCGCGCCCCCGCACGCGCATGGACGGAACCGACGACGGATGGTCCTGGCCGGGCGTGCCGTCGCTGGAGACGCAGGTCGAGGCCGGCGAGCGCACCAGGCCCCGCCTGGAGGAGATCCGCAAGCGGTGGCGGCAGCGCGCGGACCTGCAGCGCGAGCGCTACGACCGCGACTGAAGCGCGAGAGGCCCGCGCGAGAGGCCCGCGCACGACGCCGGCGCAAAAGGTCCGCGCAAAGGGACGGGAAAGAGATCGCGCCCGGAGCGGGTCAGGGCGTGTCGCGGCCTTCCTCGCTGTCGATCACGCCGTCGACGTACCCCCGGGCGTACTCCCAGCTGACGTAGTCGACGGGATCGGGCGAGAGCGCCGGCTCGTGCACCCGGGGCAGGCCCTGGTCGAGCAGATGCCGCAGGTTGCCGTGCAGCAGGTCCCAGTCGATGTAGTGCGGCTTGCCGCAGTCGCCGCAGTCGACCGTCAGCCCGCGCACCCCCAGCGGTTCCAGCAGGGCGCGGAAGACCTCCAGGTCGGCGAGGTCGGCCAGCACGTCCTCGCGCTCCGCCACGCTGAGCGGAGCGACGTCCTCGCCCGGGTCGCCGAGCGAGGCGGCCGGGTCTTCCGGATCGCCGGCGAACGGGTCGAGCGGGGCATCGTCGTGCACCCTTCCACGCTACTGCCACGCCCCCCGTCCGGTGCACCCCCCGATGTCATCCGGATGCGAACGGCCGCGTCCGGATCGGCGTGCCGCGGCGCGGGAATCCCCGGTGCCGCCGGGCGTGCCGCGCCCCCGGACGGTGCCGCGGAACGGGCGGCGGGGGCGCGCATGCCGCGGCAAGGTTGGGGAATGCCGGGGTAAAAGCAGGCGTTGCGTGTGTCACCAAGGCCACTCCCCGCCGGCCGCGAACCGCCGTACGGGCGGCGGGTCGGGGTCCTACCATGGAGTGAGGCCGTCGTGACCTGGCCGTACGCCCGCAGGCCCGCTCCGCGTACGGACGATGCCGGCACGCCGGTGCCGTCCACCCAGCCGCGCCACCAGGGAAGGTCAATCATGAATCCCGCCGCCGAGCCCGCCCGGATCATCCCGCAGGGCCTGACCTTCGACGACGTGCTGCTGCTCCCGGGATATTCGGACCTGCAGCCCGGCGAGGCCGACACCACCACCCGGCTGACCCGGGAGATCACCCTCCGCATCCCGCTGGTGTCGGCGGCGATGGACACCGTCACCGAGTCCCGCACCGCGGTCGCCATGGCCCGCCAGGGCGGGATCGGCGTGCTGCACCGCAACATGCCGGTGGAGGAGCAGGCCGCCGAGGCCGACCGGGTCAAGCGGTCCGAGGCCGGGATGATCACCAAGCCGGTCACCTGCCTGCCCGACGCGACCCTCGCCGACGTCGAGGAGCTGTGCGCCCGCTACCGGATCTCCGGGGTGCCGGTCACCGACGTGCGCGGCGTCCTGGTCGGCATCGTCACCAACCGCGACATGCGGTTCGAGACCGACCTGTCCCGTCCGGTGCGCGAGGTCATGACCCCGATGCCGCTGATCACCGCGCCGGTGGACGTCTCCCGCCAGGACGCGTTCGAGCTGCTGGCCGGCAACAAGATCGAGAAGCTGCCGCTGGTGGACGGCGAGGGCCGGCTGCGCGGGCTGATCACGGTCAAGGACTTCACCAAGAGCGAGCAGTACCCCGCCTCCACCAAGGACGCCGACGGCCGGCTGCTGGTGGCCGCGGCGGTCGGCGTCGGCGAGGACGCGCTCCGCCGCGCCCGGGCGCTGATCGAGGCGGGCACCGACGTGATCATCGTCGACACCGCGCACGGCCACTCCAAGGGCGTGGCCGACACCGTCGCCGCGATCAAGGCGAGCTCCGGGGTCCAGGTGGTCGGCGGGAACGTGGCCACCTACGCGGGCGCCAGGGCGCTGGCCGAGGCCGGGGCCGACGCGGTCAAGGTCGGGGTGGGCCCCGGCTCCATCTGCACCACCCGCGTGGTCGCCGGCGTGGGCGTGCCGCAGATCACCGCGATCGCCGAGGCCGCCCGGGCCGCCAAGGAGGCGGGCATCCCGGTGATCGGCGACGGCGGGGTGCAGTACTCCGGCGACATCGCCAAGGCCATCGTGGCCGGGGCCGACACGGTGATGCTCGGCAGCCTGCTGGCCGGGATCGAGGAGTCGCCCGGCGAGCTGATCTTCGTGCACGGCAAGCAGTACAAGTCGTACCGCGGCATGGGCTCGCTCGGCGCGATGCGCAACCGCGAGCGCGGCGGGTCGTTCTCCAAGGACCGGTACGCGCAGGCCGACGTGTCCAGCGAGGAGAAGCTGATCCCGGAGGGCGTGGAGGGGCAGGTGCCCTACCGCGGGCCGCTGTCGAACGTGGCGCACCAGCTGGTCGGGGGGCTGCACCAGTCGATGTGGTACGCGGGCACCCGCACCGTCCCCGAGCTCCAGGAGCGCGGCCAGCTGATGCAGATCACCGCGGCCGGGCTGAAGGAGAGCCACCCCCACGACATCCAGATGACCGTCGAGGCCCCCAACTACCAGGGACGCAACCGCTGACGGCGGCCCGGTCAGGCCCGGTCCGGCCCGGTACCGGCCCGATTCGGCACGGCCCGCCGGGCGGGCGGGGTGGCCTGCGGGAATGGGTAAACTCGCCGGGGCTTGTTCTCCGCCGCCGGCGTGTTCCCGCGGCCGGCGGGAACATCCCCGCACGTTCAGGTCGGGCCGGGAAAGAAGGAAACTGCAGTGGCTGCTGAGGTTGAGATCGGCCGGGGGAAGAGCGGGCGCCGGGCCTACGCGTTCGACGAGATCGGGATCGTCCCGTCGCGCCGTACCCGCGACCCCGAGGAGGTCAGCGTCGCCTGGCAGATCGACGCCTACCGGTTCGAGATGCCGCTGGTCGTGGCGCCGATGGACAGCGTGGTCAGCCCGGAGATCGCGATCAAGGTCGGGCGGCTGGGCGGGCTGGCGGTGCTCGACCTGGAAGGGCTGTGGACCCGCTACGACGACCCCGGGTCGCTGCTGGCCGAGATCGCCGCGCTGGACGACGCCCGCGCCACCCGCCGGCTCCAGGAGATCTACGCCGAGCCGATCAAGGAGGAGCTGATCGGGCGGCGGATCCAGGAGATCCGGGAGGCCGGGGTGACGGTCGCGGCCCGGCTGTCGCCGCAGCGCACCGCCGAGTTCCACAAGGCCGTGATCGACGCCGGGGTGGACCTGTTCGTGATCCGCGGCACCACCGTGTCGGCCGAGCACGTCTCCGGCCGGGCCGAGCCGCTGAACCTCAAGCAGTTCATCTACGACCTCGACGTGCCGGTGATCGTCGGCGGCTGCTCGACGTACACGGCGGCGCTGCACCTGATGCGGACCGGCGCGGCCGGGGTGCTGGTCGGGTTCGGCGGCGGGTCCGGGCACACCACCCGCACCGTGCTGGGCGTGGCGGTGCCGATGGCCACCGCGGTCGCGGACGTGGCGGCGGCCCGTCGCGACTACCTGGACGAGTCCGGCGGCCGGTACGTGCACGTGATCGCCGACGGCGGCATGACCAACAGCGGCGACATCGCCAAGGCGTTCGCCTGCGGCTCGGACGCGGTGATGGTCGGCTCGCCGTTCGCCCGCTCCGCCGAGGCGCCCGGCCGCGGCTACCACTGGGGCAGCGAGGCCCACCACGGCGACGTGCCCCGCGGCACCCGCATCGACCTGGGCACGATCGGCACCATGGACCAGATCCTGTACGGCCCCTCGCACGTGGCCGACGGCTCGATGAACCTCATCGGCGCCCTCCGCCGGGCGATGGCGACCTCCGGCTACACCGAGCTCAAGGAGTTCCAGCGGGTGCAGGTGGTCGTCGCGCCGTCCGCCATCTGAGGCTTTTCGGGCCCCCGGGAGGGCCGTCCGGAGGGCCGTCCGGGGGCCGCCGGGCCTGATGTGGGGCGTCTCACCGTGTTCCGGACATGATCTCGGGGCGGAATCGGGCGATCTCGGGGTGGTCCCGTCCTTACTGTTGGGTAGTTACCTTTCGGACACCCACACCGCACAGGGGGAATCGCGATGACGGGATCACCGGTGACCGGACTGGGCAGCTCGCGCCTGGGACCGGCCGAACGTGCGGGCGCGCTCGACCAGATGGCCCGCGAGGAGTTCGACGTCGTCGTGGTGGGCGGTGGGATCGTCGGCGCCGGGGCCGCGCTCGACGCCGCCACCCGCGGCCTGTCGGTGGCGGTCGTGGAGGCCCGCGACTTCGCCTCCGGGACGTCCTCGCGGTCGTCCAAGCTGATCCACGGCGGGCTGCGTTACCTGGAGCAGTACAACTTCGACCTGGTCCGGGAGGCGCTCACCGAGCGGGCGCTGCTGCTGCAGATCGCGCCCCACCTGGTCAAGCCGGTGCCGTTCCTGCTGCCGACGACGCACCGGGTCTGGGAGCGCGCCTACTTCGGCGCGGGTGTCGCGCTGTACGACGCGCTGGCGTTCCGGATGGGCAGCTCGCGGGGCGTCCCGCACCACCGGCACCTGACCCGCCGGGGCGCGCTGAAGCTGGCCCCGTCGCTGCGCAAGGACGCGTTCACCGGGGCCATCCAGTACTGGGACGCGCAGGTCGACGACGCCCGCTACGTGATGACCGTGCTGCGCACGGCCGCCGCGTACGGCGCCCGCATCTCCTCCCGCACCCAGTGCGTCGGGTTCCTGCGCGAGGGCGAGCGCGTGACCGGTGTGAAGATCCGCGACCTGGAGACGCAGACGACCGCGGAGGTGCGCGCCAAGCAGGTCGTCAACGCCACCGGCGTGTGGAGCGACGACATCCAGGAGCTGGTCGGCGGGCGCGGGCAGATCCACGTGCGCGCGTCCAAGGGCATCCACCTCGTGGTCCCCAAAGACCGCATCCACTCCTCGACGGGCGTCATCCTGCGCACCGAGAAGTCGGTGCTGTTCGTCATCCCGTGGGGACGGCACTGGATCATCGGCACCACCGACACGGCCTGGGACCTGGACAAAGCGCACCCGGCCGCGTCCCGCGCCGACATCGAGTACGTGCTGGAGCACGTCAACTCGGTGCTCAACACCCCGCTCACCCACGACGACGTCGAGGGCGTGTACGCGGGGCTGCGGCCGCTGCTGGTCGGCGAGACCGAGGAGACCTCGCAGCTGTCGCGCGAGCACGTCGTCGCGCATCCCGTCCCGGGCCTGGTGCTGGTCGCGGGCGGGAAGTACACCACCTACCGGGTGATGGCCAAGGACGCCATCGACGCGGTCGCGCACGGCCTGGACGGCAAGGTCGCCGAGTCGTGCACCCACGACATCGCGCTGGTCGGCGGCGAGGGCTTCCAGGCGATGTGGAACTCCCGCTACCGCCTGGCGTCGGTGTCCGGGCTGCACGTGGCGCGGATCGAGCACCTGCTGTCGCGGTACGGGGTCCTGGTGGACGACCTGCTGGGGCTGATCGCCGACAAGCCCGACCTGGGCAAGCCGCTGTCGGGCGCCGACGACTACCTGCGCGCCGAGATCGTGTACGCGGCCTCGCACGAGGGCGCCCGGCACCTCAACGACGTGCTGGCCCGCCGCACCCGGATCTCGATCGAGACCTGGGACCGCGGGCTCGGCGTCGTCCAGGAGGCCGCCGACCTGATCGCGCCGGTGCTGGGCTGGTCGAAGAAGCAGCGCGACCGGGAGATCGAGTACTACCGCAAGCGGGTGGAGGCCGAGCGCGACTCGCAGAGCCAGGACGGCGACCAGGAGGCCGACGCGCGGCGCCGCGGGGCGCCCGACATCGTCCCCACGGCGGCGCCGTCCGGCGTCACCTCGTGACCCGTGGACGGGCCCGCGCGGCGGGGTTCGCGCGGGACCGTCAGGCCACGGCCTTGCCGAGGACGAGCCGCATGCCGTGCGCGTACAGCTCGGCGGGGACCCGGCCGGGGTCGAGCAGGTGCTGCATGGCCAGGCCGAAGTCGAGCGCGACGGCCAGCGCGGCACGGTCGGCGGCCGTGACGCCGTCGGCGTCGCGCAGGTCCTCGGCGAGGCCGGCGCGGCGCTCGGCGTACCAGCCGGAGAGCCGCTCGCCCGCCTGGCCGTCGCGCATGCCGTACAGCCAGAACTCCACCAGCAGCAGTGCCGCGAGCCGGGCGCCCTCACCGGACATGCGGCGGGCGTAGGCGTCCCCGGCGCGGTCGAAGCGTTCCTCGGGGGAGTGGGAGTTCCCGGCCGGCCGGGCGCCGGTGAGTTCGGTGCCGGTGAGTTCGGTGCCGGTGAGTTCGGTGCCGGTGAGTTCGGTGTAGGTCTCGGTGCCGATGCCGGCGCCGGTCCAGCGTTCCAGCAGGGCCAGCAGCAGATCGGTCTTGCCGGTGAAGTTGGAGTAGACGGCGCCCTTGGTGAGTCCCGCCTCGGCGGCGACGTCGTCGAGGGAGGCGCCGTGGATGCCGCGTTCGGCCCAGAGGCGCTGGGCCGCGCCGAGCAGCGCCGCCCTGGTGCGCTCGCGCCGCTCCCGCCGCGTCCCGCCGCCGTTCGCGCTCGTGCCGCTCGTGGTCGTGTCGGTCTCGGTCGTGTTCTTACCGGTCGTGCCGGTGCCGGCCGTTCCTGGGTCGGACGCGCCGCCGCTGGTGCCGCCGCCCTCGCCCGGGTCGGCGCCCCTGTACTGGGCGTCGATCATGTAGCCACCTTTCTCGCGCGGCGGAGCGCCGGGCCGGGGCGGGCGGCAGCGATACACCCCGGACCGGCCGGTGCCACCGCCCTGGTCCGTTCACCTTCCGGAATACACCGGAAGGGGCCGGTCGGTCCGCGACTTGGGGAAATCGCCGTGCGACAGATCACCAGAAAAGCCCCATTACTTGCGGGTAGCCAGACATGGCCAGGGGGTCATAGTGTGCTCGCATGGCATCCCCGACGGTCCCCGCCCAAGGCGCGGCGGCGTATCGGCTCCCCCCACCCCTGATCGAGCGGCTGACCTCCCACATCGTCGCGGGCGGCGCCGAATCGACCACCATCCCCACCCCGTTCACCGGCGAGGACCTCGCCACCGTCCCGCTGTCGAGCGCCGACGACGTGCGCCGCGCCCACGAGCGCGCGCGGGAGGCCCAGCGCGCCTGGGCGAAGCTGTCCCCCGGCGAGCGTGCCAAGCCCTTCCTGCGGCTGGCCGACGCGCTGGTCGAGCGGCGCGACGAGATCCTGGACGTCATCCAGCTCGAAACGGGCAAGGCCCGCCGGCACGCGCTGGAGGAGTTCCTCGACGTGGCGCTGTGCTCGCTGTACTACGCGCGCCGCGCCCCCGGCCTGCTCAAGCCCAAGCGCCGGCAGGGCATGATGCCCGGCCTCACCCGCGTCCAGGAACTGCGCCACCCCAAGGGCGTGGTCGCCCTCATCGCGCCCTGGAACTACCCGTTCGCGCTCGGCGCCAGCGACATCGCCCCCGCGCTGATGGCCGGGAACGCCGTCGTCCACAAGCCGGACACCCAGACCTGCCTGTCCAGCCTCTGGGTCCTGGACCTGCTGGTCTCGCTCGGGCTGCCGCGCCACCTGTGGCAGATCGTCGTCGGCGAGCCCGCCGAGATCGGCGACCCGCTGATCGAGCAGGCCGACTACGTCTCGTTCACCGGCTCCACCCGCGGCGGCCGGGCCATCGCCGAGAAGGTCGCGCCCCGCCTGGTCGGCTACTCGCTCGAACTCGGCGGCAAGAACCCGATGATCGTCCTGGACGACGCCGACGTCGAGCGCGCCGCCCGCGGCGCCCTGCGCGCCTGCTTCACCAACGCGGGCCAGCTGTGCATCTCCATCGAGCGGATGTACGTGCACGCCGCCGTCTACGACCGGTTCGTGCCGCGCTTCGCCGACCTGGTGAACGGCATGCGCCTCGGCGCCGAGCTCGACTTCGACGTGGAGATGGGTTCGCTCACCTACCCGCGCCAGCTGGAGGCCGTCACCAGGCACGTCGGCCAGGCCGTCGAGGCGGGCGCGACCGTGCTGGCGGGCGGCAACGCCCGTCCCGACCTCGGCCCGCTGTTCTTCGAGCCGACCGTCCTCACCGACGTGACCGCCGACATGGACCTGTGCGCGAACGAGACGTTCGGGCCCGTCGTGGCCGTCTACAAGGTCGCGAGCGAGGACGAGGCCGTCGAGCGCGCCAACGACACCGAGTACGGCCTCAACGCCTCCGTCTGGACCAAGAACGCCGCCCGGGGCCGCCGCGTCGCCGCCCGTATCCAGGCGGGGACGGTCAACGTCAACGACGGGTTCGGCGCCGCGTACGCCTCCTACGACGCCCCCATGGGCGGCATGAAGCAGTCGGGGGTCGGCCGCCGGCACGGCGCCGAGGGCCTGCTGAAGTTCACCGAGGCGCAGACCATCGCCAGCCAGCACATCGCCGACCTGGAGCCGCCCGGCTCGCTGTCGTACGCCCGGTTCGCCGACGTCATGACCTCCGGGATCAAGGCGATGAAGCGGATGCGCGTCAAGTAGCGCGGGACGGCGGGAGCGGGATGGGCGTGCGGTACGACTTCGACGTGCTCGTGGTCGGGTCGGGGTTCGGCGGCGCCGTCGCGGCGCTGCGGCTGACGGAGAAGGGCTACCGGGTCGCGGTGGTCGAGGCGGGCCGCCGCTTCGACACCGGCGCGTCCCGGCAAGGGGCCCGTGTCCGGGCCGGTGCCACGCCTGGCGTCGCGCCCGGCGGACGCCACCCCGGGCTGCCCGAGACGAACTGGAAGGTGTCCCGGTACCTGTGGGCGCCGGCGCTCGGCCTCACCGGCATCCAGCGGATCCACCTGATCCGCGGCGCCAGGGCCAGCCGCGTCATGGTGCTGGCGGGCGCGGGCGTCGGCGGCGGCTCGCTCAACTACGCCAACACCCTGTACGTGCCGCCCGAGCCGTTCTTCCAGGACCGGCAGTGGGCCCACATCACCGACTGGCGGGACGATCTCGCCCCCTACTACGACCAGGCCGGGCGGATGCTCGGCGTCGTCCAGAACCCCACCGTCACCGACGCCGACAGGGCGATCCGGAAGGTCGCCGAGCGGATGGGCAAGGCCGGGACGTTCGTCCGCACCCCGGTCGGCGTGCACTTCGGGGACGGGCCCGGCGTGGAGAGCGACGACCCGTACTTCGGCGGGGCCGGGCCGCGCCGCCGGGGCTGCACCGAGTGCGGCGAGTGCATGGTCGGCTGCCGCCACGGCGCCAAGAACATGCTCACCGAGAACTACCTCTACCTGGCGGAGAAGGCCGGGGCCCGGATCATGCCGCTCAGCCGCGTCACCCGCGTGACCCCGCTGGGCGACGGCGGCGGCGGGTACCGCGTGGACATCGTGCGGACCGGCTCGTTCGGGCGCGATCGCAAGGCGTTCACCGCAGGGCAGGTGGTGTTCGCCGCCGGGACGTACGGGACGTGCTGGTGGACGGCGACCGGCCCGGCGAACGCCGCACGCCGCGCCTGGCGAAGTTCGCGCGGCACGTCGCGCGCCGTCCCCGGGACCTGCTCCAGCTCCTGGACGTGCGCACCTGGTCCGAACGGACCGTCATCGCCCTCGTCATGCAGAACCGCGACAACTCCATCACCCTGGAGCCGAGGCGGGGCCCGTTCGGATGGGACGTGCGCGCCGTGCGCGGGCACGGCGAGCCCAACCCCACCTGGATCCCGGTGGGCCACGCGGCCGTGCGGCTGCTCGCCGAGGAGACCGGCGGGATGCCGGGAGGGTCCTGGGGCGACCTGTTCGACGTGCCGATGACCGCCCACTTCCTGGGCGGCTGCGTCATCGGCGACTCTCCCGACACGGGCGTCATCGACCCCTACCACCGCGTCTACGGCCACCCCGGCCTGCACATCGTGGACGGCTCGGCGGTCTCGGCCAACCTGGGCGTGAACCCGTCCCTCACCATCACGGCGCAGGCGGAGCGCGCGATGTCGTTCTGGCCCGACAAGGGAGGCGAGGACCCGCGGCCCGCGCTGGGCGCCGCGTACCGGCGGGTCGCGGCCGTGGCCCCGAAGAACCCGGTCGTCCCCGCCGGCGCGCCGGAGGCCCTGCGCCTCCCCATCGTCGGCATCACGTAGGACGCCGCCGCCGGCGGGCCGTACCGTGACCCCATGGACGCCGTCGCCGAGGAGACCTCCCGGATCGTCGCCGAACTGCGCGAGCAGGGCGCGCGGGACCGCGCGGAGTACGAGAAGCGCTATCTGAAAAGCGACTTCGTCCACTTCGGCGTGCCGGTGCCCGCCATCCGCAAGACCGCCCGCTCCGCCGTGCGGACCCGTCCCGCACGCGCGGACCTCCTCGCCCTGGCCGCCTCCCTGTGGGGGGAGACCGACGGCGGCCGTCCCGTCCACGAGGCCCGGGTCGCGGCCATCGAGGTCCTGGTCCGGCGCGTGGACGTGCTGGAGCCCGGCGACCTGACCGTCGCCGAGAGCATGATCCGTGACTCGGGCAGCTGGGTGTACGTCGACATCCTGGCCGAGAAGGTCGTCGGAGCCCTGGTCGTCCGCTTCCCGGACCTCGCCGCCGTCCTGGACGCCTGGGCGGGCGACCCGTACCCCTGGATCAGGCGGACCGCGCTCCTGGCGCTGCTCCCGGGCGTCCGCGCCGGGCACCCCGACCTGGACCGCGTCTCCCGCTACGGGGACGCCCTCATCGAGGAGACCGGCTTCTTCATCCGCAAGGCCCTCGGCTGGGTCCTGCGCGAGCTGTCGAAGAAGGATCCGGCCTGGGTGCGCGACTGGGTGGAGCCGCGCACCGGCCGGATCTCGGGTGTGACCCTCCGCGAGGCCGTCCGCCACCTCCCGGAGGACGACGCCGCCCCGCTGCTGGCCGCGTATCAGCGGCGGTAGGCCGTCCACACCAGGTGCATCCTGTCGCCCTGGCCCTTGGTGAACTGGTTCATGCAGTCGTCGAACGCGTAGTCCATGTAGTTGTGGACGGGGTCGGCCCCGACCGCCGGGCAGGTGTCCTTGTCCGCGGGGCAGCCGTTGGTGGGGTCGCGCTCGGCCGGGGTGTCGGCGACGCGGTCGCCGTCGCCGGCGCAGCCGTCCTGGAAGGTGTGGTAAAGCCCCAGCCAGTGGCCGATCTCGTGGGTCGCGGTGTGGCCCAGGTTGAAGTTCTCGATCGAGCCGTGCGGCATGCTCTCCGGGTGGATGATGACGCCGTCCATCTTCGGGTTGGCCCGGTACGACCAGGGGAAAGTGGACCAGCCGAGCATCGCCTCGCCCATGTCGGCGCTGTAGAGGTTGAGCGTGCCCGCGCCGCCCTTGCGGAGCTTGGTCTTGAACGTCTGCTCGTGGCGCTCGGGGTCGCCGTACCAGGTGGCGTTGTCGGTGCGGGTCACGCCGTGGAGGGCGAACGCGAAGCCGGTGTCGGCGCCGGCGCCCTTGCCGCCGTGCGCGTCGTTCAGCGACTGGATCTGGCGGCGGATGTCGTCGTTGGACAGGTTGCCGGTCGGGCCGTCGTGCAGGACGTGGAAGTAGACCGGGACGGTCACCCTCGGCGCCTTGCGGCGGGCGGCCTGCGGATCGGGCTGGGCAGCCCCGGGTTGGGCGGCCCCTGGCTGGGGCGCCCCGGGCTTCCCCAACCCGAGCCCGGCCAGGATCGACTGCAACTCGCGTTCGACGGAGTGCGCCTCGGCGGGCGTCAGATCGTTGCGCCCGCCCTCGCGGACCTTTTCGTGCGCGCGGTCGCCCCCATGCCCATGGTCGTGGCCGTGCCCGTGCCCGTCGTCATGCGTTCCGTGCGGGTCCGTATCGCGAGAACGCAACCGTGCGCCGGCCGGCGGGCAGTCGCGGGCGCTCGCCAGCCGCCGCACCCCCGGCTCGTGCCCGGACCCCGGAGCCTTGCCGGGCCCGGGGGCCTGCACCGGGCCGGGACCCGCCGGGGGCCCCTGGACGGTGGCCGTGCCGGCCGGAACGGCGGGCACGAGGGCGGCGATCAGCGTGACGGCTGCGGCGAACGGCTTCACGGCACTCCCGGGTGATGATCGAACACGGAACGTGTCTGATTGGTATCAGAATGCAACGGCCTCGCGGAGTGCGGCAGGCCAAAAATAGGCGGAACGTTACCGATCAGACACAATCCGTGACTCAATGCGGGGCCGGGGGCGCGCATCGTCGCAGGCCGCGGGCGCCCATAGACTGGAACACCTCCACCCATTCGAAAGGCGTCCTTGGTGGCCGTAGACCAGTCCTTCGACACCGTCCTCGTCGTCGACTTCGGCGCGCAGTACGCGCAGCTGATCGCGCGCCGGGTGCGCGAGTGCCATGTGTACAGCGAGATCGTGCCGTCCACCATGCCGGCGGCCGAGATGCTCGCCAAGGGGCCGAAGGCGATCATCCTGTCGGGCGGTCCCGCCTCGGTGTACGAGGAGGGCGCCCCGGCCGCCCCCGACGGCCTGTTCGACCTGGGCGTGCCCACGTTCGGCATCTGCTACGGGCACCAGGTGATGGCGCAGGCCCTCGGCGGCACGGTGGAGAACTCCGACGTCGCCGAGTACGGCGGCGCCACGATCGCCGTGGCCGCCCCCGGGACGCTGTTCGCCGGGCTGCCGGGCGAGCAGGCGGTGTGGATGTCGCACCGCGACTTCGTCAGCCGCGCCCCGGACGGCTTCCTGGTCACCGCGGCCACCGAGGTGACCCCGGTGGCCGGCATGGAGGACCGCGTGCGCGGCTTCTACGGCGTCCAGTTCCACCCCGAGGTGCTGCACACCGAGCACGGCATGGAGATCCTGCGCCGCTTCCTGTACGAGGGCGCGGGCTGCCGTCCCAGCTGGACCATGGTCAACATCGCCGAGGAGTCGATCGACGCGGTGCGCGCCCAGGTCGGCGACAAGCGGGCGATCTGCGCGCTGTCGGGCGGGGTCGACTCGGCGGTGGCGGCGGCGCTCGTCCAGCGCGCCATCGGCGACCAGCTGACCTGCGTGTTCGTCGACCACGGGCTGCTGCGCAAGGGCGAGGCCGAGCAGGTCGAGAAGGACTTCGTCGCCGCGACCGGCGTCAACCTGCACGTGGTGGACGCCCAGGAGCGGTTCCTGGCCGCGCTGGACGGGGTGACCGACCCGGAGGCCAAGCGCAAGATCATCGGCCGGGAGTTCATCCGCGTCTTCGAGGAGGCCGCGCGGGCGGTGGTGGGCGAATCCGCCGGTGAGCCGGTGGAGTTCCTGGTGCAGGGCACGCTCTACCCGGACGTCGTCGAGTCCGGCGGCGGCACCGGCGCCGCCAACATCAAGTCGCACCACAACGTGGGCGGGCTCCCCGACGACCTCCAGTTCAAGCTGGTCGAGCCGCTGCGGTCGCTGTTCAAGGACGAGGTGCGGGCGCTGGGCGAGCAGCTCGGGCTGCCCGCCGAGATCGTGTGGCGGCAGCCGTTCCCGGGCCCGGGGCTGGGCATCCGGATCATCGGCGCGGTCTCCCGGGAGCGGCTGGAGATCCTGCGCGACGCCGACGCGATCGCCCGCGAGGAGCTGACCCGGGCGGGCCTCGACCGCGACATCTGGCAGTTCCCGGTGGTGCTGCTGGCCGACGTCCGCTCGGTCGGGGTGCAGGGCGACGGCCGCACGTACGGCCACCCGGTGGTGCTGCGCCCGGTGACCAGCGAGGACGCGATGACGGCCGACTGGGCCCGGCTGCCGTACGAGGTGCTGCAGCGGATCTCCACCCGGATCACCAACGAGGTCCGCGAGGTCAACCGCGTCGTGGTCGACGTCACCAGCAAGCCGCCCGGCACCATCGAGTGGGAGTGACGGTTCGGACGTGCGAAGGCCCGGGTGGTGGTCCACCCGGGCCTTCGGTTCGCCGGTGCCGGTCCCGCAGGGGCGGGCCGGCCGGTGTCAGACGGCGGCGGGGGCGGGAGTGAGGGCGGTATCGGGTCCCGGGGTGGTGGGCTGGGTGAGCACAGCCTCGGCGTCCAGGGTGGCGGCGGTGGCGTTGACCACCGCGGCGATCCGCAGCGCCTCCTGGATCAGCTCGCGCGACAGGCCGCCGTCGCGCAGCACCTTCTCGTGCGACTCCAGGCAACGGCCGCAGCCGTTGATCGCCGACACGGCCAGGCACCACAGCTCGAAGTCGAGCTTCTCCACGCCCGGCTTGCCGATCACCGACATGCGCAGCCTGGCCGGCAGGGTGGCGTAGGCGTCGTCGCCGATGAGGTGGGTGGCGCGGTAGTAGACGTTGTTCATGGCCATGATCGAGGCGGCGGCCTTGGCGGCCTCGAACGCCTCGGCGGACAGGTAGTCGCCCGCCTCCTCGGCCAGCTCGGCGATGACCCGGGTGCTCCGGGTGGCCAGCGCGCAGGCCAGCACGGTGCCCCAGAGCTGCTGCTCCGACAGCTGGGAGGTGCTCGTGACCGAGCCCAGGTTGAGCTTGGTGTCCTTGGCGTAACCCGGCAGGGCGCCCTTCAGCGCGTCGACGCTCACTGTCTTTCGTGTCCCTTCATGCGGAAGGCCGGCCGCGGCGTTCCCCCGTCGCGACCGGCCGCCGTACTGCTCTGCGTGCTGCGTGCTGGCCGTGATGCCCGCTCGTGGCGCGGGATCAGACCCCGGCCATCAGCTTGGTGGCGTTCAGGGTGTCCTCGCCCTTGTTCCAGTTGCACGGGCAGAGCTCGTCGCTCTGCAGCGCGTCCAGGACCCGCAGGACCTCCTTGACGTTCCGGCCCACGGACCCGGCGGTCACCATCGCGAACTGGATCTCGTTGTTCGGGTCGACGATGAAGGTGGCGCGCTGGGCGACGCCGTCCGCGGTGAGGATGCCCAGGGCCTCGCTGAGCTCGCGCTTGAGGTCCGACAGCATCGGGAACGGCAGCTCGCGCAGGTCCGGGTGGTCCTTGCGCCAGGCGAAGTGGACGAACTCGTTGTCGACCGAGGCGCCCAGGACCTGGGCGTCGCGGTCGGCGAACTCCTCGTTCAGGCGGCCGAACTCGGCGATCTCGGTGGGACAGATGAAGGTGAAGTCCTTCGGCCAGAAGAACACCACGCGCCACTTGCCCTCGTAGGACTTGTGGTTGATCGTCTCGAAGGCGTTGTCCGCGTCCAGCGAGACGCAGGCGGTGAGTTCGTACTCGGGGAACTGGTCACCGACAGTAAGCACGTAGGCTCCTTCGCTTCTGCACGTGTTGGGTCACCCTCTGGGGTGCGAGTGACGGGCGGGGCCCCTGGGGCACGGCCCGCGACGCAGTCAGGTTGCCACCGGCTATCGTGAAATGAGAAATCGATCTATCGCGTCGCGGTGATAGGAGTTTGCTATCAGTAGGCCGACGATCGCCCAGCTCAGGGCTTTTCTGGCGCTCGCGGAACATCTACATTTCCGGGATGCTGCCGCCGCGTTGCGGATGAGTCAACCGGCACTGTCGGGCGCCGTGGCCGCCCTCGAGGAGACTTTGCACACACGGCTCGTCGAACGGACCACCCGCAAGGTCCTGCTGACCCCCGCCGGCGAGCGGGTCGCGCGCCGCGCCGAACGCGTCATGACCGAGCTCGACCGGCTGATCGAGGAGGTCAGAGCGGTGGGCGGCCCGCTGGTCGGCCCGCTGCGGCTGGGCGTGATCCCCACCGTCGCGCCCTACCTGCTGCCCGTCGTGCTGCCCCGGCTGGCCGCCGACTACCCGGATCTGGAGCTCACGGTGCACGAGGAGCAGACCGACCAGATCGTCGCCGAACTGACCGCCGGACGGCTCGACGTCGTCGTGATCGCGCTGCCCGCCCCTCTACCCGGAGTGACCGAACTCACCCTCTACGACGAGGATTTCGTCCTCGTCGCCCCCGGCTCCTCCGACCTCGGCGACGACCTCCCGCGCACCGTCCTCAACGAGCTCGATGTGATTCTTCTCAACGAGGGGCACTGCCTGCGCGACCAGGCGCTGGACGTCTGCCGCCAGGTCGGCGCCCGGGCCGCGGCCGCCACGTACGCCACCAGCCTCGCGACGCTCGTCCAGCTCGTGTCGGGCGGGCTGGGGGTGACGCTCGTGCCGGAGACGGCGCTGCCGGTGGAGACCCGGCGCGCGCCCAACCTGCGGCTGCACCGCTTCGCGGCGCCCGCGCCGAACCGCCGCATCGGCCTCGGGTACCGGGCGACCTCGCCCCGCGCCGCCGAGTTCGAGGCGCTGGCCGAGAGCATCCGCGACGCCGTCTCCGTCGACGCCGCCACCACCGTGCGCGTGCGGGGCCGCGCGCCCGCCTGAAGGCGTGTTGGGGGGAACGTCAATTCTGGGTCAGCCACCGGTCTGTTGATCTCTATCTGCTTGTACGCGGTGGCAGAGTGTCACCATGCTGGCTCGCATGCCCACGTTCACGCTGCGAGAGGTCCGCGCCGTCTGCAAGGAACGCGACGCGTGGTGGACGGTGCTGCTGGTCGATCCGGTCGCGGTCCGGCTGACCCGTTCGCTGGCCTCGCGGACGGCCGTCACCCCCGGCCAGATCACCCTCGCCGCGTTCGCGCTCGGTCTCGGCGCCGCGGGCTGCTTCGTCCAGGGCACGCCCGGCTGGCTGGCGCTGGGCGCGCTGCTGTACCACGTGGGCTTCGTCCTGGACTGCTGCGACGGCAAGCTCGCCAGGCTGAAGGGGCTCAAGTCGCCGTTCGGCGCCTGGCTGGACTACATGCTGGACCGGGTGCGCGACGGCGCGTGCGCGCTGGCCCTCGCCTACGGCCTGTACACCGTGACGGGGCAGGCCGTGTACTGGGCGATGGGCTGCGCCATCCTCGCGCTCGACATGTTCCGGTACCTGAACAGCGCGCAGCTCGCCAAGGCCCGCCGCTCGATCCGCAGGGCGGCGGTGCTGAACCAGCGGGCCCTGACGGCGATGCCTCCGGGACCGGACGCGCCACACGTACCGTCCGGTGCGGGGGTGCCGAGGCAACGGCCCGAACCCGACCTGGAGAGCACCCGGCCGATGCCGCCCGGTCCCAGTCCTCGGAGGCGGAGGCGCGGTGGGGGCCGGCTGCGCGGCGCGTACACACGCGTCCGCAGCTTCCTGCTGCGCCGCCGCATCCGCATGCACCTGGTGAGCGGCATCGAGTTCCAGATGGCCGCCTTCATCGTCGGGCCGCTCACCGGACTGGCCCTCCAGGCCGTCGCCGTCGCGGGCGGTCTGCTGCTGCTCTTCGAGGTCGCCCTCATCGTGAAGTTCTGGCGGAGGGCGCGCAGGTCCGCATCGGCGCCGCTGGCGGCGTGCGCGCCCGCCCCCGCGCCCGCCGTCTAGCGGCGGCGGGCGCGGCGCGGGCTCACAGACGGTGGGCGCGGGCGAAGAGGGTGACGCCCGGCCACGACTTGACGGGCAGGAGACGCTCCAGCGCCGTGACCAGATGCAGCGCCTCGTTCATGTACGGGTGCAGGTGCGCCATGTCCTCGCAGTGCGCGGTGCGGTGCCGGCGGAGCCGGACCAGAGGACGCAGCAGCACGTTCCAGCTCCACAGCCGCTCCACCGCCAGCCCCGCCTCCTCCAAGAGGTCGGTGAGCGCCTGGCGGGAGTAGCGGCGGACGCGGCCGAGCGCGACGTCGTGCGCCGACCAGAGCGTCATGTCGCACGGCACCGCGACCAGCACCTCGCCGCCCGGCCGCAGCACCCGGGCGATCTCCGCGGCGGCGGCCCGGTCGTCCTCGACGTGCTCCAGCACGTTCAGCGCCAGCGCCAGGTCCTGCTCCCCGGACGCCAGCGGCAGGAAGCACGCGTCGCCGTGGTAGGCGTCGATGCCCTGGGACAGGCAGAGGTCGACGGCGGTCTCGGAGCTGTCGATGGCGACCGCGCGCCAGCCGTGGTCCTTCAGCACGCGGGTGTTGCCGCCGCCGGCCGCCCCGATGTCGACGGCCCGTTCCCGCCCGCCCGCCCGGTCCGCGGCGCTGCGCCGCACCTCCTTGGCGACGATGGCGCGGCGCTCGCGGTACCACCAGTTGTCGTCCTCGACCTCGACGATCCGCTGAATCTCGATGGTGTCCACGACACCAGCCGATGGCATCGCGACGCCCTGCCGCCACCGTCGGGGCCGACTCCCGCCCGATCGTTGACCCGGCCTTTTCCCGCACTTTCGCCTAGGCGAGCGAGGCCGGTCGCCCGACTGCGACTGTGCTTCCGGCGGGCCCGGCGATCGAAACACGTCTCAGCGCTTGCGCCGCCGCACGAACCGGATGAGCAGCAGAAGCACCACGAGCGCGCCCAGAGCCGGGACGGCCCGCTTCACCAGCGACGGACCCGCGACCTCCAACAGGTCGATCGCGTCGTCGGGGTCGTCCTGCCGGCGCCGGATCGGCGACACGACCGGATCGGACGCCGTCGACTCCACCGGGCTCGCCGGACGCTGCTGCGGTACGAACGGCTCGGCAGCGCTCGCCGGAGCGGCCTCCTCGGCGGGAGCCGACGCCGACTCCAGCTCCTCGGCGAGCGCCGCAGCGAACCGGGTGATGAGCTTGCCGCCCACCTCCGACAGCATGTTGCGGCCGAACTGCGCGGGGCGGCCGGTCACGTTCAGCTTGGTCTTCACCGTCACGCGGGTGGTGTCACCCTCGTCGTGCAGCTGCGACACCACGGTCGCCGACGCGGTGCCCGAACCCCGGGCCTCCTTCGCGGCGGCCTCCAGCGTGACCGTACGGGCGGACTCGTCGGCGGAGGTGATGCGCGCCGTGCCCCGATAGGTGATGGTCATCGCTCCGACCTTCACCTTCATGCGGCCGGAGTACTCCTCGCCCTCGACCGAGTCGAGCGTCGCGCCCGGCATGCAGGACGCCACCCGCTCCACGTCGAGCAGCACCGACCAGGCCTGATCCACCGGCACCGGGACGGTGAATTCGTGGTCGAGCTCCATGTTGTTCGGTCCTTCTCATCCGGGGGACTTGTCCGTGACCCTACGACCGCGACCGCTCCCACCGCCAGACACCCCCCGGCCACCGCCCCCTCACACTCCACGCCCGCCCCGCCCGCCACGCACCGCCGCCCGTCACGCGGTGCTGGTCGTCGCGTGGTGCTGGCGGTCGCGTGGCGTCGGTGTCGCGTGCCTTGCGGAGGACCGCGGCGCACGCGTACGCCTTGAACATGGAGTTGAAGGGGAAGCGCTCGCCGGCCCGGTAGCCGACGGCCTTGC
>NZ_JBHSON010000038.1:0-92656 GCF_042656285.1 Actinomadura rugatobispora | reverse complement strand
GAACTCCTGCGTCGTCCACGTCCACAGCGTCCCGGTACGCGGCAGCAGCACCCGCCCCATACCGGTGTCACCACACCGCGGACACGACGACTGCATCGGGAACGTCGTGGCCTCACACCGGCCACACCGCCCCCCGATCAACTGAGGTCGCTCACTGGGCCAGGTGAAGACGTCGGGCGCGAAGGGTATCTGTGACAAAAGGAACCGCTCCTTAGGATGCGGGCCGGTCGGCGAGACCATCGGCCGTGTGGAGCCGGCTTCGGCAGGCGGCGATGCGCCAGCCCTCCGGGGTCCGGACAAGGTCGTCGACATAGAACACGTTGCTGGAGGCGCCGTCGCTCCGGTCGGCGAACAGCAGGTTCCGCGTGGTGCGGGCGCGGTCGGCGCCGGTCATCTCGATGGCCGGCACGCCCCCGAGGTGCATCCCTCGCGGCGACGCCGTGAACACTTCGCGCAGACCGTCGTGCCCGTCGAACGTGCGCCCGTACACCTCGTAGCGGGCGTCGGGCGTGAACAGCGAGACCCAGCCCTCGACGTCCTCGAGGTCGAGCGTCAGGCAGTACCGGGCCAGCAGCGTGCTGATGGCCGCGTGGTCCTCGGGCGAGGCAGGCATCCCGCTCTCCAACTCAAGCCGTCAAGGCGATCAACGACTCATTCAGCACCGGCCGCGATGCGGGATGGTCGACTACGCGTCAAGCTAGCAACTCTCCGACTTTGGATCAATTTTGACATCGAAGTCAGTAATTTGATATCGCTCACACCGCCGCGGCGGGGCGGGCCGCGGGCAAAAGTTCAACTTCGATGTCATATTCGCTATACTTGACCGACGCTGTGGGGAGTTCGGCGCCTGCGGGTCATGGCCGCCGCGAGTACCGGCCGGCGGCTTCCGCCGGGCGGGTGCGGGGCCCGCGGAACGCGGAGGTTCCGGCGGACGGGGCCGCGTTCCGCGCGTTCGCGGCCGCGCCTCACCGTCGCCCTCCGGCTGGAAGAATGGCGGACGGCGCCGGGGGCTCGGCGGATTCCGCCGTACCCTACCCCGGAGGCGGCCGGGGGCGGCGGAGGCCCGCGGAGCGGTCGCCGCCGCACGCTTCGCCAGAAAGGATCACCGTGCCCGAGAAGACCGAACGCAGGGCTGTGCTGCCCAACGCCAGTCGTGGCCGGCGCGGCGACGAGGAGAAGGACAAGCGCCGCGGCACCGGACGCACCGTTCGGGGCCGTGAGACCCGCCGCCGTCTCCTCGAGGCCGCCAAGGAGGTGTTCGAGCGCGACGGGTTCCTGCACGCCCGGATCGCCGACATCGCCGACATCGCGGGCATCTCCCACGGGTCCTTCTACACCTACTTCGTCTCGAAGGAAGAGATCTTCACCGAGATCGTCGACTCGGTCGAGGTCAACCTGCTCACCCTGGAGCCGGCCCCCGCCGACGCCGACCCGGTCGAGCGGATCCGCGCGGCCAACGAGCACTACCTGGTGGCCTACGGCGCCAACGCCAAGATCATGCGGGTCATCCACCAGGTGTCCACCATCGACGCCGCGGTCCGCGAGACCCGCCTGCAGCGCCAGGACGCCTTCGCCCACGCGATCGAGCGCCGCGTCCGCCAGCTCCAGGAGGCGGGTCACGCCGATCCCGCCGTGGACGCCGGCTACGCCGCCCAGGCGCTCGGCGGCATGGTCGCCTACTTCGCCGAGTACCTCTTCAACACCGACAACGCGTTCGGCTTCGACCTGGCCACCGCGACCGACCAGCTCACCCGCATCTGGACGAACGCGCTCGGCATGAAGGACCCCGGCACGGGCAAGGCCGGCGCCACGGGCAAGGCGGGCGCGGGCAAGGGCAAGGCCGCCAAGGGCAAGGACAAGGCCTCCTCGGACGGCTGAACGCCGGGTCAGGCCATGGTGTACCGGATCGGCAGGCGCTTGGGCCCGCCGACGAACAGGGTCTCCATGTAGGCGGGGGTTCCCGCGAGCTCGATCGATGCCACGCGGGGCACCAGTTCGGCGAAGAGCGCCCGGCCCTCCAGCCGGGCCAGGTGCGTGCCGAGGCAGTAATGGGCGCCGAACCCGAAGGCCATGTGGCGGTTCGGGGTGCGTCCGACGTCGAAGGTCCCGGGGTTCTCGAAGACGTCCTCGTCCCGGTTGGCCGAGGGGTAGGAGAGCAGCACCGACTCCCCGCGCGCGATGGGCACGCCGCGCACGGTCGTGTCCTCGGTGGCCGTCCGCATGAACTGCTTGACCGGTGAGACCCAGCGGATCATCTCCTCGACCGCGGTGGGGACGAGGGAGGGGTCGGCGGCCAGGCGCCGCCACTGGTCCGGGTGCTCCAGCAGGGCGTGCAGCCCGCCGGCGATGGCCGCACTCGTCGTGTCGTGCCCCGCCGTGGCGATCAGCACGTAGTACCCCACCGCCTCGAGGTCCCCGATCGGCTCACCGTTGATCGTGGCGTTGGCGATCCCCGAGGCGAGGTCGTCGCCCGGGTTCGCGCGGCGGTCGTCGGTCAGCGTCTTGAAGTAGGTGAAGAAGTCCAGCAGGGTGTCCATGAAGCCCGTGTCGCCGGCGCGCCTCGCCAGGTCCTCGTCGTCGGCGCCGAACAGCTCCTGGGTCAGCTTGAGCATCCTGGGGAAGTCCTCCTCGGGCAGTCCGAGGAGGGACAGGATGACGTACAGCGGGTAGTGGGAGGCGACGTCGGCGAAGAAGTCGCACTCCCCTCCCAGGCCGGCCATGTGGTCCACGTAGCGTCTGGCGAGTTCCTCGATCCGGCCGCTGAGCCGCCGGACCCCGCTCGGCTTGAACCAGTCCGCGCTCACATGGCGGTAGACCGGGTGGTCGGGTGCGTCCATCTGCACCAGCGCGCGGATGGGGATGTCGGAGCGCACGTCGTCCTTGGGCTTGGGGCCGAGGGCGGGACGCGGCGCGTTGATCCAGGTCTCGGCGTCGCGCGCGATCGCCATGACGTCCTCGTGCCTGGTGATCGCCCAGAACGGGTTGAACCTCGGGTGTTCGACGAGGTGCACCGGCGACTCGCGGCGCAGCAGCGCGGTGGCGGCGTGGAACCGCGCGTCGTCCGCGTAGGCGCGCGGGTCGGTGAAGACGGTGCCCGCTTCCTCGATGTCCATGTGCAGTGCCTCCGGGGGCCGGCTCGCCGCACGATATCTCAATATCGACGTCATCATCAAGATCGTCGCGGTTCCGGTCCGGCGGGATCCGGTCGTGCTATATCGACGTCGATGTTGACAACGGACGGGTGCGGGCGGTGTGATGGGCGGGTGGGACAGGACAACTGGATCTTCGACTTCGACACGCACTACTACGAGGCGGAGGACGCCTTCACGCGGCACCAGGACCGCTCGCTGGGCAACCGGGGCGTGCGCTGGGCCGACATCGACGGCCGCCGCCGCCTGATCGTCGGGGGGAAGGTCAACGGCTACATCGCCAACCCCACGTTCGATCCGGTGGCCCGCCCCGGCGCGCTGTACCACTGGTACCGCGGCAACCCGGAGCGCAAGGGCATCCGGGAGGCGTTCGGCGAGCTCGAGCCGCTGCGGGCGGAGTACCGCGACCGTGAGGCCCGCGTGCGGGTGCTGGACGAGCAGCGCGTGAAGGCGACGCTGCTGTTCCCGACCCTGGGCGTGGGGCTGGAGGAGGCGCTCAAGGACGACCCCGGCGCGTGCTCCAAGGTCTTCCACGGCTTCAACAAGTGGCTGGACGAGGACTGGGGCTACAACTACCGGGACCGCCTCTACGCCGTCCCCTACGTTCCTCTCCTCGACCCGGCCGCGGCCGTCGCCGAGCTGCGCGAGCTGATCGGCCGCGGGGCCACCGTCGTCAACGTCCGCAACGCCCCGGTGCCGGTGCCCGGCGGCTTCCGTTCGCCGTTCGACCCCGCCTACGACGCCTTCTGGGGTCTGGCCGAGGAGGCGAACGTCGTGGTGGCCACCCATGCCGGCAACGACGGCTACGACGCCATCGTGCAGATGTGGGAGCCCGGCTCGGCCGAGCAGTCGGTGCTGCGCTCGCCCCTGCGGGGCGTGCTCACCAAGGGGCGCGCCGTCACCGACTTCTACGGCGCCGCACTGTGCCACCTGGTCTTCGAGCGCTTCCCCCGGCTGCGCATGGCCAGCGTCGAGAACGGCGCCGGGTGGATCCCCGACCTGCTCCACCGGCTCGACGACGTGGCCAACCGCAACCCCGGCTACTTCAAGAACCACCCGCGCGAGGTGTTCGCCGAGCACGTCTGGGTCACCCCGTTCTGGGAGGACCGGATCGACGACCTCCTCGCCGACGTGCGCACCGACCGCCTGCTGCTCGGCTCGGACTGGCCGCACGCCGAGGGCGTCGCCCAGCCGGTGGACTTCATCACCGAGTCGCTCGGCTCCCTCGACGAGCACGACGTCCGGCGCATCTCCCACGACAACGCGCTCGAGGTGCTGGGCCTGCCGCGCACCTGATCGTCCCGGGCCCTCAGGCGACGTGGACGGAGGGGCGCTCCCGGGTTCGGGAGCGCCCCTCCGCCGCCGGTGGCGGTCGTCACTTGAGGATGGGGAAGCGGCGGACGAGCGCGGTATCCGCCCACCGGCGGCCGAGGCCCAGGGTGTGGCCGGCGCTGACGAGGGCGAGGCCGACCAGGACGATGGCGTAGATGAGGTGGTCGTCCATGAAGGGGTTGTTCTCCGGCGGCAGGACCGCGGACCACATCATCACCAGCAGCAGCGCGCCGCCCGCCGCGGCCGCCCGCAGGGCGACGCCCAGCACCAGCGCGGCACCGACCCCGGCCAGCCCGATCATGAACAGCCAGTCCGCCCACGCCTGGCCCGCGAGACCGTGGTAGAACCCGGCGAACGGGCCCTCCGGGGTGTTCTTCAGGAATCCGGCGGTCGGGCTGCCGCCCTCGATCCACGCCCGGGCCGCGGGGGTCTCGTGCCCCAGGCCGAAGGTCTTGTCGAGGAACGCCCACACGAACACCCAGCCCAGCGCCAGCCGGGTGAGGGCCCACACGTACCGCGCGGCCGGGGACTCGGTCAGGGGCTGCGGCGCCGGCAGGTGCGGCAACCGGTGCGCCCGGCGCCCCTCACCGGCCTTGGGAGTCGAGACGGCCATGGTCGCCTGCCTTTCTTCGAGAGGCGAACTTGTTGACGTCCTGATCTCAACACCCCCGGCCATGGCGGGTGCAGGAGCCAAGGACCCTCCTTCTCAGGGCCCTTGGTCCCGGCCGGAGCGCGCGTTGGACCCTGGTACCGCGGCCTCGGCCGGGCGCAGCGTAGGGGCATGAGATCCGCGCACGTACCGCTGGAGGAACGGACCGCGGCCGAGGTGATGACGATGGACCTGCTCACCATCTCCGCCCGCGAGTCCGTGCTCATGGCGTGGGAGCTGATGTGCCGCGCCGAGGTCCACCACCTGCCCGTGGTGGACGACGAGGGCGGCTTCCTGGGCATCGTGGACGCCGCGACGCTCACGGCCGCCTGGGACGCCGCCGGGCCGCGGCGCGCCCGCAGGCCCGTCACCACCCTGCTCGGCGAGCACGCGAAGGACTCGGTGCGCCCGGCCGCGACCGTTCCCGAAGCGGCCCGGTCGATGCTGGAATCGGGCAACGACCACGTCGCGGTCACCGATGCCCAGGGCGCCCTGGTGGGCCTGATCACCGCCCGCGACCTCATCACCGAGCTGGCCGGGGCCGCGCGGGACAGGACCGCCCAGCGGTCGGGCATGCCCTCCCTTTACCGGATAGAGCCCGTACTGCCCGGCGAGGCACCGGCGGCCGCGCGCCGGGACGGGCGGCACTCCGCCGGGGCGGGCGGCTTCCACCGGGCGCGGCCCGACGAACCCCTCGCACGGCGCCGTCCGGCAAACGCCGGGGAAAAAGAGGTCACACGGCCCGTCATCCGGGACCTTCGCCCCTGACCCCGCCCGGCGGGCAGGCGCGAGCCTTGGGCGTGTGAACACGACGACCGTCACCGGCCCGCCGTACCAGTGCACCCCCCGGGAGGTCGCCGAGGATCTCGGCACCGACCCCGATCTCGGCCTCACCTCGGACGAAGCGGCCGCGCGATTGGCGCGGCACGGCCCCAACGTGCTGCCGGAGGCCCGGCGGCGCGGGCCGGTGGCGCGGTTCCTGCTGCAGTTCCACAACCCGCTGATCTACGTGCTGCTGGTGTCGGCGGTCATCACCACCGCGCTGGGCGACCACGTGGACGCGGCCGTGATCCTGGGCGTGGTGGTCGCGAACGCGATCGTCGGGTTCGTCCAGGAGGCGCGGGCCGAGCGGGCGCTGGCCGCGCTGGCCGCGATGACCCGCACGGTCACCACCGCCGTCCGCGACGGGCGGCCCGCGCGCCTGCCGTCGGAGGAGCTGGTGCGCGGCGACCTGGTGCTGCTGGAGGCCGGTGACAGGATCCCCGCCGATCTGCGGCTGGTGCGCGCCGCCGACCTCTCGGTGGACGAGTCCGCGCTGACCGGCGAGTCGGCGCCCGTCGCCAAGACGCCGGACGCGCTCGGCGAGGCGGCCCTGGCCGACCGCCGCAACATGGCCCACTCTGGCACGTTCGTCACCTACGGGCGAGGGGCCGGCCTCGTCACGGCGACCGGCGCCGGCACCGAGATCGGGCTCGTGCACCGGCTCGTCGGCTCGGCGACCGCCGTGCAGACCCCGCTCACCCGCAAGATCGCGCGCTTCAGCCGGGTGGTGACCGTGGCCATCCTGGCCCTGGCCGCCCTCACGTTCGCCGTCGGGGTGCTGCGCGGCCGGCCCGTCCCGGAGATGCTGACCGCCGCGGTGGCGCTGGCCGTGGGCGCCATTCCCGAGGGCCTGCCCGCGGTGGTGACGATCACCCTGGCGTTCGGGGTGGCCCGGATGGTGCGGCGCAACGCCATCGTCCGGCGGCTGCCCGCGGTGGAGACGCTCGGGAGCACCACCGTCATCTGCACGGACAAGACCGGGACGCTGACGCGGAACCAGATGACCGTCACCGGCATCGCCGCCGGGGGCCGCCTCTTCGAGGTGACCGGCACCGGCTACGCGCCCCGCGGCGAGATCCTCGCTGGCGGCGGGCGCGTCGAGGCGGCCGCGCACCCGGCCCTGCGCGAATGCCTGATGGCCGGGCTGGCCTGCAACGACGCCCGGATCACCCAGGGCGGGGACGGGGGCGGCTGGAGCCTGGTCGGTGACCCCACCGAGGGCGCCCTGGTCGTCAGCGCCGCCAAGGCGGGGCTCGGCGAGGCCCCCGAACGCCTCGACACGATCACCTTCAGCTCGGAGCGGCAGTACATGGCCACCCTCCACGCGGGCGGCGTGATCTACGCCAAGGGCTCGCTGGAGCGCATCCTGGCGATGTCGGACCGCCAGCTCGCCGCGGACGGCGGCACCGAGCCCCTCGACGTCGAGGGCATCACCGCCGTCGCCCACGCCTACGGCGGGCAGGCCCTGCGCGTGCTCGCCCTCGCCCGCGCCGACGCCGATCCCGCCGCCGACCACCTCACCGAGCCGCCGCCCCGGCTGGTCTTCCTGGGCCTGCAGGCCATGCACGACCCGCCCCGCGAGGAGGCGGCCCGGGCCGTCCACGCCTGCCGGACCGCCGGGATCCAGGTCAAGATGATCACCGGGGACCATGCCGCCACGGCCCGCGCCGTCGGCGCGCGGATCGGGCTGGACGGCGAGGTCATGACCGGCGCCGACCTGGCCGCCACCGCGGACGGCGACCTCCCCGGCGCCGTCGAGCGCACCGCCGTGTTCGCCCGCGTCTCCCCCGAGCAGAAGCTGCGCCTGGTCCGGGCGCTGCAGGCCCGCTCCCACGTCATCGCCATGACCGGGGACGGCGTGAACGACGCGCCCGCCCTCAAACAGGCCGACATCGGCGTGGCGATGGGACGCGACGGCACGGAGGTCGCCAAGGAGTCGGCCGACATGGTCCTCACCGACGACGACTTCGCCTCCATCGAGGCCGCCGTCGAGGAGGGCCGCGGCGTCTTCGACAACCTGGTCAAGTTCATCGTGTGGGCGCTGCCCGCCAACATCGGCCTCGGCCTGGTCCTGGTGGCGGCGATCCTGGGCGGCGGCGAGCTGCCCATCCTGCCGGTCCAGGTGCTGTGGCTGAACATGACCGCCGTGCTGGTGCTCGGGCTGCCGTTCGCGGTCGAGCCGCGCGACGAGGACATCATGCGGCGCCCGCCCCGCGACCCCGCCCTCCCGCTCATCACCAGGCGGCTGACCGCCCGCATCCTGCTGGTCGCCGCGATCCTGCTCGCGGGCGCGTTCGGCCTCTTCCACTGGGAGCAGGCCCACGGCGCCTCACTGGCCGAGGCCCGCACCGTCGTGGTCAACGTCTTCGCGATGACGCTGCTGGCCTACCTGTTCAACTGCCTGTCGCTGGAACACCCGATGCTGTGGCACGGCGTCCGGCGCAACCCGTGGGTCGGCGCGGGCGCCCTCGCCCTCATCGCCATCCAGGTCTTCTACACCTACGTCCCCGTGATGCACGACCTGTTCCGTTCCGCCCCGCTCAGTCCCGGCGCCTGGGCACGCGTCGCCGCGGTGGCCGCGATCGCCTACGCCCTGGTCGAACTCGCCAAATGGGCGACCCGGCGCACGGAACGAGCCTGAGCCGTCTCCGGCCGGTCACTCCGCAGGGGTTCCACGGGACGCGTGGACGACCGCTACCGGGCATCGCGCGTGGTGGAGCATGGCGTGGCCGACCGAACCGAGCACCAGGCCGCTGAAGCCTCCCCGGCCCCGCGACCCCACGACCAGCAGCCGGGCACGCGCGGATGCCTCGGCCAGAACCCGCGTGGGACGGGCGTGCACGACCTGCCGGATGAACGGCACGCCGGGGTACTCGGCCTCCCAGGGCGCCACGAACTCCGCCAGGGCCCGCTCCTGCTCCTCTGTCACCACCACCGGGTCGAACACCAGCGGCTGCATGTCCCCCGGACGCTCGGAGGCGGGATGGCTCCAGGCCATCACCGCCCGTGCGGGGGCCCCTCGGACGGCGGCCTCCTCGAAGGCGAAGTCCAGAGCCGCCGCGCTGCCCGGGGAGCCGTCCACCCCGACGACCACCTCCCCCGCGTCCGGCGTGCCCTCGGCCGGCTCGGGCTCCGCGGTCCCCGGCCTGTCCGGGCGCACCGCCACGGCGGGGCAGGACGCGTGCGAGGTCACCTGCAACGCCACCGATCCCAGCAGCAGACCGGTCAGGCCGCCGGAACCGTGGCTGCCCACCACGACCATGAGCGCGCCCCTCGACTCCCTGATCAGCACCTCGGCCGGTTGCCCGCCGACCTGCCCGCCGGACACCTCCACCTCGGGCGCCCGTGCCCGCGCCCGTCCCAGCGCCTGCCGGACGACCTCCTCGCCGTTGTCGCGCATCCACTCCCGGACCAGCCTGATCCGCGGGTCGGCCTGGGCGTCGAACAGCCAGGCGGCGACCGCGTGCACGACCCGCAGCGGCGCTCCCCGGCGCGCGGCCTCCGCCGCCGCCCACTCGACCGCGACCAGGCCGTGCTCGGACCCGTCGGCCCCGACGACGATCTCGTTCATGCCCACGACGCTAGCCACCGTCCCGGCCCGGGGCCCGGGACGAAGGTCCCGGGCCGGCGCGCCGACGGACCTCGGTCCATCCGGTGCGGCTTCCCGGCCCCGGGTCCGTTTGAGCCACGCCGGAACGGCCAACGACCTTTGGCAAGGGCGCCTGCCAGGACCGATGCTGGAAGGGGGTGACAACCATGGAAGCCAAGAAGTGGAACACACAGGTCTTCATCAACGAGCGCGGCAACGACACCTACGTGCGCGCCGTGCTGACCACGCAGGACGGCACCACCATCGAGGGCACGGGCCACGCGCGGCGCAATCCCGCCGACCGGGCCGTTCCGGAGATCGGCGACGAGCTGGCCGCCGGGCGGGCCTTCCTGGATCTCGGCCACCGGCTGGTGACACTGGCCGGAGCCGACATCGAGCAGGCCCAGAGACTCGGCTGACACCGCCGCGCGAGGCCACCGCGCATCGCACGGGGTGATCCGCCCCGCCGCGGTCACGATCCGTGGTGGGGCGGTGAGCCATGCCGCACGGCGGTGCCGAGGATCCTCAAAGGTCGGCCTCACCTGTATCAAGCTCGCCCACTGTCAGGGGCAGGCCCTCGTCTGGGGGGTAAGGCCCCGGCCGAGCATCGGCGTACGAGCAGCCGGCCACAACACAGGAGACCGGGCCTCGACCGCCCGGGGCATCCGAGCAGAGGAGTGGTGAGATGACCACCGTTCAACCCACCGGGACCACCAGGAAGAGAACGACCAGGGCCACGACCAAGGCCACCGCCCAGAAGCGGGAGCCCGCCCAGCGGCGGCAGACCGCCCGGACGCGACAGACCGCCGCGGCGCGGCAGACGACCGCCCGGACGCGGCAGACGACCGCCCGGACGGGGCAGGCCGCCTCCCGGACGGGGCAGGCCACCTCCCGGACGCGACAGACCGCCACCGCCCGGACGCGGCAGACCACCCAGCGGCGGCAGACCACCCGGCAGACCGCCCAGCGGCGGCGGACCGCCGAGGAGCGGCAGAGCACCAGCCTGCCGATTCCGGTGGTCACCCCGCACGTCAAGATCTACAACGTTCCCGTTCCGGGAACGGGGGCGGGAATGCACAAGATGGCGGAGGCGGGCCGTTCGGCGGCCTCGTACCTGCCTCCGCGCCGGCGGCTGGCGTTCTACGGGGCGCTGGGCGCGATGGCCGCGCTCGAGGTCATCTCATGGCCGGTCGCGGCGGTCGTCGGAGTCGGCACCGCGATCGCGGGACGCAGCCGCGGCATGGGCAAGGACCGCGCCAAGGAGTCCTGACACGGCCTGCTCGAAGGCGCCGGCCCTCACCCCCGGCGGGTGAGGCGGAGGCCACGCGCTCCCCGAAGGATGCCGAGGGAGGCGCATCGGGAGCGGGGTCTCGACATGAGTGCCGGCGGACCGGATCCGGAGGGCGCGAGCGGGCCCGGGCGCGCGAGCGCGGAGGAGACGGAACCGCGCCTCCTGCGGGCCGAGGTGGCCGGACTCCGCGCCGAACTGCGGCTCGGAGCCGGAACCGTCTCCTCCACCGCGGGCGCCGCCACCGGACTCGGCCCCCTGAGTCATCGGCGCCGGGACGCCACCGCGTACTGCCGCGTGTACATCACCAGCGCCCAGATCACCACGACGTCCAGCACGATGATCAGCACGGACCAGACGGGGTAGTAGGGCAGGAACATGAAGTTGGCCACCGCGCTCAGGCCGGCCAGGATGATGCCGACCGTGCGGGCCCACGCCTGCCCCGCGATCACCGCGAAGCCCGCGACGGCCACGAAGATCCCGACGACCAGATGGATCCAGCCCCAGGTGGTGAGGTCCCAGCTGAACACGTAGTCGCCCCGGACCACGTACAGGTCGTTCTTGAGGATCGCGGCGACGCCCACGATCGCCCCGAAGATCCCGGCCAGGACCATGACGCACGCGGCGAAGTAGGCGAAGCCCACGGCCCAGCCGCTCACCGGCCGCTCCACCATCTCCCGTTCTTGGTCCGCTCGTCCGGACATCTCGCCTCCTCCTGCTCGTCCCCTCGGCTCGCACCATCGTCCGGCCGCGGACACCGACTCCAGATCACCCGGAGCGGATGAAAGGGGACCGATGGGTAGGGTTTTCCCATGGGCAAGATCAAGCGGATGCCGCGCGGGGTGTACGAGGAAGAACTCGCCCGCCTGCAGGAGGAGCTGGTGAAGCTCCAGGAGTGGGTCCGGTCGGAGGGCGTCCGCCTCGCCGTGGTGTTCGAGGGCAGGGACGCGGCCGGCAAGGGCAGCACGATCAAGCGGGTGACCGAGTACCTCAACCCCCGCGTGGCCCGGATCGCCGCGCTGCCCGCGCCCTCGGACCGGGAGCGCACGCAGTGGTACTTCCAGCGCTACGTCGAGCATCTCCCCGCCGCGGGCGAGATCGTCCTCTTCGACCGCTCCTGGTACAACCGCGCGGGCGTCGAGAGGGTCATGGGCTTCTGCACCAAGCAGGAGTACATGCGCTTCCTCCACCAGTGCCCGATCTTCGAGCGGCTGCTGGTCGAGGACGGCCTCCTGCTGCGCAAGTACTGGTTCTCGGTCAGCGACGCCGAGCAGGAGCGCCGCTTCCGCAACCGGCTCGACGACCCGATGCGGCGCTGGAAGCTGTCCCCGATGGACCTGGAGTCGATCACCCGCTGGGAGGACTACTCGCGCGCCAAGGACGAGATGTTCCTGCACACCGACATTCCCGAGGCGCCGTGGTACGTCGTCGAGAGCGAGGACAAGCGGCGGGCGCGGATCAACATGATCGCCCACCTGCTGTCCACGATCCCCTACCGGGAGGTGGAACGCCCCGAGCTGCGGCTGCCGCGGCGTCCGCCCCCGAAGGGCTACGAGCGGTCGCCGCGCGAGATGCAGACCTACGTCCCCGACCACGCCGCCACCCTCCCCCGATGACCCTGCGTCCGGGCCAGGGGGTTGACCTATTATCCCGATGTGAATAACAGACAATCGGATCGAGGCTTCTCGGCCCTGCTCCCGCGCCTGGACCGCTCGGTGGTCGCGATCGAACCCCCGGGCGAGGGCGAGGGGTACTGGGCCGGGGCGCCCAGCGCGGTCGAGGGCGACGGGTGGATCTACCTGGCGTACCGGCTGCGGCGCCCGATCGGCGAGGGGCGCGGCTACGCGGTCGCGATCGCCCGTTCCGCCGACGGCGAGCGCTTCGAGCAGGTCGCGGCCATCGGCAAGGACGAGATGGACGCCGAGTCGCTGGAGCGGCCCGCCCTGACGCGCACCCCCGAGGGGACCTGGCGGCTCTACCTGAGCTGCGCCACGACCGGGACCAAGCACTGGCGCGTCGAGGTGCTGGAGGCCGCCGACCCCGCGGGGTTCGACGCCCGGAACAGGCGGGTCGTCCTGCCGGGCGACGCCCGGACCGGGGTGAAGGACCCCGTGATCGTGCGTCACGGCGGCGTGTGGCACCTGTGGGCCTCGTGCCATCCGCTGGCGGAGGCCGACGAGGAGGACCGCATGGTCACCAGGTACGCCACCAGCGCCGACGGCCTGGAGTGGAGCTGGCACGGCACGGCCCTCGGGCGGCGGGCCGGCGCCTGGGACGCCCGCGGCGTGCGGGTCAGCGCGGTGCGCTTCACCCCGGACGGGATCGTGGCGGCCTACGACGGCCGCGCCAGCGCGGCGGAGAACTACGAGGAGCGGACCGGCATCGCCACCGGCCGCGTCCCCCAGACTCTGACGGCGCAGGGCACGCTCCCGTGGGCCGCGTCCCCCTTCCACGGCGGCGGGCTCCGCTACCTGGAGATCCTGCGCACCTCCGACGGCCGCGACCGCCTGTTCTACGAGGTCACGCGCGCCGACGGGGCGCACGAACTGCGGGCCGAGCTGCGCTGAGCCGCCCTCACCAGGGGCGGCGGCGGCCGTTGCGCGCCTGGCGCTGCCCGGCGGGCCTGGCGCCCACCAGGCCGCCGGACTCGGGGCGCGGCTCCAGCCACGCGCCGAAGCCCTCCCCGGTCACCTGCTCCAGCAGGCCGATGTCGGACGCGAAGTAGGGGATCAGGGCCTGGCGCTGCTCCCAGGTCAGCGGCCGCCGGGGGCTGCCGTCCCGCTGCAGGGCGCGCTCCAGCGGAGCGGTGGCCTTCGCGGCCAGGTCGCCCGGCAGCAGCGCGCCCGCGGCCGCGCCGACCCGCAGGGTGCGGGCCAGGAGCCGGTGACGCGGCGTCCGGTCGGGATGCGCGGTGACGTTCTCCCTCGGCACCTCGGAGAGGACTCCCGTCTCGACGCCCAGGAACGAGCAGATCCGGTCCAGGGTCTCGGCGGGACGTTCCAGCAGCTCCCGGTACCGGAACACCAGGATCTGCTCGCGGGGGAACAGCCCGTACAGGTGCTCGAGCTGCTCGCCGTAGCGGCCCAGCC
This sequence comes from Actinomadura rugatobispora, assembly GCF_042656285.1. Classification (GTDB taxonomy): domain Bacteria; phylum Actinomycetota; class Actinomycetes; order Streptosporangiales; family Streptosporangiaceae; genus Spirillospora; species Spirillospora rugatobispora. Next base: position 78,738 of record NZ_JBHSON010000038.1, on the reverse strand, counting down.
GGACGTAGTGCCAGAACGCCGCCCATCCGGCGTCGATCCGGCGTTCCTCGTCCTGGCAGGCGCGGACCACGTCGTCGACCGGCTCGAGCCCGGCCGACCACAGGTGCGTCCAGTTGGAATGGGCGCGCTCCACCGGATCGCGCAGGATCGCGATCAGCTTCACCTTCGGGATCAGCGCGTGGATGCGCCGCTGCGCGTCGCGGTCGTACAGGTAGAAGGGGGTCGACTCGCCGCGCAGGGTGCCCGGCGGGGCGCCGTCGAACAGCGCCTCGTAGTCGGGCCGGCGCCAGACGTGCTCGCGGTAGGTCTGCGCGTCCCCGGGGCCGCCCCGGGTCGGCGGCGGGCCGTCGGTCAGGAAGAACTTGGGCTCCTTGACCGGTGACATGAAGAGCCCGGGATGGCGCGTCAGGGCCGCGTGCAGCGCGGTGGTCCCCGCCTTCGGAGCGCCTGCCACCAGGAAGTCCGGCAACGCCATCGCTTCTCCCCGCCGGGTGCCGTGCATCGAATCGACGTATCAGACTATATCCACTGGAATAGTAGGAATCTATACGCCGGGCGGCGACCGCGGCGGGAACCGGGCTCCGGGCGGGCCGCCTGCACTCCCCCGTGCACCGGAAAAGGGGCGTATGGATCCCGTTAAGAGATCTTGACGCCTCGGGCGGCCCCTGCTGTATCCAGGAAGAAAACCACCCAAATCAAAACGGGACGGAAGTACGGAAGCGATGCACCCCCGGCGCCGTACGGCGCGGCCTGCCGTCCCCCGGCCACAGCGGGCGGAGCCATCCGAATGCTGAGGGTGAACGGCTCCGAACGGCCCGCGCTGTTCCGGGCGACGGCGCTGACCTTCGCCGGCGACCGCTCCTACCTCGATCCCGTGGACGGCGCGATGCTCGCCAGGGCGGCCGGGCGCCCCCAGACGGCCTGGCAGTCCCTCCGCTCCGCCGCGGAGATCATCGACTTCCGCGCTCCGGACGGGGCGGTGCTGCTGTCGGTGGGCCGCATCCCGGCGGGATTCCGCCCGCGCGCGTGGGCGCCGGTGTTCTGGCCGGCGGGTCCGCGGATCGGCGTCATCCGCCCCCGGGGGCTCTTCTACTGCGACTTCCAGCTGCGCGATCCGCGCGGCGAGGTGCTCGCGGTGGCCGAGCGGGCCTCGAAGGAGTTCCGGGAGTCGTTCGTCGTCCGGGACGCCCGCGGCGGCGCGGACCTCGCCACCGTGATCGAGCCCGAGGAGTCGGTCCGGGCCCTGGGCGAGCGGGACGCGCCGCCGGCCACGCGCCGGCTCGATGTGGAGTTCCTCACCGACCCGCCGCCGGACGTGCACGCCCTCGTCCTGGCACTGCCCCTCGCGATCCGCATGCGCCACGGCTGGGACTACTGGCAGTCGTGACCCCCTGGGCCCGCCGCCACCGCCCGGGGCGGGCGTTCACTCGTGCAGGCGGGCGCCCTTGAGGACCTTGTCGACCGCGTTGCGCGGGCCGTGCAGGGCCAGCCCGACCAGATCGAGCTGGTCGCCGGGCACCGCGCGCACCGCGGCGCGGTTGTCCCGGTCGTTCCCGGTGGCGAACAGGTCGGAGGTGAACACCGACATCGGGATGCCGCGGCCCAGCGCCCGCAGCCGCGCGGCGGTCAGCGTCTCCTTGGACCCGGCGAAGACCAGCACGGGCTGGCGGAACATCGGCAGGTAGCCGGTGCCGTCGGCGTCGGCGTAGGGCTCGCCGAGCAGCTCCGGGCCGGCCGCGGCGATGCCGCTGACCAGGAACGCGGTCACGTTGAGGCGCTGCCAGGGCTCCAGGTCGTCGCGGAGCAAGACGGCGATCTTGGTATCGAAGCGGATCGTCTCCATGGCACGCCATGCTGGTCCGGCCCGCGAGCCCGCGTCTTGTACGTTCTTAGCATGCCCGCCGACGCCCAGGTCGCCGCGTGGCGTCCCGGGGTGCCGGGCGTCACCGAGGTCTTCCACGCCCACTTCACCGATCACCGCTACCCGATGCACACGCACGACGCGTGGACGCTGCTGATCGTCGACGACGGCGCGGTGCGGTTCGACCTGGACCACCACGAGCACGGCGTGACCCGCTCGCTGGTGACCCTGCTGCCGCCGCACGTCCCGCACGACGGGCGCGCCGCGACACCGCGCGGCTTCGGCAAGCGGGTGCTGTACCTGGAGCCGGAGCTGCTGGAGGAACGGCTGATCGGCGCCGCCGTCGACCGTCCGGCGCTGGCGGACCCGCTGCTGCGCACGCGGATCGGGCAACTGCACGAGGTGCTGCGGCTGCCGGGCGACGAACTGGAGGCGCAGAGCCGGCTGGCACTGGTCCGGGAGCGGCTGAACGGGCATCTGCGGCACGACGTCACCGCGCCGCCCGCGAGCCGCGACCCCGCCGTGGCCCGGCGGCTGCGCCGGCTGCTGGACGAGCGGGCGCCGCAGGGCCTGTCGCTGGACGAGGCCGCCCGCATCCTGCAGGTCCATCCGACGCATCTGGTCCGCTCCTTCAGCCGGGCGTACGGCATGCCGCCGCACCTGTACCTGACCGGGCGCCGGGTGGACCTGGCCCGGCGGCTGCTGCTGGCCGGGCGGCGGCCCGCCGAGGTCGCCGTCGCCGCGGGTTTCTACGACCAGCCGCATCTGACCCGCGTCTTCCGGCGGACGGTGGGGGTCAGCCCGGCCCGCTACGCGGGCGGGCGCCCCGGCCGTCAGGGGTCGGACACGGCGTGCTGAACCGTCCCCAGCGCGGAGAGCAGGATGTCGAAGCGGACGAGCAGGTCGCGGAGGCCGGGCAGATCGCCCGCCTCCTCCGCGCGGCCCAGCACGCGCTCCATCGCGTCGGCGGCGAGGCGCAGCCTGGTGACGCGCGCGACCAGCAGCCGCCGCCCGCCCGCACCGGTCCCGGCGGCCCCGGCGGTCTTGAGGGCCGACAGCGCCGCGTCCAGCTCGGTCTTGATCAGCTCCACCGCCGCCCGCCCGTCGGCCACGGGCCCCGAGGGCAGCGGCGCGCTGCTCTGCAGGCAGGACAGCAGGTGCAGGCGGGCGAGGGCCGGACGGCAGCGCAGCGCGTACTCGCGCAGGTCGGGCCCGCCCGTCACCGCGTGCGGGCGCGGACCCGCGTCCACCTGGACGGCGGCGCGCACCGGCCGCCGGCTCCGCGTCGGCGATAGGGGTGGCACATCCTCTCCTCTCGTAGGGCCCGCACGTCGGCGGACCGGCAGGACGGGCCGGATCAGCCCGCCGCGTGGTCCAGGGCCGCCGCCAGGACGAAATCGGCGATGGTGGTGGCGACCCGCCGGTGACCGGTGGCGTTGAGCACGTCGTGCCGGGAGCCGTGGAACCCGGCGAACTCGGCGTGCTTCAGCCGTCCCGCCCAGGCGTGGTTGTGGCGGGCGGGCACGATGGTGTCGCTCATGCCGTGCACGAACATCACGGGGAGGTCCAGGACGGGCAGGCGCTCGGCGAGCCGGTCCCACGCGGGGCGCAGCGTCGACGGCCGGACGGAACCGGCCCGGTCGTCCTCACGGGCGGCGCTGCCCGGTGTGTACAGCCGGGACAGGTCCAGGCCCACGGGTGCGCCGTCCGCGAGGCCCTCGACCCGCGGCAGCGGGCTGACCGGCGTCGAGGTCAGGACCATACCGGCGCAGCGCTCGGCGCCCGGCAGGGTGTCGGCGCAGGCCGCCAGGGCCGCGACGGTCCCGCCCAGGGAATGGCCGCCCAGGATCAGCGGTGGCCCGCGGCGGGCCCGGTCGGCGAGGGCGCCGAGGGCGCCGGCCAGGTCCTGCATCGCGGCGGGCCCGTCCGGTGCCGGACGGCGGCGACCGCTGGCGGCGTTGACGGCCCAGACGCTGATGCTCCGTTCGCGCAGCGCGCCGACGAGCCGGTCCAGGCGGCCGGATTCGGCGCCGCCGCCGTGGACGAACAGCAGCTCGGCCAGGGGGTTCCGCACCGGCCACCTGTGGAAGGCCACGGAACGAAGAGGCGGGGATTGGACGTCGAGCATGTGGGGACTCCAGACGAGCGCGTCCACGCGTCGATCCCTGTCCCCTGGGACATCGGCCTGCACGACCGGATCGGGATCGGGGCGCGGGCTGGCACCGGCATTGACCTGCGGTCACCGGGCGGCATGGCCGCCGACGGCGCGACCCGGGCGGGTGGCGACCCTCAGCCCTGACACAGGGCGCTGGCGATGCGGCACAGGTCGACGTGTCCGCGCGAGGTGAGCCGAGCGCCTTTCCCCATGGCTCCACGGTAGGCGGTCCGGCCACAGTAGACAACTAACTCGATAGGAAAAGTCGAGTCAGTGGCCCGGGGGCCGCGGCAGGCGCGCCGCCCGTTCAGCGTGTCGCGACCTCCTGGAGGGCGCCGGCGACCGCGCGCGGCTCCGTGATCATGAGGTCGTGCCCGGTGTCGATGTCCCACAACCGGCCCTCCGCCCGCGCCCGCTCGATCAGGGCTGGGTCGCGGGTGGCCAGGGTGGAGGTGCACACGATGTGGTACTGCGGGATCGCCCGCAGCGCCTCCTCGTCGGTGAGCTTGAGCGGCTGCTCGAAGCACTTCCAGGGATGCGGGGTGAGGCGCTCGTCCATCCAGGCGAGGTCGCCGGGGTCGGTCACCCCGTAGAACGCGCCCGCGCCGGGGGCGGGCAGCAGGACGAGCTCGACGCCGTCGACGACCTCGCCGAACGGGCGCGCCGCGTCGATGACCGGTCCCGCGACGTCATGGAGCGACTGGCCGTTGGCGGGGGTGGCCGCGTCCAGGTAGACCAAGCGTCCCACCCGGCCGGCCATGCGGTCGGCGACGCCGGTGACGACCATCCCGCCGTAGCTGTGACCGACCAGGATCACCTCGCGCAGGTCCTCGTGGTGCAGCACCGCGCTGACGTCCTGGATGTGCAGGTCCAGGTCGACGTGCGGGCCCAGGAGGTGGGAGCGCTCGCCCAGCCCGGTCAGCGTGGGGGTGTGCACCTCGTGTCCGGCGGCGCGCAGGATCCGGGCGACGGGGCCGTAGCACCAGCCGCCGTGCCCTCCGCCGTGGACGAGCACATAGGTCGCCATGACCCTCCCCTTTCTCGCACGAGTAACGATAACGCTGTTACCGATAAAGGTGAACAACCCTCTCCAGATCGCCGAGGTCGACCGCACCAGTTCAGGGACGGGCGCTTTACCAGTTTCCGGTTTTGTGTCCGGTCTTCGCCGGGCATTCACGCCTGGCCGCGCGCCGTCCGGCGCGCGGGGAACCGTGGGGATCGGGGGACCGGGAATGTCCCAGCCTGGCCGTCCGGCCGCCGGCGACGCGGCCGCGGGCGCCGGTCCGGGGGTCGTCGAGGTGACGCTGTCGGTGAACGGCGCGCCGCGCGCCGTGGAGATCGAGCCGCGCGTCAGCCTGCTCGACGCCCTGCGCGAGCGCCTGGACCTCACCGGCACGAAGAAGGGCTGCGACCAGGGCGCCTGCGGGGCGTGCACGGTCCATGTGGACGGGCGGCGCGTCCTGGCCTGCCTGACGCTCGCGATCACCTGTGCCGGCCGCGAGGTCACCACCGTCGAAGGGCTCGCCGAGGACGGGGAACTGCATCCCGTGCAGCGGGCCTTCCTCCGCCACGACGCCTTCCAGTGCGGGTACTGCACACCGGGCCAGATCATGTCGGCCGTGGCGCTGCTGAAGGAGGGCCACGCCGACGACGACGCGCAGATCCGCGAGTGGATGAGCGGCAACCTCTGCCGGTGCGCCGCCTACCCGCACATCCGCGCGGCGATCAGGGAGGCGCGCGATGCGACCGCTTGAGTACGCGCGGGCCTCGGACGTGACCGGCGCGATCGCCGCGGTCACCGCGGACCCCCGCGGCGCCTACCTGGCCGGCGGCACGACCAAGGTCGACATGCTGCGCATCGGCGCGGAGCGCTCCGACCTGCTGGTCGACATCAACGACCTCCCCCTGGGCGGCATCGAGGACCTGCCGGGAGGCGGGCTGCGCATCGGCGCCATGGCGCGGATGAGCGACGTCGCCGAGGCGCCCGGCGTGGTCGACCGGTTCCCGGTCATCTCCCAGGCGCTGCTGCTGGGCGCCTCCGCGCAGCTGCGCAACATGGCGTCGATGGGCGGGAATCTGCTGCAGCGGGTCCGGTGCGGCTACTTCCGCGACCGGCACTCGGCCTGCAACAAGCGGGAGCCGGGCACCGGCTGCGCCGCGCTCGACGGCGTGAACCGCGGCCACGCCGTCCTGGGCACCAGCGAGCACTGCATCGCCACCCACCCCTCCGACCTCGCCGTCGCGCTGGTCGCGCTCGACGCGGCCGTGCACGTCCGGGGCCCGGACGGCGACCGTGCGATCCCGGTCGGCGACTTCTTCCTCCCGCCGGGCGACACGCCGCATCTGGAGCATCCGCTCGACCACGGCGAGCTCATCGTCGCGATCGAGGTGCCCCCCGCCGAGGTGGCGCGCCGGTCGCTGTACCTCAAGGTCCGCGACCGGGAGTCGTACGAGTTCGCGCTCGCGTCGGCCGCGGCCGCGCTGCGGGTCGAGGACGGCCGGGTCGCGGAGGTGCGGCTCGCGCTCGGCGGCGTGGCGACCAGGCCGTGGCGGGCCCACCGCGCCGAGCGGGTCCTGGCCGGCGGGCCCGCCGACCGGGCGGCCTTCGCGCGCGCCGCCCGCGAGGAGATGCTGCCCGCCGTCCCCCGCTCGATGAACGGCTTCAAGGTGGAACCGGCCCGGCGGACCATCGTCCGCGCGCTGGAGACGGCCGCGGAAGCCCAAGCGGGAGCGGGAGCGGGAACGGGAGGACGGTCATGAGCGCCACGATCGGGCGGCCCGTCGCACGCGTCGACGGGCCGGCGAAGGTCACCGGCGCGGCGCGCTACTCGGCGGAGATCGCGCTGCCCGGCCTCGTCCACGCCGTGCTGGTGGGCGCCACCGTGCCGAGCGGACGGATCACCGCCATCGACACCCGCCGGGCCGAGGCGGCCGGCGGGGTGCTGGCGGTGCTGACCCACCGCAACCTGGGCCCGGTGGCCGACCGGCAGCCCGTGCTGATCCCGTCCCTGGGCGGCGGCCCCTGCCCGGGGCAGACCTTCTTCCCGATGCTCGACGAAACCGTGCACTACGCGGGACAGCACATCGCCATCGTCGTGGCCGACACCCTGGACCGCGCCGAGCACGCCGCCGAGCTGGTGAGCGTCGCCTACGAGGAGACCCCCTCGGTCACCACCGTCGAGCAGGGCAGGGCGCAGGCGTACGTGCCGGAGCGCATCTTCGGCGGCTGGATGCCGGGCCGGGCCTCGCGCGGGGACGTCGAGGCGGGCCTCGCCCAGGCGTCCGTACGGGTCGACTCGACCTACCGGTGCGCCGCCAACCACCACAACCCGATCGAGACCTCGGCGACCACCGCCCGCTGGGACGGTGACCTGCTGACGCTCTGGGACTCCACGCAGGGCCCCAACGCCACGCAGCTCACCGTCGCCGCCCAGCTCGGCCTGTCCCTGTCGCGGGTCAGGGTCGTCTCCTCCTTCGTCGGCGGCAGCTTCGGCTCCAAGGCCATGATCTGGGACCACGCGGCGCTCGCCGCGCTCGCGGCCCGCCACGTCGGGGCGCCCGTGCGGCTGGCGCTCACCCGCGAGCAGATGTTCTCCTCCACGGGCCACCGCGAGGAGCAGGAGCACCACATCGTGCTCGGCGCGGGCGACGACGGGCGGCTGACCGCGGTCCGCCACCACAAGACGTCGGTGACCTCGCCGTTCGACGACTGGGCCGATCCGGCGCTGGCCTGCTCGTCGGGGGCGTACGCCTGCCCCAACTACGAGAACGCCTACCGGCTCGTCCGCGGCAACACCATCACGCCCACGTTCACGCGCGCGCCCGGCGAGTCCGCGGGGATGTTCGTCCTGGAGACCGCCATGGACGAGCTGGCGGACGCCCTCGGCCTGGACCCGATCGAGCTGCGGCTGCGCAACCACGCCGACGTCGACCCCGAGAGCGGCAACCCGTGGTCGAGCAAGGGGCTCAAGGAGTGCTACGCCCGCGGGGCCGAGCTGTTCGGCTGGGACGGCCGGGACCCGCGCCCCGGCACCCGGCGGGAGGGCCGGCTGCTCATCGGCACGGGCATGGCCTCCGCGATCTACCCGGTGGCGCCGGTGATGACGCCGCAGCGGGCCCGCGCGCGCCTCTACGACGACGGCAGGGCGGTCGTCCAGTCGTCGTTCGCCGACTTCGGCACCGGCGCCGCCACCGCGATGACGCAGGTCGCGGCGGACGCCCTCGGCATCGCCGTCGAGGCGGTCCGGTTCGAGTACGGCGACACCGCCCTGCCCAGCACCGTCGCCGCGGTCGGCTCGGCCGGGGCCGGGGTGGTCAGCGCGGGGGTGCACACCGCGGCCGTCCAGCTGCGCGAGCAGGTGATCGCCCGGGCGGTCTCCGACACCGGGTCGCCGCTGCACGGGGCCGACCCGGCCGGCATCGTCGTCCTGGACGGGTGCATGGCCCTGCGCGACGCGCCCGCCACGGGCGAGACCTACGCCGAGTTCCTCGGGCGCAACCACCTGACCGACGTCGAGGCCACCGGCACCTGGACCCCGCCGCCCAGCGACCGGTACGCCGCCGCCACCTTCGGGGCCCAGTTCGCCGAGGTGGCCGTCGACCCCGACCTGGGGACCGTCCGCGTCCGGCGGATGACCGGCGTCTTCGCCCCCGGCCGCGTGCTCAACCGCACGATGGCGCACAGCCAGCTCATGGGCGGGATGCTCTGGGGACTGGGCCAGGCCCTGCTGGAGGCCACCCACATGGACCCGGCGCAGGGCCGCTGGGCCAACCCCAGCCTGGGCGACTACCTCGTTCCCGTGAACGCCGACGCGCCCGACGTCCAGGTGGACACCATCGAGGTCCAGGACGACGTGGTCAACCCCCTGGGCGTCAAGGGGGTGGGCGAGATCGGCATGGTCGGCGCCGCGGCCGCCATCGCCAACGCGGTCTTCCACGCCACCGGCCGCCGCGTCCACAAGCTCCCCATCACCATCGAGGACCTGCTCTGACGTTCCCGGGCACCACCTCCTGACGTTTTCTCGCCTTTCCGGACGTTCTCTCGTGTGGGCGGTTCTCCATCGGCGCCGCACCGAGCGCCGATGGCACGGGCGGAGATGCGGAGGGATCCGGTTTGATCGAGACGGTGTTCCGGACCGAGGACGTGCCCAGGCCGGACCGGTTCGACTACTGGCGGGAGCTGATGAGCCGGACGCACGCTCCCCTGGACCTGGCCAGCGAGCACTCCGCCGACTTCCGGGCGCACCAGCGCACTCTGCGGTTCGGCGCGGTGACGGTGTGGCCCACCGCCTTCCACCCGATGACGATCCGGCGGACGCCCGGGCTCATCAGGCGGTCCGACCCCGAAGTGTTCCACCTCTCGCTCGTCCTCCAGGGGCACGCCGAGGCCGAGTGGGGCCACCGGGAGGCCGTGTACCGCCCCCGGGACTGGGCGACCAACGACTCCTCGCGGCCCGGCACGTTCCGGACCAGGGCCCCGATGGGCCACGGAAACGACGTCTTCAGGTCGGTCGGCATCGAGATGCCCAAGGACCTGCTGTCGATCCCCCGGGACAGGGCCGACCAGGTGATCGGCCTGCCGATGTCGGCGCGCGAGGGGATCGGCGCGCTGCTGGCGGGCGCCCTGACGCAACTCGCCAAGGACGCCGGCGCCTACCGGGAGTCCGACGGCCCCCGGGTCGCGACGGTCCTGGCCGATCTGGTCTCGGCGCTGTTCGCCCACACGCTCGAAGCCGGCGAGGATCTCGCCCCCGAGACCCACCGGCGCACCCTGATCCTGCGCATCCGCGACTTCATCGGCCGCCACCTGCACGACCCGGAACTGAGCCCGGGCGCCATCGCCGCCGCGCACCACATCTCCGTCAGCTACCTGCACCGCCTCTTCCAGGAGGACGGGGTCACGGTCTCGGCGTGGATCCGCCGGCAGCGTCTGGAGCGTGCCCGCCAGGCACTGGCCGACCCCGCGCTGCGCACGGTCCCGGTCCACCACATCGCCGCCCGCTGGGGCTTCACGCACCACTCGGCGTTCACCCGCGCCTTCCGGGCCGCCTTCGGCCTCGCGCCCAGCGACTACCGCGACCGGACCCTGCGGGCGCCCGCGTAGATCCGCCGTCAAGGAAGCGTGTACCGGCCGCCAAAGACTTCCCCAGCCGCCGCGGGCATCATGTCGGATGCCGGCCGGGATCTCCGGCCGTGCGCCCGGACCCCGTGGGGCGCACGGCCGGTGCCGCACCGCCCCTCCCGCGTCACCGGGCCGGCCGGGCGGGCCGGCGCGGCCTCTGGCCGTGGCAGGTGTCGCACAGGGTCTTGATCCAGGCGCCCTTCCGGGGTTCTCCGGGCGCGCCGCACGCCTCGCAGATCGTGCCCGACCGCTCCTCGGCGGCGTGGACGAGCCGGCTCGCCTGCCGGTCCTGCCACGCCATCCGCTTCGACTCCTCCTCGCTGGGCAGCGTCCCCGTCTCGAGATACGGCCCGCGCAGCAGCCCGCTGACGAGGTAGACGCGCAGCGTGCCGTACTTCTCCTTGACCTGGGTGACGCGGTAGTCCGGGATGAGGGCGCGCAGGTCCTCGTGCAGCTCCAGCAGCAGCGGATGCCAGCCTCGGCCGACCCCGCCCAGGTCGTCGGGAATCTGTTCGGGCATGTCCTCGCTCCTCGTCTCGGAGGGCCTCCCGGCACTGCCCGGGCCTCCGGCTTACACCAAAGAATGATAAATCTGGATTCAAGTGCATATTGCTTTCTTTGTCGGTGTCTGCTCGGGCGTTACCGTGGTGGCGTAAACGACCGGATCGCCGTGGGTTCGATGGGACGAGGGTTCAGTGAGCGGTAAAGGCGGAAAAGGGGCGCTGGAGCAGCCGGATCCCCTCCATCCGCGCAGGGCCGCGGGCCTGGCCGCGCTCCGGGCCGTCACCACCCAGGGCGCCCTCATCGAACGGCTGACCCGCACACTCGCCGAAGCCCTGACCACCGACAACGTGGTCTCCGCCGTCGCCGGCAGCCTGGTGCCCGCCTTCCGCGCCGACGGGCTCGTCATCTTCGCGGTGGAGGAGGGGCGCCTCTACCTCGTCGGTTCCAGCGGCTACAGCCGCGGCTTCCTCGACCAGATCTCCGGGACGCCCTACACCGAAGAGACCCCGGTGGGCGAGGCGCTGCGCACCGGGGTCCCGCAGTTCTTCGGATCGACCGAGGAAATGGTCGCCCGCTATCCGATGGTGGCCGATCAGCCGAAGGCCGGGCACATGGACTCCCGCATTTTCCTCCCCCTGGTCGCCTCCGGCCGCGCCATCGGCGTCACCATCCTCTCCTTCGTCGGCACCTACCGCCTCGGCGGCGAGGAGCGCACGCTGCTCACCGCGCTCAGCAGCCTGATCGCCCAGGCGCTGGAGCGGGCGCGGCTCCACGACGCCACCGCCGCCCGCGCCCGCGAGCTCCAGCGGGCGCTCCTCCCCCACCTGCTGCCGTCGGTGCCCGCCGTCACCGCCGCCGCGCACTACCTGCCCGCGGGGCGCGGCGCGGAGGTCGGGGGCGACTGGTACGACCTCATCCCGCTCTCCGCCGAGCGGGTCGCGCTGGTCATCGGGGACGTCATGGGCCACGGGATACCGGAGGCCGCCACGATGGGACGGCTGCGCACCGCCGTCCGCACCCTCTCCGACCTCGACCTCCCTCCCGACGACATCCTCGACCGGGTGAACGACATCGTCGGCGACCTCGGCGAGGACGGGTTCGCCACCTGCCTCTACGGCGTCTACGACTCCGTGACGGGCGACTTCACCTTCTCCAGCGCGGGACATCCGCCGCCGGTCGCCGTCTTCCCGGACGGCACCGTGACCTACCTCGCGTCGTACACCGCCCCGCCGCTCGGCATCGCCGACCCGCCCTTCGAGACCGAGACGGCCACCCTGCCCGACGGCGGCTTCCTCGTCCTCTACACCGACGGGTTCGTGCAGGCCGGGGACGGTGATCTCGAGAGCGGCATGGCCCGCCTCGCGCTGGCGCTCGCCACCGCGGTGGGGAACGCGGAGACGCCCCCCGTCGCGGAACTGCGGGACGTCATCGCCGCCAGGCTGCTGCCCGCGCACTCCGACACCCGCGACGACGCCGCCCTGCTCATCGCCCGGACCAACCGGCTCGCGCCCTCCGACGTGGCGTCATGGCCCCTGCCCGACGACCCGAAGGCCGCCGGTGAGGCGCGCGAGCACGTCCGCGACCAGCTCGCCGCCTGGCACCTCGGCGAGGACGTCGTCATGACCACCGAGCTCCTGGTCAGCGAGCTGGTGAGCAACGTCGTCCGGCACGCCCGGGGGCCGGTCCGGCTGCGGCTGCTGCGGAGCCGCTCGCTGACCTGCGAGGTCTCCGACGGCAGCCTCACCACGCCGCACATCCGGCGGACCGGCCCCACCGACGAGGACGGGCGCGGCCTGCAGCTGGTCTCGGCCCTCGCCCAGCGCTGGGGCGCCCGCTACACCTCCCACGGCAAGAGCATCTGGACCGAGCAGCGCCTCTCCGCCTGAGTCAGGGGGAGCCGCCGGAGCCGGTGAGGCCCCACGCCTCGGCCAGCAGCCGGAAGGAGCGGACGCGGTCGGCGTGGTCGTGGGTGATCGTGGTGACGAGCAGCTCGTCGGCGCCGGTGACGCGGCGCAGCACCTCCAGTCCGGCCACGACCGTGCCGGGCGCGCCGACGAACTGGGTGTCGATCCGGTCGGCGACCAGGTCCCACTCCTCCTCCGTCCACTCGCGGGCGGCGGCCTCGGCGGGCGTGGGGAACGGGACGGCGGCCAGCTTCGACCTGATGCTGTGCACCCACAGCGCGTAGGGGGAGGCCAGCTCGCGGGCCTCCTCGTCGGTCGGGGCCACCACGACGTCGGCGGAGACGACGACGTACGGCTCGTCCAGGACGGCGGAGGGCTTGAACGCCTTCCGGTAGGCCTGCACCGCCTCCAGCACGTTGGACGGGCTGACGTGGTAGTTGGCCGCGAACGGCAGGCCCCGCTCACCGGCGACCTGGGCGCTCTGGCCCCCGCTGCTGCCGAGGATCCACAGCTGGACGTCGGCGTTCTCGCCGGGCGTGGCGCGGGCCGGGTGGCCCTCGGCCGAGCGGTACGAGCCGTCCAGGAGCCCGGTGATCTGCTCCACCTGCTCGGCGAAGTCGGGCGTCTCGGCGCCGGGCTGCTGCAGCAGCGCGCGGAAGAGGGACAGCACGGGCGAGCCGGCCAGCCGCCGCTGGTCGAACGGCTTGGGGATGAGGAGGCCGTCCACCACGCTCGCCTCGCGCTCGGGACCGGGCCGTCCCTCGCGGGCGAGCGTCTCGGCGTGGCGCTGCCCCGAACGCCCCACGCCCAGGTCGATGCGGCCGGGGTGCAGGGCGTCGAGCGTGCCGAACTGCTCCACGATGGACAGCGGCGTCCAGTGGCCGGTCTGGACGGCGCCGGAGCCGACGCGGATGCGCTCGGTGGCGGCGGCGACCGCGCCGATCAGGATCTGCGGGGCCGCGGACGCCACCCCGGGCGCCAGATGGTGCTCGGCCAGCCAGTACCGGCGGTAGCCGAACTCCTCGGCGCGCGCGGCCAGGTCGACGGTGTTGCGGAGGGCGTCCGTCACGGTCGAGCCTGCGGGGATGGGCGCCAGGTCCAGGATGGACAGCGGGATCGCGGTCATGCTCACCTCCGGGCGGGCGCGCGGTCGGCGGGCCCGTGGTCGGCCGGCCGGTCGGCCGGCTGGTCGGCGGGCCGCGCGTAGCGGCCCTCGGGGCGCGGAAGCCCGAAGTGCCCGCGCAGGGTCGTGGACGCGTAGGCGGTGCGGAACGCGCCCCGGCGCTGGAGCTCGGGCACGAGGCCGCGGGCGATGCCGGCCAGGTCGTGCGGGAGCACCCCGGGGCGGAGCCGGAAGCCGTCCAGTCCCGCCCCGTGCAGGTCGAGGAGGAGGTCGGCCAGTTCGCCGGGCGTGCCGGTGAAGATCTGGGCGTCGGAGGTCAGCGGGGCGCCGTCCAGGTCGTCCAGGCGGGCCTTGCGGGACGCCGCCGCGCCCGGCTCGTCGTCCAGGAAGACGACCAGGTCGGCGAGGATCTTCAGCGGGGCTCCGGTGCGGCCCACGGTGCTCTCCGCGTTCAGGACCTGCCCGACGATGGTCTCGGCCTCGGCCCGGCCGTGCGGGGTGATGTAGACGAGGTCGGCGCCGCGGGCGGCGAACTCGTAGGGCACGACGTCGTGCGCCAGCGCCGTGACCAGGGGCTGGCCCTGCGGCGGGCGGGGCGTGATCGAGGGGCCCCGGACGCTGAATCGGGATCCCTCGAAGTCGATGTAGTGCAGCTTGTCGCGGTCCAGGAAGCGGCCGGTCGCCACGTCGCGGATCTCGGCGTCGTCGTCCCAGCTGTCCCAGAGCCTCCGGACGACCTCGGCCGCGTCGGCGGCCTCCTCGAACAGGTCCTCGGCGAACTCCCGTCCCTCCGGGGTGCCGAACCGGTCGGGGTTGAACTCGGGGATGGTGCGGCGGCCGAAGTGGGCGGCTTCGGCGGCCCGCCAGGAGATCTGCGGCCGCCAGCCGGCCCGCCCCTTGCTCGCGAAGTCGAGCGAGGCGATGCCGATCGACACGTGGAACGGCTCGGTGTGGGTGGTGCTGGTGGTCGGGACCAGGCCCAGGTGCGAGGTGACCGGCGCGAGCCGCGCGGCCAGCAGGACGGCGTCGATCGTGCCCTCCACCCGGTCGGCGCGGCCCTCGGGCGAGCGCGGGCCGAGAGCGTCCTCGATGGTCACGAAGTCCAGCAGGCCGCGTTCGGCCTCGGCGGCCAGTTCGGCCCAGTAGGCGGCGGTGAGCAGCGCGCCGGGCCGCGCCGCCGGGTCGCGCCAGGCGGCCGGATGCCAGCCCGCCCCGTCCAGCGCGGCGGCGAGGTGCAGGGGCGAGGTCATGACGAGGCCTCCTCGGGGGTGCGGGCGGCGTCGTCCTTGGGACGCGGCCGGTCGGCCGGGCGCGGCGCGCCGAGGCCGAGGTGGTCGCGCAGCGTGGTGCCGGTGTAGTCGGCGCGGACCACGCCCTTCTCCTGGAGCAGCGGTACGACCTGGTCGACCAGGTCGTCCAGCCCGGCCGGGGTCAGGTGCGGCACGAAGACGAACCCGTCGGCGGCGTCCGTCTGCACGAACGTGTCGATCTGGTCGGCCACCGAGCGGGCGGTGCCGACGAAGGTCTGCCGGCCGGTGGCCTCGATGACCACCTCGCGAATGCTGAGCCCGCGCTCGGCGGCCAGCTCCCGCCATTTCCGGACGGTCTCGTCGCGGTCCCGGCGGAACTGCGCGCGGCCCTTGGAGACGCCCTCGCCCAGGTCGGGTTCGACGTCGGGCAGCGGGCCGTCGGGGTCGTAGGACGACAGGTCGCGTCCCCAGACGCCCTCGAGGTAGGCGATCGCGCCCTGCGGGCTCACCTGCGCGCGGCGGATCGCGGCGGCGCGCTCGGCGGCGTCCTCCTCGGTGTCGCCCAGGACGTAGGTCACGGCGGGCATGATCTTCAGGTCCTCGGGGCGCCTGCCGTGGCGGGCGAGGCGGCTCTTGACGTCCTTGTAGAAGGCGCGGCCGTCCTCCAGGGTGCCGTGCCTGCTGAAGATCACGTCGGCGTCGGCGGCGGCGAACTCGCGGCCCTGCGGGGAGTCCCCGGCCTGGATGATCAGGGGGTGGCCCTGCGGTCCGCGCGGGGTGGTGAAGCGGCCGGCGATGTCGAAGTGCCGCCCCGCGTGCGCGAAGGAGCCCGCGCCCGGCCGGGAGTACACGCCCGCCGCGGGGTCGGCGGGCACGTCGCCGTCCGCCCAGGAGTCCCACAGCTCGCGGGCGGTCTGGAGGAACTCGGCGGCGCGGGTGTAGCGGTCGGCCTCGTCGAGGAAGCCGCCGCGCCGGAAGTTCTGGCCGGTGAACGCGTCGTAGCTGGTCACCACGTTCCATGCGGCCCGGCCACCGCTGAGGTGGTCGAGGGTGGCCAGCCGCCGGGCGACCTCGTAGGGCTCGTTGAAGGTGGAGTTGACCGTCGCCGCGAGCCCGAGGCGGGTGGTGACGGCGGCCAGTGCCGACAGCACGGTGAGCGACTCGGGGCGCCCGGCCACGTCGAGGTCGTGGACGCGGCCCTTCAGCTCGCGCAGCCGCAGCCCCTCGGCCAGGAAGAAGAAGTCGAACCGGCCGCGTTCGGCCGTGCGCGCCAGGTGCGCGAAGGAGTCGAAGTCGATCTGGCTGCCGGACGCGGGGTCCGACCAGACGGTGGTGTTGTTGACCCCGGGGAAATGGGCCGCGAGATGGATCTGCTTGCGAGGCGGACGGGGTTCGGCGGGCACGGGGACACCTCCTAAGTCCTTAATCCCTCTTTTCCTACTAGGTTAGTCGATTATTGGCGGAATCGCGCGGGGCGCCCCGTGCGCGCCCCGCGGTCTCGGGTCAGGCGGCGGCCACCGTCCCGGCCCAGCGGTCGCGCGCGGTGCGCACGAGATGGAGGGCCAGCCGGGCGGCGAGGGCCTCCAGCAGCATGATCAGCGACTTGGCGAGGACGGCGGTGATGATCTCAGACATTGATGCCTCTCTGTACCGGGGAGTTACGCTTTGCGTCCTTTATCCCTTATGGCATCGCTGACCTGCGTGAACATCACATGGCGAACACCTGAACACTCTCCGGGTTCCGTGCCGTCAGGCGGTGCGGGCGCCCCGCCCCTCGGGATGGCCGCCCTCGCCGATGGGCCTGCCGCAGGCACTGCACACGACCTTGGGGTCGGCGGGCGCCCCGCAGGTGTGCACCCAGCGGACGGGCGGGTCGCCGGCGTTGATGTGGCGGTCGCCCCATCTCATGAGGACGGCCAGGACGTCGCTGAGCTCCCGGCCCGCGGGCGTCAGATGGTACTCGTACCGCGCCGGGTGCTCGCGGTAGAGCTCGCGCCGGACGATCCCGGCGGCCTCCAGCTTGCGCAGCCGCGCGGTGAGGATGTCGCGGGCCGCGCCGGTGTTGCGGACGATGCCGTCGAACCGGCGCACCCCGTAGATCAGTTCCCGGATCACCAGCAGCGTCCATCGCTCGCCGACGATCTGGAGGGCGTCGGCGATGGAGCACTCGCGAGCCGTGATGTCCCTTGCCATGAAGTCACCCCTCGGTCGGGGGTTTCCGGCCGGGCGGCGGCCCGGGCCTGCCGGTTCGCGGCGGGCCCGGGCCACTGTCCTTGGCTTTCCCCCGGTTCAGACTCGTTCGATGATGGTGGCGTTGGCGAGACCGCCGGCCTCGCACATGGTCTGGAGGCCGAAGCGGGCGTCCCGGTCCTCCAGGGCGTGCAGCAGGGTGGTCATCAGCCGGGCGCCGCTGGCGCCCAGCGGGTGGCCGATGGCGATGGCGCCGCCCCGCACGTTGACCTTCTCCAGGTCGGCGCCGGTGTCGTGCGCCCAGGACAGGACGACCGGGGCGAACGCCTCGTTGACCTCGAAGAGATCGATGTCGGAGATCGACAGGCCGGCCCGGCCGAGCACCTTCTCGGTGGCGGGGATGACCGCGGTGAGCATGAGCAGCGGGTCGTCGCCGGCCAGGGCGAAGCTGTGGAAGCGGGCGCGGGGGCGCAGGCCCAGCCGGGCGGCGGCCTCGGCGCTCATGATGAGCACCGCGGCGGCGCCGTCGTTGATCGGCGAGGCGTTGCCGGCCGTGATCCGCCATCCGATGTCGGGGAAGCGCTCCTCGTAGGCCGGGGTGTAGTAGGCGGGCTTGAGGCCGGCCAGCACCTCCGGGGTGGTGTTCGGGCGGACGGTCTCGTCCCGCTGGCCCGTCCAGGCGACCTCGCGGTCGAACTCGCCGCCCTCCCAGGCCTTGGCCGCGCGCCGGTGCGACTCGTAGGCGAAGGCGTCCAGCTGCTCGCGGTCGAGCTTCCAGCGGGTGGCGATCAGCTCGGCGCTGATGCCCTGGCCGACCAGGCCGTCCGGGTAGCGGGCGGACACGCTGGGCCCGTACGGGTTGCTGCCGGGCAGGACGCTGGAGCCCATCGGCACGCGCGACATCGACTCCACCCCGCAGGCGATCGCCACGTCGTAGGCGCCGCTGATCACGCCCTGCGCGGCGAAGTGGATGGCCTGCTGGGACGACCCGCACTGCCGGTCGACGGTCGTGGCGGGGACCGTCTCGGGGAAGCCCGCGGCCAGCACGGCCGAGCGGGTGAGGTTCACCGCCTGCTCCCCCACCTGGGTGACGACGCCGCCGACCACGTCGTCGACCAGCGCGGGGTCGATGCCCGCCCGTTCGACCAGGCTCTTGAGCGTCCTGGCCAGCAGGTCCACGGGGTGCTCCTCGTGCAGCCCTCCGCCGGGCTTGCCCTTGCCGATCGGCGTGCGGACCGCCTCCACGATCACCGCGTCGCCCATGGGTTCCTCCTCAGATCGTTCATGTCGTTCATGTCGTTCATGTCGTTCGTGGTGGTCAACTGTCGGGCTCCCCTCACGCCTTGCGCGGACGGGGCAGGAACAGGCACACGGCCGCGGCGGCCGCGGTCGCCAGCAGCGTCAGCAGCCAGCCGGTGTCGAAGTCGCCGCCGTCCTGCCCGGCGCCGAGCGCGGCCACCAGCACCGCGATGCCGAGCACCGTGCCGACCTGGCGCGCCATCGTGACCACCGCCGACCCGGTGGAGAACCTCTGCGGGGGCAGCGCGGCGACCGCGGCGCCGATCAGCGTGGGCAGGGTCAGCCCGACGCCGACGCCGGTGAGCAGCATCCCGGGCAGCATCCCGGCGGCGTAGCCGTCCTCCACCCGCCACATCCACCAGCCGATCCCGGCCGCGAAGAACGCGCACCCGGCGATGGCGAGCGGGCCGGCGCCCAGGCGGCGGGCGACCGGGGCCGCGCCGACGGCGAGCGCGGGCACCATGAGCGGCCCCGGCGCGATCGCCAGGCCGGTGCGCAGCGCCGACCAGTGCCACACCTGCTGGCACCACAGCACGGCCGACAGCAGCATCGCCGCGAAGGCCACCGCGAACAGCACGTTGGCCAGCGACGCCGGGCTGAAGGACGGGACGCGCAGCAGGTCCAGCGGGAGAACCGGAGACGGGTGCCGCGCGGACCGCACGACGAACCCGCCGAGCAGCACCACGGCCGCCGCCAGCGACCCGATGACCCCCGCCGAGGCCCAGCCCCAGTCCTCGCTCTGGACGACACCGAGCGCCAGGGCGGCGATCCCGGCGGTGAGCAGCGCCGCTCCCAGCAGGTCGGGCCGCGCGGCGTCCTTCTTCGCGGTCGTGCCCGGCAGGATCCTGGGACCGAAGACCAGCGCCGCCAGGCCCAGGGGCACGTTGACCAGGAACACCCAGCGCCAGTCGAACTGGGTGAGCAGCCCGCCCGCGACGGGGCCGAGCGCCGCCGCCAGCCCGCTGATGGCGGTCCAGCCGCGGATGGCCGACAGCCGCTTCTCCGGCGGCGCCGCCGCCAGCAGCAGGCCGAGCGAGGAGGGGATGAGGATGGCGGCACCGGCCGCCTGCACCACCCGCGCCGCCACCAGCCACCAGACGCCGGGCGCGAGCGCGCACAGCAGGGACGCCAGGGTGAACACGCCGATCCCCAGCAGGTAGGCGCGCTTGGCGCTGGTCCGGTCGGCGAAGTTGCCCGCGGGGACCAGCAGCGCGGCGAAGATCACGGCATAGGCGTTGAGGACCCACGACAGCGAGGCCAGCGAGGCGCCGGAGAAGCCCTCCCCCACCTGGGGCAGGGCCACGTTGACGATGAAGAGGTCGAGGTTGGACATCGACACCCCGATCGCCACGACGGCGAAGACGGGGCCCAGCCGGGACGGTCCCGCCGTGCCTTCCGGCGGGGCCGCGGGCCGGGCGGTCGGGGTACTTGAAGGGTTCACGCCCCTCCTCCGAGAGTGAGTTGTGAAATCCAATCGACTCTCGGACCTTATTGCCGGCGAGTTGGAAAACACAACCCTTGGGGAGTGTGGCGTACGTCCCGGCCCGCCGGCCGGCGGCGGCCGTCCGGTGCGGGCCGGGCGGCCGCCGCGCGGCCGGACGCTCAGCCGAAGAACTCGAAGAACGCGTCGATGACGGCCTGCGGCTGCTCCTCGATGAGATAGTTGCGGCTGTCCTTCACCTCGAGCACCCGCACGTCGGTGCCCTGGCCGGGCAGGACCTTCTGCATGTACTCGAAGAACGGCCCGTAGGCCAGCCCGAGCATCGGCACGGTGATCTTCCCGTAGCCGTTGAAGTCCGCGATGTCCTGCTGGTACTGCTGGAACCAGCTCTTGCTGGCGACGATCGCCTCCCGGGAGGAGTAGGCCCGCGCGTAGATCTCCCGGTCGCGCTCGGTGATCGCCTCCGGGTGGACCAGGCTCAGCCGGAACATGAACTCGATCATGGGCCGGTAGTCGCCCGCCAGGACCTGCTCGGGGAACTCGGGCACCAGGTTGAAGCCGAGCCACCACCGGTACGGGCCCGGGTCGCCGGGGCGCGGCATGATGCGGAATTCGTAGTAGCTCTCGTCGATGTGGGTGGTGTTGAGGATGGCCAGCTTCTCGGTGGCCTCCGGATGGTTGGCCGCGTAGCTGTGGGCGACCATGGCCCCGATGCCGTGCCCCGCGATGTTGATCTTCTCGTGGCCGAGGTGGCGTGCCAGCTCCGCGATGTCGTGCGCCATCGCCTTCTTCTCGTACCCCGCCTCCGGCCGGCCCGAGCCGCCCATGCCGCGGATGTCGACCGCGATCACCTGGTAGCGCGCGGCCAGCGCCGGCATGACCTTGCGGTAGGCCCACCAGGTCTCCGGCCAGCCGGGCAGCAGCACCAGCGGCGGGCCCTCCCCGCCGGTCACGTAGTGCAGCCGCACCCCGTTGACCTCGGCGTGGCGGCTGCTGAAGCCGCCCTCCAGGGACGCCGCGAGCGCGGCGTCGCTCAGGTCCTCGTCTGAGTGGGCGGCCTGCTCACCGGCCGTTCGCACGTCCTCGTTCACCGTCACTTCACGTTCCTCTTTCACTCGGGGCGGGGATGGGGCTCGGGGGTGGGGGCGGGCTCCGGACGGGGACGGGCGCGGCGTCCGCCTGTCCTCATCCCGTCGTGACGGGCAGGGTGGCGTGCCCCCGCTGCACCAGCTGGTCGCGGAACGTCGGCCGTCCCGCGAGCGCCAGCCCGGGGAACCGGCGCAGCAGCAGCGGCACCGCCGTCTCGGCCGCCATCCGCGCCAGCGCGGCGCCGAGGCAGAAGTGCGCCCCGCCGCTGAGCGTCAGCGGCTGGTTGTCGGGCCGGGCGGGGTCGAAGACGCCGGGGTCGGGGAACCGGCGGGGGTCGCGGTTGCCCGCGGCGATCAGCAGCGTCAGCGGGGTGCCCTTGGCGAGGCGCACGCCGAAGTAGTCCATATCGCGGGCGGCCACCCGGTTCAGCGCCTGCACGGCCGGGTCGAAGCGGAGGGTCTCGTCGACGAAGCCGGGCGCCGCCGCGGGGTCCTCGCGGAGCCGGTCCGCGTGCCCGGGGTGCTCGAGGGCCAGCCGCACCATGTTGCTGAGCAGGTCCTGCGGCGCCTCGGCCGCGGCGACGATCAGCAGCATGATGTTGGCGACCAGCTCCCGCTCGGTCAGCTCCCCGGTCTTGTCACGGGCGCGGATGAACGCGCTGGTCAGGTCGGTGCCCAGCGCCCGGCGGCGGCTGGCGACCAGGGCGTGGCAGTATTCGGCGAGCCGGTCCATGCCCGCGTCCCCGCGCTCCAGCTCGCTCAGGTCGCCGATGGGGTCGAGCGCGGTGGTGATGTCCCCGATCATCCCCCGCATCCCCTGCCGGTCCTCCGCCGGGATGCCGAGCAGCTCGCCGATGACGCCCATCGCGAACCTGAACGAGAACTCGCCGACCAGGTCCACGGTCGCGCGGCCCGCGCCGAGCACGGCGACGTGCTCCACCACCTCGCCGGCGATGCTCTCCACCGTGGGGCGCCACGCCTCGACGCTGCGCGCCGAGAACGCGCTGCTGAAGAAGCGGCGGTACCGCTCGTGGTCGGGGTCGTTGGAGAACAGCATGTTCGTGGTGAGCCAGCGCCAGGACGAGTGGTCGCGCCAGCCCGGCATCTTCACGTCCTGGACGGCGCCGTCGGTGGACAGCAGGTCCGGTTCGCGCAGCGCCCGGGCGCATTCGGCGTAACCGGTGGCGAAGACGTGGGCGCCGCCCAGGTCCACCAGCGCCCCGTGCGCGCGCATCTCCTCGTAGAGCGGGTAGGGGTCCTGTTTGCCCTCGGGGGCCAGCAGGCGCAGCATCACGTCGGCGGGGTCGGCCAAGGTCCCTGTCTGACTCACGCTCACTCCCGGTCGTTGATGGTCTCGGCGTTTTCCATGACTGGCGGGCCCGCTCCCTAGAACGGGGCCATCACGAAGTCCTCCTTGCTCACGCCGCAGTCGGGGCAGGCCCAGTCATCGGGGATGTCGTCCCAGGACGTGCCCGGCGGGATCCCCTCGTCGGGCAGGCCCTCGTCCTCGTAGTAGACGAAGCCGCACACCAGGCACATCCACGCCTTGCCCTTCACCGCGCTCTGGGCCATGCCCGGCGCCGTCATCGGGCCGCCTCCGTCTCCGTGCCGGCGTGCTCGACGATGAAGGCGCCGACCGTCTCCCGCACCGCGGGGGCCATCAAGATCCCGAAGTGGCCCGGGCCGCCCGGCGCCGCCTCCAGCCGCACCTCGCGCAGCCCGGCGGCGACGGCCTCGGCCTCGCTGAACGGGACCACGTCGTCGCCCGGGTCGTGCACCGCCAGGACCGGCAGGTCGAGCCCGCCGCCGAGCCCGGTCACGTCCCAGTGCGAGACGGGCACGCCGTTGCGCCGCCGCAGCTCCCGGTAGATCCCCTCCACGACCGGCCGGCGCAGCCGCAGCTCCGAACGCGACCACCGCTCCAGCACGCCGGTCAGGGTGCAGGTCGGCGCGATCAGCACCATGCAGTCGACGGGCAGCCCGGGACGCTCGGCCACGGCTCCCGTCGCGGCGATGGAGCCGAGCGAGTGCGCCACCACCACCCGCACGTCGCCGAGCGTGTCCAGCACGGCTCCGGTGGCGCGGGTGAACTGCGTCATCGTGGCCTGCGACCCCTCCGACACCCCGTGCCCGGGGGCGTCGAACGCCGCGACGCGGTAGCCCAGGTCGCGCAGCGGGCCGACCAGGGCGTGCATGCTGCTGCTGTCCATGCCCCAGCCGTGGACGAGCAGGGCCACCGGCCCGTCCTCGTCCTCGCCCCACAGGTAGCCGCCCCGGACGTGCTCGTCGCCGTCGACCGCGAACCGGCGGGCCCCCAGCGGGACGACGTCGTCGGGGTGCAGCCCGAGGGCGCGGGTCGTGCTGAACGCGTCGGTCGCGCGCCGCCCGGCGATCCCGGGCGCCACCGCGCCGAGCGCCGCGTACCCGAGCCGCCGAACCGCCGGAGGCACCCGGATCATGCCGCTTCCCTGACGTTCTCCGGGCGCCCTTCCCGCTGCTCGGTCGCCGGTGCGACCGGCGTTCCGCCGAAGTCGGTGTAGAAGCCGGACTCGGTGTCGTAGAAGTGCAGCCGGCGGACGATGTGCCACAGCTGCCCGGCCTTGAGCTCCCGCTCGCGGATCATGCCGGGGTACGCCTTCTTCAGCGCCTCCTGCGCCTTGGGCAGGTTGTAGAACGGGACCGGCGGGGCCACGTGGTGGGCGGTGTGCACCGAGATGTTGTGCGTCAGGAACAGCAGCCACCGCGGGTACATGTAGTCGGTGGTCAGCAGCAGCCGGCCGGCGTTCTTGGTCCAGTGGTCCGAGGTCAGGTACGGCACGTCGCTGGAGCTGTGGTGCATCAGCGTGGTCGCGCTGAACCAGGCGTGCGTGGCCACCCACGGCGCCACGAAGTACAGCAGCAGCCCGCGGACCCCGGTGAAGTAGACCAGCGGCGGGAAGTAGACGGCGCCGGCCGCGAGCACGAACCAGATCGAGCGCCGCACGTCGCGGCGCATCTCCTTCCTCGGGAAGAAGGACGGCCGGAACCCCGACACCCGCCAGTAGTTGATCGTCCCGCCCCAGAACGCCCAGGTGCGGGTCCCCTGGTAGATCACCTTCTCCCGGAACGGCATCCGCCGGTACATGGCCGCCGGCATCGGCTTCCAGTCGGTGTCCAGTTCCAGGTTGTTGGTGTGCTGGTGGTGCAGGTTGTGCACGTGCCGCCAGGCGTGGAACGGATAGATGAGCGGCAGCAGCGACACGTGGCCGACGGCGAAGTTGAACCTCCGGGACCGGGAGAACGACCCGTGCCCGCAGTCGTGCGCGATGCAGTGCAGCCCCCAGCCGCCCAGGCCCGCCACCACCAGCAGCGGGCTGTAGAGCAGCCAGTGCGGGGCGAACGCCATCGCGACGATCGCGCCGATGTACAGCGCCCAGCTCACGGCGAAGCCCAGCAGCCCGCGGGCGACGCGGGGGACGAAGAACTCCCGGGGGATGGCCGCGGCCAGCCGCTCGTCCTTGATCTGCTCGGACTTGCGCAGGAAGTCGTCGAACCGCTTGCCGGGGGACGACGGAAAACTGTAGGCAGACATGATCGCCTGGGTCCTTCCGCGTTCAGGCTCGCTCGGCGAGGTGCAGTTCCTTGACCAGGTGGTCGCTCAGCGCGTCGATGCTCTGGTGCTCGTACAGCAGCCCGGGCGACAGCCGACGCTCGACGATCTTCTCCAGCGCGCCGGAGACCTGGACCGCGACCCGCGAGTCCAGCCCGTACGCCTCGAACCTCTTCCCGGTGTCGATGTCGGCGGGCGACGCGCCGATCCTGGCGGCCAGGTGCTCGATCAGCCACCGGCGGAGGGTGTCGGCGCTCAGCGGGCCGTCGAGTTCCTGGACGTTCTTCTTGCGCTTGAACATGGGGTCACTCCCGTCGTTGGGCCTGGTGGTCTGGGGCGGGCGGTCGAACGGTGCCGGTCACGCGGCCGGTCACGCGGCCGTGCGCGACCCCTCGGACCCGGCCGCGGCGCCGCGGTCCGGTTGCGCCGCCGCGGCGCGCGGCCCCCTCGTCCGGCGCTCGGCGATCGTCTTCGCGTCGGGCTGCCGCAGGTCCCAGACCACGCGGGTCCGGCCGAGGGCGGTCAGCAGCCAGCCGCTCAGGTCCGGCTCCCACCGGCGCACGGCGTGCCGGTACGAGCCGGGGAACGCGTGGTGGTTGTTCTGCAGGCCCTCGCCGAAGGTGAAGACGGCCACCGGCCAGTTGTTGGCGCTGCGGTCGCCGTTGTCGAACGGCCGGCCGCCGATCATGTGGCTGAGCGATCCGACGCACCAGGCCGCCTGGTTGGCCAGGAACATCCGGGCCAGGCCGCCGAACACGAAGCCGGTGAGCAGGGCCATCGGGGTCCGCTCCACCGCGAAGGCGATCAGCGCGGGCAGGACCAGCCCGGCGGCCATCCAGAGCTGGTAGGTCCGGTGGTAGAAGAACAGCCGACGGTCGCGCAGCACGTCCGGCGCCCAGAAGCTCCAGCTCGAGCTCTCGTCGCTGAGCATCCACGGCATGTGCGCGTACCAGAGGCCGCGCAGCCTGGCGACCGGCCCGTCCCCGGCCAGGTTGGGCGAGTGCGGGTCGCCCTCCCGGTCGCTGAACCGGTGGTGCCGGCGGTGCGTGGTGACCCAGTACATGATCGGCCCCTGGCCGCCCATCGACCCGGCGATCATGAGGGCGCCCTCGAAGAACCGGGAGGTCTTGAACGCCTTGTGCGCCAGGTAGCGGTGGAAGCCGACGGTGATGCCGGCCATGTGGACGAAGTACATCACCGCGAACAGCACCAGGTCGGTGGTGGTGTAGAGGCCCTGCCAGAGGAACCAGGCGGCCGCGGCCGTGCCCAGGCCGGGCAGGGTCATCATCGCGAACGCCGTGATCCATTTGGTCCGGGCGCTGGCCGGGTCGAGCTTGACGATCGCCGCCGCGGGGGGCGCGGTCGCTGCCGTGGACATGGAATTACCTCCCCCGGCCGCGTCGGCCGGCGTGCTTGGGGTAGCGAACGTCGGACACCAGGCCCGCCCGGTCGAGCAGGCCGATGAACGTCCCGGTGATGTCGAGCTGCCAGAACGTGTGGCGGTTGTGGGCGAGCGACGGCCTGGCGTGGTGGTTGTTGTGCCAGGCCCCGCCGACCGAGAGCGGTGCCATGGGCGCGACGTTGCGGCTGTTGTCCCGCGTCCGGTAGGGACGGTTCCCCAGGGTGTGGCCGATCGAGTTGACCCCCCAGGTGACCTGGTCGAGCAGGAAGATCCGGGCCAGTCCGCCCCACAGCAGCCCGCCGACGGCCCCGCCGAGGCTCCAGGTGAGCAGGCCGCCGAGCGCCGCGGGCACGGCGAGCCCGAGCAGCACCCACACGAAGTACAGCTCGTTGATCTTCATGACGGTGCGGTCGGCCAGCAGGTCGGGGACGTGCCGGCTCCAGTTCGCGCGCCGCACCGTGAACAGCCATCCGACGTGCCCGTGCCAGAGGCCGCGGACCCTGGCCAGCC
The DNA here is from genome assembly GCF_042656285.1 of Actinomadura rugatobispora. Lineage (GTDB taxonomy): Bacteria > Actinomycetota > Actinomycetes > Streptosporangiales > Streptosporangiaceae > Spirillospora > Spirillospora rugatobispora. The sequence goes on along the minus strand of NZ_JBHSON010000038.1, from coordinate 52,301 downwards.
GGCCGGTCCCGATCGGCCGCGGCGAGTGCGGGTCGCGGTCGGTGTCGGTGAACGCGTGGTGGATGCGGTGCGTGGCGACCCAGAACACGATCGGCCCCTGGGCGGCCATGCTCCCCGCCACCCCCCACAGGGCGGTGACGACGGGCCGCGCCGCGAACGCGCGGTGGGAGAAGAAGCGGTGCAGGCCGCCCTCGACGCCGATCGCGGTCAGCAGGTACATGCCGCCGAGCAGGACGCCGTCGACCAGCGTGAAGCCGTACACGAAGGAGTACAGCAGCGCGGCGGCGAACCCCGCCGCGGGGACGCAGACGGTGACGTAGGCCAGGCGGCGGGCCGAGGCGTCGCCGTCGGCGGCCGGCGCCGCGGGCGAGCCGGTCAGTTCGACGGTCATCCCTTCGCCTCCCCCGCCGCGGCCAGCGCGCCGGCCGCACCGGTCGTGCCGGTCCGCGAGCCGTCCCGGACCGGGGCCAGTTCCTTCAGCGAGCCCCGCTCGTACGCCTCCCGGGTCGCGTTGCGGCGCACCTTCCCGCTGGTGGTGGTGGGCACCGTCCCGGGCGGTCCGAGGTGGACGCGGGCCGGGCGCACGGCGTGGTCGGCCGTCACCGCGGCGACGACCGCCTCGCGCACCGCGGCCAGGTCCTCGGCGCTGCGCCGGCCCGCGCGGCGGAACTCGCCGACGACCACCAACTCCTCCCCGCGGCCCTCGGGCCGGACGGAGAACGCGGCCGCCTTGCGCAGCCCGTCGTGCGCGGCGAGCGCGGAGACCTCGATGTCCTGGGGGTAGAGGTTGCGTCCGGCGATGATGACGACGTCCTTGAGGCGGCCGGTGACGTACAACTCCCCGTCGAGCAGGAAGCCGGCGTCGCCGGTGCGCAGGTAGGCTCCGCCGTCCGCGTCTTCGTCCGTCTCGCCGTCGTCGCCGGAGGGGCGCGCCCCGAAGGTCGCGGCGGTCGCCTCGGGCTTGCCGAAGTAGCCCTCCGCGACGTTGGGCCCGCGGACCCAGATCTCCCCGACCCTGCCCTCCGGGAGGGGGCTCATGGTCTCGGGGTCGGTGACGAGGACCTCGTGGCCGTGGGCGACGGCGCCGCAGCTCACGACCTCGGTCGCCCCGCCGGCGCCCGGCGCGGTGACCTCCACGGTCCCCCGCTCCAGGGCCGGCTTGCCGACCCAGGCGGTCCGCACCGTCGTCCCGTCGGGCTTCCCGGACACGAAGAGGGTCGCCTCGGCCATCCCGTAGCAGGGGATGAGCGCCGACTCCCGGTAGCCGAAGGCGGCGAACCGCTCCCGGAACCGGTCCAGCGTGCTCCTGAGCACCGGCTCGGCGCCGCAGTAGAGCTGCCGCAGGGTGCTCAGGTCCAGGTCCGCGAGCTCGTCGTCGGCGATGGAGTCGACGCACATGTCGAACGCGAAGTTCGGGGCCACCGAGATGGTGACCTCGTGCTCGGTCACCGCCCGCAGCCAGCGCACCGGCTGCTGCACGAAATGCACCGGCGACATCATCACCAGCGGCCAGCCCCCGTGCAGGGCCAGCATGATCGTGCCCATCAGGCCCATGTCGTGGTAGGGCGGGAGCCAGGAAAGGCCCGTCCGGGCGGAATCGGCGCCCATGCTGTGATGCAGCGCCTCGCAGTTGCTGACCAGATTGTCGTGGGTCAGCACGATCCCTTTCGGATCCCCCGTGGAACCCGAGGTGTACTGCAGCAGCGCGGGCTCGGAATGGCGCACCGGAAATGCGCCGGGCCCGCTCTTCCCGCGGAAGAAGCCGTCGTCGACGAACAGCCACCGCACGGCGCGGGCCGCGGGGGGCAGCCGCCGCACGAGCTCGTCCGCCTCCGTCTCCAGCCATCCGGAGACGATCACGACGTCGGGCGAGCAGTCCGCGATGATCGAGAGGAACCGTTCGGTCGCACGCTTCCCGACCGGCGGGAACGACGGCACCGCGGTGGCGCCGGCCCCCAGGATGCCGAACAGCGCGGCCACGTAGTGCAGTCCGGGGTCCACCGCCAGCACCACCCGCCGCCCGCCGGTCCCCTCCAGCCCGGCGGCCACGATCCCGGCGTGCGCGGCCAGGTCGTGGTAGGTCCAGTCAATGCTCTGGTCACGTGTTCCGTCGGCCAGGAAACGGAACGCGAGCGCATCGCCCTGTTCCTGTGACCTGATCCGGAGAACGTCGGGCAACGGAATCTCGGAATAGTCCATCAGCCGTCCCTGCGAGCAGTTCAGCCGCCGTCAACAGCTCCGGACAATTCCACGGGTATCGGGCACGGTCAATGAAAAGCGGTGCGCCCCGGGCGAATCATGTGCGCGTGAACAGATGGGGCCCGCCGATTGTGCGGCGGCACACCCCCGGGCCGGGCCCGGAGGGGCGTGCCGCCGCGTTGCCGGGAGCCGGTGTCAGGTGCCGCGCAGGAGCCGGAGCTGGTGCGCGGAGCCCAGATGGGCGCCCGAGGGGTCCCAGGCGTCGACGGTCTCCTCGTTCCAGCCGCTCGCGCCGGCGCTGCGCGTACGGGCGCGCAGCAGCACCCAGGGCGAGCTCGCCGCCGCCAGGCCGTCGCCGGGACGCACGGTCAGCTCGACGGTCGGGATGAGGCGCAGGCCGGTCAGCATAGCGGCGTAGGCGGGGGCGAGGGCGTCCATGAGAAGGATGAGGCGGTGGACGTCCGGCGGGTCGTCGTCCTCCAGGAGCCGGACCCAGGCGGTCAGCTCGGGCTCGGCGCCGCCCGCGTAGGGGCGGTTCGGCCCGACCGGGCGGATCTGCCAGAACTGCGAGATGGGCACGAACTCCGGCGGGATCTGGAAGATCTCGCACTCCGGCGGGGGCGGCGCGGCGGGCGGCGGCGGGGCCAGGACCGGACCGTCCACCGGACGGGGCTCGGCGAAGATCGCCGACGCGTCGACCTGCGGCCCCTCCCCCGCGGCCGCACCGCCCGCGCCGCGGTCGCCGGCGATCGCCTCGGCCGCGAGCGTCGTGACGCGCCCCGGGCGCAGCACCCGGGTGACGATCGAGAACTCGCCGGTGAGCGCGCGGTGCAGCCGCGCGGAGGCGCTGCGCAGCACGAGCCCGGGGGCGTGCCGCTGCATCGCCGAGGTCAGCAGCGCCAGGGCCAGGCCGCCGTGCAGGCCGCCGAAGCCGCGCAGCGTCTCGTCGGGGACGATCGGACCGTCGTCCGGTGCCCGGAGCAGCACTCCGGGCGGCATGGGCGCGGCGGTCGTCATGGACGCACCGCCCGCAGAGTAGGTTGGATCATCCAACTCACTGTACGGGCAGGCGCGCCCGCGTTCCAGAGGCGGCCCCGGCTACCCGACGCGGCGCACGACGCGGCCCAGGTCGTCCGGGCCCCCGAAATGCCGGAACGCCTCCAGCGCCAGGCCGAGGTCGATCACGGCCCGGGGCGAGGACAGCGACCGCCCGGTGAGCTCCTCGATCCGGCGGAGCCGGTTCAGGACGGTGTTGCGGTGGCAGTGGAGATCGGCGGCGACCTTGGCCACCAGCCCGTCGGCGACCAGCCACGCCTCCAGGGTCTCCAGCAGCAGGTCCCGGCGGCCCGCCTCCAGGGCGAGCACCGGGGCGAGCACCTGGACCTGCAACTCGCGGGCGAGGGCGGGATCGGCGCTCAGCATCGCCACCGGCAGCCGCTCCTCCAGGAACGCCAGCCCCGCGCCGTGGAGGGTGCGCGCCGCCACCTCCGCCTGCGTGCGGGCGCGTCCCAGCGAGGCCAGCCCGGTCGCCGCCGCGCTGATCCCGGTGCGGAAGTCCCCGCCGGACAGCGCGCCGCCCAGGCCGGTGGGTTCCCCCTCGCCCAGCACCGCCACGCCGACCGCCCGCTCCCCGTGCATCCGCCAGATCACCCTCATCCCGTCGGCGAAGGGGACCAGGTCCTCCATCCGCGCCGGCGGGCCGCCCGGCGCGGGCTGCCGGACGATCACCGCGTAGCGCCCCCGCTCCGGGAGGGCGAACGCGCGGGCGACCGTGGCCGCGCTGGACTCGTCGACATCGCCGTTCAGCAGCGTGTCCAGCAGGAAGCCCGCCCAGCGCCGGTCGGTGACGTCCTGCTGCGCGCTGCGCAGCGCGTCGACCGCGATGACCGAGTGCTCGTCGGCGATCCGCCACACGCTCTCGACCAGAGAGACCGACTTCTGGGGATGCAGCCCCTCCTCGAACGCCCACTGCATGCAGGCGGTCGACAGCACCCTCCCGCCGTCGTGGTAGGCCCGGAGCAGGGCGCGCTGCGGCACCCCCTGGCGGGCCCTCCTCGACCCGGTCCGCCGGGGCATGTCGAAGGTCTCGGAGATCTCGGCGGGAGGCATCGGCAGGGCGTCCAGGGCCCGGTGGATCGACTGCGCGATCCACTGCGGCGGCTCCTGGGGCGGTATCGCGCCGCTGCGGTAGGCGTTCTCGCTCCTGCGCAGCGACACCAGGACCTGCTCGGCCAGATCCGGCACGTGGCGCCGCATCGCGCGCTGACATCGGTACAGGAATCGACGGATCTCCGGATCGCCCGGATCGGATGCGCCTCGATCGGCCGGCGGCCCAGGGCGTGCACGGTCGGTCATCGCCTTCCTCTCATTCGGAGAGCGTTCCAAGGCCTGAATTCACACTGCCGAATTCGCGGGAAATCGGCTTGTGCGCAGATCACACCGGTCGAACCGAGAAAAGGCCGAATCGGCCTACGGGGGACCACCGTAAACAGGCGCAACACCGTTGAAACAGCATGGAAACAGATCACGTCCATGCCATGCGGAAGGGCGCCCACCAAAGGACGGCGCGAGCGTCATCGGTCGCCGCCGCTCAATATCGCGTTCGGAACAATGGGCGTTCCTGATCACGTACCGTGACCCGAGAATCACCATCCGAGCCCCCCACGCAACTTGATTGAACGAACTCAAGGTACCACGCGCCCCGCCACCCCAAACAGGCATTTTCGCGCCCCGGTCCAGCCCATTCGACAGCCCGCCACGGGCCTTCAACACAGCTCTCTGACCTGCAAATTCTCACGCCCATCCGGGCCCTGTCCACTGTTGTTGCAGATCACATCGGGACCGTTCCAATTGATCACTCCGGAACAACGCAAGAACATCGGCGGCCACCCATGACCGGCCACCTCCGGCCTCTTGACATCCACCGTCGCGGCTGAGACCGTCAAAAGTTAAGGCGCGACGCCTTCGCATCCCGGAACCCCATTCACGAGGCCTTCGCCCGTTGTTCGGGACAGCAAATCATCGGCCTTTCGACGACCCAGGCCCGGGAGCGCGTCCCCGCCGCCGAGAATCCGCGCCGGTCACGGGAAGTCCTCGACAAAAATCGCCGGCGATCACTGGCAGTCGGTGCCGGACTCCGCCGGGCGCAGATCAGGAAGGCGGGGCGGGCCCCCGCACCGGGAGGACCCGCCGCCCGCGGCGCACGATCAGCGGGCACGCCACCGACACACACGTCGGTTGATCGAAGACGAAGGGCCGCCACCGGTGGCAGCGGCGCGGCGGCCGCGCGGCGCGCTCCTACTCGGCGTCTGGGGCGTCTGCGGCGTCGCCCTCCGCAGCGCCCAGCCCCGTCCACAGCAGCCGCATCGCACCCTCGACCAGCATCTCCTGGGGCATCTCGGGATGACGCTCCCACCACTGCGCCACCCCGTCCAGACCGGTGATGATGAGTTCCACCATCGCCTCGGCGATCGGCTCCCGCGCCTCGACGCCGACCGTGCGGATGTCGCCGGCCAGCAGCGCCACCACCGCCCGGGTGCGCGACTCGCGGATGCCCTGCCGGACGGTGCGGATCTCGGGATCGTCCTCGTCGGTCCGGTCGAACAGCAGCCTGCGCGCGGAGGGCCGGCTGCGCGCGAAGCTGAAATAGGCGTCGATCGTGGACCGCATCCGCTCCCGGGCGGCCCCGGAGCCGGTGATGCGGGCCCCGATGTACTCCACCAGCGCGGCGTTCTGCTCCTGCATGACCGCCAGCAGCAGGACGCGCTTGGACGGGAAGTGGTCGTACAGCACCGTCCGCGCCACGCCGGCCTCCGCGGCGATCTCGCCCAGCGAGGTCGCGTGGTAGCCCTTGCTCGCGAAGATCTCGAGCGCGGCCGCGGTGATGAGCGCCCTGCGGGCCGGCCCGCGCATCCTCGGCTTCGGCGCGGTTTCCGCCACCGTCCCGTCTCCCTCCTCCGTCGGGTCACCCTAACCGACATATGCGTCGGTAAAGGCCGGGCGTCCGGAGGATCACCGCTCGGCCGGCGTCCGCATCCCGCGCCCAAGAGAGCCTCGCACGGGCGCGCGAACCTGTCGATCGCCGCCGAAGGCCGGTCCGGCTTCCGGCGCCGCGGGTCAGCCGGGCCGGACCGACAGGGCGTGATGGAAGACGTCGAGCGGGTCCCATCGGCGCTTGGCCTGCTGGAGGCGGGCGTATCCGGTCTTGTGGTACAGCGCGTGCCAGGGCGTGCCCGAGGTGTTCAGGCGCGGGTCGGCCAGGTCGGCGTCGGGATAGTTGATGAACGCGCCGTCGTCGGCCTCGCCCGCCGGTACGCCGCCGGCGGCGGAGTAGAGCTCGCCGTAGAACCCGCGCATCCAGGCCAGGCTGCGCGCGTCCTCGGCCGGGTCGACCCAGCCGACGAGGAAGCCGACGAGGAAGATCGAGTCCCGGTGCGCCATGGCGGTCGCGTCCTGGGCGACCGCGTTGACGCGCCCGCCGTAGGTGTTGAGGAACATGTGCGCGAAGGCGGGAGCGCCCTCGGCGGACAGGTGGCGGTGGACGATCGCCATCTGCGCGTCGGTGAACCGGCGGCGCCTGAAGGCCGACTTCATCTTGAGGCGGCGCTCGAACGGGCCCTGGTTCCCGGCGGCCTCCTGCGTGGCGGCCGCCAGCCACGGCAGGGTGGACGACCGGCGCTCGGGCCGTGCGCCGTGCCCTCGGGAGAGCGCGTCCACGAGGCCGTCCAGCAGGCGTTCGGCTCCGCCGCCGGCGGCCACCTGGCCTGCGAGGCCGATGCTCCCGGCGGGCTTGGTCTGCAGCGCGAACTCCCCGTAGAGCGGGGCCGCGGCGGTGCCGGGCGCCGAGTTGCGCTCGCCCCATTCCCCCCAGTTGCGCATCAGCCGGACGAAGGTGTCCCGGTCGAGCTGCTCCCACGGCCAGTCCACGGAGTACTTCAGCACGGTCGAGGGCGGGCGGGGCAGCAGCCGGGCGGGGTCGGAGCCGCGCGCGTCCGGGGACCGGAACCAGTACCGGGTGACGATGCCGAAGGTGCCGCCTCCGCCCCCGGTGTGCGCCCACCACAGGTCCCGGTTCGGGTCGGCGGGCTCACGCGTGGCGACCACGCTCGCGACCTTGCCCGACCGTCCGACCACGACGACCTCGACCGCGTACAGGTGGTCGACGGTGAGGCCGTGCAGGCGGCACAGCGCGCCGTAGCCGCCACCGCAGACGTGGCCGCCCGCCCCCACGGAGGGGCAGGTGCCGCCCGGCACGGTCACGCCCCATCCCAGGTACAGCCGCCGGTACACCTCGCCGAGGGTGGCGCCCGCCTCGACCATGAACGCCCTGCGGTGGCGGTCGTAGCCGACCGCCGCCATCGCGGACATGTCGACGATCATGCGTGCCGAGGGGTGGTCCACGAAGCCCTCGAAGCAGTGGCCGCCGCTGCGGACGGTGACGCGCCGCCCGTCCCGGACCGCGTCCTGGACCGCGCGCACCACGGCCTCGGTGGAGGCGACCACCCGGATCTGCTCGGGCTTGGAGGCGAACCGCTTGTTGTAGCCCCGCAGCACCAGCGACCGGTAGCGGGGATCATCGGGGCCGACGGTGACGCTGCCGAAGCCGGCGCCCCGCACCGCTTCCGCCGCCTGGGACGGTGTGGGCCAGGACGCCGCCGCGCCCGCCACGGGTACGGTCACGGCGGCCACGGCACCGCCGCGCAGGACAGTTCTACGGGAGCGTTCGACCACGACGGTCTCCACGGATAGTCGGGTGGGGGCGGCCTGGCATGGTCGGGCCGGAGGCCGTCCTCTCCAGCCCGGCCCACGTCCGTTCGCCGGGGCCCTCAATCTAGGAACGCGCAGGATCCGGGGCCATCGGGCCAACCCCCTTCAAACAAGGGGGGCAGCCGTCTGGCCACGGGGGTTCCCGCCCCCTGGCGAGGTGTGGCGGGAGCCACACCCCGACCGTCGTTTTGCATGATCATGCATAGGTGTGCATATACTTCTACTCATGTCCAAGGTGCTCACCTCCCTGCCTGTCGGTGAACGTGTCGGGATCGCCTTCTCCGGTGGTCTCGACACCTCGGTCGCGGTCGCGTGGATGCGCGAGAAGGGTGCCGTGCCGTGCACCTATACCGCCGACATCGGCCAGTACGACGAGCCCGACATCGCCTCCGTGCCCGGCCGCGCCACGGCGTACGGCGCGGAGATCGCCCGGCTGGTCGACTGCCGGGCCGCCCTCGTGGAGGAGGGGCTCGCGGCCCTGGCCTGCGGAGCGTTCCACATCCGGTCGGGCGGCCGCGCCTACTTCAACACCACGCCGCTCGGGCGCGCGGTCACCGGCACCCTGCTGGTCCGCGCGATGCTCGAGGACGACGTGCAGATCTGGGGCGACGGCTCCACCTTCAAGGGCAACGACATCGAGCGGTTCTACCGGTACGGCCTGCTCGCCAACCCGTCCCTGCGGATCTACAAGCCGTGGCTGGACGCCGACTTCGTCAGCGAGCTCGGCGGCCGCACCGAGATGTCCGAGTGGCTGCTCGCCCGCGATCTGCCCTACCGGGACAGCACCGAGAAGGCCTACTCCACCGACGCGAACATCTGGGGCGCCACCCACGAGGCCAAGGCGCTGGAGCACCTCGACGCGGGCATCGAGATCGTCGACCCGATCATGGGCGCCCGGTTCTGGGACCCCGCCGTCGAGATCCACGCCGAGGACGTGACGATCGGCTTCGAGCAGGGCCGGCCGGTGACGATCAACGGCAAGGAGTTCGCCTCCGCCGTCGACCTGGTCCTGGAGGCCAACGCCGTCGGCGGGCGGCACGGCCTGGGCATGTCCGACCAGATCGAGAACCGCATCATCGAGGCCAAGAGCCGGGGCATCTACGAGGCGCCGGGCATGGCGCTGCTGCACGCGGCCTACGAGCGGCTGGTCAACGCGATCCACAACGAGGACACCCTCGCGGCGTACCACAACGAGGGGCGGCGGCTGGGCAGGCTGCTCTACGAGGGCCGCTGGCTGGACCCGCAGGCCCTGATGCTGCGCGAGTCGCTCCAGCGCTGGGTCGCCGCGGCCGTCACCGGCGAGGTCACCCTGCGGCTGCGGCGCGGCGAGGACTACTCCGTCCTGGACACGACCGGGCCCGCGTTCAGCTACCACCCGGACAAGCTGTCCATGGAGCGGACCGAGGACTCGGCGTTCGGGCCGGTCGACCGCATCGGCCAGCTGACCATGCGCAACCTCGACATCGCCGACTCGCGCGCCAAGCTGGAGCAGTACGCCGGGCTCGGCCTGGTCGGCAGCGCGCAGCCGCCTCTGGTCGGTGCCGCGCAGGCGGCCTCGACCGGGCTGATCGGCGCGATGCCGAAGGGCGGCGCCGAGGCGATCGCGTCCCGCGGGGAGGCCCCCGGGGGCGACGACGAGCTGCTCGACCACGCGGCGATCGAGTCCGGCACCGACTGACGGCCCGGCCGGCGCCGCCTACAGGGCGGCGTCGATCGCGGCGCTCAGGCCGGCGACGTCGTGGGGGCCCTCGTGGCGCTTCCCGTTGACGAAGAACGTGGGGGTGCCGCCGACCCCGCCGCGTTCGCCCCCGTCCCGGTCGGCGTTGACGCGGGCGCGGTGGCGGTCGAGGTCGGCCCAGGCGTTCACGCCGAGGCGCTCGGCGTAGGCCGTCAGGTCCACGTCGGTGAGGGCCAGCTGGTTGGCGAAGAGCACGTCGTGCATCTCCCAGAAGAGCCCCTGGTCGGCGGCGGCCTCCGCGACGATCGCCGCCGAGACCGCGTGCGGGTGGACCTCGCGCAGCGGGAAGTGGCGGAACACGAACCGCAGGCCGTCGCCGTACCGCTCCCGGACCCGCCTGATCGCCTCCTCGGCGCGCCCGCAGTACGGGCACTCGAAGTCGCCGTACTCGATCAGCGTGACCGGGGCGTCGGCGGGCCCCAGCACGTGGTCGCGCGCGGTGACCGGCGGCGGCGGGACGAGCTCGGCCTCGGGGACCGCGACCGCGCCCGGCGGGGCGCAGACGGCGCCGCGGTCCCAGGCCGCCCGGAAGATCGCCCAGCCGCACACCGCGGCCAGCAGCGACCCCGCGATAATGCCGATCTTGGCCTGGGTCTGCAGCGCGGCGTCGCCGGAGAACGCCAGGTCGGTGATGAACAGCGAGACGGTGAAGCCGATGCCCGACACCGCGGCGCCGCCGAGCACCTGCCCCCACACCAGGCCGCCGGGCAGGTCCCCCAGGTTCAGCCGCAGCGGGATCCAGGTGCCCAGCGCGATCCCGGCGAACTTGCCCAGCACCAGGCCGGCGATGATGCCGTGGGTCACCGGTGAGCCGGCCGCGGCCCGCAGGTTCTCGGCGTTCAGCACCACCCCGGCGTTGGCCAGCGCGAAGATCGGGACGATCACGTGGCTGGTCCAGGGGTGCAGCCGCAGCTGGAGCCGCTCGTTGATCGACACCGTCCGCTGGACCGTGCGGGTGGCCTGGCGCTCCAGCTCGGCGCTGGGCGCGCGCGACAGCGCCTGAACGATCTCCCCAGCCTCCAGCAGCCTGGTCTCGCTCGGCCCGTACACCGCCACCAGGATGCCCAGCAGCACCCCGGCCAGCGTCGGGTGCACGCCGCTCTCCAGCATCGCCGCCCAGACCCCGGCGCCGAGCACCGCGTACACGGACGCGCGCCAGATCCGCAGCCGCCGCAGCAGCATGATCAGCGCGATCAGCGCCAGGGCGGCCAGCAGCGCGGGCACCGACAGGCCGGCGGTGTAGAAGACCGCGACCACCAGGATCGCGACGACGTCGTCGACGACCGAGAGCGTCAGCAGGAACACCCGGAGCTGTTCGGGGCAGCGGGTGCCGAGCACCGCCAGCAGCCCCAGCACGAACGCGGTGTCGCTGGCCATCGGGATGCCCCAGCCGCCCGCGCCGGGGCCGCCCGCGTTCACCGCCGTGTAGACCAGCGCGGGCACGAGCATGCCGCCGAGCGCCGCCACGATCGGCACCGCGACCAGCCGCCGGTCGCGCAGCCGGCCGACCTTCAGCTCCCGGCTGATCTCCAGGCCGATGACGAAGAAGAACAGCGCCATCAGCCCGTCGTTGACCCACTCCCGCAGGTCCAGCGAGAAGCCGTGGTCGCCGAGCCACACCGCCAGCTGGGTGTGCCAGAAGGTCTCGTAGGAGTTCCCGAACGGCAGGTTCGCCCACACCAGCCCGGTCACCGTGGCCGCCAGCAGCACACTGGTGCTGCCGGTCTCGGTCCTGAGGAACGAGCGCAGTCCTTCCGGCAGCCCTCGCGCGGCAACGGATCTCTCGGTCACACACCGGATGGTGTCAGATACACCGCGTGGTCACCCGCAGGCCGCGCCCGGTGCGCGCGCCCGCCTCGTTCCTCAGGTGATCGTGAAGGCGAGCAGGTCGGTGTGGTGCGCCGCGAAGACCATGCCGGGCGCGGCGGTGAGGATCCAGGCGCGCCCGCCGTCCGTCTCCGGGGTGGCGCCGACGGTGTGCGGGTGGCGCCAGGCCGGCTCTCCGGTGGCGGCGTCCCATGCGAAGACGCCGCCGTGCACCCCGTCCGGCCGCGGCGAACGGCTCCGCGTCACCCCCGCGAACACCAGGCCAGAGGCGATCACCGGCTTGCTCACCACCCCGGCGGCATCGGCGGGGCTCATCCAGCGTGACCGGCCGGTCGCCGCGTCGAGGGAGAACGGCGTGCCCCCGGCGAAGCCGTAGAGCGCTCCTCCGGACACGGCGATCTCATAGGCCCGCTTCGCGGTGCTGTAGGTCCAGCGTTCGCGGCCGGTCGCGGCATCGAGCGCGTGCACGCCCCGCGCGTCGGTGAGGTAGACGGCGTTCCCGGCCGCGACCGGGGGTCCCGCTGCGTCGGTGGCCTGGTACTCCCACCTGACGGTGCCGGCGGTCAGGTCGAGGGCCACCAGCCGGCCGCGCCTGTCGTGCAGGAACAGCACGTTCCCGGCCTGGACGGCGTTGTGGACGCCCCTGACGGGAATGGTGCGCCGTACGGTGCCGTCGGCGAGGTTGGCGGCGACGAGGAACTGGTCCCTGATGTCGGAGGACGGGTCCGCCTCGAACGTCGGCCCCAGCGTCATGAGGAAGGAGCCGTCCCCCGCCCCGAGGAGACCGTGCAGGACCCTGCCCTCCGGGGCCTCGTACAGGCGGCGCGCGGCTCCTCGCGCGGGATCGACCGCCAGGACGGCCCCCGAGACCATCACCAGCACGGACGAGGGTCTCGCCACGATGGGCGTCTCCTGGTCGCCTCCGGCGGCGAAACTCCAGAGGCGCCTGCCGGTCCCGGCGTCGACGGCGTGCAGGGCCTCTCCGTCCCGGTAGAGGAACCGGCCGCCCACCGCGGTCCCCGCCCGGGTGAAGGCGTCCGCCGAGCGCAGGCTCCACCGTTGCCGCACCCGGTCGCCGCGCCGGCCCCGGGCCGCCCACAGTGCCGCCCCGCCGCCGGCCGCCGCCACGCCCGCGCCCGCCAGAGCGGCGGCGACGAACGCCCGCCGGCCGGGGCGGCCCGGGCGACCGGCAACGCGGGTCCGTCCGCGGTCGAGCAGCGTCACCAGCTGCGTCTCGCGGGCCTCGATCTCGCCGTTCAGCGGGCCGGGGCCGGTCCACGCCGCCGCGGGGACGGGGGCGTCGATCAGCTCCGCCGGGAGGGGGCGGCGGCGCGGATCCTTGTCGAGGCAGGCCGCGATGACCTCCCGCAGCTCGCCGGGCACGCCGGCGAGGTCCGGGGACCGGTGCACGACCCGGTGCAGCAGCGCCGGCGCCGGCCCCGTCCCGAACGGCCCCCGGCCGGTCGCGGCGAAGACCAGCACGGCGCCGAGGGCGAAGACGTCGCCGGGCGGTCCGGTCTCGCCGCCGGTCGCCTGCTCGGGGGACATGTATCCGGCCGAGCCGACGAGGACCCCGGTGGCCGTCAGCGTCGTGGCGTCCGCGGCGCGGGCGATGCCGAAGTCGATGATCCTGGGGCCGTCGCCGGCGAGCAGGACGTTGGAGGGCTTGAGGTCGCGGTGCACCAGCCCGGCGGCGTGGACGGACGCCAGCGCCTCGGCCAGCCCCGCCGCCAGGCCGCGCAGCGTCCCGGACGGCAGCGGGCCGTGGACGTCCACGGCCTCCTGCAGCGACGGCCCGGCGACGTACGCGGTCGCCAGCCACGGCGGGTCCGCGGCGGTGCCGGCGTCCAGCACCGGGCAGGTGAAGGCGCCGCCGACCCTGCGCGCCGCGGCGACCTCCCGCGCGAAGCGGGCGCGGAAGCCGGGATCGTCGGCCAGCGCGGGGCGGATCACCTTCACCGCGACCGCCCGGCCTCCGCGGGATCGGGCGAGGTACACGATGCCCATGCCGCCCGCGCCCAGCCGGGCGAGCGGGCGGTACGGGCCGATCTCCCGGGGGTCGGCCGGTTCGAGGGGCTGCAACGTCGGCACTCCTGGTCGGGGCGGGCTGGTCGGGGCGGGCCTTCAGCCGCGGAAGGCGTGCAGGCGGACGCCGTCGTAGGCGAAGACGGTCGTGGTCGTGGCGGCGAGTCTCCAGTTCGTGCCGCGGTCGCCGGACGTCTGGAGGGTCCACCGGACCGCGCCGTCCTCGGCGTCCAGGACGGCGAAGCCGGCGGACGTGCGGTACCGGTCGAAGTTCACGGCCACCAGCGCCGCCGACAGGGCCGGGGCGTGGCCGGAGTCGGTGGCGAGCGCCGCGGGCCCCGGCGTGTGCCAGCGCCGGGCGCCGGTGGCCGGGTCGAGCGCGACGACGCCGTCGGCCATGGCGCAGCACAGCACGCCGCCCGCGAGCGCGACGGCACCGGTCGGACCGCCCGTGATCCGGGCGGTCCATCGCCGTCGTCCGGTGACCTCGTGGGCCGCCACGCCCTCGGGCGTGGCGGTGAACAGCAAGCCGCCGGACCGGATCACCCGGGGTCTGCGGTTCGCAGGGTACGGCGCCCGCCACCGCTCGCGGCCGTCGTCCAGGGCGAGCGCGTACAGGGCGGCCTCGTCGCGGACGTAGCAGGCGTCCGGGCCGAGGATCAGGGCGTGGACGTCTCCGGCCAGGCCCTTCCTCCAGAGGGCACGGCGCCGCCGGGTGTCGAAGAGGTTCGCGGTGTACGGGTCGCCAGGGCCGTCGCCGCTCGCCAGGAAGCAGAGCAGGTCGCCGGTCCAGCCGATGATCTGGAACGCGGGGAGGAGGGCGTCGTCCTCGACGGTACGCCGCCGGCGGCCGGTGGCCGCGTCGAGGACATGCACGGCGCCGCCCGTGCCGCGGACGTGGAACTCCGATCCGGCCACGTCGGCGCGCAGGCCGCCGGTGTCGTACGACCACCTGCGGCGGCCGCTCGACGCGTCGATCGCGTCGAGCCGGTGGCCCGCCAGGTGGACGAGCCCGCCGGTCGTGGTCAGCCCGGCCAAGTCCGACGGCTGGGCGGGGGCGAAGGTCCACAGGGGCCGGGGGCCCGTCCTGGCCCCCACCAGCGAACCCGTGCCGTCCTCGGCCCCGGCGGGGCGCCCCGGGCCGCGGCCGGTTCCGCCGGACGCGCCGATCCTCCAGGCGGCCGCCGCGCCGCCCGCCAGGGCGGTCCCGGCGACTCCGGCGGCGACGGCGATGACGCGGCGCCGGCGCACACCGGCCCGGACCGGCGCGCCGGCCGGTTCCGGCGGCAGGGTCGCGAACTCCGCCAGGCGGCCCTCCCGGTCCGCCAGGTCGGCGCGGATCGCCGGGGACAGCCACGCGGCCGGGTCGGGCGCGGCGCCTCCGGTGAGCAGGTCGAGCAGGTCCTCGGGGCTCGGCCGGTCGGCCGGCGCCTTGGACAGGCACGCGGCCAGGACCGGGCGCAGCGGGCCGGGCACCGCGTCGAGGAGGGGCTCTTGCCGGGCGACCCGGTAGAGCACCGCGTCGGCCGGGCCCGACCCGAACGGCCCCGTCCCGGTCGCCGCGAAGACCAGGACCCCGCCGAGCGAGAACACGTCGCTCGCCGCGGTGATCTCGCCGTTCCCCTCGGCCTGCTCGGGGGACATGAAGGACGGGGTGCCGACGAGCGAGCCGGCGGCGGTCATCGCCGTCGCGTCCGGGACGCGGCTGATGCCGAAGTCGATGACGCGCGGGCCGTCGGCGGTGAGCAGCACGTTGGAGGGTTTCAGGTCCCGGTGGACCAGCCCCGCGCGGTGCACGGCGAGCAGGGCCTCGGCCAGGCCGGCGCCCAGCGACCGGGTACCGGCCTCGTCCAGCGGCCCGTGTCCGCCGACCGCCTCCTGCAGGGAGGGCCCGGCGACGTAGGCCGTGGCCAGCCAGGGCTCCTCCCCGTCGGCGTCGGCGTCCAGCACGGGGGCGGTGAAGGCGCCGTCCACCCTCCGCGCGGCCGCGACCTCGCGGCGGAACCGGGCGCGGAAGCGCGCGTCGCCGGCGAACTCGGGCCGGACGACCTTCACCGCCGCCCAGCGGCCGCCGGGCGAGCGCGCCAGATAGACGCGTCCCATCCCGCCGGATCCGAGCCGGGCCAGCAACCGGTACGACCCCATCCGCACGGGATCGTCGGTCGTCAGCGGCCGCATCGGCATCCCTTCCCCTTCGGCGCGGGCGTCCCGCGTTTCCGTCAGAGAAGATGATCTCGCTCTTTCCGCCCGGCGAGCGCCGCCCGATACCGTCGCCCCTGTCCGCTTCCGGCCTGGGCTCCCTGCCGGAACGGGCAGTGCCCCCGCCGATCCGCCCCGCCGGTGCGCACCGGCGGGGCGGGCAGGGCCGTCAGGCGGCCAGCGCCCGGCCGGCGTCGCGGGCCGCGGTCAGGGCGTCGTTGTGCAGCCGGGCCGCCAGGTCCTTGAGCCCTTCCATGCCGGGCGTGGTGGCGGCCAGAGTGAGCTCGCGCTCGATGACCGTCAGGTCCGCCTCCCAGATGTCGGCCAGGACCCGCCTGAGGTACGGGGTGGAGTGGTCCCATCCCTCGCGCGGGGTCCCGGGGCCGTAGCCGCCGCCGCGCACGGTGACCAGCACGGTGGGCTTGCCCTTCAGCACCGGCGTGGTGGCGCCCGCTCCCGTGATCACCAGGTCGGCCCACGCCTTGAAGTGCTGGGAGACGCCGTAGTTGTAGAGCGGCACGGCCAGGATCACCGCGTCGGCGCCCTCCAGTTCCGAGGCCAGCGCCGACGCGAGGGCCAGGGCCTCGCGCTGGCCGGGGTCGCGGTCGGGCTCGGGCGTGAAGCCGCCCGTCGTGGCCAGCGTCCAGGCGTCGGCGGGCAGCGGGTCGGTGCCCAGGTGGCGGCGCACCACCGGCGCCCCGGGACGGGCCGAGGCCCACTCCGCCTCCACGGTGTCGGCGATCTCGGCGCTGGCGGATGCGCCGGGAAGGATGCTGGCGTCCAGCCGGAACAGGCTCATGGTCGGTCTCTCCTGGAGATAGGCGGGCCGCGGTGCGCGGCACGGTCACAACGATAAGCGGACTTTACCCCGCTTATTATTCCGGGCATAGGATCGGGTCCCGTGGAGCGACTCGACGTCCCCCTGGGACGACCCCGCGGCGAGCGCGCCGACGCCGCGCGCAACCGCCTGCTCCTGCTGGACGCGGCCCGCGAGATGCTCGCCGAGGTCGGCGCGGAGAAGGTCACCATGGACGGCCTGGCCGAGCGGGCGGGCCTGGGCAAGGGCACCGTCTTCCGCCGGTTCGGCACCCGCGCGGGGATCTTCCACGCCCTCCTGGACGAGGACGAGCGCCTCTTCCAGGAGCGCGTGCTCTCCGGCCCGCCGCCGCTCGGGCCCGGAGCCGGCCCGGTCGAACGGCTGGTCGCCTACGGCCGGAGCAGGATCGAATGGCTGCTGGAGCGCCACGCGCTCGCCCGCGCCGCCCTCGACCGCGCCCAGCCCGTCCCCGCCGGGGCGGCCACGCTGTCCCAGCTCCACATCCGCGTCCTGCTGCGGCAGGCCGATCTCGGCCTGGACGACGTCGACGGCCTGGCGCTCCAGCTCACCGGCGCCCTGGAGGGCCCCGTCCTGCTGTACCTGTCGCTGCCGGAGCAGGCCGAGGCCGCACGCGACATCGAGCGGCTCGCCGGCAGCTGGCAGTTCCTCGTGGAACGCGTCTGCCGGGCCTGAGACGGCGTCGCCCGGGATCGGCGCGGGGCCGGTGGATGTGCCGCACGTTACATCCGGCCCGCCGAGGGGAGGAGCACGTCCATGAGCACGATGCGAGCCGTCCAGGTCGTGGGCTACCACCGGGACCTGCGGATGGCCGAGGTGCCCGTCCCCGAGCCCGCGGAACCGTTCGACGTCGTCGTGAAGATCGGCGGCGCGGGGGTGTGCCGGACCGACCTGCACATCCTGGAGGGCCAGTGGGCGGAGAAGAGCGGGGTGGCGCTGCCGTACACGATCGGGCACGAGAACGCCGGGTGGGTGCACGCCGTCGGCCCGGCGGTCACCGGCGTGGCCGAGGGCGACAAGGTGATCGTGCACCCGCTGGTCACCTGCGGGCTGTGCCGCGCCGGCTGACCCCGCGCGACCGGTGCGTGGTCATCGGCGCCGGGGGCCTCGGCCACATCGGCGTCCAGGTGCTCAGGGCGATCGCCCCCGCCGAGCTGATCGTGGTCGACCGGAATCCGGACGCCGTCGAGCTGGCCCGGTCGCTCGGCGCCGACCACGGCGTGGTCGCCGACGGCGGGCAGGTCGAGGCGGTGCTGGACCTCACCGGCGGGCACGGCGCCGAGGTGGTGATCGACTTCGTCGGCGAGGGCGGCTCGACCGCCGAGGGCGTGCGGATGCTGCGCCGCGCGGGCGACTACCACGTGGTCGGGTACGGCGAGGACCTCGTGGTGCCCACGATCGACGTCATCTCCAGCGAGATCGGCTTCATCGGCGACCTCGTCGGGTCCTACAACGATCTGTGCGACCTGATGGCGCTGGCCGCGCGCGGGGCGGTCACCCTGCACACCGCGAAGTACGCGCTCGACGACTTCCGGTCGGCCGTCGACGACCTGGCGGCGGGCCGGATCCGCGGCCGGGCGGTCCTCGTCCCCTGACCGGCGCCGCGTGCGGGATCAGGCCGCCGTCGCGACCGGGGTGTAGTGGGAGGCGTCGTCGCCCTCGACCCGGTAGCTGCGCCGCCCTTCCACGCCGACGGGCACGTCGCCGGCGACGGTGACCCGGTGCAGGCGCCGGGGCAGGTCGCCGTAGTCGTCGGGCGCGTAGTGCTGGGTGATCCGGTTGTCGAACAGCACCAGGTCGCCCGGCGCCCAGGCCCAGCGGAAGATGTTCTCCGGGCGGGTCACGTACGACTCGAGGATGTCGAGGATCGCGCGGCCCTCCCGATCGGACAGGCCGACGATCTTCTGCGCGAAGCCGCCGATGAACAGGTTGCGCTCTCCCGACTCGGGGTGCACCCGCACCACGGGGTGGGCGGTCTTCCAGACGCGCGAGACGAACGCCTTCCGGTGCGCGGCCGCCTTCTCGGGGTCGCTTCCCTCGCTGCCCGGCCGGATGTAGTCGTAGTCGTTGGTGTGCACGGCCCACAGCCGGTCGGCGAAGTCGCGCAGGACGTCCGGGAGGTCCTGGTACGCGGCGGCCGTGTTGGCGATCAGCGTGTTGCCCCCGTAGGGCGGGACGACCACGCTGCGCAGCGTGCTGACCTTGGGCGGCGACTGCACGAAGGTGACGTCGGTGTGCCAGTGGTTGGACCGTCCCGACGCGCTGTCGACCGGGAGGACCTGCGGCGCCCCGTCCACCGACGGCACGGTGGGGTGCGCGCCGGTGAGGGGCCCGAACCGGGACGCGAACGCGAGCTGGTCCGCGTCGGTCAGCTCCTGGCCGCGGAAGCCCAGCACCTTGTGCTCGAGCAGCGCGGCGCGGATCTCGGCGAACACCCGGTCGGACGGCTCGCGCACGTCGACGCCGACGACCTCGGCCCCGATACGGCCGCCGACCTTGCGGACATCGAACTCGGACACTCGCATACCTCTTTCCGGGCTCTCGAAGGCTGGCCGTAGCGAATCACGCCGCCGTCAAGCAAGTCAACTATACCGACAGGATAGATAGGAAATACCCCGCCGCCCCGCACTACCGGATGAGCAGGCCCGCGACGAGGTAGGGCAGGGCGCCGGCGGTGACGCCGGCGAAGACCGCGACGGGCATGGTCTGTGCGCGGCGGGCCGGTGCCGCCGCGCACAGGCCCGCGGCGCCGATCAGGACGGCGAAGATCGCGGTGATGGGCGAGAGCAGGAGCGAGAGCGCTGCGCTCGCGCCGAACGCCAGCAGGCGGGCGCGGCCGGGATGCGCGGACGGCATGGACGAGCTCCCTCTCGGCGGTTCCGTCAGAAGGCGAGGTGGCCGGCGACCGCTCCGGCCCAGCGGCGGTAGCCGGAGGCGGAGGGATGGAAGCGGTCGCGGGCGAAGAAGTCCGGGTCCACGGGCTCGGGCACGATGCCGCCCGAGCCGACCCACGTCGCGCCCGCCCGCTCGCACACCCGCCGGGACACCTCGTCGAGGGCGTCCGCGCGCCGGGCGAGGTAGCGGCCCAGCGCGCCCGGGAGCGACGGGAACGCCTCGAACGGCGGGATCCCGGTGACCGCGACGTGCGCGGCGCGCTCCCCGAGGCCGTCGACGATGGCGGCGAGATCCTCGCCCCACTGGCGCGGGTCGCGCCGGGTGAGCACGTCGTTGACGCCCGCGAGCAGCACGGCGACGTCCAGGCCGCCGCCGAGCCGCGGCAGGAGCCGGTGGCGGATGCGGTGGGCGGTGGCGGTGTTCTGCCCGACCACCTCCCAGGTGACGGGACGGCGGTCGCGGGCGGCGAGCTCGCGGGCCAGGCACCCCGGGAAGCCCTCGTCGTGGGTGCCCACCCCGCACCCGGCGGCGGTCGACTCCCCCAGGACCGCCAGCCGCACGGGCGGGCCGGCCCCCTCCCCCGCCGCGCCTCCGGCCGGGCCGGACGCCTCGGGGAGGCGCTCGGTCCTGGACCGCACCCACAGGCCCTGAACGGCGACGACGGGCATCAGCAGCGCGTTCACGATCTCGCCTCCTCGGCGCGCAGCGCGTCGACGGCCGCGCGGCTCCCCCCGGTCACGTCCACGCCCAGCGCCTGCAGCATCACCACGAGGGCGCCGTTGGCCACGAACCGCGCCATGTCGTCGGGCGCCGCCCCGGTCAGTGCTCCGGCCTCCCGCAGCACGCCGGAGATGAGGGCGCGGCAGCGCGCCGCGACCTCCTCGTCGGCGCGCGCGGCGGCGGACGCCTGCAGCCACAGGCCGGTGACGACCCCGTCGGCGACCAGCTCCCGGAATCCGGCGCCCATCGCCTTGAGCGGGGCGTCCGGGGACGTCGCCGCGGCCCGGCGGAAGACCTCGCGCACCCGGTCCTCCAGCTCGTCCAGGCAGGCCAGGAAGAACGCCTGCTTGCTGCCGAACAGCCGGAACACGTAGGGCTGCGACACCCCGATCTCGTCCGCGACCCGCTGGATCGCCGTCATCGTCAGCCCGTGGTCGGCGAACATCCGCATGCCGGCCGCCGTCGCCTGCGCGCGCCGCTCCGCCGCGCTGGAACGTCTGCCTCCCATGGGCCGAGAATAGTTTAGTTACCACTTACTAACAAGGCGCCGCAGCAGCGGCCAGGCCAGCAGCAGCGCGATGACGGTGTAGACGGCCACCGACATCGGGGTGTTCACCAGGCCGGTCAGGTCCCCGTCGCTGATCTGCAGCGCCCGGCGCATCTGCTGCTCGGCGGCCGGGCCGAGGATGGCGCCGATGATGGCGGGGAGGACCGGCAGGCCGTAGCGGCGCATGCCGAAGCCGACCAGGCCGATGATCAGGAGCAGCAGCAGGTCGAGCACCTCTCCCCCGACCGCGTAGGCCCCGACGGCCGCAAAGAACAGGATCCCGGCGTACAGGTAGGGGCGCGGGATGCGCAGCAGCTTCGCCCAGACCGGCGCCATCGGCAGGTTGATGACCAGCAGCAGCACGGTGCCGATGAACAGGCTGGCGATCAGGCCCCAGACCAGCGCGGGCTCGCGCTCGAACAGCAGCGGGCCGGGCTGGATGCCGTACTGCTGGAACGCCGCCAGCATCACCGAGGCGACGGCCGTCGTGGGCAGTCCCAGCGTCAGCATCGTCACCAGCGTGCCCGCGGCCGAGGCGCTGGCGGTCGACTCCGGCCCGGCCACCCCTTCGATGGCGCCGGTGCCGAACTCCCCGGGCCGCTTGGAGAGCCGCTTCTCGGTCACGTACGACAGGAACGTCGGGATCTCCGCGCCCCCGGCCGGGATCGCGCCGAACGGGAAGCCGATGAGCGGGCCGCGCAGCCAGGGGCGCCAGGTGCGCCGCAGGTCCGCCCGGGACAGCCAGGGACGGCCGACGGGGATCGGCTCGGCGGGCGTGCGCCGCAGGTGCGCGGCCACCCAGAGCGACTCGCCGAGGGCGAACAGGCCCACCGCCACCACGACGACGTCGATGCCGTCGGCCAGGTGCAGGGAGCCGAAGGTCAGCCTGGACTGGCCGGTCATCTCGTCCATGCCGACCAGGCCGATGGTCAGGCCGATCAGCAGGGCGGCCAAGCCGCGGATCCGGGACGAGCCGAGCACCGACGTCACGGCGGCGAACGCCAGCACCATGATCGCGAAGTAGTCGGCCGCGCCGATGTCCACGGCGAGCGAGGCGACGGTGGGGGCCAGCAGCACCAGCAGGGTGGTGCCGATCATCCCGCCGACGAAGTGGCCGGCGGCCGCGGCGGCCAGGGCCTGCGGGCCCCTGCCCGCCCGCGCCATCGGATGCCCCTCGATCGCCGTCACGACCGCGGCGCTCTCCCCGGGCGTGTTCAGCAGGATCGAGGTGGTGGAGCCGCCGAACATCCCGCCGTAGTAGACCCCGGCGAACATGATGAAGGCGGCGGTGGAGTCGAGCCCGTAGGTGACCGGCAGCAGCAGCGCGACCGCCATCGCCGGGCCGATGCCCGGCAGGACGCCGATCGCGGTGCCCAGCAGGACGCCGAGGGCGGCGAAGAAGAGGTTGACGGGGGTCAGCGCGGTGCCGAAGCCGCCGATGAGGTCGGAGATCTGGTCCACGGTCAGAGCACTCCCATCAGCGGCCCGCCCGGCAGCGGCACGCCGAGCAGCTCGTTGAAGACGAACCAGGTGGTCAGCGACAGGCCCACGGCGATCAGCGGGTCGCGCGCGAGGTTGCGGCTGCCCAGCGCGTACGCGGCGCCCCAGAACATGGCGGCCGACGAGAGCGGGAACCCGATCGTGTCGATCAGCGCCGCGTTGGCCAGGAACGCACCCGACAGCAGCAGCACGGCCCGCCAGTCGACGGGGCTGCCGGGGTCGATGTCCTCCCCGGCCTCGGCCTGGCCGCGGCCGCCGCGCAGCACGTCGACGGCGAGCAGCACCGAGACGAGCACGAGCAGCGAGCCGACCACGACCGGGACGGCCTTGGGCCCGACCGGGCCGCGCTGGGCGAAGTCGGTGGGGATGCGCAGCGCGTCGGTGACGACCAGGATCCCCAGGGCGAGCAGGAAGGCGCAGACCCCGAACTCGGAGCGCCGGACGTCCCCGCCGTTCTTCGTGCCGGTTCTCATGTCGGTTCTCATGCCAGTCCCAGCTCCTTCAGCACGGAGGCGACCCGGGCGTTCTCCGACTCCAGGAACCCGGCGAACTCCGGGCCCGGCTGGAACGCCGGGGTCCACCCGTTGCGGCGCAGGGCCTCCTGCCACTGCGGGGTCTGCTGGAGCCGCGTGAAGAGCGCGATCAGCTTCTTCTCGCCGTTCCCGGTCAGTCCCGGCGGGGCGACGATGCCGCGCCAGTTGGTGAAGTCGACGTCCACCCCGGACTCCTTCAGCGTCGGGGCGTCGATGCCGGGCGCCCGCTCGCCGCCGGTGACGGCGAGGGGCCGCAGCTCGCCCGCCGCGATCTGGTCGCGGGTCTCGCCGACGCCGGAGACCCCGAACCCGACCTTGCCGCCGAGCATGGCGGCGGTGAGCTCGCCGCCCCCGTCGTAGGGGACGTAGTTGACGCGGCGCGGGGCGATGCCGGCCGCCCTGGCCATCAGCATCGGGGCGAGGTGGTCGGGCCCGCCGGGCGAGGACCCGCCGCCGACCGGCACCTTCCCGGGGTCGGCCTTCCACGCCTCGATCAGCTGGCCGATGGTGCGGTACGGCGAGTTCTTCCCGACCGCGATGACGTCGGACTCCTCGGTGAGCCGGGCGATCGGGGTGGTGTCCCGCAGCGTCGAGGGGGTCTTGTTGGTGTAGACCGAGCCCACCACGCCCAGGCCCATCGACATCACCAGCCTGCCGTTGCCGCGCTCGCCGACGATGCGGCCGAGGCCGACGGTGCCGCCCGCGCCGGGCAGGTTGAACACCTCGATGTCGCCGTTGAGGCCGGCGTCCTCGATGGCCTTGGCCGCGGTGCGGGCGGTGATGTCGTACCCGCCGCCGGGCGCGTTGGGCACCAGCATCCGCAGCCCGCGGATCCGGGTGCCGGTGTCCTCTCCGCCCGCCGACAGCACGGGCGGGACCAGCAGGGCCAGCAGCACCGCGGCGGCGGCCGCGAGCCAGGCTCTCGCGTTCTTCATCCGGACGGCGCTCCTCCTCGGTGCGGACTCCCCGGGGCGCGGACCCCGGAAGGCGCCATCCTGCCCGGGGCCGCCCGCACGGTCGCGCTTGTGCGCGTATCGGTACTTTTGCTCTTTCTGGTCGCCCATCGCCCGGTCCTGCGTCCCCCGGACGGCATGCCATAGTGAGTCAGGTCACACAGAGGAGGCACGCGTGTGAGTCCCGCCAGATCCCTCGCCGGACAGCTGCTCGCCTGGCAGATGGTGATCGTGCTCGCCGTGCTCGGCTGCGTCGCGGGCTTCTCCGCCGTCCAGGCGGGCCGCGGCTTCGTCGACGCCGAGGGCGGCAAGCTGCTGTCGGTCGCCGAGAACGTCGCGGCCACCCCCGGCGTGCGCGGCAGCCTCGCCGACCCGGTGCGGCGGGACCCCCTCGCGACCTTCGCCGAGAGCGCCCGCACCCTGTCGGGCGCCGACTCGGTGATCATCACCGGCGTCGACCGCCGCGTCCTGGCCGGCCCCGACCCGGACCGGCTGCACGCCCCGCTCCCCCTCGGCGAGAGCACGGTGGCGCGGGGCCGCGCCTGGGTCGGCGTCCTCGACGGCCGGCTGACCGCCCACGTACCGGTCATGGGCACCCCCGGCGACGGCCGGGGCCCGCACATCATCGGCATCGTCGCCGCCGACAGGGCGATGCCGGGCCTCCTCGCGCGGCTCACCGACTCCCCCGCCGGCGCCCTCGCCCTGCTCGGCATCGCCACCCTCCTCGGCGTCGCCGGGTCGCTGCTGGTCACCTGGTGGGTGAAGCGGCAGACGCTCGGGCTGGAGCCGCGGGAGATCACCGGGCTGGTCGAGCACCGGGAGGCGCTGCTGCACGGCATCAAGGAGGGCGTGCTGGCCATGGACCAGCAGCACCGGATCACGCTGGTCAACGACCAGGCCCGCGGGCTGCTGGCGCTGCCGCCCGGCTGCCTGGGCGCCGCCGTCGACGACCTGGAGGTCAACGACCGGCTCCGGGACGTGCTCACCGGCCGGGCCCGCGGCGCCGACCAGATCGTGCTGCGCGCGGGCCGGGTGCTGGTGCTCAACCGGATGCCGATCGCGCGCGGCGGGCAGCGGATCGGCGCGGTGGTCACGCTGCGTGATCGTACCGAACTGGCGGCGCTCCGTGAGGAGTTGGAGACGGCCGCCCGCGCCACCGACACGCTGCGCGCCCAGGCGCACGAGTTCACGAACCGGCTGCACACCATCGCGGGGCTGATCGAGCTGGGCGAGTACGACGAGGTCCGCAACTATGTCGACCTGGTCAGCCGGACCCGCCGCCGGTGGCAGGACCAGGTCACGGCCCGGATCGGGGACCCGGCGGTGGCGGCGCTGCTCATCGCCAAGGCGAGCCTGGCCGCCGAGCGCGGCATCGGCCTGCGGCTGGCCGAGGACAGCCGGCTGGAGGCGGTCGACGAGCCGCTGTCGGCCGATCTGGTCACGGTGGTCGGCAACCTGGTGGAGAACGCGCTGGACGCCCTGGCCTCCCCGGCCGGCGGCGGCGATGACTGGATCGAGGTGGCGATCCGGCACGACGGCGACGCGGTCGCGGTCGTGGTGCGCGACTCCGGGCCGGGGGTCGCGCCCGACATCGCGGCGGAGGTGTTCGCGCACGGCTTCACCACCAAGGCCGCCGGGTACGGGCCGCGCGGCCTCGGGCTGGCGCTGACCCGGCAGGCCTGCACCCGCCGCGGCGGCTCGGTGGAGGTCCGCAACGCGGGCGGCGCCGAGTTCACCGCGCGGCTGCCGGCCGGGGCGGGGGCCGCGCCGTGATCCGCGTCCTGGTGGTGGACGACGACTTCATGGTCGCCAAGGTCCACAGCGGCTACGTCGAGCGGACCGAGGGGTTCACCGTGGTGGAGGTGGCCCACACCGGGGCGCAGGCGCTGCGGGCCGTCCGCGACCGGCGCCCCGACCTGGTGCTGCTGGACATCTACCTGCCCGACATCGACGGGCTGACCGTGCTGCGGGAGCTGCGCGCCGACCCCTCCGGCGCGGACACCGACGTCGTGGTCATCACCGCCGCCCGCGACGCCGACACCATCCGGGGCGCGCTGCGCGGCGGCGCCCTGCACTACCTGATCAAGCCGTTCTCCTACCCCGCGCTGCGCGCCCAGCTGGAGCACGTCGGGACGCTGCGGGAGCGGCTGCGGCGGCTGTCGCGCGGCGGCCCCGCCCTCCAGCGGGAGGTCGACGACATGTTCGCCTCCCGGCCCCGGATCGCGCGCGGGCTGCCCAAGGGGCTGAGCGAGCAGACGGCCGAGCTGGTCGGCCGGGCGCTGCGGGAGCATCCCGAGGGCCTGTCGGCCAGCGAGTGCGCCCGGGTCACCGGGCTGTCCCGGCCCAGCGCCCGCCGCTACCTGGAGCAGTTCGCGGCGACGGGCGCGGCCGTGGTCCACCTGCGCTACGGCGGCACGGGCCGTCCCGAACGCCGCTACCGCCCGGCGCGCCCCTGAGCGGCCGGCCGGGTCAGCCGATGCGGACGGGAAGCCGGCGCGGCCCGCGGACCTGCCCCGCCGACCAGGTCACCGCCGCCGGGTCCTCCAGGGAGAACGCCGGGACGCGTTCGAGCCAGACCTCCAGCGCCACCCGCAGCTCCATGCGCGCCAGGTGCGAGCCCACGCACCGGTGGACGCCCAGGCCGAAGGCGGCGTGCCGGTTCACCTCGCGGTCGATGACGACCTCGTCCGCCCGGTCGAACTGGGCCGGGTCGCGGTTGGCGGCCGGGAACGACAGCAGGATCCAGTCGTCGGCCTTCATGTCGGCGCCGTTCCAGCGCATGTCCTCCTTCACCAGCCGCGCCATCGTGACCGGCGCGAAGGCGCGCAGGAACTCCTCCATCGCGGTCGGCAGCAGCGCGGGCTCGGCGACGAGCCGCTCGCGGTCGGCGGGCGTCCGCGCCAGGTGCCACAGCGACGCGCCGATCGCGCTCCACGTCGTGTCGACGCCGGCGATCAGCAGCAGCGCCATCGTCCCGGCGACATGGGACGGGGCCAGCTTGCCGCCGTACAGCTCGGCCTCGATGAGGTAGGTGGTGAGGTCCTCGCGCGGGTTCTCGACATGGTCGCGGATCTGCGCGAGGAGGTAGTCGAACAGCGCGTCCATGCGGGCGAGCCGCTCGTCGGGCGGCAGGTTGACGCCCTCCAGCGTGTTCTCGACGAACTCGCGGAAGCGCGGCCCGTCCTCCGGCGGGAAGCCGAGCATGTCGGCGATGACCCGCATCGGGATGTGCTGCGCGTACTCGTGCGCGGCGTCGACGACGTCCCGCCCCTCGAAGCCGTCGATCAGCGCGTGGCAGAACGCCCTGGTCGCGGGCTCCAGCCTCCCGATCGCGGTCCTGGTGAACGCCGGGAGCAGCAGCCTGCGCGCGTCGCGGTGGAACGGCGGGTCGGAGGAGATCGGCGGGACGCCGCCCACCGGTGCCGTCTCCCGCGGCGGGCGGAAGTTGCTCATGACGATCGACCGGGACGAGAAGCGGTCGGTGTCGTGGGCGATCGCCGCGACGTCCTCGTACCGGGTCGGCAGCCACCCGCCGCCGAACCGCTCGGTGCGCGCGATCGGGCAGCGCCGCCGCAGGTCGTCCTGGATCGGGTAGGGGTCGGCGGCCCACTCCGGCTCCAGGTGGGAGAAGTCGGCCGCCCAGTCCCCGACCGGGCCGGTGACGATCTCGTTGCGGATGCCGAGGGGACGGTCCTCCCGCATCCCCCGGGAGTCCTCGGTGAAGCGCTCGTCGCCGGTGGTCATCTCACGCCTCCTCGACGAGGTCGATCGCGCGTTCGGGGCAGTTGGACGCCGCCAGCCGCGTGCGCCGCGTCCGGCGGGACCACGCCGTCGGCGAGGACCGTCCCGTAGCCTTCCTTGTCGTCGCCGAACAGCTCGGGGGCCAGGTCGTAACAGCGGCCGTGCCCCTGGCAGCGCTCGGAGTCGATCCGCACCTTCACTGCAGTTCTCCCGTCTGTCGTGTGCCGGAGGGCGGGGCGAGGACCGTCGCGACCCGGACGATCAGTGCCGACCGCTCCTCGCCGTCGACCACGTGCAGGCCGGGCGGGACGAGCGCGCCGCCCAGCGAGGACAGGAAGCAGAAGTGGGTGAGCGCGCCGGGCGACAGGCCGGGGTCGAGCTCGCCCCCGTCCTGGGCGAGGCGCACCAGCCCGGCGAGCAGGTCCGAGCGCTCCCCCAGGTAGTCGCGCATCGGCCCCGCGACGTCCTCGTCCCGGCGGGCCGCGACCAGCGCCTCGACGATCAGCCGGCCGCGCGCGTCGCGGCGGCCGGGCAGCGACCGGCCGGCGGCCAGCAGCGTCTCGGCGATCGAGCGGTCCGGGTCGGCGGCGAGCAGGTCGGCCAGCAGCCGCCGCCCGTGCGCGCGCAGCGCCGCCACCAGCAGCTCCGCCTTGGAGCCGAAATGGGCGTACAGGGCGCCGTTGCTCACGCCCGGGTCTCCGCGGGCGTTACGCCCGCTATGCGCCCCATGGGGTAATTAAAAGAACGTTCATTTGATACGTCAAGGGCGGGCCCGGCCCGGCGGGACCCGCCGCGCGGGCGGCGTGATAGACCTTGCGGTGATGGCGAAGAACCCGGCTGAGCAGGTCGCGCGGCGGCCTCTGACGCGCGACCTCATCGTCGGCGCGGCCATCACGATCATCGAGCGGGACGGCTCCCGGGCGCTGTCCATGCGGAAGATCGCCGCCGAGCTCGACGTGGGCGTGATGACGCTCTACAACCACGTCCCCAACAAGGGCGCGCTGCTGGAGGCCGTGGCCGAGACGGTCCTCGCCGATCTGGACGTGCCCGCGTCCGCCACCGGCCCCGACCGGGACTGGAAGCTCAACGCCCGCACCCTGGTGGCGGCCTTCCGGGCCACCGCGCGGCGCTACCCGCGGACCATGTACCTGGTGCTGACCAGCAGGGTCTCCGCGAAGTCCGCCCGGCGCGCGACGCGGCGCATCCTCGCGCTGCTGGCGACCGCGGGCTTCGACGACGAGACCTCGGTCCGCGCGCTGCGCGCGCTCATGGCCTACATGATGGGCGCCCAGATACTGCAGGACGGCGCCGTCACGATGTCGCACGGCCTCCCCGGCGACCCGGCGGACCCCCGCGTCGACCTGGACCCCGCGGAGACCCCGCACGTCGCCGCCCTGTTCGAGGAGCTGACCCGGCCCGACCCGGAGGCGGAGTTCGAGCTCGGGCTCGAGATGCTGCTCGCCGCGCTCGACCGGCTCCCCCGCGGGGACGGCTGATCAGCGCGCGCGCCGTCCCATGCCCTCGATCGCGGACAGGAACAACTCCAGGCCGAACTCGAAGTCCGCGTCCGACCGGGGATCGGCCAGGTCGGCCGGAAGGGTGACCATGTGCGCGAAGGCCACGGTCTCCGGGTCGTCCGGAGCCGCGTCCAGGTCCGCGTCCGGGGCGCCGGGCCGCTCCCCCAGGAGCCTGCTCATCCCGGCCTCCCGCAGCTGGGTGCCGAGCGTGTAGGCCATCAGCACGCGCACGGCGTGCACCGCGGTCCTGCCGTCGAGGCCGGCGTCGGCGCACAGGGCGAGGGCCCGCTCGACCGCCCGCAGCCCGACCGGGATCTCGGCCTTGCTCGCCAGCACCAGCGCCAGGCTGCGCGGGTACTCGGCGGCGGTGCGGCGGAAGGCCAGGGTGAGGTCCCGCGCGCCGGCGCGCCAGTCACCCGGAGCCGTCGCCGCGGGCAGGTCGAGGGTCGCCATCACGTACTCGGCGATGCCCCGGACGAGCGCCTCCCTGTTGGGCACGTGCTTGTACATCGCCATCGCGGTCACGCCCAGCTCGCCCGCGACCGCGCGCATCGACAGCGCCTTGGGGCCCTGGCGCTCGACGAGACCGACGGCCGTGTGCACGATCAGTTCGCGGTTGAGGACGATCCGCATGACCGGTTGTGGCGTGTGCTTCGGCATGACCCCGATCTCCCGCCGCCGGGGGTTCCCCCGCACCGGCGCCCCGCTCGTCCCGCAAGTGTACGCACGCCCCCCGCGACCGGCGGAGAGTACGTCATAAACCTTGTTTACATCGTACGCGGCATGGCATCGTTGCCTCAGCCTGACGCGGACACCGCCCCCACCCCCCGAAGAGCCCGTCCCGTCCGTTCCCGGACCTGAAACGAGGAGGCGCCAGTGCGAACCCGAGCGGCGATCCTGTGGGAACCCCGTACCGACTGGAGCGTCGAGGACATCGAACTCGACGATCCCAAGGCGGGAGAGGTCAAGGTCAAGCTCGCGGCGTCGGGCCTGTGCCATTCCGACGAGCACCTCCTCACCGGCGACATGGTCCTCGAACCCGAGATCGCGGCGCTGCTGGCGCTGGAGCAGTTCCCGGTCGTCGGCGGGCACGAGGGCGCCGGCGAGGTCGTCGAGGTCGGCCCCGGCGTCACCACGCTCAAGGAGGGCGACCACGTCGTCCTGTCGTTCGTGCCCGCCTGCGGCCGCTGCCCCTCGTGCGCCCGGGGCCGCCAGCACATCTGCGACATGGGCGCCGTCCTGCTGGCCGGCCGCCAGATCGGCGACATGACCGCGCGGCACCACTCCAAGGGCGGCAAGGACCTCGGCATCATGTGCTGCACCGGCACGTTCGCGCCGTACACCGTGGTCAACGAGGCCTCCTGCGTCAGGATCGACGACTGGCTCCCGCTCGACAAGGCCGCGCTGGTCGGCTGCGGCGTCACCACCGGCTGGGGCGCGGCCGTCAACGCGGCCGGCGTGCAGCCGGGCGAGAGCGTCGTGGTGATCGGGCTGGGCGGCATCGGCATGAACGCCGTGCAGGGCGCGGCCCTGGCCGGCGCCCGCCACGTCGTCGCCGTCGACCCGGTGGAGTGGAAGCGGGAGAAGGCCGCGACCTTCGGCGCCACCCACACCGCGGCGTCGATCGAGGAGGCCGCCGCCAAGGTCGGCGAGCTGACCTGGGGCGCCAACGCCGACAAGGCGATCCTCACCACCGGCGTGGCCACCGGCGACCTGGTCGCCCCGATGATGGCGCTGGTCGCCAAGGGCGGCCGCGGCGTCGTCGTCGCGGTCGCGCCGGTCGCCCAGGAGGACGTGAAGCTCAACCTGTTCGACCTGGCCATGCAGCGCAAGGAACTGGTCGGCTGCATCTTCGGCAACGCCAACCCGCGCCGCGACATCCCGCGCCTGCTGCGCCTGTACGAGGAGGGCCGGCTCAAGCTCGACGAGCTGGTCACCACCACCTACGGGCTCGACGACGTCAACCAGGGCTACCAGGACATGCGCGACGGCAAGAACATCCGCGGAATGATCAAGTACTGACGGGCGCGGCCCCGGCCGGCGACGGCGGCCGGCCGGGGCCGCGGCTAGCGTCCGGCCAGGTGGCGCTCCTTCAGCAGCGCCTTGTGGATCTTGCCGACCGGGGTCAGCGGCACCTCGGCGGTGATGACGAACTGGCGGGGCACCTTGTAGTCGGCCAGCCGCTCCCGGCAGTAGTCGGTGAGCTCCTCCGCCGTGGGCGGCCCGGCCCCCCGGTCCGGCACCACGTAGAACCGGCCGACCTCGCCGAGCACCTCGTCCGGCACCCCGATCCCCGCCGCCATCGCGACCTTCGGATGGGCGGCCAGCAGGTTCTCGATCTCCACCGGGTAGACGTTGAAGCCGCCCTGGATGTACATCTCCTTCTTGCGGCCGCGCAGGACCAGATGGCCGTCCGGCTCCATCTCGGCCATGTCGCCGGTGGCCAGCCAGCCGTCGGGCGCGAACACCTCGGCGGTCTCCTCCGGCATGTCCCAGTAGCCCACGGCCACGCAGTCGCCGCGGATCTGCAGCTCGCCGGTCTCGCCCGGCGGCAGGACGGCCCCGTCCGGCCCGGTCACCCGCGCCCCGAAGTCGCCGATCACCACGCCCAGCGTGCGGGCCACCGTCTCCGGCGGGTCGTCGGTCCGCGACAGCACGCACGCGCCCGAGGACTCCGACAGGCCGTACAGCCCGTACAGCGACGCCTGCGGGAAGCCGCGCCGGATCGCCTCGCCCAGCGCCGGCTCGACGTTGGAGCCGCCCGCCGTGCAGATCCGCACCGACGACAGGTCGCGGCGCGCGAAGCCCTCGTGGCCGAGCATCAGCACGAACATCGTCGGCACCGCGCCCAGGAAGGTGACGCGGTGCCGCTCGACGGCGTCCAGCGCCGCCTCCGGGCCGAACGCGGGCAGCAGCGCCACCGCGGAGCGGCCGACCAGCGCGGCCATGACGGTGCAGGTGATGCCGCCGACGTGGTTGAGCGGCAGGTGCCCGAGCAGGACGTCGTCCTCGCCCGTCCCGAAGTGCGCGGCCTGCGCCGACGCCGAGGCCAGGATCCCGCGGTGCGTGATGACCGCGCCCTTGGGCCGCCCGGTCGTCCCGGAGGTGTAGAGGATCATCAGCGGGTCGTCGGGGTCGACCGCCGCGCGCGCCTCGGCCAGGGCGGTCGGGGCGGGCGGCGTCGCGGCCAGCTCGTCGAACGAGCCGCTGCCCGCGAAGCCCTCGCCGAAGAACACGTAGTCGTCCACGCCGGGGAGGCGCGGCCGGAACTCCTCGAAGAACGCGGCGAAGTCGAAGCCGGCCGCGGTGCCGGCGCTGATGACCGCGCGGGCGCCGCTCTGGCCGAGCATGTACGACAGCTCCTCCTCGCGGTAGCGCACGTTGAGGGGGACGACGACCGCGCCGATCCGCGCGGCCCCGAAGAAGGCGGCCAGCCACCCCGGCGTGTTGAGGCCGAGCAGCCCGACGCGGTCGCCGCGCCGGATCCCGCGGGCCAGCAGCCCGGCGGCGACGCGGTCGGTCAGCTCGTCGAAGGCGGCGTAGGTGATGGTGCCGTCGCCGTCGTGCAGGAATGCCCCGCCACGGGCCGCCGCGTCCTCCAGCGCCGCCCCGACCGTCCGCGCCCGCATGTCGTCCTCCCTCGGCCGATGATCCTTCAAAGATCAATCATCGGGCGTACGGGTGCTAAATATCGGGAAATGTCCGGAGTTGCCGAAGCTTGTCAAAGCTTGCGGCCGACGCCCGCGTAGAACCACGTCCGCTTGGCCTCCTCCAGGCCCACCGGGCGCTCGGGACGCCACAGCGGCGCCCACACCAGCCCGGGGTCGAGCAGCTCGAAGTCGCCGAACAGGCCGGTCACCTGGTCGCGGGTGCGGGGCGTGCCCGGCGCGGAGGTCCGCTTGTAGACCTCGACGACCCTGGCGACCACGTCGGGGATGCCGTCGGCCGAGGCGTGCGTGAGCGCCAGATGGCTGCCCGGGGCCAGCGCGTCGCGCAGCTCGGCCATGATGCCGGCCGGATCGCTCTCGTCGGGGATGAAGTGCAGGGTCGCCACCAGCAGCAGCGCCACCGGCCGGTCGAAGTCCAGCAGCTTGATCTCGGGGTGCTCCAGGATCTCCCGCGGCCGGCGCAGATCGGCCTGGATCATCCGGGTGACGTCCGAACCGGCGAGCAGCGCCCGCCCGTGCGCGACCACCTGCCTGTCGTAGTCGACGTAGACGACCCGGGCGCGCGGGTTCACCGACTGCGCGATCTGGTGCACGTTCTGCTGGGTGGGCAGGCCCGTGCCGATGTCGAGGAACTGGTCGACGCCCCGCTCCGCCAGGTACCGCACCGCGCGCCCGAGAAAGGCCCGGTTCCCCCTGATGGTGGTCAGCAGCGTGGGGTCGGCGGCCAT
The DNA here is from genome assembly GCF_042656285.1 of Actinomadura rugatobispora. GTDB lineage: Bacteria > Actinomycetota > Actinomycetes > Streptosporangiales > Streptosporangiaceae > Spirillospora > Spirillospora rugatobispora. Next base: position 18,910 of record NZ_JBHSON010000038.1, on the reverse strand, counting down.
CGCCTCCTCGGCGCGGACACGATCGGCCTCGTAGTGGTCCTTGCCACCGAGGTAGTAGTCGTACATCCGCGCGATGTTGGAGAGGTTCGGGTCGAACCCTCCCGGAAGCAACCTCTCGTCCACCATCACTCCTCACCGGCGACCGTACTGATCACAAGTTAGTACGACGTTACGCCTTCCGAGGGGTTTCGCGCCCCGGCGCGTCCCGGCGGATCCGCGGCCCCGGACCGGGGCGCTCCCGGCTCAGGCGGCCTGTGCCATCACGGGCGCGTCCTGCTTCTCCCGGGCCGGGAGCGCGACGACCGTGGCCGCCTTGCGCCCGCGGACGGTGCCTGCGGCCAGGACGCCGACGGGGACGGGCGCCCAGTGGGTGATGGCCCGGAAGATCAGCACGCCCGACAGCGCCGCCGCGGTCTCGACGCCGGCGACGGCCAGCAGCGCGACCAGCGCGGCTTCGGTGGAGCCGAGCCCGCCGGGGCCCGGGACGACCCCGCCCGCCGCCGCCCCGATCATGTAGACGACGATCAGCGTGCCGATCTGCCCCGGCGACACCGCACCGGGGACCGCCAGCATGCTCACCGCGAACGCCACGCCCATGACCAGGGTCGTCGCGGCGGAGGCGGCCATCATCACCAGCAGGTCGCGGGGGCGCCGCGCCATCTCCGCGCACACCTCGATCGGGCCGCGGAGCCGGGCGCGCAGCAGCCACGCCGCCACGCCCGCCGCCACGACCGCGACCGCGCCGATGACCAGCACCTCGCGGCTGACGACGTGCACGTGCGACAGCAGGGCGCCGTCGCCGGCGGCCACGGCGACCGCGACCACGACGGCGAACAGCAGCAGGTCGGCGATCGCGCCGCCGACCTGCAGGACGCCCGCCACGGCCACCGAGCGCCCGGCCGGCATCCCCCGGCCGGTCAGGTACCGGGCGTTGACCGCCACCGTGCCGAGCCCGCCGCCGGTGATCCGGTTCGCGGTCGCGCCGGTGAACTGGGCCAAGGTCGCGTGCAGCAGCGGCATGGTCCTGCCCGCCGCGCCGCGCAGCGCCACCGCCGAGAACCAGAAGTGCACCACCACCAGCGCCGCGACCACCGGCACCACGGCCCAGTGCGCGCCGGAGGCGGCCCGGACCGCGCCCGAGACCGTGGCCGCGGCCTCGCCGCCCGCCAGCATCACGCCGACGCCCACCACGACCGCCGCCCCGGCCGCCACCCAGAGGAGGGCCCGGATCCTGTGGTCGCCGTAGAACTTCATCGTTTCCTCCGCTGCGCCTGGCCGACGGTCATCCGCCCAACCCAAGCCAACCCCTTCGGGCCGCGAAGATCAGTGGTGCGTGCATCCCAACGGGGGTGGGGCCAGCCCCCCTATCCGCCCACGGGGCAACCCGTCCACCCGGCGCACGGCGCCACGCGGTGGACGTTCAGGGGGTGATCACGAGCTTGCCGCGCGCGTGGCCGGAGCGGCTCAGGTCGAAGGCCGCGCCGACCTCCTCCAGCGGGAACGAGCCGGCGACCTCCACGGTGAGCACGCCCCGTTCGGCGAGGCCGGCCAGCTCGGCGAGCTTGGCCCCGTCGGGGCGCACCCAGATCCAGTGGCCGCCGCGCCGCTCCACGGAGTTGTCGGCCACGGACACGTGGCGCCCGCCCTCGGCGAGCACCGCCAGGGTGGTCTCGACCTGGCCGCCGACGAAATCGGCCACCGCGGTCACCCCTTCGGGCACCAGCTTGCGCACACGTTCGACGAGCCCCTCCCCGTAGGTGACCGGTTCGGCTCCCAGTGCGCGCAGGTAGTCGTGGTTGGGTTCCGAGGCGGTGCCGATGACGCGGGCTCCCCGGTCGCGTCCGATCTGCAGCGCGGCGGACCCCACGCCCCCGGACGCCCCGTGCAGCAGCAGGGTGTCGCCCGCGGCGACCTCGAGCCGGTCCAGGCTGCGCAGCGCCGTCATCCCGGCGAGCGGCAGGCCGCCCGCCTGGTGCCAGTCGAGCGCGGGCGGCTTATGCGCGGCCGCACTGGCCGGCACCGCGACGTACTGGGCGAAGGTCCCGGCGCGGACGACGTCCTTGCGGGCGTAGGACATGACCTCGTCCCCGGGAGAGAACTCCGGAGTGTCGGGGCCGACCGCCCGGACCACCCCGGCGACGTCCCAGCCCGGCACGACCGGGAACCACACGTCCATCATCGCGTCCAGGCCACCGGCCATGAGCTTCCAGTCCACCGGGTTGACCCCGGCCGCCCGCACCTCGACGAGCACCTGGCCGGGCCCGACCTTGGGATCGGGCACCTCGCCGAGCTTCAGGCGCGAGTTGTCGGCGGCATAGGCATCGTAGATGACGGCGCGCACGAGCCGGTCTCCTTCCAGCGGACGGGTGGCAGCCCTTGCTTGCCTGCCTCTGGCCGGAAGGCCTAAACCCGTGCCCGCGCCAAGGACCGGGTCAGACCTCGTCCGGTCCGGGGGTTTCGAGGTGGGCCAGCACGGCCCGGCCCCGCGGGGAGAGCCGGTAGCCGGTCGGCAGGCTCTCGGTCAGGCCCAGCTCCTTGAGCCTGCGGACGTCGCGAAAGCCGGTGAGCGACCGCCGAACCGGGGTACCGCAACCCGCGAAGGCACCCGACACACCGAAGGGAGCAGGGAAGATGCCGATGACCACCAGCCGGGGCCGGGTGAATAAGGACGAGCTCCCCGACACCCTCAAGCGCTCGGACGCCAAGGCCCAGCGCACCTTCGCCAAGGCGCACGACTCCGCCGTGGAGGAGTACGGGGAGGGGCAGCGGGCCCACCGCGTGGCCTACGCCGCCCTCAAGCACACCCACGAGAAGGTCGGCGACCACTGGGAGCCCAAGGCCGGGGGCGCCAAGGGACCGTCCGACAAGCAGGCCGAGGGCGGCCGCGGCACCTCGCGCGCCACCGCCGGCGGTGTGGACGCGCACGCCTCCAAGCAGCACCTGTACGACGTCGCCAAGCGGCTGGGCATCTCGGGCCGTTCCGGCATGTCCAAGGACGAGCTCGTGCAGGCGATCGAGAAGGCCAACCGCCGCGAGACCGCACGGGCCAGGTCCGGACAGAAGTCCTGAAACCCGTGTCCGCCGGTGAGAGCCCCCGCGTTCCGCGCTGCAGGCCCGCGCCTTTTGCAGCGAGAGCGGGGGCTTTCGTCAACTCTCTCCGAACTTCTCTCACTCTCTGGACAAAGTCCGTCTCGTGTCCGATGGTGAAGGCGGCCCCGGCCGGAACGAGACTTCTTGCGAGGACCAGACATGAGCGGTACTGGCGTATGGCTGGCGGGCGTCCGCGGGTCGGTGGCCACCACGGCGATCATCGGCGCGCTGGCGGTCCGCGCCGGCCTCGCCGAGAGCACCGGGCTGGTCTCCGAGCGGCCCGGCTTCCCCGGCGGCGGCCTGCCTGAGCTGACCGGGCTGGTCTTCGGCGGCCACGATCCCGCCGACGTCCCGCTGGCCAAGCGCGCCGAGCAGCTCGCGCACGCGGGGCTGTTCCCCGCGGATCTGCCCGCCCGGCTGCACGACGACCTGGCCGCGGTGGAGAACGACATCGTCACCGGCGGCGCCGGCGACCGCACCCGGGACCCGGCCGGGACGCTGGCGCGGCTGTCCGCCGACATCGCGGGCTTCCGCGACCGGCACGCGCTCGACCGCGTCGTCGTGGTGAACGTGACGCCCACCGAACCGCCCACGCCGCCCCGTCCCGAGCACGCCACCCTCGCCGCGCTCCGCCGGGCGATCGCGGACGGCGCGCCGGAGCTGCCCGCCAGCGCCTGCTACGCGTACGCCGCGTTCGAGGCGGGCTGCGGGCACGTCGACTTCACCCCCTCGGTGGGCGCCCGGCTGCCCGCCCTGGACGAGCTCGCCCGCGAGCGCGCCGTGCCGTACGCCGGGAACGACGGCAAGACGGGCGAGACCCTGCTGAAGGCCGTGCTGGCGCCGATGTTCGCCGGGCGGAACCTGCGGGTGAACTCCTGGTCCGGCACCAACCTGCTGGGCGGCGGGGACGGCGCCAACCTCGCCGACGCGCGGGCGGCGGAGAGCAAGCTGCAGGCGAAGGGCCGGCTGGTGGGCGAGACGCTCGGGTACCCGGTCGAGGGGCCGCTGCACATCGACTATGTGGCCGACCTGGGCGAGCAGAAGACCGCCTGGGACCACGTGACGTTCCAGGGCTTCCTGGGGGCGCGGATGTCCCTGCAGTTCACCTGGCAGGGGTACGACTCGGCGCTGGCGGCGCCGCTGGTGCTCGACCTGGCCCGGTTCGTCGCCGCCGCGCACGCGGCGGGCCGCGCGGGCCCGCTGCCCGAGCTGGCCTACTTCTTCAAGGACCCGATCGGCACCGGCACGCACGACCTCGCCGCCCAGTACGAGCGGCTCCGGTCCTTCGCCGCCGGCGGCTGCCGGTGAGCCGGCGGGTGCCGCCGATGGGCGCCCTGGCCGAGCTCGTCCGGGCGCCGGCCGCGCTGTCGGTGCCCGGCGACGTGCTGGCGGGGGCCGCCGCGGCCGGCGGCCTGCACGGGCTGCGCACCCCGGCGCTCGCCGCCTCCTCGGTGTGCCTGTACTGGGGCGGGATGGCCCTCAACGACTACGCCGACCGGCGGCTGGACGCGGTCGAGCGTCCCGAGCGGCCGATCCCCTCCGGGCGGGTCCGGCCGGGGACGGCGTTCGCGGTGGCGGCCGGGCTGACCGGCGCCGGGGTGGCGCTGGCCGCCGCGGCGGGCGGCAGGCGGGCGCTGGGCGCGGCGCTCCCTCTCGCCGGGGCCGTGTGGGCCTACGACCTGCTGTTGAAGGGAACGCCCGCGGCCCCCGCCGGGATGGCGCTGTGCCGCGGGCTGGACGTCATGCTCGGCGCGGCGCCTGCCGGGGGACGGCGGCGGGACGCGCTGCGCGCCGCGTTCACCGTCGGCGCCCACACGTTCGCGGTCACGCTGCTGAGCCGGGGCGAGGTCGCCAGGGCCACCGCGCGGCTGGCCGGCTGGCCGCCCGCGACGGGCGCGCCCGTGCTGCCCTCGGCGGCGGCGCAGATCCTCGCGTCCCGGACGGGCGCGCCGGGCCCGTCCCGGGCGATCGCCGCCGGGCTGCTGTGCGCGTACGCCGCCGCGGTCGGGCCCCCGCAGGCGGCGGCGGTACGGGACCCGAGCGCCGAGCGGATCCGCGGGGCGGTCGGGGCGGGGATCCTCGGCCTGATCCCGTTGCAGGCGGCGCTGACGGCCGCGCGCGGGCATCCGGCGGCGGCGCTGGCGCTCGTCCCGGCCCATCCGCTGGCGCGGCGGCTGGCGCGGAAGGTCTCGCCGACATGAGGCCGCGGCTCGGTTACGGGACCAACGGGTTCGCCGACCACCGGCTGGAGGACGCGCTGGCGGTGCTGGCGGGCCTCGGGTACGACGGCGTCGCGCTGACCCTGGACGTGCGTCACCTCGACCCGTTCGCGCCCGATCTGCCGCGCGCGGTCGGCCGGGTCGCGGCGCGGCTGGCGGAGCTGGGGCTGTCGGTGGTGGTCGAGACCGGGGCCCGGTACCTGCTGGACCCGTGGCGCAAGCACCAGCCGACACTGCTGTCGGAGGACGGTGCCGGCCGCCGGGTCGACCTGCTGCTGCGGGCGGTCCGGATCGCGGAAGACCTCGGCGCGCAGGCGGTGTCGTTCTGGAGCGGCACCGCCATCGGAGCCGAGCCTCCGGAGGTGCGGTGGGACCGGCTGGCGCGGGGCTGCGCCGAGGTCCTGCGGCTCGCGGACGAGCGCGGCGTCACGCTGGCGTTCGAGCCGGAGCCCGGCATGTTCGTCGACACGATCGCCGGGTACGAGCGGCTGGCCGCCCGGCTGGGCGACCCGGAACGCTTCGGGATCATGCTGGACATCGGCCACTGCCGGTGCCTGGAGGAGGAGCCGGTGCCCGCCTGCGTGCGCCGCGCCGGGCCCCGGCTGGCGGGCGTGCAGATCGAGGACATGCGGCGGGGCGTGCACGAGCACCTGGAGTTCGGCGCCGGTGAGATCGACTTCCCGCCGGTCATGAGGGCGCTGGAGGAGACCGGGTACCGCGGGCTGGTCTCGGTCGAGCTGCCCAGGCACGGCCATGACGCCCCCGGTGCGGCGCGCCGCTCGCTGGAGTTCCTCAGGGCCGCCGCCGGCGTCCCGTCCCGAGGGCTTGAGGAGGTCACATGACGAGGGAGGTGCTGCGCGCGAGGCTCGAGCGTGCCCTGCGGCCTGCCCTGAGCCCCGAGGCGGCCGCGTGGCTCGGCCGGGCCCGGGAGAAGATCGCGGGCGATCCGGGCGCGGCGGCCGTGCTGCTGCCCGCGGCGGGCCGCCGCTGCGGACGCGGACCGCTGCCGGACCCGCCCGGCTGGACCGCGGACGACGCGGCCCGGGTGGCGATGCTGCTCGAACTGCCGTGCACCGGTGACGTCCTCGCGGCACGCCTCGCCGACCTCTACCGCCACGGCGACGCGCAGGAGCGGCGCGGGGTGCTGCGCTCCCTGGACGCGCTGGGCGCCGAGGCCGGCGACGCCGCGCTGCCGCTGCTGCACGACGCGCTGCGCAGCAACGACTCCCGCCTGGTGGCCGCCGCCCTCGGCCCCTACGCCGCCGCCCGGCTGCCCGGTCCGGCCTGGCGGCAGGCCGTCCTGAAATGCGCGTTCACCGGCGTGCCGCTGGCCGTCGTGGCCGGGCTGGGCGAGCGCGCCGACGCCGAGCTGACCCGGATGATGTCCGACTACGCGCGCGAGCGCACCGCCGCAGGACGAGACGTACCGCCCGACGTGGCCCGTTTCCTGGAGGCCCGGTGAGAATCTTCGACCCGCACATCCACATGACCTCGCGTACCACCGACGACTACGAGCGGATGCGCGCCGCGGGCGTGCGGGCGCTGGTGGAGCCCGCGTTCTGGCTCGGCCAGCCCCGCACCTCGGTGGGCACCTTCGCGGACTACTTCGACGGGCTCGTGGGCTGGGAGCCGTTCCGGGCCGCCCAGTTCGGGATCCGCCACCACTGCACGATCGCGCTCAACCCCAAGGAGGCCGGGGACCCGCGCTGCCGGCCCGTGCTGGACCTGCTGCCCCGCTACCTGGAGAAGGACGGGGTGGTCGCGGTCGGCGAGGTCGGCTACGACTCGATGACCCCCGAGGAGGACGAGGTCTTCGCCCGCCAGCTGGCCCTGGCCGCCGAGCACGGCCTGCCGGTGCTGGTGCACACCCCGCACCGGGACAAGGCTGCCGGCACCCGCCGCTCGCTCGACGTGGTGCGCGAGTCGGGACTGCCGCCCGGACGGGTGGTGATCGACCACCTCAACGAGGTCACGGTGGGCCTGGTGGCCGGGACGGGCTGCTGGATGGGGTTCTCCATCTACCCCGACACCAAGATGGACGAGGACCGGATGGTCGCCGTCCTGCGCGAGCACGGCACCGAGCGGATGCTGGTCAACTCGGCCGCCGACTGGGGCCGCAGCGACCCGCTCACGACCGCGCGGACCGGGGAGGCGATGCTGGCCGCCGGGTTCACCGAGGACGACGTGGACCGCGTGCTCTGGCGCAACCCCGTGGAGTTCTACGGCCAGAGCGGCCGGCTGGTGCTGGACGCCCCCGTCGGCGGCGACGCCCTGTTCGCCGGCAACTCGGTGCTGCGCGGCACGCCGCGCACGACCGCCTGACCCCGGGAGGAACGCATGCGGCTGCGCCACGCCGACGGCACGCTCGTGCACCTGGCCTACTGCGCCAACGTCCATCCGGCCGACGACCTGCCCGGAGTCCTCGACCGGCTGGGACGGTACGCCGAGCCGGTCCGGCGGCTCCTGGGCGTCCCCCGGTTGTCGATCGGGCTCTGGCTGCCCCGTCCCGTCGCCGCCCTGCTGGCCGCCGAGCCCGCGGCGCTGGAGAAGCTGCGCGCCGCGCTGGACGGCGGCGGCCTGGAGGTGGTGACGCTCAACGGCTTCCCGTACGCGGGCTTCGGCCGCGAGGTGGTGAAGACCGACGTCTACCTGCCCGACTGGGGCGACCCCGAACGGCTCGCCTACACGGTCGACCTGGCGCGGATCCTGGCCGCGCTCCTGCCCGGCGACGCCGTCCGCGGCAGCGTCTCCACCCTGCCGCTGGGCTGGGCGCCCTGGTGGGACGGCGAGCGGCGCGACAGGGCCCGCCGCCACCTCGACGCGCTCGCCGCCGAGCTGGACGACCTGGAGGAGCGCACCGGCCGGGCGGTGCGGGTCGGGCTGGAGCCGGAACCGGGCTGCGTCGTGGAGACCACCGCGGACGCGGCCCGCCACCTGTCCGGCCTGGATCCCCGGCGGCTGGGCGTGTGCCTGGACGCCTGCCACCTGGCGGTCGCCTTCGAGGAGCCGGAGGAGGCACTGGCCCGGCTGGACGCGGCCGGGCTCCCGGTGGTGAAGACCCAGGCGTCGGCCGCGCTGCACGCCGCCGACCCGCGCGCCGCGCGTTCCGCGCTGGCGGCGTTCGCCGAGCCGCGCTACCTCCACCAGACCCGCGCGCTGGAGGCGCGCGGCGTCCACCGCGCCGACGACCTGCCGGACGCCCTCGGGGGCGCGTCCGGCGGCGGGCTGCCGGTGGACGCGCCCTGGCGGGTGCACTTCCACATGCCGCTGCACGCCGACCCGCCCGCCCCGCTCACCAGCACCCGCGCCGAGCTCGCCGCCACCCTGCGGGCGCTGGTGGGCGGCCCCGCCGCCCGCACCGATCACATCGAGGTCGAGACCTACACCTGGACGGTGCTGCCCGGCGGCGGCACCGCCGGCGACCGGCTGGTCGCGGGCATCGCCGCCGAGCTCGACTGGACCCGCGCCGAGCTGCTCCGGCTCGGCCTCACCGACGAGACGGCGTGACGAAGGAGAGTTCATGACCCCGCTCGTGGTGCTCGACGTCGTGGGGCTCACCCCGCGGCTCCTGCCGTCCATGCCCAACCTGTCCAAGCTCGCCGCCGACGGGTTCCAGGCCGAGCTGGGCACCGTCCTGCCCGCGGTCACCTGCTCGGTGCAGTCGACGTTCCTCACCGGTGAGCCGCCGAGCGGGCACGGCGTCGTCGGCAACGGGTGGTACTTCCGCGAGCTCGGCGAGGTGCTGCTGTGGCGGCAGCACAACGCGCTGGTGGGCGGCGAGAAGGTGTGGCAGGCGCTGAAGCGGGACCGTCCCGGGTACACCGTCGCCAACGTGTGCTGGTGGTACGCGATGGGAGCGGACGTCGACTGGACGATCACGCCGCGTCCCATCTACTACGCCGACGGGCGCAAGGAGCCCGACTGCTACACCTGGCCGCCCTCGCTGCACGACCGGCTCACCTCGCGGCTCGGCGACTTTCCGCTGTTCACCTACTGGGGTCCGCGCGCGGGGCTGCCCTCCTCCCGGTGGATCTGCGACGCGGCACGGCTGCTGCTGGCCGAGGAGCGCCCGGACCTGACCCTGGTCTACCTCCCCCACCTTGACTACGACCTGCAGCGGTACGGACCGGACGACCGCCGCGCCCGCCATGCCGCCGCGGCCCTGGACGACCTCCTCGGCCCGCTGCTGGCGGCGGCCCGCGACCGCGGCGCGACCACGGTGGCGCTGTCGGAGTACGGCATCACGCCCGTCTCCCGCCCGGTCGAGATCAACCGCGCGCTGCGCCGCGCCGGGCTGCTGGAGGTGCACACGCAGGACGGGATGGAGTACCTCGATCCGTGGACCTCCCGCGCGTTCGCCGTGGCCGACCACCAGATCGCGCACGTCTACGTCCGCGACCCCGGCGACCTCGAACGGGTGCGGTCGCTGCTCGCCGAGCTGGACGGCGTGGACCGGGTCCTCGACGACGCCGGCAAGGCGGAGGCGGGCCTCGACCACGAGCGGTCCGGGGAGCTGGTGGCGGTCGCGGCGCCGGACGCCTGGTTCGCGTACTACTACTGGCTGGACGACGCGCGCGCGCCCGACTTCGCGCGGCTCGTCGAGATCCACCGCAAGCCGGGGTACGACCCGGCGGAGCTGTTCATGGACCCCGCCGACCCGCTGGTCAAGCTCCGGGCGGGCCTGGCCCTGGCCCGGAAGAAGACCGGCCTGCGCTACATGATGAACGTCGTCCCGCTGAACGGCCGCATGGTGCGGGGCAGCCACGGGCGCCTGCCCGCGGACCCCGCGGACGGCCCCGTGCTGCTCTGCTCCGACCCCTCGGCGGCGCGCGACCGCTACGAGGCCACCGAGGTCAAGGATCTGCTGATCCGGCTCAGCGGGTAGGTCCAGGGCTGTGCGGGCCGCGCTGGTGACACCGTTGTCGGGGCCGCTCGAAGGGTTCGGGCGCGCCGGAGCGGAGGCCCTGCGCCTGTGGGCCGGGTCGGCCGCCGACCTGCCCGGGGCGCGCGGCCGGGTGGAGTTGAGCGTCCACGACTCGGGGCCGGGCGTGGCACCGGCGCTGCGGGCGGCCCTGGACGGCGGGCCCGATCTGCTGTTCGGCCCGTACGGGACCCGGGACGCGCTGGCGATGGCGCGGGGCACCGGGCGGCTGGTCTGGAACCACGGCGGGGCTTCTGGCCGGCTGAGCCGCCATGACCATGTCGTCAGCGTGCTCTCCCCCGCCTCCTCCTATTTCGAGGGGGCGCTGGAGATGCTGCGCGGCGAGGTCCGGACGGTGACCGTCCTCCACGCGGAGACCGTGTTCGGACGCGAGGTCGCGGTGGGCGCGCAACGGAAGGCGGAGGCGCTCGGGCTGGCCGTGCGGAGGACCGGGTTCGCGCCGGGCACAGCGGCAGCGGCGGCGCGCCGGGCCCCTCCGGCGGACGTGATGATGGTGGCCGCGGGGTTCGAGGACGAGCGTGCGGCCGGACGCGTGCTGGCGGAGCGCCCGTGGCGGGCCTGCGCCCTGGTCGGCGCCGGCGAGGAGGACGTGCTCGCCGGTCTGGGCGAGGCCCGGGACGGCTGGCTGGGTCCGGCGCAGTGGCTGGCGGACCGTCCCTGGGAGCCCGACGAGGGCCCCGACGGGGACTGGTTCGTGCGGCGCTACGGCGAGCTGACGGGAACGGTTCCGCCCTATCCGGCGGCGCAGGCGTTCGCGGCCGGGCTCATCGCCGCCCGCTGCGCGCGGGAGGCCGGCGGCTTCGACGATCGCGCCCTGCGCGCCGCCGCGGCCGCGCTGGCGTGCACGACGATGTTCGGCCCGTTCCGGCTCGACCGGTCGGGCGCCCAGGTGGGCCATCCGGTGCTCACCGTGCGGTGGCAGGGCGGCCGCCGCCGCGTGGTCTGGCCCCCCGAGCTGGTACGGGATCGCTGAATCGCCCGGCCCGCCGCGGCGCGTTTCGCCGGAGCGGGCACGGGTAGACGGGCCGCGTGGAGACATGGGACGCGATCAGATCACGCCGTAACGTGCGGGCCTACGAGGACGAGGCACTGCCGCGCGAGGACCTCGACCGGATCCTGGAGGCGGGCCGCCGGAGCCCCTCGTCCCAGAACTGGCAGCCCTGGGACTTCGTGCTGGTCACCGAGCGGCCGCGGCTCCAGGAGCTGGCCAAGGTCTGGCAGGGCGCGGGCCATGTCGCCCGCTCGGCGGCCACCGTCGCCCTCGTCGCCCCGGCCGACGCCGAGGGACGCCGGCGCGACCAGCTGCAGTTCGATCTCGGCCAGGCCACGATGGCGATGATGCTGGCCGCGGCCGACCTCGGGATCGGCAGCGGCCACGCCGCCGTCAGCGAACAGGACCTGGCGCGCGACCTGCTGGGGTTCCCCGCCGACCGGTTCTGCGCCTTCCTGATCGCCTTCGGCCTTCCGGCCGGCCGGCCGCTGCGGCCCGTCGAGCGGCCCGACCGCCGCCCCTTCGACGATGTCGTCCACATCGACCGGTGGTAGCGGGCCCGGCCCCCAGGGCGGGGGCGCCGGGCATCGCGGCGTCCCGCACACCGCCGACCTGCGGATCGAGGCGTGGGGGCCGACGCGCGAGCGCTGCGTCGCCGAGGCGGTGGCCGGGCTGGTGGAGTGCTTCGCCGACACCGCCGGCGTCGAGCCGCTGCGCACCGTCCCGGTGGAGGTGGCGCCGGGGCCGGACGCGGACATGCTCGTGACCGTGCTCGACGAGGTGATCTACCGGCTGGAGGTGCACGGCGAGGTGGTGCTCGGCGCCGAGATCACCGGTGCGCCGGGCGGCGGGCTGGCTGCCCGGCTGACGGTCGGCGACGCGGCGCGGGCGGCCGCGGTCGGCGCGGTGCCCAAGGCGGTGTCGCTGCACGACCTGCGCTTCGGCCGCGACCGGAAGACCGGCGGCCGGACCTGCGCGGTCACGGTCGACGTGTGACGGGTCGTCGACGATCCGCTTCAACGCGCTCAGCCCTTGACGACGCCGAGCGGCACCAGGCGGGCCACCTTGCGGCACAGGCCCGCGCCCTCGCCCGCCTCGACGACCGCGGAGACGTCCTTGTAGGCCGCCGGGGCCTCCTCGGCCAGGCCCCGCCACGACGAGGCGCGCACCGCGATCCCCTCGGCCTCCAGCGACGAGCGCAGCCGCCTGCCGTCGACCCCGCGCGCGGCCTGGTGGCGGCTCTGCACGCGGCCGGCGCCGTGGCAGGTGGAGAAGAACGCCCGCCCGCCGGGGACGCCCGCCAGGACGTAGGACGCGGTGCCCATCGTCCCGGGGATCAGCACCGGCTGACCGGCCTCGCGAAGGTCGGGCGGGAGGCCGGGGTGGCCGGGCGGCAGGGCCAGGGTGGCGCCCTTGCGGTGGACGCACAGCCGCCGCCGCTCCCCCGCCACCAGGTGGTCCTCCAGCTTGGCGAGGTTGTGCGAGACGTCGTACACCAGCTCGAGCCGGGCGCCGGCCACGCGCCGGAAGACCCGGCGGGCCGCCTGGGCCAGCAGCTGCCGGTTGGCGCGGCCGTAGTTGGCCGCGGCGGCCATGGCGCCCAGGTAGGCGCGGCCCTCGGCGGAGTCGACGGGCGCGCACGCCAGCTGCCGGTCGGGCACCTCGATGCCGTACCGGGCCATGCCCCGGTCCATCGCCCGGACGTGGTCGCCGCAGATCTGGTGCCCCAGGCCGCGCGAGCCGCAGTGGATCATGACGCAGACCTGGTCCCGCGCCAGCCCGAACGCCTCGGCGGCGGCCGGATCGTACACCTCGGCCACCCGCTGCACCTCGAGGAAGTGGTTGCCCGACCCCAGGCTGCCGACCTGCCGGGCGCCCCGTTCCAGTGCCCGCCCGCTGACCTGGCCGGGGTCGGCGCCGGCGACCGCGCCGCCGTCCTCGCAGCGCAGCAGGTCGCGCTCCTCGCCGTGGCCGTGCTCGACCGCGTACCGCGAGCCGCCGGTGAGGATGCCGGCCAGATCGGCGCGGCCCGGCTGCCGCCAGACGGCGCCCTTCCCCATGCCGCGCGGGACGGCGGGGTCGAGGCCGTCCATCAGCCGCTCCAGCACGGGCCGCAGCCCCGGCGCGTCGATGTCGGCGGCCAGCAGCCGCACCCCGCACGAGATGTCGAAGCCCACGCCGCCGGGTGAGACCACGCCCCCGTCCCGGGGGTCGGTGGCCGCGACGCCGCCGATGGCGAAGCCGTATCCCCAGTGCACGTCGGGCATGGCGTACGACGCGTCCACCACGCCCGGCAGCGTGGCGACGTTGGCGACCTGTTCGAGGGCCCGGCCCGCCTCGCGCAGCAGCCCGGCGGAGGCGAACACCACGCCGGGCACCCGCATCGCGCCGGTCGGCTCGATCCGGTACCGGTACGGACCCTCCTGAACCGGGTGCGCCATCATGGTCCAGAAGCTACCCGCCGCTCCGGCGGCCATGCGTCCCCGGCAGGCGTCCCACCGGCGGAACTAGAGCATGGTTTCCCAAATCGGAGAGCCATCCTCTTTATTTATTGATAAGCCTGTGTACAATGCAGACAAGGGTCATTCTCCGGGCCGTCGCTGCCCGTTGAGCGGCTTCCAGGGACGAATGACGAGGTGACGATGCGCTTCATCTTCCATTACCCGGAGACGAGCGGGCCCGACGGCGACGTGCTCGACGCGGGACCGATCCGCGAGGTCGCGATCGCCGCGGAGCGGGCGGGCTTCGACGGATTCTCGCTCAGCGAGCACCCCGTTCCCGGCGCCCGGTGGATGGCCTCGGGCGGGCACCAGACGCTCGACCCCTTCGTCACCCTCGGCTACGTGGCCGCCGCGACCGAACGGCTGCGGCTGCTCACCTACCTGGCGGTCGCGCCCTACCGGAACCCCTTCCTCCTCGCCAAGGCGGCCTCGACCCTGGACAAGCTCTCGGGCGGGCGCTTCATCCTCGGCCTCGGCACCGGCTACCAGAAGAGCGAGTTCTACGCCCTGGGCGTCGACATGGACGAGCGCAACGCCCTGTTCGACGAGGCCCTCGACGTGCTCCCGCTGCACTGGAGCGGCAAGCCGTTCAGCTACCAGGGCCGGCACTTCAGCGCGCGCGAGGTCATCTCCCTGCCGCGCCCCGTCCAGGACCCCATCCCGATCTGGATCGGCGGCAACTCCAAGCTGAGCCGCCGCCGCGTCGCCGAGCGGGCGCAGGGGTGGATGCCGATGACCGGCGGGGCGCAGCTCAGCACGACCGCGCGCACGCCCGCGCTCGGCTCGGTCGCCGACCTGGCCGTCGCCGTCACCGAGCTGCGGGAGGCCGCGGCCGCCGCCGGGCGCACCGACCGGATCGACGTGCTGCACTCCTACCAGGGCGAGGGCATCCAGACGCCCGCCGCCGAGCCGGACCGCCACCGGGAGGCGTTCGCCGAGATCGAGAAGGCCGGCGCCACCTGGGTCGTGGTGTCGAGCCGCACCCAGGACCCCGCGGCCACGCTGGAGTTCATCGACGCCTTCGGCTCGACCTACCTTTCGTGACGACCGGAGGAGCGGCCCCCATGGGATGGTTCGAGGAACGCGCCGGCCTGGCCGGGACCGTCGCGGTGATCACCGGCGGCGCGGGCGGGCTCGGCGAGGCCGTCGCGTCCGACCTCGCCGCGAACGGCGTCCGCCTCGCGGTGATCGACATCGACGCCGAGGCGGTCGACGGGCTGCGCCGCTCGCTGGACGGGCAGGGCGCCGAGGCGATCGTCCACCACGGCGACGCCCGCGACGGCGACGCGCTGGCGGCCCTGTTCGAGGCCGTCGACGAGCGCTGGGGCCGCGTCGACACCCTGGTCAACGTGGTCGGCGGCACCTTCCGGGCGCCCTTCCTCGACACCCGCCCCAAGGGCTGGGACACGCTCCTGCGCACGAACCTGCTGCACGTCCTGCACGCCTGCTCCCTCGCGGCGCCGCGGATGCGGGCGGGCGGGCGCGGCGGCAGCATCGTCAACCTCACCACCGTCGAGGCCCACCGGGCGGCGCCCGGCTTCGCCGTCTACGCCGCCGCCAAGGCCGCCGTCGAGCACTTCGCGCGGACGCTCGCCGTCGAACTCGCCCCCGACGGCATCCGGGTCAACAACGTCGCCCCCGACTACACGCCCACGCCCAACATGGCGAGGCTCTCGGGCGGAGGCGGCGACAACGCGATGTCGACCCCGGCCGGGGTCCGCATCGCCATCCCGATGGGACGGGCCGGCGTGGTCACCGACGTGTCGGGCTGCGTGGTGTTCCTGGCGTCCGGCCTGTCCTCCTACGTCACCGGGACCACCATCCACCCGGACGGCGGCACGTTCGCGTCGTCGGGCTGGTTCAACTGGCCGGACTCGGGATGGGGCAACCACGCCCCGGCGCCCCTGCTGGAGCGCTTCTCCGCCAACGGCGAGGAAGGCTGACAGGACGGCCACGGGCCGGCGAACGGTCAGTCCGGGCGCAGGCCGCGCAGGAACAGGCGCACCGCGACCCGCGTGTGGCGCTCCTGGACCTCGGGCTCCCGCACGATGCCGAACCAGGCCAGTCGCGCGGGAGTGCCCGAGACCATGCCGAGGAAGTGCTCGGCGAGGACCTCGGGGTCGTCGGCGACGATCGCGCCCGTGGCCGCGTGCCGGTTCAGCAGCTCGACCACCAGCGGGCGGCCCGGGACGAACCCGGTGGTGAAGGTCCGGCCGGCCAGGTCGGGAAAGCGCGCGGCCTCGGCGACGGCGATCCGGCACAACTGGACCATCGAGGGATGCAGGGCCCGGAGCACGGCCGCGTCCGCGATGGCGGTGAGGGCCCCCTCCAGGTCGTCCAGGGCGGGCGGGTCGGGCTCGGGCACGGGCCAGTCGGGCCGCATGACGGCCCACCTGATCACGGAGGCGAAGACCTCCTCCTTGCTCGCGAAGCGCTTGTAGAGCGAGGCCTTGGTGGTGCCGGCGGCGCGGGCGACGGCGTCCATCGACGTGCCCTCGTACCCGTGCTCCAGGAACAGCCTCAGGGCGCCGTCGCGCACCGCACGGTCCAGCTCGGCCGCCTCCGCGAGCGTGGGCCGGCCGCCGCGGCGGGGCGCGGGCGTGGCGCCGTGCCGCGTTCGCGGTCGGGCGGAGGACGACATGGGCAGCAGTGTGCCAGAACCCCCTCCCCGGACCGGCGGGACGGTCAGGCGGTGGTGAACGTCTCGCGGACGAACCTCAGGAACTCCTCGGCGTCGAGCCCCGCGGGCTCGTCGCTGACCATCGGGTCCATGAGCGTGAAGCCGTCGACGAGGGCGCAGCACAGCCGCGACAGCGCGTGCGGGTCGCCGGAGCGGATCGCGCCCTCGTCCTGCCCCTCCGCGACGACCGCCGCCAGGAGCCCCACGATCTCCTGGTAGTAGTCGCGGTAGGCCTGCGGGACGTCACCCGCGCCCGCCCCGCCGGCCTTGGTCGCCTGGGCGTGCAGCCGGCCCCACGCCGGGTACCGGCGGCGGCACTCGACCTGCGCCCGCACCATCGCGACCAGCCGGTCGCCCGCGGCCGCCTCCTCCGCCGCGAGCCGTCCCATCTCCGCCCGCTGCTCGGCGCCGCGCCGCATGAGGACCGCGAGGTACAGGTCCTCCTTGCTCTCGAAGAAGGAGTAGATGGAGGCGACCGAGTACTCGCTGCGCTCGGCCACGTCCTTGAGGCTGGTCTCGTGGTAGCCGCGCCGGGTGAACAGCTCCTCGGCGGTGTCGAGCAGCTGCTCCCTGCTCAGCTCGATCCGCAGCCGGCGGCGCAGCTCGCGCGGGCTCGGCCGCTCCGCCATCGCTCACCCTCCGACCCGTCCGCCGGAGCCGCTCCCCGCGCAGGCGGCGCGCGGACGTCATCCGCGCACCGCACCTAGACATTAGCCGAGGAGCCCGCCCCGCCGGGCGACGGCCGGCGGGGCGGGCTCCCGTCCGGTCACTCGCCCTTCCAGGCCGGCGGCCGCCGTTCGGCGAACGCCCGCGCCCCCTCCTTCGCGTCGGCGCTGCCGAAGACCGACTCGACCTCGGCGGGAGTGCACCAGCGGCGCTCACGCATCAGCTTCTTGGTCATGGCGACGCCCAGCGGGCCGTTCTCGGCGATCCGCCCGGCCAGCGCCAGCGCCTCCGGCACCACCCGGTCGGCCGGCACGACCCGGTTGACCAGGCCGAACTCGTAGGCGCGCGCGGCGGTGACGGGGTCGCCGGTCAGCCCCATCTCCAGCGCGACGGCCGCGGGGACCCGCTGGGACAGCAGCGTCCCGCCGCCGGCCGCGAACAGCCCCCGCTTCACCTCGGTCACCCCGAGCTTGGCGCCCTCGGCCGCGACCACCAGATCGCAGGCGAGCATCAGCTCGAAGCCGCCCGCGAGCGCGGAGCCGTTGAGCGCGGCCACCACCGGGGTCTCGATGCCCCGGTGGTAGAACCACAGCAGCTTCTTGAAGTCGGCGCCGCGGGCGAACGCCTTCAGGTCGAGCCCGGCGCAGAAGACGGTGCCCGCCCCGGTCAGGACGACCGCCCTGACCTCCGGGTCGGCGTCGGCGCCCCGGAGCACCTCGCTCAGCTCGTCCATCAGCGCGGGATCGAGGGCGTTGCGGGCCTCGGGCCGGTTCATCGTCGCCACCAGCACGTTGCCGACCCGCTCGGTCAGAACGACGTCGCTCATCGGCCGGCCGCCACCCGGGACTGGACGGACACGTCGTGTCCCTCGGCGGCCTGCCGCAGGGCGCCGACGGTGGCCTTGTCGCGGGGGATGTGGGTGAAGGGGTCGAAGGAGTACCAGCGCATGGCGTTCTGGTGGGTCATCTTGTCGATGTCGGTGTCGGGGACCTGGCAGTCGGCCAGGACCTGATGGAGTTCTTCGGGGGCGCCGGGCCACATGGAGTCGCTGTGGGGGTAGTCGGCTTCCCAGCAGATGTTGTCGATGCCGATGTCGTGGCGCAGGCGGACGCCCAGGGGGTCGGAGATGAAGCAGGTGAGGAAGTGCTCGCGGAACACCTCGCTGGGGAGTTTGCCGCCGAAGTCCTGCAGGGTCCAGGTGGCGTGCATCTCGAAGGTGCGGTCGACGCGCTCCAGGAAGTAGGGGATCCAGCCGGTGCCGCCCTCCGACAGCGCGATGCGGATGCCCGGGAACTCCTTGATCACCCGCGACCACAGCAGATCCGCCGCCGCCGACACGATGTTCATCGGCTGCAACGTGATCAACACGTCGGGCGGGGAGTCCACGGCGGGCACCGCCAGTCGGCCCGAGGAGCCGATGTGGACGTTGAGGACGGTTCCGGTGTCGACGAGTGCGCGCCAGACCGGGTCCCAGTGCTCGCTGTGGAAGCTGGGGTAGCCCATCGCGGCGGGGTTCTCGCTGAAGGTGAGGGAGTGGCAGCCCTTGGCCGCGACGCGGTGGATCTCCTCGGCGCAGGCCTGGGGGTCCCAGATGACCGGCAGTGCCATCGGGATGAAGCGGCCCGGGTGGGCGGCGCACCATTCGTCGATGTGCCAGTCGTTGTAGGCGCGGACCAGGGACAGGGAGAAGTCGTGGTCCTCGGTGGCGAACAGGCGGGCGGCGAAGCCGGGGAAGGAGGGGAAGTTCATCGAGGCCAGGATGCCCCCGGCGTCCATGTCCTTGACGCGCTCGTTCACGTCGTAGCAACCGGGCCGGATCTC
>NZ_JBHSON010000037.1:0-93832 GCF_042656285.1 Actinomadura rugatobispora | reverse complement strand
GTCGCGGCCGGTCTCACCACCCGCGCCGACTGGGACCAGGGCATCGCCGGAGACCGCGGCCGGCCGCGACGGCGGCGCCGCGGCGGTGGGCGGGGCCGGGACGACCGCGCGCCGCCGGTACACCGTCATCCCGCTGATGGGCTCGCCGAAGCCCGTGCACCGGTAGTAGACGTAGCCGTTGGCCTTGATCTCCGAGCCGACGACGACCGTGTCACCGATCGCCGGCGTCCACACCTCGGTGCCCTCGGGGAGCGGGGGGTTGGTCCACCCCACCGGTGCCGGTGTGGGAGTCGGCATGTTCTCTCCCGATTCATTGAGATGACTCCCGGAAAACGGGGCGGAAAAGTCTCCGTCCCGGTGCCCGCGCCGCCCCGCGGGGTTCGATTCCGGCCTGCAACTTACAGTGTTGCCGATGACGGACACCGGATCGTGATCAGAACCCCGCTACGGCCGGTTCCGGCCGCTTTTACGGAAAGACGATTGGTGCGGGGCCGGAATGGCGGTCGGTTGTTTCGCGGGCACGCCGCGTTTCCGTCGTGTTTCCGGCCTGGGGGGTTATCCCCGCGGCGGATCGGCGGCGAAGGCCGCCCGGTAGGCGGTCGGGGTCAGCCCGGCCCTCCGGACCAGATGGGCGCGCAGCGAGTCGGCGCTCCCCAGCCCGCTGAGCCGCGCCACCTCCCCGACCGGCAGCGCGGTCGACTCCAGCAGCTCCTTGGCCCGCTCGACCCTGGCGTGCAGCAGCCACTGCAGCGGGGCCATCCCGGTCTCCGCGCCGAACCTGCGGGTCAGCGTCCGCACACTGACCCGCGCGTGCCCGGCCAGGTCGGCGAGGGTCAGCGACCGGTCGAGGTGCCGCAATGCCCACTCACGGGTAACGGACAACGACGCCGTCCCGTTCCCCGACGAGACCGGCGCCGCGATGAACTGCGCCTGCCCGCCCTGCCGCACCGGAGCCATCACCACCAGCCGGGCGACGTCATTGGCCACGGCCGCGCCGAAGTCGGAGCGGATGATGTGCAGGCACAGGTCGATGCCCGCCGCCAGCCCCGCGGAGGTGAGCACCCGGCCGTCGTCGACGAACAGCACCCGCGGGTCGAACTCCACCGCCGGGAAGCGGCGCGCGAACTCCTCGCTGCGCCGCCAGTACGTCGTGACGCGCCGCCCGTCCAGGATCCCCGCCATGCCCAGCATGAACGCCCCGGTGCAGATCGACACCAGCCGGCGCCCCTCCCCGGCCGCCCGGCGCAGCGCCTCGAACACCCGCGGGTCGGTCTCCTCCCGGCTGTAGGTGCCCGGCACCACGATCGTGTCGGCCTCGTCCAGGACCTCCAGCCCGTGCCGGACCAGGATCTCCACGTCGCTGTCGCTCGCGACCGGGCCTGGGACGGGCGTGCAGGTGCGCACCTCGTAGCAGGGCCGTCCACCGGCGTCCCGTGCCGAACCCAGCACCAGGCCCGGAATCGTGGTGTCGAACGGCACCACCGGCGGGACCAGCAGAACAGCGACGCGATGGGTCATGGCCAGATCCTCCGGAAGATTGGCATTCCGGCCACTTTCGCACATTTCGGAAAATAGTGCACAGTGACCTTCGCCCCCCGTGCCACCTGGAGGTTCACCGTGCTCCGTCGTCCCCACCGCGCCTGGATCGTGGCGGCGGTCGCGTTCGTCGCCCTGATCGGCGCGGCCGGATTCCGCGCCGCGCCCGGTGTGCTGATGGTCCCGCTCCAGGACGAGTTCGGCTGGTCGCGGGTCACCACGTCCCTCGCCGTCTCCGTCAACCTGATCCTGTACGGCCTCACCGCCCCCTTCGCCGCCGCCCTGATGGAACGCTTCGGCGTCCGCCGGATCACCGCCCTCGCCCTGACCCTGGTCGCCGCGGGCAGCGGCCTCACCGTCTTCATGAACGCGAGCTGGCAGCTCGTCGTGTGCTGGGGCCTTCTGATCGGCCTGGGCACCGGCTCCATGGCGATGGTGTTCGCGGCCACCGTGGTGGGCCGCTGGTTCGTCCGGCACCGCGGCCTCGTCCTGGGCGTGCTGACCGCCGGGGGCGCCACCGGCCAGCTCGTGTTCCTCCCCCTCCTCGCCTGGCTCGCCGACCGGCACGGCTGGCGCTCCGCCTCCCTCGCCGTCGCGCTCGCCGCCCTCGCCGTCGTCCCGCTCGTCCTCCTGGTCATGCGGGAACGCCCCGCCGACGTGGGGCTCCTCCCGTACGGCGCCACCGAACCCGAACCCGAGCAGCCCGCCCGGGGCAACGCCGCCCAGGTCGCCCTGTCCGCCCTGCGCACCGGCATGCGCAGCAAGGCGTTCTGGCTCCTCGCCGGAGGCTTCTTCATCTGCGGCGCCTCCACCAACGGCCTGGTCGGCACCCACTTCATCCCCGCCGCCCACGACCACCACATGCCCGAGACCACCGCCGCGAGCCTCCTCGCCCTGGTCGGCGTCTTCGACATCGCCGGCACCGTCGCCTCCGGCTGGCTCACCGACCGCGTGGACAGCCGCAAACTCCTGGCCTGGTACTACGGCCTCCGCGGCCTGTCCCTCCTCACCCTCCCCGTCCTGTTCGGCGCCAGTGTCGAGCCCAGCATGCTGGTCTTCGTCATCTTCTACGGCCTGGACTGGGTGGCGACCGTCCCCCCGACCATCGCCCTGTCCCGCGAGGTCTTCGGCCCCGTCCAGGGCACCGTGATCTTCGGCTGGATCTTCGCCGCCCACCAGCTGGGCGCCGCCGCCGCGGCCGCCGTCGCCGGCCTGATCCGCACCGAACTCGGCACCTACACCATGGCCTGGTGGGGCGCCGCCGTCCTCTGCCTCTTCGCCGCGGCAATGTCCATGACCATCCGCACCCCCCGCCCCACCGTTCCCCACCCCGAGCCCGAACGCGAACGCCCGGTGGCCACCTGAGCCGCCCGTGCCCTCAACGCCGATGCCCGGGCGGATGGTCCTGCGGCCCGGAACCGTCGATCGGGTGGTCTGTGAAGCCCCATTGGAGTTTGCGGAGCGCCTCGTCGACGACGGTGTGGGGGGCGTGGACGCCCGGGGGCTGATCGGCCCACCAGCTCATGGCGGCCATGGTGGTCGCGCTGATCGCCGCGCTCAGGACCTCGGCCAGTGGAGGCCAGGCGTTGTCCGGTAGCCGTCGGGCGAGGAAGTCGCGGTTGACGTCGGTGCCGAGCCGTATCCGTTCCGACACCGCGAGTTCCGGGGTGGCCGAGACCAGCCGCACCGCCGCGCGCAGGTGCTCCTGATCGGCGGCCATGTCCCGCAGGGAGGAGCAGATCGCCCGGCGCAGCACGTCCATGGGCGGCTCGTCGGGGTCGGAGGCGTCCAGGACGGCTCTCCTGTCGTCCAGGACGCGTTCTATCGGGCTCCAGACGATGTCGGCCTTGACCGGGAAGTAGCGGTGCAACGTGCGCACGCTGATGCCCAGTTCCCGCGCGAGCTCGGCCATCGTGCACCCGGCGTATCCGCGTTCGGCCAGCAGTGCCACCGCGGCGGGGCTGAGAGAACCCGGGTCGGCGGCCCGTCTCGGCCTGCCACCGCGATTGGGGACTGTACCCGTCACGGGCACCAGTCTAGGGTTAGGGTTTTGACAGAGTCTGCCAAAATAGGAGTCCCCTCATGCCTGACGAGGTCATCGTCACTGTCGGTGTCGGCGGTATGGGATCGGCCATCACCCGCCGGGTCGCCTCGGGATCCCGCGTGCTCCTGGCCGACTACGACCAGGAACTGCTGGCCCGGGTCCATGCGGAGTTGGAAGGCGACGGCTACCAGGTCACCTCCGCCGTAGTGGACGTCTCCTCCCACGGCTCGGTCACCGACCTCGCCCAGTCCGCGGCCGACCTCGGGCCCGTGTCCCACCTGATCCACACCGCCGGCCTGTCGGCGGCCAAGTCCGGCGCGGCGGCGATCCTGAAGGTCGACCTCGCCGGCGTGGCCTTCAGCGTCGAGGAGTTCGGCAAGGTCATCGCGCCCGGCGGCTCGGGCGTCGTGATCGCCAGCATGGCCGGCACGCTGGCCGCGCCCCGGCTCACCCCCGAGATGGAAAGAGCGCTGACTCTCACCCGGGCCGACGAACTGCTGTCCCTGCCCTTCCTCAACTCCGACCTTGTGCGGGCCCCCACCGACGCCTACCTGGTGTCCAAGCGGGCGAACCAGTTGAGGATGGCGGCCGCCGCGCTCGCCTGGGGTCGCCGCGGCGCCCGCATCAACTCCATCAGTCCCGGCATCATCTCCACCCCCCAGGGCCGTGACGAACTCGCCGGCGATTCCGGCGCATCGATGCGCCGGATGATCGACGGCTCACCGGCCGGGCGCATGGGCACCTCGGGCGATATCGCCGCCGCGGCGGCCTTCCTCCTCGGCCCCGACGCCGACTTCATCACCGGCACCGACCTGCTCATCGACGGCGGCGCCGCCGCCGCGATCCGCCTCGGCGCGATCCAACCCACCCAGAGCCGCTGACAACTCGCAACGCCCTCGACACCTACGAGGCGGAGCAGTACGGCCCCCGCAGGCTCTAGGGCGAGGTGACCGACGCCTACGAGTGGTGGACGGCCTCTGGACGCCCCGACCGCGACCGGCACGGCATTACCGTCACCCAGAAGCCCAGAACATCTGGCTAGAGCACCGTTTGAGCAACCATCGGTCGCTCACCGTCTGGGTCACGGTGTCCTTTCGCGTCTTGCTGTCCTCGGTGTACTCAGTCGGTTTGTTGACCTGCTTGGTGCCGGTGGGTTTCCCATGCTTGCCCATGGATCGGATTGGGGCAGGGGGCACCGCGTGGTCCAGCCCCCAGGGGCGATGGGTCTCGGTGGGTGCCTCGAGGCTGACGGGCACCGGGACCGGGCAGTCCGAGTGGACCGATCGCGCGGGTTGACCAGGGGGCTTTCATTCATCACGAACGTTCCTTCCATGAGGAGTGGGGGATCCCGCCGCCGCGCTTACGGGCGTGGGCACGTCCCGCCCATGCCTTGTCCAGCGGCGTCCGCGGGATCTGGCCGGTCATGCGGACGCTGCCGGGCTGATGTGAGGTTGTTCCGCGTCGGTGAGCGCGGGGCGGGACAGCTCCGCCAGCGCAGGCAGCGACCATGGGCACCACGGCGTTAGCGACTCCTCGGGGACGCCGTAGGCCGCCTTGGCCTTCCGCTGCCACAACGCCGCCGTGACCCGGCTGACAGCCCAGTCGTACGCGGCCCGAGCGGCACCGCAGGGACCACGAAACCGGGCTGCGGCCGGAACTTCTTCATCTCATACGCCGACCTCGATCGGGTGGGCGTCGGTGCAGCGAACAGACGGCTCGGGCGCGATCGGTTCTCCGGTGATGGTGTCCGTGCAGCTCGCGGCGAACATCTGCTGTTCTGACAACGGGTGGAGGCGGCCATCGGCGATGTACCACCCCCGCACCTCCTTCACCGGGATGCGAGTCCCGTTCGCCAGCGTCTGACTGGTCTCGGCGGTGAAGGTGCGCAGGACGATGCTGGTCTCTTCGCCCGCTTCGATGGCTCGGAGGAGTTCGTCTATGACCCCTTGGTGCTCGACGGAGTAAGCCCCGTCGTGGAGCTGATCGATGGCAGTCGACCAGCCGTTCCCAAGGGTCAGGATGTGACTTGGGCCCCCAGCGGGCTGTGTGAGAGCGGACAGAATGTCGGTCATTGGGTGGTGACCCCCTCTGCTCGACCGGGAGGCCCGGAGACGGAACGTGTCTCCGAGGTCGCGCTGCGTACATTGTCGAGCGGGGGAGGGGCCTTGTGCAGGGGTTTTCCCTGGGTGGGGTGTTCTGCTTCGTTCTACTAGCGGAGGTCGTCCAGGAGGGATTGGGCTTCGGTCAGGTCGGCTTGGTGGTCGTTGTCTTCGGCGGGTTCGTGTAGGGCGCGTTCCAGGGCTGCTTTGGCGTGGGCGGGGGTGCCCAGGTCGTACCAGAGCTTTGCGGCCATGAGTTCGCAGCGGGTGACGAAGGCTCGGTCGGTGGTCTCGCGGAAGGTCTCGGCGGCGAGTTCGGCCTCGGTGGCGGCCTCCTCGGTGCGGTCGTGCGTTGCGAGGATCCGGGCGCGGTCGTACTGCAGGACGGCCAGTTCCCAGGTGCTGCGCTCCTCGTCGTGCGGCAGGTGCTTCACGACTTCGCGTGAGCGTTCTGCGAAGGCCAGGGCCTCGTCCAGGTCGCCGGCCCAGGAGTGGGCGAGTGCCGCTTGGCGCAGGCATACCGCCTCTTCGAAGAGGTCGCCGGTCTTGGCGAACTGGGACGCGGCCTCGGTGTAGCGGGCGGCCGCCTCGTCGTCGCGGTCCAGGGCGCCGAGGATCTCGCCTTCCTTCTTGGCGACGCGGCCGAGCGTCCCGGGCTCGGTGGCGCGTTCGGTCATCTCCGCCAGCATCCGCAGCGCGTCCTCGGACTGGCCGAGTTCGGGGTAGGCGCAGGCCAGCACCCATCGGGCCTGCATGCCGGTGTACTCGGCGTCCTTCTCGGGCGGGACGTCGGGCAGCGCCTCCTCGGCGCACTCGGCCGCGTCCAGGTGGCGGCCGACGGTCAGGTACGCCGTTGACAGGTCCACCCGGGCGAACGCGGCCAGCCGGGTGTCGCCCAGGGCGGTGAACCGGGCCGCGGCCTCGATGAACTCGCCGATCGCCCGGTCGGCGGAGCCGGAGTTCAGCAGGTCCTCGCCTTGGCGGGCGTGGGCCAGGGCCTTGTCCAGCGGGCTTTCCTCGAAGGGTGCGTCTTCCTTGAGGGCGTCCGCGATCTCGGGAAGTTCGGTGGGGGTTTGTTCGATCTGCTTGCGGCGGGCGGCCAGGGGGGAGAGGGGGAGCTCGTCGACGAGGGGTGTCTCCTGGATGATCGCGTGCATCCGGTCGTGGAGGTGGGTGTTGCCGCTGCGCTCGTCGTACCGGCCGGCCAGCTCGGTCACGTCGCGGAGGAGGTCCTCGTGCAGGTCGGCGAAGGTCCACTCCTCGTCCTCCTCGTCGGGGACGTCGGGGTTGGCGGGCCAGATCAGCACCTCCTCGCCGCGGCCCGCCTCGACCAGGGTGCGGAACAGCAGCGCCGATGCCGACGCCAGTTCCAGCTCGTACAGGACGGTCGGGGTGTCCTCCAGCAGGCGTAGGTGTTGCCGGAAGATCTCCAGGCCCCGTTCGGTGTTGCCCGACAGCACGCAGAACCGCAGGTGTTGCGCCACGTCGAACTCGTCGTCGTGGTCCAGGCCCCGGTAGGCCAGGCGGTGCGCGTCCCGGGCCTCCTCCAGGTCGCCGGTGCGCAGGTAGCAGTTCTGCAGGATCTGCAGCACGTCGGCGGGCTGGGAGTCGGTGTCGCAGGGGGTCTCGCCGGTGATGATGGGCTGCGCCACCGCGATCGCCTCCGCGTCCCGTCCCAGGCTCGCCAGGTAGCGGACCTGGTAGAGGCTCAGGCAGGCAGGGCAGGCGTACTGGGGCGGTTCGCGGTGCCGCAGCGTCGCCAGGGCGCGCTCGCCCATCTCGGCGTCGCCGGTCACCTCGGCCAGCAGCAGGCGGATCGAGTGGACGGTGTGCAGATCGTCGCGGTCGGGACGGCAGCGTCCCTCCATGTCGTCGAACACCCCCCGCACCAGCCGCAGCGGGTACACCACCATGAGCGTCAGCACGATCCCCTGGGCGGCGAACTGCCGCCACAGCATGTCGAGCAGGTCGTCGTCGAAGCGGTCCGGGTGCGCGGTGTAGAGCCCGACGCAGCGGGTGAACGCGGTGACGATCGCGTTGACGTCGTCGGCGTTCTCGGCGGTGAGCATGAGCGCGTCGACGAGCGCGAGCCGGGCCTCGATCTCGACGTCCAGCAGGCCCGCCGCCTCGGCGTGCCGCACCACGTCCCGGACCGCGTCCACCTGCGCCTCGCCGGGCGGCATGTCGTCCGCCTCGGCGAGCAGGCCCGACAGCTCAGCCGCGGTGTAGGTCATGTGGGGTCCTCCACGTTGTGCACGGCCCATTCGACCAGGCCGAGGAAAGAACGGTTCAGCGTCGCCGTGTCCGCGGGCCGCATCGGGTGGTGTCCCTGCAGCAGCGCGTGCCCGTACATGGCCTCCACGACGAGGCGGATCAGCAAGGGGTCCGCGAGGGTCGTCACCCGGCGGACCAGGGGGTTGTTGTGGTTCAGGATCAGCTGGGGGCGCTGCGGCCCCTCCTGCTTGGTCTCGTCCAGGCTGTCGAGCATGTCGGCCCAGGCGCCCTCGGCCGAGTCGATGGCGGCCTGGCGTTCGGCGCGGCGCGTGGCTTCGCGGCCCTCCAGGTAGAGGGCGGGCAGGGCGACGGGCTCGAACGCGCGCACCACGGGGTCGCAGCCAAGCCGGTCGAGGGCGCGGCGGGCGTGCGTGAGGAACTCCAGGACGGACGTCTCGGCGTCCGGATCGAGCGGGTCCATGCGCGTCGCCAGCTCGGCCGGGTCCAGGCGTTCCACGCGGATCTCGGGGTCGAGCAGCGGGAGCCGCTTGAGGATCTCGGCGTCGTAGGCGTAGCCCGCGTTGACCAGGCCCATGCCCTGCGCCGCCGCGACCCCCGCGAACTGGCGGAACTCGTCGACTCCGGCGGTGTACCGGATCCCGCCGTGCCGGCGCCGGAACTCGGCGAGGGGCATCTCGCCGTCGCTGGTCTCCACCGGCAGCCACCGGTCCACCAGCCGCAGCATGTCGGTGTCGGTCACGGCCAGCGCCTTGACGCCGAGGTGGTGGACGGACAGGAACCGGTTCAGCCGGGACGGGGCGGTGGTGGACAGCCGCACCAGCCAGGCCCGCAGCTGCTCGCCCAGTGCCTGGCGGGTCTCCTCCAGGAGGTCGTCCTCGTAGAGCTGCTCGCGGTCGGCGGTCGGGCGCAGTTCGCCCGCGTCGACGACGCAGCGGGCGAAGAACGCCCAGTCGGGGAGGAGGCGCTCGACCCGTTCGCCGAGCAGCATCCGCTTGAGGTAGACGCGGTGGGTGGTGCGGGCGCTGGCGGGCAGCGGCGTGGGCAGGACGAACGCGACCCCGGTCAGCCCGGCCGCGGGGACCTTCAGGTCGATGACGTCGAACGGGCGGAACTCCATCGCGGTCTCGGCGTAGCGCAGCAGCTCCTCCCGGCGCGCCCGCGGGTCGCCGTGGTCGGCCTGCCAGGGCGGCGGGCCCTCGGTCACGAGCCGGTCCCCGACGGTGATCGGGTACGGGAGCAGGGAGCCGAAGTGGCGGGCGAGGTGCAGGACGGTGTCGTCCGACAGCCAGTGCTCGGAGCCGCGGCGGGCGCGGAGCGTGACGGTGGTGCCCGGCTCGTTCCGGGGGACGGCGGACTCCTCGACCGTGTAGTGGCCGTCGGCGTGCCCGACCCATCGGACGGTCGCGGCGCCGTCCCCGGCGGCGGCGCTGCGGGTGACGACCTCGACGTCGTCGGCGACCAGGAAGCACGACAGCAGGCCGATGCCGAACTGGCCGAGGAACTGCTGCCGGGAGAAGCCCAGCTCGTCGCGCTTGGAGGAGCGCCCGATGGTGGCGAGCAGCTCGTGCACCTGCGCCTCGGTGAGGCCGACGCCGTTGTCGTGGACGCGCAGTGAGCCGTCCCCGGTGACCGAGGGCGGCTCGATCGCGATCCGCGGGTCGGCGGGGCGGTGGGCGCTCAGCGCGTCCACCGCGTTCTGCAGCAGCTCTCTCAGGTAGGCGCGCGGGCTCGGATACAGGTGGCGTCCGAGCAGGTCGACGATCCCCCGCAGATCAACGCTGAAGCTGTGCCGCACCGGTCGACGCCTCCCGCCTGTGACCCCGTCAATATCAATCCGGGTTAAACCCTGCCGTAACGGGCGGCGCGGTGGGGGTGAGATCTCGCAGGCGACGGGATCCGGTCACGGACCGTGAGCGGTCAGACCGGGACGCCGGACGCGTCGACGGCGCAGGCGCGGCGCCACGCGTACGGGACGCGGCCCGGCGCGAACACGCCCGCGTCGAGCAGCGACTTGAGCACCGACCGGCACGCCTGGCGGCGCAGCTCCACCCGGCGCGGGTCGCGGCGCACGGCCCGCCAGGTCCGCAGCGCGGGCAGCCCGACGGTCCGGTAGACCAGCGGCTGCACCATCATGTCGAACATGACGGCGATCGCGCCCGGGACGATCCAGTGCAGCGCCAGCCGGTCGCTGCGCCGCGCCCTGGCGTAGTGCTCGGCCACGGTGGTGCGGGCGTAGGCGAGGTGCCGCGCCTCCTCCTGCCGGTGGTAGTGGCTGATCCGGCGCAGGTAGTCGTCGGTGTCGGGGTGCTCGGCCAGCAGCCGCTGCAGCAGGTCGGGGACCTCCTCGCCGCCGAGCACCAGGGCGTCCAGCGTGGCGGGGCGGCGCATCAGGTGCGGGAGGGCGCGGCCGCGGGCGCGGCGGGCGAGCCGGCTTTCGAGCGGGTTGCGCTGCCGGGGCTCCAGCTGGCCGATCACGCGGGCGAACAGCCGCGAGTGCCGGGTCTCCTCGCCGATCTCGTGGAGCGCGTAGGTGAAGCGGGGGTCGGTGACGCGGGGCGAGACGGCCAGCCGGAAGGAGAACCCGGCCATCAGGGCGGCCTCGAAGGTGATTCCGAGCCGCAGCATCGAGGCCACCTCCTCGCGGGCGAGCCTGGCCTTCTGCTCGGGGGTGAGGCGGAGGCCGAGCCCGGCCGTGGACAGCAGCTCGTCGGGGACGATCTGCTCCTGGGAGAAGTCGCCGGTGACGTCGGTGTCGGGTTCGATGACCCGGCGCACGGAGGCGGTGTTCAGTCGTTCGACGCGCCTGGTGCGCGCCGCGCGGTCCTTGCGGAGGGTTTCCCTGGTGGCCATCGTGTCGCCTTTCTCCGTGGCGGTGCTCAGGGTGAACGGCTCTGGTCGGGGTCGGGGGTGGGCGCGACGGAGGTGATGATGTGCTCGATGACCGCGGCCCAGGCGGCGGGGTCGGGACGCGGGGTGTCCAGCCCGTTCATGATCAGCGAGCCGAGGACGACGCTCTGGCACAGGTAGGCCAGCGCCACCGGGTCCAGGCCGGGACGGACCGCCCCGTCGCGCTGGGCGCGTTCCACGGTGGCGCGGAACACGCCCAGGCGGCGTTCCAGCCCGGTGGCGATCATCGCCGCCACCGCGGGGTCGCGGCGCGCGGCGGCGAACGACTCGATCAGCATCACCCCCTGCCGGTCGGTGCGGGTGGGGAGCGCCGCCCCCAGCTGGATCATCAGGTCGAGTGCGGTGTCGGTGGAGTCGGTGGCGAACAGCTCGGCGAGCTGGACCGGGACGTGCGCCGCGATGGCGTGCCCGAGCAGTTCGGCCTTGGTGCCGTAGTTGGAGTAGATGGCGCCGACCGACAGCCCGGCGCGGCGCGCGATCTCGCCGGTGCTCGCGCGTTCGTAGCCGCGCTCGCAGAACACCTCGACGGCCGCCTCCAGCAGCCGCTCGCGCACCGCCTCCGAACTGACCCCCGCGATCCTGCCCATGGGTAAAAAATAGCAGCCACTCTTTTTAATGTCACGGGGCGGCGCGAGATGGACCGTCCCGAGGAGGTCAGGGCGTGCGGACGCCCACGCCCGCGTACATGACGGCGGGGCTGGGCGCGCGGGCGCGACCGCCGTTCCGGCGCCACGGCGCCAGCGGCGCCAGGCCGGGCGCCACCGGCTCCAGCTCACCGAAGAACGGGGCGATCTCGGCATGCGAGCGCGGCACCAGCGGGGCCGTGCAGTCCGCCGCGTAGATCCGCGCCGCCTCGGCCACCTCGTCCGGCGCGAAGTCCCCGGTGAGATGGGAGATCACCAGCGCGCTCCCGGGCGCCATCGCCTCTCGCAGCCGCGCCACCGCCTCGTACGGCCCGTCCGCGGTGTCGAGGAACTGCAGCACCGACCCGAGCAGCACCGCCACCGGCCGGTCCCAGTCGATCAGCCCCGGACCGCCGAGCGGCCCCACCGGCCCGCCCGGGTCGCGCAGGTCGTACTGGACGGCCGCGACGCCGCCGTCCCGGGCCAGCAGCGCCCGCGCGTGCGCCAGCACCAGCGGATCGTTGTCGGCGTACACCACCCGGACGCCCGGGTCGTGCCGGACCGCGGCCTCGTGCACGTTGCCGGCGCCCGGCAGCCCGCAGCCGATGTCGAGGAACTGCCGCATGCCGCGTTCGGCCAGCGTGCCCACCGTCCTGCGCAGGAACGCCCGGCTCTCCCGCGCGCCCGCGTCCAGCTGCGGCAGCACCGCCAGCAGCGCGGCGGCAAGGTCGCGGTCGGCCGCGTAGTTGTCCTTCCCGCCGAGCAGGACGTCGGTGACCCGGGCAGGGCTTGCGACGATGCGGGGCCCGAGCTCGCCCACCCTGACGACCTCGCCCACCCGGCTCACGTCGGCGTCCATGTCACCGGCAGCTCGTGCAGGCCGCGCACGGACAGGCCGCTCTTCCAGCGCAGCTCCTCCTCGGGCACCGCGAGGCGCAGTGCGGGGAAGCGGCGCAGCAGGCCGCCGATGGCCTCGTTGAGCTCCAGCCGGGCCAGATGCGCGCCGAGGCAGTGGTGGATCCCGTGCCCGAACGCCAGGTGCGGGTTGCCGTCCCGGTCCAGGGCCAGTTCCTCCGGATCGGGGAAGGCGGACGGGTCGCGGTTGGCGGCGGGCCGCGCGACCAGGACGGTCTCGCCCGCCCGGATCGCCGCCCCGCCCAGCTCCACGTCCCGGGCCGCCACCCGCGGCATCCCGGTGTCGGAGCCGAGCGGCACGTACCGCAGCAGCTCCTCGACCGCCGCGGGCGGCAGCTCCGGCAGCTTCGCCAGCCGTTCCCAGTGCTCACGGCGGGACAGCAGCGTGTAAGTGAGGTTGGTGATCTGCCCGGCGGTGGTCTCGTACCCGGCGACCAGCAGCCCGACGCCCAGTGCGACCAGCTCGTCCTCCGACAGTCCGCCCCCGCCGGGGCCGAGGTCGTCGCGGGCGTGCACGAGCGCGGACAGCAGGTCGCCCGACGGCTCGGCTCGGCGCCTGGCGATCAGCTCGCCCAGGTAGCCGTCCAGGGCCTCGTGCGCCTCCCGCACCTGCTCGGGGGTGTGCGCCGAGACCGACAGGAACGCGTCCGACCAGCCCTGGAAGCGGTCACGGTCGCCGTCGGGGACGCCGAGCAGCTCGCTGATGATCCGCACCGGGAGGGGCAGCGACAGGCTCCGCACCAGATCGGCCGGGGGACCGGCCGCCGCCATCGCGTCCAGCAGCCCGGCGACGACCTCCCGCACGCGCGGGCGCAGCTCCTGGACGCGGCGGTGCGTGAACGCGCGCACCGCGTGCCGCCGCACCCGGGTGTGCTCGGGCGGGTCCATGTCGGTGAGGAAGGTCTCCCGCCGCGCCCCCGCGCCGCGCCCGACCGCCAGCTCCCGGCTGAACACGGGGTCCGACAGGACGCGCCGCGCCTCCGCCCACCCGGTGACCAGCCATCCGCCGGCGCCGCCGGGCAGCCGGACGCGGGTCACCGGCCCGGCCGCGCGCAGCCGCTCGTACGCCGGGTCCAGCTCCAGCCGGTCGCGGCCGAAGTCGGCGACCGAGGGTTCCGGTTCCTTGAGCACCACCCGCCGCACTGTAGGGATCGAAGGTCAGCGAAAGGTCAGCCCGCCGCCGAATGGGCGGGAAAGTCGAGGTCAAGCGGCGAAACGCATGACCGCACCCTTCACAGTCCTGACCCGGCCGCGCAATGGGGCTTGATCCACACCATGCCGCCTCCCTTACCGTGGCACTCCGGCGTCGAATGAAGAGGCCATGGACTTTCGTATTCTCGGGCGGCTGGACGTGCGCTCCGACGAGGGGGAGCCGATCGCGATCTCGCAGCCGCTGCTGCGCGCCGCGATCTGCGTCCTGCTGCTCAAGGCCGACCGCCCGCTGACCTCCGACCAGCTCGGCGAGCTGCTGTGGGACGAGGGCGCCGGCCGCAAGGCGGGGGCGCTCAAGACCGGCATCAGCGGCGTGCGGCGGCTGCTGGCCACCGCCCGGCTGCCGCCCGGCCACGGCGGATACCGGCTGCGGCTGGACGACCACGACACCCTTGACCTGCTGGATTTCCGGGCGCTCGGGGGTCAGGCGCGGGAGGCCGCGGGCCGCGGCGACGACGCGCTGGCCGCCGAGTTGTACGAGCGGGCGCTGGCGCTGTGGGGCGTTCCGCCGCTGGAGGACCTGCCCCGCACGGCCGCGATGTCGGGCATCGTCACCGGGCTGCTCGCCGAGCGCCGCCTGGCCCGCGAGGACCTGGCCCGGGCCAGGCTGGTGCTGGGCGGGCATCGCGAATTGCTTCCCGAACTGCGTTCCTGGGTGGCGGAAGAACCGCTGAACGAGCATCTGTGGGCGCGGTTGCTGCTTGCGCTGTACCGTTCCGGGCACAAAGCGGAAGCGTTACAGGCCTACGATGAGGCGCAGAACACACTGGTCAACGAGACCGGCGCGGAACCAGGGCCTGAACTGCAGCGAATGTGGCATCGGGTGAAGGTCGACGACCCCGAACTCGCGCACCGCGCACAAAAACGTCCGGCCGCGCTGCTCGCGCCGCCGCTCGCCCGCCAGCTGCCGCCCGACATCCGGGACTTCACCGGGCGGGAGGCCGAATGTGGCCGCATCCGGCGGCTGCTGTCGTTCGCGCCGTCGGCGACCGCCCCGCCCATCGTGTGCGTCACCGGCGCACCCGGCCTCGGCAAGACCGCGCTGGCCGTGCACGTCGCGCACCTGGAGGCCGCGTCGTTCCCGGACGGCCAGCTCTACCTCCAGCTCACCGGCGCGTCGTCGGCGCCCCGCGACCCGGCCGTGGTGCTGAACGAGGTGCTGCGCGCGGTCGGCGTGGCCCCGTCCGACATCCCCGACACCCTGGACGAGCGCGCCGCGCTGTACCGGTCGCGGCTGGCCGGGCGGCGCGTCCTGGTGGTGGCCGACGACGCGGCCGGGCCGGAGCAGGTGCTGCCGCTGCTGCCCGGAGCGTCCGGCAGCGCCATCATCGTCACCAGCCGGATCCGGTCGCCGAGCCCGGACGGCGCCCACCTCGTCGACCTGGAGCGGCTGCCGCCCGACGCGGGCGTGCGCATGCTGACCAGGATCGTCGGCCGCGACCGGGTCGCGGCGGACCCGGCCGCCGCCGAACGGATCGTGCACGCCTGCGACGGCTTCCCGCTGGCGGTGCGGATCGCGGGCGCCCGGCTCGCGGCCCGCCCGTCCTGGCCGCTGGCGCACCTTGCCGGGCTGCTGCTGGAGGAGGGGCGCAGGCTGGACCACCTCACCGCCGTGCGCGCCCACATCGAGGCCGCCTACGAGTCCCTGGACGAGCCGTCCCGGCGCGCGTTCCGGATGCTGGCGCTGGCCGGTCCGCACGACGTCGCGCCCTGGGTCATCGAGGTGCTGGTGGGCGACCGGGCCGCCGCCGACGCCGTGGACGGCCTCGTGGACCGGTCGCTGCTCATCACCGTCGGCGTCGACGCGGCCGGGCAGCCCCGCTACCGGCTGCACGACCTGCTGCGCGAGTACGCCGCCGAGCGGCTGGCCGAGGACCCCGAGCGCGAGGCCGCGCTGGAACGACTCACCCTCGGCTGGCTGGAACTCGCCGACGCCGCCGACGCCCGGGTGCCGCGCGACCCGTACTTCCCGGCGCCCACCCGGCTGCACCCCCGGCTCGTGGTGAACGACGACCTGATCGCCCGGCTGATCGAGCCCGACGCCGCCGCCTGGCTGGACAGCGAGCTGGCCAACCTGCGCACGGCGGTCGTCTCCGCCTGCGCCGCCGGCCGCTTCCGGCTCGCCACCGGGCTGGTGTTGCGCCTGGCCGCCCACCTGCACCTGCGCCGCCGCCACGACGAGGCCGAGCATCTGTGGCGGGCGGTGCTGGAGGCGGCCGCCCGGGAGGGCGACACGCTGATCGCCGCGCACGCCAGGCTCCGCGCCGCCACGGTGATCTCCGCCGACCGGAGGCGGCCCCTGGACGCGGTGCCGCTCGTCGAGGCGTGCGTCGCCGACCTGGAGGAGCTCCCGTACTCGCGGGACCTGCCCAGGGCTCTGGGGATGCGCGCGTACGGCAGCCTGTCCCTGGGCGGGCTGGAGGCGGCGCGGCGGGACGCCGAACGGGGGCTCGAACTGGCGCGCGACATCGCGGACCCGTACGCGGCGTTCACCTGCCTGCGCGTTCTCGGTCTCGTCCTGAGCGTGACGGGCCACCACCAGGAGGCGGACAAGGCCGCCACCGAAAGCCTCACCATCGCCAGGGACATCGGCGTCCCCGCCTTCATGGGGCTGGCCCTCTACACGGTCGTCCGCGCGTACCTGACCGCCGGTTCGTACGAGAAGATCCCCGCCCTGTGCGAAGAGGGCCTGCACCTGACCGACGCCATAGGGCACACCCTCGGCGAGGCGTACTTCCATGAGCAGTGGG
The DNA here is from genome assembly GCF_042656285.1 of Actinomadura rugatobispora. Lineage (GTDB taxonomy): Bacteria > Actinomycetota > Actinomycetes > Streptosporangiales > Streptosporangiaceae > Spirillospora > Spirillospora rugatobispora. The sequence continues at coordinate 77,511 of NZ_JBHSON010000037.1, read as the reverse complement.
GCTACGCCCACCAAGGTCTGGGCGAGCACAAGCGGGCCGCGCCCCGCCTCCTCAAGGCCGCCGAACTGTTCGACTCCCAGGAGGCGCTCGCCGCCGGAGCGTCCTGCCGCAGCCTCCTGGCCGACAGCTACCGGGCCCTGGGCCGCCACGAGGAGGCCCGCGCCCAACTGGAATGGTGCCTGGCCGCCTACGGCGAACTCGACGACCCCGAGGCCGAGGACGAGATCCGCACCCGGATGCCGGCCCCCTAGCGTCGGCTCCGCGTCGTTGGCAGGACGCGGCGCAGCAGCAGGACCAGCAGCAGGGCGGGCGCCAGCAGCGCCGCGGCCCGCAGCCCGGCGAGGTCGGCCAGCGCGCCCAGCAGCGGCGGCCCGGTGCCGATCGCGACGCCCGAGGCCAGGGCGCAGCGGGCGGCGGCGCGCACCGGCTGCCCCGGCCACGCCTCCAGTGCCTGCGCGAGGATCAGCGGGTAGAGCAGCGCCACGCCCAGCCCGGTCACCAGCAGGCCGGCGAGCGCGGCGGCGGGCGCCGGGACCGTCCAGAACACCGCGAACCCGGCGGCGGCCACGGCGGGGGCGCCGGCCAGCAGGCGGTCGCGGCCCAGGCGGACGGCCCGTCCCGCCGCGGCCCGTCCGAGCGCCATGCCGAGCACGAACGCGGCGGAGGCGGTGGTGGCCGTCCCCGCCGCCATCCCCTTGACGGTGTGGAGGAGGTCGGCGGCCCAGAACAGCACGCAGAACTCGACGGCGACGGCCAGGACCAGGTCCGTCCACCGGCTCCAGAACGCGCGGGGCGCGCGCCCGGCGGCCGGTGCCGCCCGCGCCGTCGCCGTCGACGCCGTCGCCGCGACCGTGGACCGCCGCAGCAACAGAACGACCGGGATCGCGGCGGCGGCCAGCGGCACCCCCGCGAACGCGGCCCGCCAGCCCAGGTCGTGCGCCAGTGCCGCGCCGACCATGAGCGGCGCCAGGACCGAGGCCGCGCTGGAGACCGCGTTGGCCTCCCCGAGAGCGACCGTTCCCGCCGCGCCGCGTCCGTCCGCGCTCGCGCGCAGTGCCGCCGGGACGAGCTGCACGAGGCCCGCGCCGCCGAGGCCCAGGATCAGCGCGCCGATGCCGGTGCCCGCGCGCCCGTCGCCGAGGGCGAGGACGGCGGCGCCTCCGACCAGGGCGGCCAGGGACGCGGGCAGCGCGTACCGGCCCAGCCGCGCGGCCAGGCGGTGCCCCAGCAGCCCGACGGTGATCAGGCCGAGCGCGAACGCGGACGGGTAGAGGGCGGCCTCGCCGCGCGGGAGCCCGCGCTCGGCGCGCAGTTCGGGGAGGATCGCGCCGAGCCCGGCCAGCAGGTAGCCGAGGCAGCCCATCGCCGCGTACAGGCCGAGGACGTAGGGGGTGCGGAAGGGCCGCATGCGCTCACCTCGACGGTTTATGCTCGTTCGGCGAGGATAAAACGGGGCGCGAGGATTGTCACCATGCAGAAGCAGACCGCCGCGCACCGCGTGCACACCCTGCGCCGCCAGGGCGCGCTGGCCCTGCTGCGGCACGCGCACGCGCACCCCGCCGCGACCAGGGCGGACGCGGCACGGGCGCTGGGCCTCAGCAGCGGCTCGGCCACCGAGATCACCGCCCGGCTCAAGGCGCTGCGGCTCCTGGACGAGACCGTCCCGCCGCAGACCGGCGGGCGCGGCCGCCCCTCGCCCGCCCTCACCGCCCATCCGCGCGGCCCGCTGGTGTGCGCGGTGAGCATCGGGCACGAGCGGTGGCGGACGGCGACGGTCGAACTCGGCGGCCGGGCCGTGGACGGGGACGCGGGACGCAACCCGCCCGGCGGCGCCCCGGCGGTCCTCGGCGTGCTCCGCGCGCGGATCGCGGCGGCCCGCCGCCGGCACGGGCACCGGATCCGCGCCGTGTCGGTCGCCGTGGCGGGCACGCTGCGCGGCACCACGATCGTGCAGGCGTCCGGCCTGAACTGGCACGACATCGCCCTCGAACCGCTGCGCGCCGCCCCCGGCACCCCGCTGCTGGCCGGCAACGACGCGTCCATGGCCGGGCTCGCGGAGGCGCGGCGCGGAGCGGCGGCGGGCGCCCGGGTCAGCCTGCACCTCACGGTCGAGGTCGGCGTCGGCGGCATCCTCATCGTGGACGGCCGTCCCGTCGAGGGCGCCACCGGGGCCGGCGGCGAGTTCGGGCACATGCCGTTCGGCGACCCCGGCCTGTCCTGCCCGTGCGGCGCGCGGGGTTGCTGGGACCTGGCCGTGGACGGCCGCGCCATGGCCCGCGCCCTCGGCCGCCCCGAGCCGCGCGACCCCCGTACCGAGGCCGAACGGATCCTGGCCGCCGCCCGCTCCGACCCGGCCGCCCGCGCCGCCGTCGGCGAGGCGGCCCGTGCCCTGGGACGGGGCGCGGGCGCGCTCGTCAACGCCCTCGACCCCGAGCTGGTGACCCTGTCCGGGCTGGCCACCGGCCTGGTCGCGACCGCGCCGGACGAACTGGACGAGGGCTACACGGCGGCGCTGATGCGGTTCCGCCGCGCCGGCCCGCCGCCGCTGGTGCCCTCGGCGCTCGGCCCCGCCAGCCCGCTCACGGGCGCGGCCGAGGCGGCCTTCGACGCCGTCCTGTCCGACGGCGGCTTCCAGTCCTGGAGCGACGAGACCGAGAGTTGAGCCGGCGCTGACCCCTGCGGCGGAGGCACGCGCGGTCAGCCTTCGTGGCGCCCGGAGCCCTCGGTCTGGACGGCGGCGGAGGCTTCGGCGAGCGCGCGGGTGACGGTCTCGGTGACGTGCTCGATCGCCGCGACGCCCGCGCCCATCGAGGACTGGCGGTCGGACAGCACCGCGATCAGGTACTCGTGGCCGCCGTCCCGGACGTGCCCGACGGAGTTGACCGTCCACGCGCCGCCGTCGGCCTCCCGCGGCAGCCAGCCGTTCTTCAGCGCGCAGTCGCCGCCCTCCCCGGCGGCGGCGCTCACCCCCCACGCCTGCTCCTCCACCACGTCCTCCATCAGGCCGCGGAGGTAGCGGCGGTGCTCGCCGGTGAGCGGGCCGCCGGAGGAGGTGAGCGCGGCCATGAGGCGGACCTGGTCGGACGCGCTGGTCGTGGTCGCGCCCCAGGCCGTGCCGGGACCGGGCTCGGTGCGGCGCAGGCCCAGCTTCTTCACGGCCCGGGCCAGCCCGGGACCGCCGCCGATCCCGTGCCACAGCGCGGTGGCCGCGTCGTTGTCGCTCACCGTGATCGCCCGCTCGGCCAGCGCCCGTTCCGCGGCGGTCAGGGCGCGGTCCTGGCGCTGGGCCTTCAGCAGCAGCGCGGCGACGATCGCGACCTTGACGACGCTGGCCGTGCCGGGCCGGTGCTCGGGGTTGTAGGAGTACGACAGCCCGGTCGCCAGGTCGCGCACCGCCACCGACAGCCGTCCCGGACGGCCGTCCAGGTACCGGTCGAGCGCGCGGGTCAGCTCCTCGCGCCGCTCCCCGTCGAACGAGGGCGACGCCGGGGACGGGCCGGGAACGGGGGTGCGCGAGGTCGTCATGGGAATCGGAACAATACGGGTACGGGCCGCGAAGTCCTCATCATGCATCATCAGGGACACCAGGGGCGCCGCCAGGAGCAGCGCGCACCCCATCGAGATGATCGCGTACAGGACGCGCGGCCCTCGCGGCGGCTCCGCCCACCGGGGCGTCCACGGACTCATGGCCCGGGAGTCTCGCCGCACGGGTGTTACCACCGTGTTAGCCCTCGTGGACGCCCGCCGCCGCGCCACGGCGTCCGCACCACGGGCGGGAATGCGCCGGGCATGCCCGCCCCCAGCGGCGGGCCCGCCGCACCGCGCCTGTGCCGCGCCCCGGTCATCACGGCACAAAACCGCGGAGACCAACGCCCAAACGCAGCGGCGATGACCACGCGGCCAGTCAACAGAAAAGGCCCCATAATTGCCGACCGCGGACGCAGGCATGGCCCACTTTTGCCGCCGGCCGCTCTTTTCCTTGCCGCATTCGGGTAGGACCTTTCAAACGTCGGGATTCCCGGCGGCCGGTGCGGCGCCGGGGGCCGCGCCGACGCGTGATCGGAGGGGGAAGTGCAGGGTGAGGAGAGGCCGGCGCCGGCCGGAGCGGCGCTCGACGCCCTGGTGGCCGGGCTGTGCGCCGACTTCGCCGATGCGCCCGTCGAGCGTGAGACCGTGCGCCGCTGCGTCGAGGACCTGTGGAGCTGCTGCGTGCACCTCGGCATCCGGCCGGAGGCGGAGACGATCGCGGGCCTGGCGCTCTCCCGGCTGGACGGAATCGTCAAGGGAACGCGTTCCAAAGGCCCTCCTCCGACCCCTCGCCGCGCCCGTGTCCATGACGCGGACGCCGCCCCCGCAGCCCTGTCCGCAGCGAGCAGAGAAATGACCGATGAAAAAGACAGCAGTGCCAGGACTGCGCACGGGGAACGCCCGAGGATTCACCGTGCTCGCGCTGCCACCGGAGACCGGATGGCACAACTACTCGGCGATCCGGGAGGCGGTGTCCGAGGCGCTGACCACGCCGTCGGTGCGGGGCCGCGCCGGGCTGGTCGTCGACTTCGGTGACACCGTGCTGCTGGACGCCGCCGGGCTGGTCCTGCTGGCCCGTACCCAGACCCGGGCGAACCTGCTCGGCCGCGAACTGAGGGTGGTGGCGCCGCCGACCGCGCTGCGCACCCGGCACGCCCTGGAGGTCACCGGCCTGGCCGGGATCGTTGAGGTCCACCCCGACCTCATGTCCGCCACCTCCGCACCGCCGCAGAAGGCGCCGCGCCGCCGTCCCGCGACGGGGGCCGCCGCGCACGTGCACGGGTCCGCCGGTACGGGGATCGGCGGCGCCGGCCGCGTGCTGGACGCGATCCGGGCCCTGTACCCCGACGACACCCGGCTGACGACCTACCTCCCGGACGCGGACTTAACGCTCACGGCGGCGGAGTCCGACGACGCCCACGTCCTGGTCGAGGTGGGCGGCGTCCTCGACGACGTCACGGTGAGCCGGCTGGGCGAGACGCTGACGGCGATGATCGAGAAGAACGTCCACCACCTGCGAGTGCGGATGCACGACCGGATCCGGGTGCGGTGCGACCCCTTCCCCGTCCTGCTGGGGATCCGCTGGCGGGCCTGCGCCGAGGGCGGCTGCCTGTCGCTGGTGAACCCGCCGCCGCGGCTGCGGCAGATCGTCGACAGGGAGGGGCTGCGGTCGGCCTTCCAGTCGTGCGGGCTGCTGGCCGCCACCGCGGCGCCGGCCCTGAGCCCGGTCCCCTGAGCAGGCGTCGGGGCGTCCCGGCCGGGTAGGGGCGGGACGGGGGAGGCGACCGGGATGGACACGGAGAGCGCCCCGGGGCGCGAGCGGATGCTCACCGGGCTGCTCCGCGCCGCCCGGCTGGCCACGCTGGAGCAGCTCCCGAAACTGGTGAACGCGCACGCCGCCGCCGTCGGGCTGACCGACGTGCAGATCTACGTCTCCGACCTCCAGGACGAGGTGCTGTGCCTGCTGACCGGGCGCGGGTACGACGCGGGCCGCGGGGCCGGCGACCGGCCCGCCGAACTGCAGGTCGAGGGCACCGTGGCGGGCCGCGCGTTCCAGCTCGGCCAGATCACGCCCGCCGCCCCGGCCGCGCCCGGCGGTGCCGGCGAGTACTGGATGCCGCTCCTGAACGGCGCCGAACGGCTCGGCGTCCTGCGCGTCACCGCGCTCCCCGGCCCCGGCGGCGGTGAGCCGGCCCGGAACATGCGGGACCTCGCGGACATGGTGGCGCTGCTGGTGGTGAGCAAGCGGGGGGTCAGCGACGCCTACGCGCGGCTGGTGCGGCGCCGCCAGATGAACGTGCCGGCCGAGATGCAGTGGCGCCTGATCCCGCCCACGACGTTCGCCACCGACCGCCTGGTGATCGGGGCCGTGATCGAGCCGGCCTACGAGGTGAGCGGCGACGCCTTCGACTACGGCTTCACCGGCGACATCGTCCACATGGGCGTCTTCGACGCGATGGGGCACGACGCCGCCGCCGGGCTGACCGCCAACCTCGCGGTCGCCGCCGGGCGCAACCACCGCCGCCAGAGCGAGGGGCTGGCCGGCACCGCCGCCCGGATCGAGGAGGTGCTGTACGCCCGGTTCCACGGGGACCGGTTCGCCACCGGCCTCCTCGCGGAACTGGACTGCGGCACCGGGCTGCTCGGCTGGATCAGCCGCGGCCACCATCCACCGGTGATCATCCGTTCCGGCCGGACGGTGATCCTGCTGGAGTGCCCCGACCCGGCGCCGCCGATGGGCATGGGCCTGGAGGCGGACCCGCTGCTGTGCCGGGAGCAGCTGGAGCCCGGCGACCGGCTGCTCCTCTACACCGACGGCATCACCGAGGCCCGCGGCAGCGAGGGCCGCGAGTTCGGGCTGGACCGTTTCACCGATTTCCTGATCCGGCACCACGCCGACGGGCTGCCCGTCCAGGAAACGCTGCGCCGCCTCATCCGGCACCATCTGGACTACCACGGAGGGTGGCTCAACGACGACGCCACCGTGCTGCTCCTGGAATGGCACGGTCCCACGCCCTATCCCGAGGAGCGGGCCGGGGCACTCGCCGGGCGACCCTGATCTTTCCCGGCAGAACCGACATTGGCGTCGCACGTCCGAAAGTGGACGCCGAACGGCCTGAGCAGGCAAAAAGGGTTGACCGTGGAAATGATTGCCGCTGCACTGGTGATGCTCAAAGCGGGCCTTAGCCGGGGCATATCAAAGCAGTTATAGATCGTTTTAACTCCCTCGTTTTCCGGGCCTGCCGTTTCCGCATCAACGCGCACGTTCCACGCGTGCGCGACAAATGATCGTGGTCTTCGCCGACTGGGGGACGAGGGATGAGCGACTGGCGGCTGGACGGGTTCACCGAACTCGGGGTGCTCGGCACCGGGGCGCAGGGCAGGGTCGTGCTGGCCCGCCGCGGCGGCACCGGACCCGTTGTCGCGATCAAGTACGTGACCGGGCGGACGACCCGCGTCCCGACCCGGGACGAGGCGCTGCTCATGGCCTCGGTCGACGACGCCCACGTGGCCCGCCTCTACGAGCTCGTCGAGGGGCCCGAGGGCGTCGCGCTCGTGATGGAGGCGGTCGAGGGCGTCTCGCTGGAGCGGCTGCTGCGCGAACACGGGCGGCCGCTGGAACCCGAGGCCGCGCTGGTCGTGCTCAAGGGCTCGCTGCTCGGCCTCGCCGCCGCGCACCGGGCGGGCGTGGTGCACCGCGACTACAAGCCGGCCAACGTCGTCGTCCAGGCCGACGGCGCCAGCAAGCTGATCGACTTCGGGATCGCGACCCCGGCCGGGCGGGGCGCGCTGACCGGCACGCCCGCCTACATGGCGCCCGAGCAGTGGAGCGGCGAGCCCGCGGGCCCGCCCACCGACGTGTACGCGGCCACCTGCGTCTTCTTCGAGTGCGTGACCGGGCGCCCGCCGTACGGCGGCGACGGCCCCATGGCCGTGATGGCCCGGCACGCCACCGCGCCCGTCCCGGTGGAGGCCGTCCCCGAGGGGCTGCGCGACCTGGTGGCGCACGGCATGGCCAAGGACGCCGCGCTGCGCCCGGCGGAGGCGGCGGAGTTCGTCCGGGAGCTGGAGGCGGCCGCGGCCGAGGAGTACGGGGAGGACTGGGAGCGCCGCGGCGTCCTCCTGCTGGGGTCCGCCGCGGCCGCGCTGGCCGCGCTCTTCCCGTTCGCCGTCGCCACCGGCACGGTCGGAACGGCGGCGGGCGGATCCGCCGGCGGCGGCGGCAGCAGCGTCGCGAGCAGCATGGTCGGGCAGAGCACCGTCGGCGGACGCGCCGCGGGCCGCGCCGGGCGGCACGCGGGCAGGATCGGCCGCACGCAGGTGCTCACGACCGTGGTGGTCGCGTCCGTGGCGGTCATCGCCATGGCCACCGTCGCCCTCGTCCTGCGCACCATGGGAGACGAGACCAAGAGCCCGGTCACGCTCACCACGCCGTCCGCGTCCCCGACGGCGCCCGCCCCGCCGTCGGGGACGCCCTCACCCGGACCGTCCTCACCGGCCCCGACCTCGCCGGCGCCGTCCACGCCGCCGGACGATCCCACCCCGGAAACGGACGGCACCTCGCCACCGCCGCAGGACGGGCGCCTGCCCGGCGGGGTGACGCCCATCCCGGTCGTGTCCACGCGCCCGCCGCCGCCCCCTGCCTGCCCGCCCGTGACACGGCCCGCCGTCTCGTTCGGCACGGTGAGCGTGGGCGAGACGGCCCGCCAGACCATCCCGGTCACCTGGAACCGCTGCCTCGACGCGTCCGGCATCCGCGTCGAGGGCGCCAGGGCGTTCCGGCGGACGGCGACCACCTGCCCGCCCGCGTCCGGCACGTCCTGCACCATCACCGTCGCCTACAGCCCGACGGCGGCGGTGACCGGCGCCACCGGCACCCTGATCGTCCCGGGCCGGAACGGCAGGCCCGCCGTGACCGTCCCGCTGCGCGCCACCGCCGTGTCCTCCGACTGCTTCCCCTACACCTCCGCCCGCGACCTCGGCGCCGCGCCCGTCGGCCGCACCGTGTCGCAGGACTTCACCTACCCGTGGCGGGACTGCGACGCCGAGGGGCAGATGACCGTCGTCGGCGGAGGCGGGCAGTTCGCGGTGACGATGACCTCCTGCCCGCCCCCGGGCGGCGCCGGAGACTGCGGCTTCACCGTGCGGTTCACGCCGCGCGCCGCCGGCCGCCAGACCGCCACGATGGTGATCCCCAGCGACACGGGCGGCAGGGCCGTGAGCATCACCCTGACCGGCACCGGGACGGGCGACGACGGCGAAGGCGAGGGTGACGGCGGTGAGGGGCAGGGCACCGAGACCGAGGGGGCCGCGCCCGCGACCAAACCGTCGACCCCCGGGAAGGGCGCGCCCCCGTCGTCGCCCGACCCCACGCCGTCGCCCACGCCGTCCCCGTCCCCGTCCCCGTCGCCATCGCCGTCACCGGAGCCCGTGACGTCCAAGCCCGACCCCGAGCCGTCCACCGCGGCCCCTGAGCCGGCCCTCGAATCGGCTCCGCAGGCCAAGGCGACCCCGGCCGGAGACTGAGGAACACCACCGGATGGACGAACAGGAGCTGCCCCCTGAGGTGCTGCCTCTCGGCCCGGACGACCCCGCGTCGATCGGGCCGTACGAGGTGCTCGGCTTCCTCGGCGAGGGCGGCATGGGCCGGGTGTTCTTCGGCCGCGCCCCCGACGGCCGGCTCGTCGCGATCAAGGTCGTGCGCGCCGAGCTGGCCGCCGACCAGCCGTTCCGGGCCCGGTTCCGCCGGGAGGCGGCCAGCGCCCTGCGAGTGCCCCGGTACTGCACGGCCGAGGTCCTGGCCGCCGACCCGGACGCCGCCGAGCCGTACCTGGTCACCGAGTACATCGACGGCCCCACGCTGGAGCGGACGGTCCGCGCGGGCGGGCCGCTGCGCGGCGCGGACCTGGAGCAGCTCGCCGTCAGCATGGCCGTGGCCCTCGCCGGGATCCACTCCGCCGGGATCGTCCACCGCGACCTCAAGCCCGCCAACGTGCTGCTGTCCCGGACCGGCCCGCGCGTGATCGACTTCGGCATCGCCGGCGCGGCGGGCGCCACCCGGGTCACCGAGGACGGCAAGATCCTCGGCACGCCCGCCTACATGGCCCCCGAGCAGCTCCGCGCCGACCCGGGCCCTGCCTCGGACGTGTTCGCGTGGGGCGGGGTGATGGTGTTCGCCGCCACCGGCCATCGCCCCTTCGGCGGGTCCACCCTGCCCGCGGTGGCCGCCGCCATCACCTACGACGAGCCCGACCTCACCGGCCTCCCGGAATCCCTGCGCGCCGTCGTGGCCAGGGCACTGGCCAAGTCGCCGCGCGCCCGCCCGGCCCCGTCCGGTCTCCTGGAACTGCTCGGGGTCACCCCCACCCACCCCATGCGGACCATGACCGACGCCCCGGACATCGGCGATCCGTCGGAAGGCCTTCCCGAGGGGTGGGCGCGCTACGTCCCGCCCCCGCCCAGAAAACGGCCACGGCGCCGCGCCTGGAGCCGCGCGCTGTCCCTTCTCACGATCCTCCTGAGCGTCGTCGCCATCGCCGCCGTGGTCGGATGGGCTCTGCAGCGGGACCGTCAGGCCGAATTCCTGGTGACCGACGTGAACGCGCGCACCGACGGCCGGAAAGCGGGCTGCGGCGCCACGGTCGACGTCATCGGAACGATCACCACGAACGGCGCGGGCGGGCAGATCTTCTACCAATGGAAACGCAGCGACCGCAAGAATCCCGACCCGCCCCTCCAGCACGACATGGAAAACGGCCGGGAACGCGCGACCGTCCACCTCCGGTGGGAAATCAACGGGACCGGCAAGCGCACTTTCACCGCGACGCTGACCGTCCTGAACAATCCCGCGCTCCAGGACTCGGCCACGTTCGAATACTCCTGCCGCGAATGAGCCCGGGGCCGTGGGATGTGATCATGGCGGCATGTCGACCGTCAAGGACGCGGAGGGCGGCCCGGTACGGCCGGAGCGGCGGATCGCCGAGCTCGACGCCCTGCGGGGCTTCGCACTGTGCGGGATCATCTTCATCAACATCCCCCAGACCCTGGAGATGTTCGACGACGCCGGGCAACTGCCCGGCGTGCTCAGGGTGTTCTTCTTCGGGCGCTTCTACCCGATCTTCTTCCTGCTGTTCGGCATCGGCTTCGGGCTCTTCCTGCGGTCGGCCCGGCGGAACGGGCTGCGGCCGCGCGTGCTGCTGCTGCGCCGGTTCGCGGCGCTGGGATTCGTGGGCGTCCTGCTGCACCTGCTGCAACCCGGCGAGGTGCTGCTTCCGTTCGCCGTCACCGGCGTGCTGGTGCTGCTGCCGCTCAGCTACGTGGAGGGCTGGGCGGTGCTGGCGCACGGGTCCGTGCTGACGGCCGCCGGCGTGTTCGTGGGGGCCGGCGGGATCGCACTGCTGCCGGGGCTGTTCGCGCTCGGGTTCGTGCTCGCCGAACTGGACGTCCCCGCGACGCTGCGGCGGCGCACGGGACAGCTCCTCGCGCTCGGCGCCGGGGCGGCCGTCACGGGCGCTCTCGCCTGGTGGCTGACCGTGCTGGACCTGCCCGACGCGGCGCGGCTCCGGCTCGGCATGCTGATCCCGCTGTCCATGGCCGCGGGCTACATGGTGCTGTTCCTGCTGGCGCTGCGCACCCCCGCCGGGCCCGCCCTGTCGCGGACGCTGGCCCCGCTGGGCCGCATGACGCTGACCAACTACGTCACCGCCGCGCTGCTGTTCGTACCGATCGGCGGTGCCCTCGGCCTGCGCCACTCAACGGAATGGGGCCTCGCGGCCCTCCTCGGATTCGGCATCCTGGCGGTTCAAGCGGTCTTCAGCCATCTGTGGCTGGGGACGTTCCGCCACGGCCCGCTGGAATGGGCGTGGCGGTGCGTCACCTACTGGCGGCGGCTCCCGATCAGCCGCTAGATCCAGCCCTCCTCCCAGGCCCGGTGCGCCGCCGCGTGACGCGACGAGGCACCGAGCTTGGCCATGGCCGCCGACAGGTAGTTGCGGACCGTCCCGGGCGCCAGCCCGACCTCGGCCGCGATCTCCCCGACCGAGGCCCCCGTCCTGGACGCCCGCAGGACCTGCAGCTCCCGGTCGGTCAGCGGGCAGTCGTCCTCGGTCAGCGCGGACGCGGCGATCTCGGGGTCCACGTACCGGCGGCCCGCCGCCACATTCCGGATGATCTCCGCCAGCCGGGTCGCGGACGTCGTCTTCGGGACGAACCCGCGCACCCCCGCCGCCAGCGCCCGCCGCAGCACCCCCGGCCGCGCGTGCCGCGTGACCAGCACGATCCGGGTGGGCAGCCCGTCCAGGATCTCCTCGGCGGCGCGCAACCCGTCGGCCGGCGGCATCTCCAGGTCGAGCACGGCGATGTCGGGCCGGTGCAGCCGCGCCAGCCGCACCGCCTCGTCCGACGTGGACGCCTCCGCGACCACGGTGAGGTCCTCCTCCAGCGCCAGCAGCGCCGCCAGCGCGCTCCGCAGAAGATCCTCGTCATCGGCGATCAGCAACCGGATCATTCGCCGCCCTCCGCGGGAAGTGTCGCCTCGACCAGGAAACGGCCGCCGTCGTGCCGCCAGGTCAGCTCGCCCGCGGCCGCGTCCAGGCGCCCGGCCAGGGTGCGCAGCCCGGTGCCGCCGTCCGCCGCGTCCGGCCGGGACGCGCCGTCGTTGACCACCCGCAGCCGCGCCACCCCGCCCCCCACCCGGTAGCCGATCTCGGCGCTCCGAGCCTGGCTGTGCCGCAGCACGTTGGTGGTGGCCTCCCGCATCACCAGCCCCAGCAGATGCCGGGTGGACGCGGGAAGGGGGTCGGCGGGGCCGAGATCCATCCGGGCGTCGATGCCGGCCGCGGCCAGGACCTTGGCGGCGTTGGCGATCTCGTCGTCCAGCGTCGTACGCCGGTAGCCCTGCACCACGGCGCGGGTGTCGCGGAGCGCGTCGGCGGCCAGGCGCCGCACCTCCTCCATCTCCGCGGCGGCCCGCTCAGGATCGGCCCGTACGAGCCGCGCCGCCAGCTCGCTCTTGAGCGCGATCACCTGGAGGTGGTGGCCCTGGATGTCATGCAGGTCCGCGGCGAACCGCAGCCGCTCGTCCTTCACCGCCAGCTCCGCCGACAGACCCGCGGTGTCCCAGGCCCACAGCGGCCCGAGCATCGTCCAGACGGTGAACGCGACCAGGCCGGGCGGGAACAGCCACGCGTAGAGCGGCCCGCCGTCCAGCACCACCAGGGCGCCGCCGGGCAGCGGCGCGACGGCCAGCGCGACGCCGACCAGCACCAGCCGGGCCCGCGTGCCCAGGAACGTCGCGGTGATCGCCACCATCATCGCCGGCGCCACCGCCCACAGCCCGTACTCCCCATAGGCCAGCAGGACGGCCCCGAGCACGAGCGCCGCGACCACCCCGCCGACCAGCCACGCCCGGGACAGCGGCAGGAGCGCCAGCCGCCTGCCGAGCAGCACCACGACCGCGGGCACCGCCACCGCCAGCGCCACCGCCCCGACGGCACGCGCCCAGACGGACAACCCTGGATCCAGGAGCCAGTCCCCGGTGAACAGGATCAGCAGCGCGGCAGTGGTGCCCGGCACCGCCCACCACGTGTAGCGGCGCAGACCCGCCAGCCCCGTCCCACGATCCGGCACACCGCCATTCTCGCAGCAGCCACGACCATGACATCCGTCACGCCACCACGTGACCCCCGCACGCCCGCACATGCGGATCCGGCACTACCGGCGGCCGTCCCCGTTCCGCACCCTGGAACCGAACGATACCCCGCCACCGTATACAGGAGGACAGCGATGCGGATTCGGACCGAGACCCGGCACTTCTTTCGCCACTACCTCGAGATGGTCGCCGCCATGTTCGTCGGCATGGCCGTCCTGGGCGGGGCCGTGCGGCTCGCGGGCGTAAACCTCTCGGCCGCGCGCCACCCGGAACTGGTATCCCTGGAGATGGCCTTCGACATGGCGGTCGCCATGATCGTCTGGATGCGCTACCGCGGCCACCGCTGGACGCCCACCCTGGAGATGGCCGGGGCGATGTTCGTCCCCGCGCTCGCCCTGTTCCCACTGCTCTGGACGGGCGTCATCACCGCCGGCTCGCTGCTCATGATCGAGCACGTGGTGATGCTCCCCCTGATGTACGCCCTCATGCTGCTCCGCCGCGAGGAGTACTCCCACTAGGGCCGTACGCCCACCTGGTCCGGAACGACCGTGGGCAGGGCGCGCAGCCACCCGTCCAGATCGTCGGGCCACCAGCGGCCGGCGGTCAGGTGCGACAGGACGTCTCGTACGGCCGCCGCGGTCGCGTGCGCCGGCACGACCCGTGCGGGCGCCGCCCCGGCCAGCACGCCCAGCCACCAGTGACGCCGCGTCTCCGGCATCTCCTCGGGATCGAGCACCACGTAGTAGTCCGGGAGCACGGCCCGCTGCGAGCGCAGCTCGGCCAGGGCCGCCTCGATCGCCACTTCGAGCCCGCCCGGTGCCGCAGCCTGGTCGAAGTACTCCACCCACGCGTCCCCGACCGCGGCCAGCGGATCGCCGTCGTGCACCACGTACGTGGCCGAGGAATGCGCGACCTGTTCGGTCACCCCGGCGGCCCCGCGTTCACCGGCCACCACGGCCCGCACGTTGTGCAGGCCGCCCAGACCGGCCACGACCCGTTCCGCGCCCGCCCCCGCCACCGCGACCACCGTGCTGCTGACACGCCGCATGGGCCGGAGTCTACGACCCGGCCGCCCGTCAGTTGATGGTGAGCCCGCCGTGCACGTCCCTGACCTGGATGGACTTGTCGGCCGACCCGTTGAACACGATGCTGACGCCGTCGTCGGCCACCGTCGTCTCGGACCGCGTCTGCGAGAGGCGGTTGTGGACCTCGGTGCGGAACCGGGGGTCCTCCTCCATCGCGCGCAGGCGCGCCTCCTCGAGGTCGTCGGCGAACCCCGGGTCCTCCTCCATCACACGGCGCAGGACCTCGGCCAGCCTGGCGATCCGGGCGTCGTCGCCGGGGTCGGCGATGGCGCCGCTCAGCGCCTCCTCGTCGTCGGGCCGGCCACGGAACCGGCCGCGCACCTTCCGGCCGAGCGCGAGGATGCCGTCCTTGACGGGCTGGCCGGTGAGCTCGACCGCCTTGCCGGCCGCCGCCGCGGCGATCGCCAGGGTCAACGGGTCTGCCATCGATCACTCCGAACGTGAGGGGCCGGCGGCCGCGGCGCGGTGGGGATCACCGCCTCCGCCGCGAGGGCTGGAGGCCCGCTCGGCGGTACGGCCGTGGATTCATCGAATGCCCGGCACCGCGCCGACGGCACGGCCCCGGGTACCACGTACTCCTATAGCCCCCTCACCTAGAGGCCGCCACACTGGCGCGGTGAACGGCATCAGAACGCAATCTTCCAGGTAAAGGGACATGCTCGGCAATTGGAACAAACAACAGGGATCGGAAACGCGCCGCATCCGGTAGATATCCGCGAATGGGTGACGAACCGTCTTCCCGGGGGATCTCCGCCCTCGCCCTCGGAAACGCGGCGTGCTGCGGAACTTCTTCGGCTATCCTCCTTTCTGTCTCGAGGCCGTGGGTTGTTGTCATTGCGGTCTTCGGCATCATCGAGGGTGCGCCAACATCCATTCCGCGTACGGGTGCGCTCGAATCTCTGATGTGTCGGCCGACCCTGAGCAGTCCATTCGCATTTCCGCCGTCCGCTGCCGGCGTCCAGAGGTGAGGGCGGCGAGATGATCTCCGGCACCCTTCTGGGGTCGTATCTGTTGATCAAGAACTGGGGGCCGTGCCCCGCGCCCGTGCCCGCCCTCGCGCCCCCATGCGAGGTCGACGCGCCGCCGGCGGCAATGCGCATATGGATCACCGTGCACCGCCTGCGACAGAGTGCCATGCCTTATCACCTTGGGTGACTTTGGTAATGACTACATTTTACTCGAATGTGTTCAGTGTTGCATGATGGTGCGGAGTGGAGTCGGGTGCGGGCATTCGGGTGTCTTTTCGGTCGAGCCGGCGCTGCCGAAACGAGTGATGGGACGGACGGTGGAGTCGTTCAACGACGGAAGAGTCAGGGGGCCCTGGAGTAACGAGCTGACCGGCTTGATAGCGGGATCGGCCGTCCAGGCCAGGAACATCGAGGGCGGCATCCACATCTCGGCCCCGGACAGGGGGCTGCCGCCGGCTCCCGCGCAGCTACCGCCGCCCGGACTCTTCGCCGACCGCCGCGCCGAGCTGGAGGAACTCCGGCGGCTGAGCCATCGGGCCGGAGGCGCCGGGGACGGCGGCCTGGTCGTGATCGCGGGGCCGGGCGGCGTCGGCAAGACAACGCTGGCCCTGCACTGGCTGCACCAGGTCAAGGCCGGCTACGAAGGGCAGCTGTTCGTCGACATGCGAGGGTTCTCCGGGGGCGAGCCGCTGCCGCCCACCGAACCTTTGGAACGTTTTCTGCGGGCGCTGGGCGCGAGCGCCGACGGCATTCCCCCCGAGATCGACGAGCAGGCGGCGCTGTTCCGCTCCGTGACCACCGGGCGGCGACTGATCATCATGCTCGACAACGTGGTGTCGGCGGCCCAGGTGCGCCCCCTGCTGCCCGGCGCCGGGCCCGCACTCGTCGTGGTGACGACCAGGCGGCAGCTGTCGGGGCTGCTGGTGGACGGCGCCCGCTTCCTGGACCTCCACCCGCTGGGAGTGCCGGGTGCGCTGGAGCTGCTGGGCCACATCATCGGCCCGGAGCGCATCGGGGCCGAACGCGAGCAGGCCCGCTCCCTGGTGCGGCTGTGCGGCCTGCTGCCGCTGGCGGTCTGCGCGTCCGGGGCGCGACTGGCCGCACGCCGGCGCTGGCCGATCGCCCGCGTGGTCGACGAGCTCGGTGACGAGGCGCGTCGGCTCGACCAACTGCGCACCGGTGAAGGGGACACGGAGGAAGGGGACATGTCGGTGATGGCAGTGTTCAACGCCTCCTACCGGGCACTCAACGAGGCGCACGCGCGCGCCTACCGCTTGCTGGGCACCCATCCCGGGCCACACTTCGACATCGAGGCCGCCGCGGCCCTGCTGGGCGGCGAACACGACCGCACCGTCGAGCTGCTGGACGGCCTGGTCGACGTCAGCCTTCTGGCGGAGGAGTCGACCGACCGGTACCGGTTCCACGATCTGGTACGGCTCCACGCGCGCGCCAAGGCCGAGGAACTGGACTCGGACGGCGAACGGAACGCCGCGTTCGCGCGCCTCGCGGACTGGTACCTGCGGACGGCAGTGGCGGCCGATCTTCTCCTCCTCCCCGGCCGCTGGCGCCTCGGCGTCCACTACCAGGCTGAACACCGAGCCGGTAGTGAAGACCAGGGGAGATTCACCGAGCGTTCGCAGGCCCTGGCATGGCTGGAGCGCGAGCAGCCCAACCTCGTGGCCGTGGCCCAGCAGGCGCATGCCCTGGAGGCGCACACCCTGGCGTGGGAGATCTGCGAGGCGATGTGGTCGTTGCTCCTGCACCGCAGGTACTACCAGGTGTGGATCCAGGTGCATCAACTCGGCCTGGCGGCAGCCGAAGCCTGCGCCGATCTCCCGGCCCGCGCCCGGATGCTGGAAGGGTTGGGCATGGCCCACCACAACCTGCGGGACTACTCCGCCGCGCGGGAGCATTTCCAGGCGGCGCTCGACCTGGAGCGGCGCGCCGGCCATCGGATCGGTGAGGCCTCCGCACTCGAGGGCCTCGGCCTCGCTGAGCAGGCCGCCGGTGCCGATGCGCGCGCACTCGAACTGTTCACCCTGGCGCGGGACCTGCACGCCGAACTCGGCCGTCCGCGAGGGGTCGCGCTCATGCGGCGCCACATCGGTCAGACGCTCAGCGTGCTCGGCCGGCACGCCGAGGCGATCGACAGCCTTGACCACGCGCTGCGTTACTTCACCGGCACCGACGAGCTGTACCACCAAGCCCGCACACTCGGTTGCCTTGGGCGAGCCCGCCTACGGGCGGACGAGCCCGCCGACGCCGCCACGACCCTCAGGGAGGCCCTGGTGGCGGCGCGCCGGGCCGGGGCGCGGCAGGAAGAGGCGAACGTCCTGCACGCCCTGGCCGACGTGGCGGTACGGCATAGCGACCGGGAGACCGAACGCCTCCTTCTGCAGAAGGCGTTGGACATCTACACCGCGCTCGACGCACCGCAGTCCCGCGAGGTCGAGGCCAGGCTCGCCGAGCTTCCCGCTATCCCACCCGGGCATGAGCGTCCCGACGATCCTCCCCATCCTTCTCGGGGATGACCCGTACGGCTGCCGGCGCCGCCGCACACCCGTAGGTTACGGTCAGCCGCGCCGCGGTGAGCGCTTCCGGCGGCCATCCCGCGGTGATCCAGGCGTGGATCGCCGACACATACGACAGCACGTGCTCCTCGAGGCACGACGCGGGCCGAACGGGAACGAGCCGAGCCCGCCAGCCGGACGCGGTGGCCACTACGGCGTGGCCACGCCCGTCCGGGGTCAGGGCCATGACGAGGCAGCCCGGGAAGCGGCCGCGGAGGTCGTCCACGACACCCGGCGCCGGTTCCCGGTTGCTGTACCGGCGAACGATCACATCCGCGCACGACAGCCACGCCGGCGAACGCTCGCTGGTGCCGGCCACGAGATGCTCGTCCACGAAGGGACGCCCCTCCGGCACGACCGGGAGCCGCTCGTCCGGCAGTGCGGCGGGTCGGCGGCGAAGCTCGACGAGCATCCCCGATCCCTGTCCCGCGTCCACCCGCAGACGCTCCGCTCCCCGAACGCGGAGCACATCGCGCCGGCGGCACACGTCCCGAATCCTCACCAGCGAGGTGTCCCCGCCCATCAGGCCGCCTCGCTGCCGTCGTGCGCGATCGGCCGCGGCATCGGCACCGGGACCACCTCAGGCGGGTCCTGCCGGTCCGGCAGCCGCATGAGCCGATACATCTCCCGGCGGATGAGTCCGGCCGCCTCACCGGGTCTGGAGCTGAGATCCAGCCGGAAATCGGCATACCTGTCGGCGGAGAAGGCGTGTACGGCGTCGTCGAGCTGCGGGCGCAGCGGACGGTTCCAATCGACCCGCGCGGCGATCGTGCCGAGCCTGGCGGTGTGCGACCCGGGCGCCACGCTGTCCTCGGGGAAGGCGCCGAGGAGCACCGGAACGCCGAGCGCGGCGCCATAACTGGTCACGGAGCCGTGGTCACCGATGATCCGGTCGGCGGCGACGAGGGCCGCCCGCCATCCTTCCTCAGGAGGAAGAAGCCGCACCCCCAGCCGCATGCTGTCCGCGTACCAGGATGTGACCTGCCGTTTTCCGTACCAGGCCCAGACATGGGGATGCAGGGCGGCGACGATTCTGTACCCGTCCCGCGGCAGTTCGGCCGCGACGCGCAGGAGCAGGTCGGGATGCCGGCCCAGCAGCGAGTCCGTGTCCCAGGTGGAGCTCACGAAGACGAGCTGCTGAGTGCCGTCCACGCCCAGGGCGCGGCGGTACGCGTCCCGCCGGGGAAGGCTCGCCAGCAGCCTGTCCAGGCACGGATCTCCCGCGACGAAGCTCACCGGCAGCGCCTCGGGACATTCCCTTTCCAGCATGGCCTGGTGCCGCTCATGCGCCATGGCGACCGACGAGGGGACTACGCGTCCGGCGACGACGAGCCGTTCACGAATGAGACCGGTGACGGGACGAGAAGCAGTGGGACCGAACCCCTCGGCTCGGTGAAGGAGCTTGCCCGGACCCGAACCGTGCGGCACGGTCATGACCGGCGCGTGCAGTTTCTCCAGCATGCCGTGGCTCGCGGCGACGGCCAGGTCGAAGCTGGAGCGAATCGCCTGCGGCCAGGGCAGGACCACCCCTCCGAGCCCTTGGAGGAATTCCGTCAGCCCACCGGTGAAGATGGACGCCGGCGCCGCTGTGTACGCGACGACGACCCGCCGGTCGCTTTCCAGCAATGGCAGAATGTCCGCCAACCGCGTCGCCGCCGTGAGATGGTGGGCGACGGCGAGGACTTTGCGTTGGACGGGAACAGTTGATCCCTTGGACGCGTTCAGGTCGAACGGTCCAGGTATCCACTCGTCCGCGGAACAGTGCACTTCAGCCTCCTTGGCAGGTCGCTGCCGCTTCGGACGGCGCTCGGACGCGAAATGCCGGTGAGATCGCCGCGGTCGCGGCGGCTCCGTTCCATCCGAGCGTTGCCGGACCACGCTCCCGACCGTCGAACAGCGGGGGCCGCTCAGAGCCGTGGATGATCGCGAAGCCCTGGGCGGCCCACCGGTTCGGGCCTGTCCGATGCGGACTTCGGAGCCATTCGAAGCTGACATCCCCGTCGACCAACCCCCGTGTGCCGTGCGGGTGCCCCGTGCCCTTACCACGGGGCGAATGATCCGCCACGGAATCGAGCGTCGGTGAAGTGCCTTGACGAAATCTTGCAGTATCCCTGACTGTGTCGGTAACGATGTCCGATGATGGTCAGGTGACCGGCGTGGGCGATTCTGGCCACAGCGGTCTGGTGATGCAAGGATCTACCAAAGAGGAGATTTCCGCAAAGGGGCGCTGATGATATTCCGCGTCATGGGCCCCGTTGAGCTGTGGATCGACGGTCAGCGGCGTGACCTGGGAACGGCCAAGGAGCGCCGCGTCCTCGTGGCTCTGCTGCTCACCCCCCGGCAGCCCGTGCCCGTGCAGACCCTGATCCGTTGTGTCTGGGACGAGGATCCGCCGGCCAAACCACGGCAGAGCCTCTACTCGTACGTCACGCGGCTGCGGAACCGCCTCGAGGGTGTCGAGGGCATCCGGTTGCGGTCCCGGCAGGGCAGTTACATGCTGGACGTCGAGGACGAGGCGGTCGATCTGCACCGTTTCCGCCGGCTGCGGGACCAGGCTCGCGCCATCGCCGGGAGCGGTGATGACGAGTACGCCCTGGAGCGCTACCGCGAGGCGGCCGAGCTCTGGAGAGCCGCTCCACTGGCCGATCTCTCCGGTGACTGGGTGGCACGGACGCGGCGGAGCCTGGAAGAGGAATTGCTGGCCGCCACGTTTGAACGGATCGACATCGAACTGCGCCGCGGCCACCACGCCGATATCGTGACGGAGCTGTCGGACCTCGTCGAAAGCCATCCGTTCGACGAGCGGCCGGTCGAGCGCCTGATGATGGCGCTGTTCCGCGGCGGACGGCAGGCGGAGGCGCTGAACGTCTACCGGCGTACGCGGGATCATCTGGCGAGCGAGTTGGGCACCGACGCCGGACCGCGGCTCCAGGAACTCCAGCGGCGGATCCTGCGTAACGACGCGGCGCTGGCGCGCGTTCCCGGCCAGCAGCCCGTGCTCGATCGCCGCCCGAACAACCTGCCCCATGACGTGCACGCCTTCACCGGTCGCGACGAGGAGCTCAGGCAGCTGCTGGAGGCGGTGCCCGCCGGAGACGACCCGTGGCCGTCGGGAGCCGCGGTCATGATCGCCATCGACGGGATGCCCGGGGTCGGCAAGTCCGCACTCGCCGTCCATCTCGCGCACCGGCTGTCCGGGCGATTCCCGGACGGGCGCGTCTACCTCGATCTGCACGCGCACGACCCCGGGCAGAAGCCGCTGGACCCCGCTGGCGCGCTCGACATCCTGCTGCGCGTGATCGGGGTCCCCGCGGCGCGCATTCCCCGCACTCTGGACGAGCGCGCCGCCCTGTGGCGGTCGCAACTCACGGGGAGCCGCATGGTCATCGTGCTCGACGACGCCGCCGGGCACGACCAGGTCCGGCCCCTGCTGCCGGCGTCCGCCGGGTGCCTGGTCGTCATCACCAGCCGTCGCCGGCTGACGGGGCTGCACGACGCGCATTCCCTCCCGCTGGACGTGCTGCCCGTCGAGGACGCCGCCAAGCTGTTCTCCCGCATCGCGGGGGCGGGGCGGGTGGCGGACGAACCGACCGAGGTCGCCGCGGTGGTGAGGCACTGCGGGCGCCTGCCGCTCGCGGTGGGGATCGCGGCCAGCCGGCTCCGGCACCGCCGTGCCTGGGCCGTCGCCGACCTGCTCGTGCGGCTCGGTTCGGACGACCGCCGCCTGGAGGAGTTGCGGAACGAGGGCAGCGAGATCGCATTGGTGTTCGAGGTCTCCTACCGGGGGCTCGGGCCGCCGCTACGCGAGGCGTTCCGGCGTCTCGGCCTGCACCCTGGGCCCGAGCTGACCGCGTACGTCGCGGCCGCCGCCCTGGGCCGCTCGGTGAGGGAGGCCGAGCGGGTCCTCGAGGAACTGCTGGACCGGCATCTGATCAGCGAACCTGCGCGGGGCCGCTACCGCTTCCACGATCTCGTGCATGACTACGCCCGGAGCCTGGCACGGCAGAACGATTCCAGCGATGAGCGCCGCCTCACCGGTCACCGGATCCAGGACTTCTACCTCGCGGCCGCGGACCAGGCTGACCGGATTCTCTCGCCCCAACGGCGGCGGCGCCGCATCCGCCTGCTGTATGCACCTCCGGAGCTGCCTCCATTGCGCGCGTCGGCGCAGGCCGAGGAATGGTTCTCCGCCGAGCTCGACAGCCTGTTGAACGCGTCCAGGGACGCCCCGCCGGACCATGTGGCCCAGCTCGCCCAGGTGCTCGCCACGTATCTGGAAACCCAGGGCCACTGGGAGTTGGCGGCGGACGTTCACGAACGTGCCGTCTCCGCCTGTGATCAGCTGGGCGACCTGATGGGAAAGGCCGGTGCGCTCAACGGCCTCAGCCGCATTCGGCTCCGTAGTACGGAGTATGACGGCGCGCTGGGCGCCGCGGAGGATGCCTTGGGCATCTACAGGTCGCATGGTGAACGGCATGGGGAAGCCGAAGTCCTCGACCATGTCAGTCTTATTCATTGGCATCAATCCCGCTTTGCTGAGGCGCTGGCTCCCTGTGAGGAGGCGCTTGAGATACGCCGTTCGCTGGGGGACCTCCGCGGCGTGGCGAGAAGTCTCGATCACGCGGCAATTTTCTTGGAGTACACCGGCCACTACGCGAAAGCCGAACGTCTGCGAGAAGACGCTCTTGCGATCTTCGCCGAGATCGACGACCTTCCCGGACGTACGATGGCGTTCAACAACATGGGAGACCTGGCCCTGCGCATGGGGCGGGTGAACGCGGCGGCGCGTTTCTATCAGGACACCGCCGCGGCGGTCGCGAAGTTGGGCCGCCAGTACCAGGCGATCTGGCTCAGTAACATGGCGAATGTTCATCTGCATGCCGGCGACAACGAGGCGGCCCTTGAGGGGTACCGCAAGGCGCTTGCGGTATTCGTGGAGATCGGTGACCGGCGCAACGAGATCGAGGCCCTGCTCGGAATCGGAAGGGCATTCCAGGGCGCCGGGCGTTATGGCGAGGCCCTCATTCACCACCAGAAGGCGCACACCATCGCCCGCTTCGTGAACGGGCGCTACGAAGAGACGATGGCGTTGCGGCAGATGGGCGAGGCGCTCACGGGCGCCGGACGCGGGCCGGACGCGGTCGACTGCTTTCGGCGGGCGTATGACCTGGCCGATCGGATCGGCGTGCCGTACGAGACCGCCAAGGCGCTCGAAGGGATGGGGACGGCCTTGCTGACCTTGGAGGGCAGGGAGGCGGCCCGGCGATGCTGGCGTCAAGCCCTGGCCATTCTAGAATCCTCTGGCCTCCCGGAGGAACAGGCCGTCAAATCGTACCTACGGCAGACAGGCGGCGCCACCGGAACGGGTAGCGATATTCACCCATCGGACCCCGCATCCGGTCGCGGCAAGTGACTGTTTGGTAATTTCCCTATCAATCAAAGTATCATGCGCGATCGTCTCCCGAGGGCCGGCGCCGCCTGTATGATCGTCATGTCGGGAATCTCCCGATATCAACTATCGAAAGGACATGGATGTTGGCGCGCCTGGGAGTCGTCTTTGCCGCTACTACGGCCATCGTTGTAGTAACGGCGGGGGCGGCGAACGCGATCATCATGTGGTGATCGTATGGGGAGAAGCGGGGTGGTAGCATTCGCCCCGCTTCTCCGCAGTGTCGAGATCCGGCTTCCTCCGGCAATGCCTCCGTGCATATCGCATTGCGCGTTCGACGTCCGGTCGAAAAATACGCCATGTTAGCAGGCTCCGGTGATGGCGAGGGCCAGGCTTTCAACACAAACCCCCGCCTGACTACGCGCATGTTCTCGGGTCGCATTGGCTGGCGCGCAGCTCATTCCACCGGTGTGTCTGGAGAGCCCCAGTTGCGGGCGGGTCCTGCTGGTCTGTCCATCAGTGCGCCCCCTCACGCCCCCGAGGCTGCAACCGCGGCACGCCCCCCGCCTTCACCCGAACCTGGGCCGGGCGTATCCAGCTCTCCTTGGCCAAGAAGGCTGCGGACCGGCCGCAGGGAACACCTCTGGCGTCCACGTGCACCGCATCGGGTTCCGGCGAGGGCCGCCATCCGCGTCCGACGACAACATCCGCCTGTCCGCTCAACTCTCCCGCGCTCAGGGAAGCGGTCTCCGCTCGCAACGCGCGGACTGCCCCACCGGGAGCCAAGATCGCCGCCGAGTTCGGCGGTCTTCAGCGACGGCGGACGGCCACTTGAAAGCCGGACCCGTCATGGCGCCGCCGATCAAGGCTGCTTCGGCGACCCGCAGCACGAGACTGTGACCTGCGTCTCTATTCGCCAGGGTGCCGTGGCCACAGCCCCCTCGGAAACATCCGGTGTCCAGGAGGCCGCCGCGATCACAGCCAGGGGAGAGGCGCCCCCGGCAGGATTCGAACCTGCGACACCCGCTTTAGGAGAGCGGTGCTCTATCCCCTGAGCTACGGAGGCTTGTCGTCGCTCGCCGGAAGAGCTTAGCGGACGGCACCTACAGAGTAGGGGAACGGGAGGGGCGATCGCTCCAATTAAAGATGGGGATGACTGGGCCAACTAGGCCGAGTCGGTGTCGGTCGGTACGCTTCCGTCCGTGAGCGGGCGGCATAAGGCACGCGGGGAGACGCGGCGGAACCGGACCTACGTCGTCGCCGGCGCGGTCGGTATGGCCTTCGTGGTGGTCCTGGGCTTGATCGTGGCGGGAGGCCGGGGCGGGACGGAACAGCCGCGGACGCGGCCAGAAGCGGTTGGGGCATTGTCGGAGACGCCGCGGGTGGCTCCCGAGACGCATCCCACGCGGGGGGAGTACGTGCCGCCGAGGCCGTCGCCGACGACGCAGGCGCCCGCGCCGGTGCAGCGTCCGAGGACCCGGGAGGGCCGCAAACCGGAGCGGCGCGCTCACCGCGAATGTCCTCGGGGATGGCCGGGCGTCCCGTTCCTGAGGGACTGGTGTCGGCGTCACGGTTACCGGACTCGGTGAAGTCGTCTGTGAACTTGTAGTAACGTTCCTGCCGCTGTCGTGCTTTTGGGCATCAGGAGGAACTCACTGTGCCAATCCCCCGGTCGGCGCTGCTGACCGCGGTCTTCCTGGTGATGGCGGTGGTGGTCGCACTGCCGGGAGGGGCCGCCGCGCGCGAGGATCCCGTACAGGAACTGCGTCGTTCGGCGGCCAAGGCGCGCTCGGATCTGCAGAAGGCCACGGAGCAGATGGAGGCGCGCAAAAAGGAGCTGGCACGTTCCCAGGACAAGCTGCGGGCGACGCTCAAGGACCTGGCGAAGGCGGAGGCCGAGCTCAACCGGATCCGGGGACCGCTGGCAAGGCTGGCGAACGCCTCGTACCAGCAGCCTGGTGCGGCCGGATCCATGTCGATCTTCGGTGCGGGCGACGCGGGCGACGCGCTGCGGGTGACCGCGGACGTCACCCACATCGCCAACGGGCAGCAGGCCCTGGTCCGGCAGGCCGACGAGCTGCAGCGGCGCCGGCAGCAGCTGGCGTCCACCGCCCAGGACCTCCAGTCACGGAACGCGGTGGAGCAGACCCGGCTGCAGCAGGAGGTCGACGCCCTCAAGCAGAAGTCATTGCAGCTGACCAAGCAGCTCACGGCCAAGCTCAAACGGCTGGAGGCCGACCGGGAACGGCGCTTGCAGGCCCTGTGTGACAAGAGCCTGGCGTCGGGCGCCCGCAGGTTCCCGAACGGGCTGATCCCGGCCAAGTACCTGTGCCCGCTGCCGCAGAAGGGCGAGCAGCTCAGGGCGGACGCCGCGCTGGCCTTCTACAAGCTGAACGCGGCGTACAAGCGGCGGTTCGGACGCGACATGTGCGTCACGGACTCCTACCGCAGCCTGGCCGACCAGCAGCGGGTCTATTACCAGCGGCCCGGGTTCGCGGCGGTGCCGGGTACGAGCAACCATGGCAAGGGGCAGGCCCTGGACCTGTGCGGCGGCGTGGAGAACGCCAGCACCGCCCAGTTCAAATGGTTGGAGGCCAACTCGCGCAAGTACGGGTGGTTCCATCCGGCATGGGCTTACAGCAACCCGTACGAGCCCTGGCACTGGGAGTACGGCAACGAGAGCGAAAGCTGATCGCGCCGAATCGGCCACCGAGCTTCCCGGCGGGCTGATCGGCAACATTCCTGGCGGGCTGTGCCAGCGGTGTTTCCCCATGGAGCGGCCGCCGACGTTCCCGACGGACGGGCCGGTGGCGGCGTTCTCGGCGGGCTGGTGGGTGGTGTTCCCGGTGGAGGGGACGGCGGCGTTTCCGGCGGGGTCGGTCTGCGAGGTTTCCCCAGCGGGACGGTTCGGCGGTGTCTATCGATGGGTTGGCTGGCGGCGTTTTCAGCGGGCCGGTCGGGGGTGTTTGCCGTCGGGTCGGCTGGCCAGGGGTGTTCCCGGTGGATCGGTCGGCGGTGATTTCTGGCGGATCGATCGGTGGCGTTCCTGGCCAGCCGATCGGTGGTGCTCTCGGTGGACCGGCCAGAGGCGGTTTCCTGCGGACGGGGCGGCGGCGGTTCTGGCGGGCCGACCGGTGACGGTTTCCGGCGGTCGGCCCGCCGGACGTCAGGAGGCCGCTGCGGTGGTCAGCTCCGACGTGCAGAACTTGCACCGGGTCGCCTTGATGGGAATGTCGGAGAGGCAGTGCGGGCAGGGCCGCTCGGTCGCCTCCTCCGCTCTGATCATCCGCGCCATGACCTTGGCGATCGGCAGGACCACCAGGAAGTAGACGACCGTCGCCACGATCAGGAACGAGATCAGCGCGGTGACGAAGACCCCGAAGGGGAACTTGGTGCCGTTGAGGGTGAACGCCAGGTCGTCGAAGTTGGGCTTGCCGCCGACAAGGGCGATCAGCGGGCCGATGAAGGCGTTGACGAAGGCGTTGACCAGGCCGGTGAACGCCGCGCCGACGACGACCGCGACGGCCAGTTCCACCAGGTTGCCGCGGAACAGGAATTTCTTGAAGCCGCTCATAGATCCTTCCGATGGTGACTCTTGGTGATGAAAAGAGTGCGGAAAGACGTTATCAAGGCTTGGTGATGGTAAGCGCAAGGTGGGGGCCCGCCCC
Organism: Actinomadura rugatobispora; assembly: GCF_042656285.1. GTDB lineage: Bacteria > Actinomycetota > Actinomycetes > Streptosporangiales > Streptosporangiaceae > Spirillospora > Spirillospora rugatobispora. The sequence goes on along the minus strand of NZ_JBHSON010000037.1, from coordinate 50,654 downwards.
CGCCAGTGCTGCGGCCTGTGAACGGTCGGCCGCCAGCACGACGAGCGCTCCGTTGCCGCCCGTTCCGACCTGACCGCCGGGGATCGCCACGACCGGCGCGGACGCGACCACCAGGCGGGCGCGGAGCGGCCCGCGGGAATGGGAATCCGCCCCGAAACCATCGGTGTCCGGCGGCGCCAGCACGTCCACACGGTCGCCCCTGCGCAGGAGCCGCACCGAGCCCGCGTCGGCGATCCGCACCGGCGCCGCGACCGTCCCCGGCCCGTAACCGCCCAGCAGGCCCGGAGAGATCAGCCGCACGTCCGTGAGCGGCTCGCCTCGCCGCATCGGCCCGGCCAGGACCCCTCCAGTGGCAGGCGCGCGCAGGACGCCTGCGGGCACCGCGCTCGAAGGCACCGTTGCTGGACGGAGATCTCCCGCACGCAGGGTCGTTCCGCCGGGGAGGTCTCTCGCCGCCACCAGGATCGGTGACCCGTCCACCGGACGCGGTTGCAGGGCCAGCAGCGTGAAGCCCGTTCCGAGCGCGGCCAAGACCGCCGCGAGAGGCCGCCGGTACGCACCTAAGCGGCCACCCATGAGACTCCCCTTCCGGGATAGGTGTCGTCTGAGCACGTGTGCGTGAGATTCACTGACATGTGTTGCCGTCCTTCTAGTTGGTTCGTCGTCGCTGGTTGGAGCCCCGCGCGAGGCTTGGTGGGCATGCTGAGGGTGCTCTCGGCAGCCCCAGGGCGCCGTCCGACGCCCGTGATATGTCGGTCGCTGGTCGGGATGGGCGGTGTGTCGCTGGTTTCTGGAGCGGTTGGGGGTGCTCGGCGCTCTGAGCGGGGGTGCCTGGACGGGTGGCGGTCGTGTCGCCGGTCGCAGCGGCTCGGGGCATTCGCGTTCTGTACGCCGTGGTGTGTTGCGGGTGTCCGGCGGTTCGTGGTTTGTGGAGGGCTGTCGGTGAGGCGTTGGCGTTGGTCAGGCTGTGCTGTTCTGTCGCTGGTTTCAGGGCGCGTTTGGGCGATGTGGGCTCAGCGTTTTGAGTGGGGTGGCCTTGCTGCTGGTCGTGGCGGCTCGGGGTCTTCTGTGCTCCGTTCTCTGTGGGTGTGTTGGGGGTGCCTGGTGGTTCTCAGATGACGGTGCAGTCGCTGGCCGTTGGGTTGTGCGGTGGCTTGCGGAGCGTGGGTTGTTGGCCGCGATTCGCTGGGTGGTTGGTGGCTGGTTTGGGTGATGTCACTCGGGTCTGGGGAAGGTGCTGGCGGTCGTGCGCGATTGGTGGCCGCATGGCTCGACTGCGGAGCGTTGCGGTGAGGGCATTCGGGTGTATCGGCTGACGATGGTGGGGACCCGGCTGGGCAGATGTTTGGTCGGCTGTACGTGCTGGAACTGCATCCCCCGGCTGGGTTTGCGGTTTGTTCGTGGCTGGCTGCTGGTGAAGGTGTTTGGGTGTCCGCGTTTGGTTGTGTTCTGGTGATGGGGTGGGCGGGGGTGTGATCAGGGGAGGGGGATGGGGAGTTTTATGCCGTCCAGGGAGTGGGGGCAGGGGCAGGGGCGGTTTTGGGGGAGGGACTTGATGACTTCGGCTACCAAAGGGCGGAGGCGGTCGATGTTCTCGCCGAAGACGCGGAAGACCTCCTCCATCGTCACGCCCTCGCCCTCTTCGATTCCGGCGTCCAGGTCGGTGACCAGGCAGAGCGGGGTGTAGCAGAGGGCCAGTTCGCGGGCCAGGACGGCTTCGGGGTGGCCGGTCATGCCGATCAGCGTCCAGCCCTGTGCGGCGTACCAGCGGGACTCGGCGCGGGTGGAGAAGCGGGGGCCCTCGATGACGACGAGGGTGCCGCCGTCGACCGGGGCCCACTGGGCGGTGCGGGCGGCGGCGAGGGCGGTCTGGCGGCCGGTCGGGCAGTACGGGTCGGCGAACGACAGGTGGACCGCGGCGCCCTCGTCGTAGAAGGTCTGGACGCGGCTCTGGGTGCGGTCGACGAGCTGGTCGGGGACGGCCAGCGTGCCGGCGCCGTAGTCGGGGGTGAGGGAGCCGACGGCGCTGGGGGCCACGATCTGGCGGACGCCCAGGGCGCGCAGGGCCCAGAGGTTGGCGCGGTAGGGGATCCGGTGCGGCGGGTGGCGGTGGTCGCGGCCGTGGCGCGGGATGAAGGCGACCCGGCGGCCCGCGATCTCGCCGATGGCGATGGCGTCGCTGGGCGGGCCGTACGGGGTGTCGGGCCGCACCTCCTCGATGTCGTCGAGGAAGGAGTAGAAGCCGGAGCCGCCGATGACCCCGATCTCGGGCTGGGACGTCGTTTGAGCCATGCCGCCGACATTAACGAGCTGCCGGATCCCGGCGGGAGGCCCCTCGGGGATTGTGGATAACTTGCCGAAGGGGCCCGGCCGACGGGCCGGGCCCCTTCCGGTCAGCCGACCGGGTCCAGGACCTTGGCCTGGTCGGAGTGGGGCGTTGTGGTGGGCTTGGCGAGGCGGCTCGGGGCCCAGATGCGCCGGCCCAGGTCGTACGAGAGGGCCGGGAGCAGCAGGGACCGGACGATGATGGTGTCGAGCAGGACGCCGAAGGCGACCACGAAGCCCATCTCGGCCAGGCTCACCAGGGGCAGGGTGGCGAGGGCGGCGAAGGTGGCGGCGAGCACCACCCCGGCGGAGGTGATCACGCCGCCGGTGACGGTGAGGCCGCGGATGACGCCGCGGCGGGTGCCGAGGTGCTGGGACTCCTCGCGGACGCGGTGCATGAGGAAGATGTTGTAGTCGACGCCCAGGGCGACCAGGAAGATGAAGGCCAGGAGGGGGAAGCCGGAGTCGGTACCCTCGAAGCCGAACACGTGCTGGAAGATGAGCGCGGAGGCGCCCAGCGAGGCCAGGAACGACAGCACGACGGTGGCCATCATCAGCAGCGGTGCGACCAGGGCGCGGAGCAGGGCGACGAGGATGAGGAAGACCACGGCCAGGACGATCGGGATGATGACCTTGTTGTCGCGGTCGGCGGCCCGGTTGATGTCGAGGGTGGTGGCGGTGGTGCCGCCGACCTTGGCGTCGGCGCCGGGGACGGCGTGGACGGCGGTGCGGAGCCGGTCGATGGTGTGCTGGGCCGCCTTGCTGTCGGCGGAGTCGCGGAGGGTGGCCTCGTACTGGACGAGTCCTCCGACGGTGACCGGTTCGCCGAGTTCGGCGATGCCCCGGGTGCCGGTGACGGCGGTGGCCACCTGGGGTGCGGCGGAGGCCTTGGCGATGACGACGGCGGGCGAGCCGGAGCCCGCGGGGAAGTGCCGGGCGGCGACCTCGGCGCCGACGATGGAGTCGGGCTTGTCGACGAACTGGCCGGCGTCGGAGAGGCCGTCGGCCTTGAGCGAGGTCAGTCCGAGGGTCATGGCGACCAGGCCGACCGCGGTGACGGCCCAGATGACGCGGGGGCTGGCGCTGACGAGGCGGGCGATGCGGCTCCAGACGCCGTGCTCGGACTCGTACGCCTCGGGCTTGAGGTACTTCTCGTCGTGGCGGGGGACCAGCGGCCAGAAGATCCAGCGGCCGAAGATGACCAGCAGGGCGGGCAGCAGGGTGGTCATCGAGGCGAGCGCGGTGACGACGCCCGCGGCGGCGACCGGGCCCAGGCCGGCGGTGGAGTTGAGGTCGGCGGCCAGCAGGCACAGGAGGCCGACGGCGACGGTGGCGGCGGAGGCGACGATGGCCGGGCCGGCGCGGTGCAGCGCGTAGGCCATGGCCTCGTGCCGGTCGTGGTGCCGGTGCAGTTCCTCGCGGTACCGGGCCACCAGGAGCAGCGCGTAGTCGGTGGCGACGCCGAAGACCAGGACGGTGAGGATGCCGGCGCTCTGCCCGTTGACGGTGAGGCCGGCGTGCTTGGCCAGGAGGTAGACCACCGACTGGGCCAGGCCGAGGGCGAAGACGGCGCTGAGCACGGGGACGAACCAGAGCAGCGGGCTGCGGTAGATGAAGAGCAGCAGGATGATCACGACGCTGCCGGCGGCCAGGAGCAGGAAGCCGTCGAGGGTCTCGAAGACCTTGAACATGTCGGCGCCGCCGCCCGCGGGCCCGGTGACGTGCGCGTCCAGTCCGGGCGGGCCGCGCTTGGCGAGGTCGCGGGCGTCGTCGACGGCCTTGACGACGTCGACGTCGGTCAGCGGGACGAGGGTCTGCAGCGCCTTGCCGTCGCGTGAGGGGAAGGGGCCCTGCGGCTGCTGGGCGCCGGGGAGCTTGGCGAACGCGGCGGTGTCGGACCTGGCCTTGGCCTGGTCGGCCGGGGTGACGCCGCCGGAGCGCTCGTAGACGATCACGGCGAGCATGGTCTCGTCGGCGCGGAAGCGCTCCTGCAACTCGACGACCTGCGTGGACTCGGCGCCCGCGGGCAGCCAGGAGGCGGCGTCGTTCTCCTCGACCTCGCCGAGCTTGCCGGCGAGCGGGCCGAGGGCGGCCAGCAGGACGACCCAGACGGCCAGGACGGCCCATTTGGTGCGTCTGCCGGCGATCACCGCGGTCAGTCGGTGGGCCCATGTCCGGGGCGGGCTTGCGGAACTCATCGTCTGCTCCCAGGGAATCTCAAGATATGTCGCGAGAGACCTTAGATTGTCTCTGTTTCCGAGAGTTGTCAAGTAATATCGCGAGTTGCCTCGGCGGGTCCGGCGGCGCGTTCTCATCGTCGCCGCGAGGGCGCCGGGCGCGCGTCCGGCGGAAGGAGTGAGCGCGCGTACCTCTCCAGGGTCATCGCGGCGGCCGCCGCTCCCCCCTGAGAAGTAGGGCAAAGCTCTGGAACCGGACTCAGGTGAACGTGGTCCAACGGGACGGAGAAGATCCGAAGACCCACTCACTCCGATCCGACGGGGGACCGGTGGACACCGTGGTGTGGCGGGCGGCCTCGCTGCTGCTCTCGTACCCTGACCAGCGCCTGTACGACCGGCGGCCGATGCTGCGCACGGCGGTCGCCGACCTGCCGGACGGGGTCGCGCGGCGCCGCCTGGACGCCTTCCTCGACCATCTCGACCGGACCCCGCCGATGGGGCTGACCGTCCACTTCCTGGACGTGTGCCGCGGCGGGCGCCTCCTCCTTCTGGCGGATCACCGTGAGGAGGAGGAGCGGCGCATGGCGCGGGCCCGTCTCGCCGACCTCTACCGGGCCTACGACCACGACATGGACGACGAGCCTCCGGACTCCCTGCCGGCGATGCTGGAGTACGCGGCGCTGTGCGCGGACGACTGGCTCCTGCGTGAGCATCAGGTCGCCCTGGAACGGCTACACGCGGCCCTGGACGCGAAGGGCAGCCCTTACACGGTTCTCGTGGAGGCGGTGCGCGCCACGCTCATGCGGCCGCCGAATACCGCGAGGCGAGTACATACTGCGAGAGGTGTACGCGGCTGCGTCGCGCGCGCAGGGCGCGCCCACAGGGACCTCGCTCTCGCGACGTTCCTTCAGGACGGGGAGCGTTCGTAACGCCGAATGGCCGGCGGTTCACGCCGGCTGGAAACGGGACGATCGCGGCAGGCCCGTCCTGGACGGGCCTGCCGGAACCGGGCTCAGGCCACCTTCTCCGAGGAGGACGAGGAGGAGGTGGAGGAAGAAGAGGACGACGACGTCGAGTCCTTGGAGCTCGAGGACGACGAGTCGGGCTTCTTGGCGTCCGAACCGCTCGACGACGAGGCCGCGGTCGAGGACGACGACGAGCCGGAACCGCGGCTGTCGGTGCGGTAGAAGCCCGAGCCCTTGAAGATGATGCCCGCCGCCGAGAAGACCTTGCGGAGACGGCCGGTGCACGCCGGGCACTCGGTCAGCGCCGCGTCGCTGAACTTCTGCACGACCTCAAGGGGTTCGCCGCACTCGGTGCAAACGTACTGATACGTCGGCACGGTTTCCTCCTCGCCGCCTCAGCCCGGGCTGATCCCGTGCTGGCACTCAACTCAATCGACTGCTAATCGTACCCGTGCATTGAACACGATTCGCCGCCGCCCTGTTCCCGGCCACCCCGTCAGTGGCCGGTCTCGCCGAACCAGCCGGCCAGCTTGCCGCGCCGGCTGACCGCGCGCAGCCGCCGTTCCGCCGCGTCCCGCACCTTGTCGGTGGAGACGACCAGGAGGGTGTCGCCGGCGCGCAGCGAGGTGGTGGGCTCGGGGACGAAGCTGCTGCCGTCCCGCACGACCAGGGTGACCGAGGCGCCCTGCGGCAGCCGCAGCTCGAAGATCTCCACGCCGTTCAGCTGGGAGTCCTGGGGGACCCGGACCTCCAGCAGGTCGGCGTGCAGTTCCTCCAGCGGGGCGGCCTCCACGTCCAGTTCCCGGGCCTCCTCGTCGGGCTGCAGCCGGCACCAACGCGCGGCCAGCGGCAGCGTGGGGCCCTGCAGCGCGGTGAACAGCACCACGATGTTGAACACGATCGCGAACAGCGCGGCGGAGCCGGGGACCTCCTCGACCATGGGGATGGTGGCCAGCACGATCGGGACGGCGCCGCGCAGCCCGGCCCACGACGCGAAGATCTTCTCTCCCAGCGAGAGCTTGAAGCCGATCGTGGACAGCATCACCGACAGCGGCCGCGCCACCAGCAGCAGGACGGTCCCGATGGCCAGGGCGGGGATGACCTGCCCGGGGAGGTCGCCGGGCGAGGCCAGCAGTCCCAGCAGCACGAACACGCCGATCTGCGCGAGCCAGCCGATGCCCTCGGCGAAGCCGCGGGTGGCGGGACGGTGCGGCAGCCGGGAGTTGCCCAGGACCAGCGCGCTCACGTACACGGCGAGGAAGCCGCTGGCGTGGGCCAGGGCCGCGGCCCCGTAGGAGCCGATCGCCAGCGACATGACGGCGATCGGGTAGAGGCCGGAGGCGGGCAGCGCGACGCGGCGCAGCACCAGCGCGCCGAGCCAGCCGATGAGGATCCCGATGATGCCGCCGGCGACCAGCTCGTACACCATGACGGCGGCCAGTTCGAGCAGGTTGGGGGCGGCGGCGTGGGTGCTGAGCGCGATGACGACGATCACGACGGGAGCGTCGTTGATGCCGGACTCGGCCTCCAGCAGCCCGGTCAGCCGGGACGGCAGCGGCAGCCGGCGCAGTACGGAGAACACCGCGGCCGCGTCGGTGGGGGCGAGCACGGCGGCGAGCAGGAACGCCAGCCGCCAGTCCATGCCCAGCATCCAGGCGGCCGCGACCGCGACGACCACGATGCTGATCAGCGTGCCGATGGTGGCGACGGCCACGGCGGCGGGGACGGAGGGTTTGACGTGCCGCCAGTTGGTGGTGATGCCGCCCTCGGCGAGGATCAGGACGAGGGCGGCGAGCCCCAGGATCTCGGCGAGTTCGACGTTGTCGAAGTTGATGTGGAGCGGGCCGCCCTCGCCGATGAACAGGCCGATGCCCATATAGGCGAGCAGCGTGGGCAGCCCGAGGCGGTGGGACAGCCGTACAGCGACGATCGCGCACAGTACGAGGCTGGCCCCGAGGAGTAGCCAGATGTCGAGATGCACATCCCACCCTTCGGGTCGCGGAGCCGAGGGCCGGCACGGAAGCTGATCGTTTAGGGATCCTACAGATACATGTGCTGATCACATAATGTCGGCTGACGGGACGGGGGCGGAAACGGCGCGGTGGGGGCCTGTTCAGCGCCGTCTGACCTGCGGATCTATTCCGTTTACGACATTTGTCACAGGGCGTCCGGTGACCGCCGCTCCGACGTTGTCCCGCACCGCCGAGATCACCTTGATCTGCGCCTGCCCGGTTCCGCCCGCGACATGCGGTGACAGCAGCACGTTCTCGTGCGAGCGCAGCGGATGACCCGCGGGCGGCGGCTCCGCCTCGAACACGTCCAGCGCCGCCCCGGCCAGCCGCCCCGACTCCAGCGCCGCCAGGATCGTCTCGTCCGGGACGATCCCGCCGCGCGCCACGTTCACCAGCAGCGCCTTCTCCGGCAGCAGCGCCAGCCGGTCCGCGTCCAGCAACCCGGCCGTGTCCGGGGTCAGCGGCAGCGCCAGCACGAGGATGTCGGAGCAGGCGAGGAGGTCGTCCAGCTCCCGGTAGGTCGCCGCGGCCTCCGGGCGGCGGCGCCGCGACCAGTACGACACCGCGCAGCCCAGCGCCCCGAACAGCCGGGCCGCCTCCACCCCGATCGGGCCGAACCCGACGATCCCCACCCGCTGGGTGTGGATCTCGCGGGCGCCGAGGGCCAGCAGCTCCTCCTGCGGCCATCCGCCCTCGCGCACGCCCCGGTCGGCCCGCACCAGGTGGCGGCAGAGCGCGAACGCCGCGCCGACCGCCCATTCCGCGACCCCGCGGGCGTTGGCGCCGGCGGCGTTGGCCACCGGGACGCCCGCGGCGGCGAGCGCGGCGGTGTCCACGGAGTCGGTCCCGACGCTGGGGGTCTGCACGAACGCCAGCCGCGGCGCCGCGGCCACCGCCTCGGCGTCCAGCCGCAGCAGCCCGGTGTAGTCGGCGACGATCAGCTCGGCGGCCGGGAGCGCGGCGAACAGCCCGTCCCGGTCCCGGACGGCCGGGAAGAGCAGCTCCACCGCGTCGCCGAGCGGCGCCAGCAGCCCCTTCATCAAGTCCTCGCCGATCGGGGCGAGGGTGAGGATCCGCCACGGTGCCGTCATCTGAGACCTCCGGGATGTGGGTCCGGTCACGGGGCTGTCATGCTAGATCCACACCGGAGCGACGTCCCGTTTCAGGCGAGGCGCACCAGGCCCTCGGACGGCGTCACGGCCGCCCGGACGTGCCGGTCGTGCGGCTCGGCGGGCAGCCGGTCGACCAGCTCGCCGTCGTATACCAGACCGACCGTCAGGATCGCCGGACCGACTCTGGCCAGCGCCCGGTCGTAGGACCCGCCGCCCCGCCCGAGCCGCACCCCCGCGCGGTCCACGGCGAGGGCCGGGGCCAGCACGACGTCGGCGCTCGCCACCGCGTTCGCCCCGCGCGCGGGCTCGGTCGGCTCCAGCAGCCCGCGCGGCCCCGGGGCCAGCGAGTCGGGGCCCTCGTAGGACGCCCAGTCGAGGTCGCCGTCCGGCAGCAGCCTCGGGAGCAGCACATACGTCCCGCGCTTCCACAGCGCGAACAGCAGGCCGCGGGTGTCCGGCTCCGTCCCGACCGACACGTACGCCGCGACCGTCCCGGCCATCTCCAGCTCCGGCACGCCGAGCAGCGCGTCGCGCAGCGAGCGCGCCGCCGCGGCGCGCGCCTCCGGCTCCATGGCGGCCCGCCTGGCCAGTAGTTCCGCGCGGAGGCCGGTCTTAGGGGCGATCTGCTGCACGCTGCGCTCCTCCGAGATGACTAAGGTCTGTTCATGGCCGACTTCGAACCTGTTCTCAAGGCGGTCGTCCCGGCGGCCGGCCTCGGTACCCGATTCTTGCCCGCCACCAAGGCGACTCCCAAAGAAATGCTGCCCGTCGTCGACAAACCGGCGATCCAGTACGTCGTCGAGGAGGCGGTCGCCGCCGGACTCACCGACGTCTTGATGATCACAGGCCGGAGCAAGCGGTCCATCGAGGACCACTTCGACCGGGCCTACGAGCTGGAAGAGGCGCTGCGCGCCAAGGGCGACGACGAGCGTCTCGGCGCCGTCCGCGAGTCCAGCGACCTGGCCATCATGCACTACGTCCGGCAGGGCGACCCGCGCGGCCTCGGCCACGCGGTGTACTGCGCCCGCCAGCACGTGGGGAACGAGCCGTTCGCGGTGCTGCTCGGCGACGACATGATCGACGCCCGCGACCAGCTGCTCACCCGCATGATCGACGTGCGGCGCCGGTACGGCGGCAGCGTGGTGGCGCTCATGGAGGTCGAGCCCGACCAGGTCTCCGCCTACGGCTGCGCCGCCATCGAGGGCACCGACGAGGACGACGTCGTCAAGATCACCGACCTGGTGGAGAAGCCGCCCGCCGGCGAGGCCCCCAGCAACTGGATCATCATCGGCCGGTACGTCTGCGACCCCGCGGTCTTCGACGTCCTGGAGAAGACCCCGCCCGGCCGCGGCGGCGAGATCCAGCTGACCGACGCGCTGCGCACCCTCGCCGACATCCCGGTCGAGAACGGCGGCACCGTCTACGGGGTGAAGTTCCGCGGCCGCCGCTACGACACCGGCAACAAGCTGGAGTACCTGCGGACGGTCGTGCAGTTCGCCTCCGAGCGGCCCGACCTGGCGCCCGAGTTCATGCCCTGGCTGCGCGAGTTCGTGGCGCGGCACGGCGTGGAGACGTCCGAGGAGTCGTGACGGCACGTCACACTGGGGAACCGTGGGCATGAGAACGGTCGACGAGCATCTCGCGGACATCCTGGCCGCCGTGCCGGTGGTGCCGCCCCTGAGCGTGGCCCTGCTGGAGGCGCGCGGCGCGGTCCTGGCCGAGCCGGTGGAGGCGCCGGTCCCGCTGCCGCCCTTCGACAACTCGGCGATGGACGGTTACGCGGTGGTCGCGGCCGACGTGGCCGCGGCCAGCGAGGCCGATCCGGCGGTGCTGCCCGTGATCGGCGACATCGCGGCGGGCGATCCGGGCGTGTCGGCGATCCGGCCCGGGCTGACCGCCCGGATCATGACCGGCGCGCCGATGCCGGCCGGGGCGGACGCGGTCATCCCCGTGGAGTGGACGGACGGCGGCGCCGCCACCGTCCGGATCACCCGTCCCGCGCCGCCCGGCCACTACATCCGGCGGGCCGGCGAGGACGTGCTCGCCGGCCAGGTCGTGGTGGACGCGGGCACCCGGCTCGGTGCGACGCAGCTGGGCATGCTGGCCGCGGTCGGGCGCTCCCACGTGCTGGTGCGGCCCCGGCCGCGCGTGGTCGTGCTGTCCACGGGCACCGAGCTGCGCGAGCCCGGCTCGCCGCTGGCGCCCGGCGAGATCTGGGACTCCAACAGCTTCATGCTGACCGCCGCCGCGATGGAGGCGGGCGCGGTCGGCTTCCGGCAGGAGACCGTCGGGGACGAGCCGGAGAAGGTCCGCGAGACGATCGAGGACCAGCTGGCCCGCGCCGACGCGATCGTCACCTCCGGCGGCGTGTCGATGGGCGCCCGGGACGTGGTGAAGGAGGTCTTCACCGCGGAGGGCGCCGGCGGGCCGGTGGTGTTCGGCAAGGTCGCGATGCGTCCGGGCAAGCCGCAGGGGTTCGGGCTGCTGCAGGGCACGCCGATCTTCACGCTGCCGGGGAACCCGGTGAGCGCCTACGTCTCGTTCCAGGTCTTCGTGCGGCCCGCGCTGCGCGCCATGCAGGGCCTGCCGCCCGAGCCGCTGCCCACGGTCGGCGCCGTGATCACCGAGGACGTCAAGTCGCCGGCCGGGATGCGGCACTTCATGCGCGGGCGGCTGTCGTACCACCGGGGTACCTACTCGGTGACCCCGGCCGAGGGGCAGGGGTCGCACCAGCTGCGGTCGCTGTCGTCGGCCGACGCGCTGATCGTCCTGCCCGAGGACGCCGAGGCGGTCCCGGCCGGCTCCACCGTCGACGTCATGAGGATGCCATCATGAGCCTGGGTTCGGAATTCACCCATCTGGACGCGACGGGCGCGGCGCGGATGGTCGACGTGTCCGCCAAGGACGTCTCGACGCGCACCGCGACCGCCACCGGGTTCGTGCGGCTCGCCGCCGGGACGGTCGCCGCGCTGCGCGCCGGGGACGTCCCCAAGGGCGACGCGCTGGCGGTGGCGCGGATCGCCGGGATCATGGCGGCCAAGCGGACGCCCGACCTGGTCCCGCTGTGCCATCCGATCGCGCTGCACGGCGTCGAGGTGACGCTGGAGGTGCGGGACGACGGGGTGGCGATCGACGCGCTGGTGCGCACCGCCGACCGGACGGGCGTGGAGATGGAGGCGCTGACCTCGGTGATGGTCGCGGCGCTCGCGCTGATCGACATGGTGAAGGCGCTCGACCCGGGCGCGGTGGTCACCGACGTGCGGGTGGAGGAGAAGACCGGCGGGAAGACGGGGGTGTGGCGGCGTGGCGGCTGACGCGGGCGGGGCCCGGCTGCTGCGGGTCATGGCGGTCACGGTGTCCAACCGGGCCGCGGCCGGGATCTACGCCGACAAGTCCGGCCCGGTGCTGGTGGAGCTCCTGGAGGACCTCGGCTGCCAGGTGGACGGCCCCGTGGTCGTCCCCGACGGGGAGCCGGTCCTGGAGGTGCTGCGGGACGCCGTCGAGCAGGGCTACGACGCCGTCGTCACCTCGGGCGGCACCGGACTCACCCCCACCGACCAGACCCCGGAGATGACCCGGCGGGTGATCGAGCGGGAGGTCCCCGGGATCGCCGAGGCGATCCGGCTGGAGGGCCGCGACAAGGTGCCCGCCGCGATCCTGTCGCGCGGGCTGGCCGGGACCGCGGGCCGCACCCTGATCGTCAACCTGCCCGGGTCGACCGGCGGCGTCCGGGACGGGATGGCCGTGCTGGGCGGGGTGCTCGCGCACGCCGTCGACCAGATCCGCGGCGGCGACCACCCGCGTCCCACCGGCTGAGCCCCTCCGACCCCGCGGTCAGCCGTTCAGCACCGGCGTCCCGGCCAGGGTGACGCCCGCCGAACGCAGCTCCTCCAGCGCGAGCTCGGTGGTCTCCGGCGACACGCCCGCGGTGAGGTCGAGCAGCACGGTCGTGCCGAGCCCGGCGCGGACGGCGTCGGCCGCCGTGGCGCGCACGCAGTGGTCGGTGGCGATCCCGACGACGTCGACGCGGTCGACGCCGCGCTCGCGCAGCCAGTCGGCCAGCGCCTCGTCCCGGTCGGTCGCGCCCTCGAACCCGCTGTAGGCGGCCGTCTCCCGGCCCTTGCTGAACACCGCCTCGATCGGGCCCAGCGACAGGTTGGGGTGGAAGTCGGCGCCCTCGGTGCCGATCACGCAGTGCGGCGGCCAGCTGGCGGCGAAGTCGGGGGTGTCGGAGAAGTGCGCGCCGGGATCGAGGTGGAAGTCCCGCGTCGCCACGATGTGCCGGTACTCCGGCCGGTGCTCGGCGATGTGCGCCGAGATGGCCGACGCCACCCCCGCGCCGCCCGCCACGGCCAGCGAACCGCCCTCACAGAAATCGTTCTGCACGTCCACGATGATCAGAGCCTTGCCCATGCTCACTCTCCTCCTGCGACGTCGTACGGGGTTCGGTTCCCCAGCGAACCGCGCGGTTCTTCGCAGGAATCGTTCTGCACGTCCACGATGATCAGAGCCTTGCCCATGACCACTCCTTGATCAGGTCCCCCGAAGATCCCCGGTATCCCCGGACACTGATCGACGCTACCCCAGCGGGCGCGGCCCGCCCTCGACGAACTCGGTCGGGATCGCGGGCGAGCCCTTGGACAGCTGCAGCGCCGTCGGCGGCAGCTCGCGCAGCGCCCGCGCGTGCCGCTCCCGGGCCTCGCCCAGGGGCTCGCGGCCGACCACGACGCCGTCGCGGACCAGCGGCGCGAGCAGCACCCGGTCGCGCGGGCCCGGCGCCGGCTCGCCCGTGGCGATCACCTCGGCGTACGCGGTGCCGTGCGCGTCCAGGCGGCGCACCGCGGACTTGCGGCCGCCGCGCGTCGGCTTGCCCGTGGACCGCTTGGCGACCGGGCGCATCGGCGCGTCGCCGCCGGGCCCGTCGGCGCGCGCCACCAGCTTGTAGACCAGCGACGCGGTCGGCGCCCCCGACCCGGTGACCAGGGACGTCCCGACGCCGTAGCCGTTGACGGGCGCGGCCGCCAGCGCGGCGATGCCGTACTCGTCCAGGTCGCCGGTGACGACGATCCGGGTGTCGCGGGCGCCCAGCGCGTCCAGCTGGTCGCGCACCTGCCGGGCCATCACGCCCAGATCGCCGCTGTCGATCCGCACCGCGCCGAGCGACGGCCCCGCCAGCTCCACCGCGGCGCGCACCGCCCGCTCGACGTCGTAGGTGTCGACCAGCAGGGTCGTGCCCTCGCCGAGCGAGGCCAGCTGCGCCTTGAACGCGTGCCGCTCGCTGTCGTGCAGCAGCGTGAACGCGTGCGCGCTGGTCCCGGCCGTGGGCACCCCGTACCGGCGGCCCGCCGCCAGGTTGGAGGTGGTGCCGAACCCGGCGATGTACGCGGCGCGCGCGGCGGCGACCGCGGCCATCTCGTGGGTGCGGCGCGACCCCATCTCGATCAGCGGCCGGCCCTGGGCGGCCTGCGCCATCCGGGACGCCGCCGACGCGATCGCGCAGTCGTGGTTCAGGATGGACAGCGACAGCGTCTCCAGCAGGACGGCCTCGGCGAACGTCCCCTCCACCACCAGGATCGGCGATTCCGGGAAATAGCACTCGCCCTCGGGGTAACCCCAGATGTTCCCGGAGAACCGGAACGACTCCAGCCATTCCGCGGTGGGCTCGTCCACGATGCCGCGCGAGGTGAGGAACTCCAGCGCGGGGCCGTCGAAGACGAACGCCTCGATCGCGTCCAGCAGCCGCCCGGTCCCCGCGACGACGCCGTAGCGGCGGCCCGCGGGCAGGCTCCGCGCGAACACCTCGAAGACCGCGCGCCGTCCCGCCGTCCCGCTGCTCAGCGCGGCCTGCAGCATGGTCAGCTCGTACTGGTCGGTCAGCAGCGCCGTGCCGCCGCCAAGGTCGCCATGGTCCACAGGTGGAACCCTAAGGCCCACTGCGGGCACCATGGACGTGCAGGCCACCACACCCCAGGACGGCGCGGGGCAAAGCGGATGTGCAGGCCACACCTGCTGACTCCTGGGGCGGCGCGGGGCGAAGTGGACATGCGAGCCGCACCGCCGGACTCGGGGCGGCACGGGGGCGAATAGCATCGGTGCGGTGGGCGCACGGACTCGGCGGGGAAGGGACGGTCGCGAGGAGATGACGGGCGCGAGCGGAGCGGGCCGATGAGCACGGCACCGGCACCGGTCGAGCTGGAACGGCCGGACGTCGGGGAGGACCAGAGCGCCGACCGGCCGTGGCTGGCCATCGTGTGGAACGACCCGATCAACCTGATGTCGTACGTGACGTACGTGTTCCAGACCGTGTTCGGCTACCCCAAGCCGAAGGCGGAGAAGCTCATGCTGGACGTCCACCACAAGGGCCGCGCGGTGGTCGCCAACGGCACCCGCGAGGAGATGGAGCGCGATGTGGAGATCCTCCACTCCTACGGCCTGTGGGCGACGGTCAAACGCGACGACTAGCCGTCCCCCGGGACGGAGCCGAGTGGGACGGGGCGGAGAGCGCGATGAGCATTGTCGAGCAGACGAGGAAGGGCGTCCGGATCCGGCTGGAGGCCGAGGAGGCCGCGCTCGTCCGGGCGCTGATGGAGCAGTTGCTGGAGTTGCTGGGCGACGCGCCGGACCCCGGTGACGAGCTGGCCGCGGTCGGCATCGCCGAGAAGGCGACCAAGCCGGAGGACCCGGTGCTGGCCCGGCTGTTCCCGGACGCCTACCGCGAGGACGGGGAGGCGGCCGGGGAGTTCCGCCGCTACACCGAGATGGGGCTGCGCGACGGCAAGCGGGAGGCCGCGAACACCGTGCTGGCCTCGCTGGGCGACGTGACGTCCAAGGGCGCGGAGACGGTGCTCGGCAAGGAGCAGGCGCAGGCGTGGCTGCGGGCGCTGAACGACGTGCGCCTGGCGCTGGGCACGCGGCTGGACATCTCGGAGGAGTGGTACGAGGAGGCGGCGCGGCTGGATCCGCACGACCCGCGCACCGCGATGTTCGCCGCCTACGACTGGCTGACGATGCTGCAGGAGAGTCTCGTCCAGGCCATGTCGTGACCGTCCGCGGCGGGCGGTGACGGTGCGCGCAGGCCGGTGACCGTGCGCGATGCGGCGGTCGCGGGGGCGAACCGATGGCCGTCTCCGGCCACCCGCCCTTGTGGATTACTACACAATGTCCCGGCCTGGTCGCTTTGGGTGTTGGTACCTTGATCACTATGGCGTTCTCTGGGGCCGGCGAGGCGGTCGGCCGGATGGAGCTCGGCGACCATCTCTGCCTGCCGTACGCGCATGCCGACGAGCGGCGTGCCGTTCTGCTGGCGTACGTGCGGGGCGGGCTGGCCGCCGGTCACAAGATCGTTTATGTGGCGGAGCGGGATTCCCACGACGTGCTCCCGGACTGCCTGCGTCCGGTGCCCGCGCGGCTGGAGCCGTTCGCGGACGCGGAGCCCCCGCGCCCGGCGGCGCTCGATCCGGGGCGCGCGCTGGAGAGCGGCCGCCTGGTCCTGCGGACCGCGGCGGAGATCGCCGGGGCCACCGGCGGCTACGACCCCGACGAGCTGATGGGCCTGATCGCGACGGAGATCGAGCTGGCGCTCGTGCAGGGCTACCGCGGCCTCCGGCTGACCGGGGAGCGGCCCCTGGCGTGGCCGGGCGTCCCGGAGCCGGACGGCGCGGCGGGGGCGACCCCCGGCGGCACGGGCGCGGCCGGCGGTGCCGGCGGTGCCGGCGCGGACGCCGCGGCCCTCGCCGGCCAGGAGGCGGCCGAGCGGTTCGCCGCGTGCGAGCGCCGCATCGCGGAGGTCTTCCGCGCCACCCGCCCGCAGGCGATGATCCTCTGCCAGTTCGAGCGGTGCCGCCTCGACGCCGTCCGGCTGGAGGAGCTGGAGTCCTGGCACCGCGCCCGGGTCCGCGCCGACGACCTGTACGACGACGGGCGGCTGCGCGCCGCGCCGCTGTTCGGCCCGCCGGGGCTGGCGCTGTCGGGCCGGCTCGACGCCGCCACCCGCGCCGCGCTCGACCGCGTCCTGGCGCTGCTGCCGCCGGGCGCCGGGCTGGTCTGCCTGGAGATGTCCGGTGTCACGGCGTGCGACGAGGAGGGCCTGCGCCGCGCCGTCGAGGCCGGGCGCACCAGCGGCGGCCGGCAGCGCCAGGTCCTGCTGCGCGGGGTGTCGCCGCGGCTGGCCGGGATGCTGCGCGACACCGGCCTGGAGCGGGCGCCGGGCGTGACGATCGAGGAGCTCGCCCGCTGAACGTCCCGCGGCCGCCTGCGGAGCGGGACGCGGGAGGAGCTGAGGGTAGCCTTCGGGACATGCTGACGATCGAACGTGCCCTGGTTGACAAGATCATCGCGCATGCGCGCGCCGACCACCCGGACGAGGCATGCGGGATCGTGGCCGGACCGGAGGGGTCGGACCGGCCCACCCGGTTCATTTCGATGACCAACGCCGAGCGGTCCCCGACCTACCACAACTTCGACTCGACGGAGTGGTTGCAGGTGGACCGGGAGATGGACGACAACGACGAGGAGATGATCGTCCACTACCACTCCCACACCTCGACGGAGGCCTACCCGTCCCGGACCGACCTCGGCTACCTGCGCTCCTCGCTGGCCGACCCGCGCGTGCACCGGGTGATCGTCTCCACCCGCGACCCGCACGAGGTGGAGTTCCGCTCCTACCGGCTGGTGGACGGCGAGGCGGTCGAGGAAGAGGTCGTCATCGTCGAGGCGTACGAGTGACCCGAGCGCCCCGTGCGGCGGACGCGGCCCGCGTGGCACGTGTGACCTGCGACGGCGGCGCCGCCGGGCCGAGGTCGGCCGGGAGGGGGCCCGGCGGGCCCGGTAAACTGGGGGTCATGCGGAGCAGCGGGCAGCGAGCGGGCGCCGGGCGCCCCGGCGGTGTCCGCGGCGTCTCCGTGCGCAGGTCATCGGATCCGGCGTGCGCCGTGCCGCCCGTGCAGAGCTTCCTGTTCGGCCACTCGCGCGCCGAGGTCGTCTACGACTGTCGCTGACGCGCGATCCCGCCCGGAATTCCCCCGCGCCCCGCCCTGTTGACATGCCGTGGGCGGGGAGCCCGTACGACCTGAAGGAGATCTTCGCGATGGCGATCGAGGTCCGGATCCCGACGATCCTGCGCAACCTCACCGGCGGCGACAAGGCCGTCGACGGCAAGGGCGGCACGCTCGACGAGCTCATCTCGGACCTGGACGTCCGGCATCCTGGCCTGCGCGCCAAGCTGGTGGACGAGAAGGGTCTGCGCAAGTTCGTCAACGTCTACCTGAACGACGAGGACGTGCGCTTCCTCGGCGGGCTGGAGACCGAGGTGTCCGACGGCGACAGCGTCACCATTCTCCCGGCCGTCGCCGGCGGCTGAGCCGGGGCCCGTGCCGACATGCGCTTCGACTCACTGCTGGAATCCCTGGGCCGTACCCCGCTGGTCGGCCTGCCCCGGTTGTCGCCTAGCCCCGAGGTGCGACTGTGGGCCAAATTGGAGGACCGCAACCCGACCGGCTCGGTGAAGGACCGGCCGGCGTTCTGGATGATCGACAAGGCGGAGAAGGACGGGCTGCTGACGCCCGGCTGCACGATCCTGGAGCCCACCTCCGGGAACACCGGCATCTCCCTGGCCATGGTCGCCAAGCTGCGCGGCTACCGGATGGTCTGCGTGATGCCGGAGAACACCTCGGCCGAACGCCGCCAGCTGCTGGAGATGTGGGGGGCGGAGATCATCTCCTCCCCGGCGGCCGGCGGTTCCAACGAGGCCGTCCGGGTGGCCAAGCGGCTGTCCGCCGAGAACCCCGACTGGGTGATGCTGTACCAGTACGGGAACGAGGCCAACGCGCTGGCGCACTACGAGACGACCGGCCCGGAGATCCTGGAGGACCTGCCGTCGGTCACGCACTTCGTGGCCGGCCTCGGCACCACCGGCACGCTGATGGGCGTCGGCCGCTTCCTGCGCGAGCGGGTGCCCGGCGTCAAGATCGTGGCGGCCGAGCCCCGGTACGGGGAGCTGGTCTACGGGCTGCGCAACATCGACGAGGGGTTCATCCCCGAGCTGTACGACGAGTCGGTGCTGACCACCCGGTTCTCCGTGGGTTCGCGGGACGCGCTGCGCCGTACCCGCGAGCTGCTGGAGCAGGAGGGCATCTTCGCCGGCATCTCCACCGGCGGGGCGCTGCACGCCGCGCTGGGCATGGCGGCCAAGGCGGTGAAGGCCGGTGAGCGGGCCGACATCGCGTTCGTCGTGGCCGACGGCGGCTGGAAGTACCTGTCCACCGGCGCGTACGGCGGCACCCTGGAGGAGGCCGAGGCCCGCCTCGAAGGCCAGCTCTGGGCCTGACCGGCCGTCGCCGGGGGGCGCTTTGCGCGACTGCGGAGCCGAACGGCATACTCGAACGCGATTCTAGGAAGGTCTCGGGGGACCCGGCCCGCGCCGCGCGCGGGCCGGGTCCCGCGACCGGAGTCCGGAGAGTGCGGATGAGCAGGTTCGGGGACGCGATCGCGATCAGGCGGGTGGCCGAGGGCCGGTACGAGGCCGACCTCGACGGCGGGTTCGCCATCGGCGGAGCCCTCAACGGCGGCTACCTGATGGCCCTGCTCGCCCGCGCGGCCGTGGACGTGTCGCCGCACGCGCACCCGGTGTCCACCGCCGCCGCGTTCCTGCGGGTCGCCAAGGCCGGCCCGGCCGAGATCCACGTCGACACCCGCAAGACCGGCCGCACCGCCGCCACCTCCCGGGCCACCCTCGTCCGGGACGACAAGCCCCTGGTGGAGGCGCTGATCACCACCGGCACCCTGGAACCCGGCACCGAGCCGTCCTGGGCCGGCGAGCCGCCCGCGCCCGCGCTGCCGCCCTACGACCAGTGCCCCGACTTCCGCAGCGGCGACGAGCGCGACCGCGGCTTCGCCGACCAGGTCGACATGCGCTACGACCCCGCCACCATGGGCTGGCTGGACGGGCAGCCGCTGGGCCGTCCCGAGGTCAGGGCCTGGTTCGAGTTCGCCGACCCGTACGAGCCGGACGCCTACGCGCTGGCCCTGGCGGTGGACGCGCTGCCCCCGGTCGCGTTCAACCTGGGCTTCCGCGGCTGGGCCCCGACCGTGGAGCTGACCTGGCACATGCGCGCGGTGCCCGCCCCCGGGCCGCTGCAACTGCACGGCGGCGGCCGGCTGCTGGCCGGCGGCTGGTTCGACGAGGAGGTCGAGGTGTGGGACTCCGCCGGCCGCATGGTCGCGCAGAGCCGCCAGCTCGCCCGCGTCGGGCGTCCCGGGAGCTGACACGGCGCGCCCGGACGCCGGTAAAGAAGCAACGTCCGGGCGTGGTTCCGTCCTGACACGTCGTTGACCGCGCCGTTGCCGGCGGACACGAGACCGCCGCACCGCCGGGCGAATGATGGCGGTTTCAGCTGTGTGACCGTGTGATGTACGACGCATGACGCGCCTGTACGGCGGGTTCTCGCCTAGCCTTGTGGACCATGTCAGATTCTTTCTGGGAGGGCGACCTCCCAGACTCTCCGGCGCAAGCCGGTCTGGCCGAGGCTCCGATCGGCATCTTCGACAGCGGTTTCGGCGGACTGACCGTAGCCCGCGCGATCCTCGACCAGCTGCCGAACGAACCGGTGGTCTACCTCGGCGACTCGGCCCGCCAGCCGTACGGGCCCCGGCCGATCGCCCAGGTCCGGGCGTTCGCGCTGGAGATGCTGGACGAGCTGGTCTCCGAGGGCGTCAAGATGCTCGTCATCGCGTGCAACAGCGCCAGCTCGGCGATGCTCCGCGACGCCCGCGAACGCTACGACGTGCCGGTCGTCGAGGTGATCAACCCGGCCACCCGGCGGGCCGCCCGCGCCACCCGCAACGGCAGGGTCGGCCTGATCGCCACCCGCGCCACCGTGACCAGCCGGGCCTACGAGGACTCCTTCGCCGCCGCCCCGCACATCGAGCTGGTCTCCGCCGCGTGCCCGCGCTTCGTCCAGTACGTCGAGTCCGGTGTCACGATGAGCGAGGAACTCCTGGACGACGCCCGCGGCTACCTCGCCCCGATCGTCGAGGCCGGCTGCGACACCCTCATCCTCGGCTGCACCCACTACCCATTGCTAACCGGCGTGATCTCGTATGTCGTGGGAGACGGGGTCACACTGGTCTCAAGTGCCGACGAGACCGCCAAGGACGTCTATCGCGTGCTGCACGACGAGGGGCTGGCCCGCGCGGAGGCGTTGCCGCCTCCCGCGCACCGGTTCCGCGCGACCGGGGACCCCGCCGTGTTCGCCGCGCTGGGCCGCCGTTTCCTGGGGCCGGAGATCGGTCTGGTCGAGGCCGCCGAGAGTAAGGCTCCCACCGCGTTTCGGGCGAAGCCTGGGGGATCTGGGGGTCCGCCCCCAGAGGAGGCTCTGACCACCTGATTCCTCGGGGACCCAAGAGGAGGAGTGAGCGTGCGGGTCACTGTGATCGGCTGCTCCGGCAGCTTCCCGGGGCCGGAGAGCCCCGCGTCCTGCTATCTGATCCAGGCCGAGGGGTACTCCCTGCTGCTCGACCTGGGCAACGGGGCGCTGGGCACGCTGCAGCGCTTCCAGCCGCTGTACGACATCGACGCGATCTGCCTGTCGCACCTGCACGCCGATCACTGCCTCGACCTGTGCGGATACTGGGTGGCGCGCACCTACTGCCCGAACGGCCCGCTGCCCCGCATCCCGGTGCACGGCCCCGCCGCCACGCCGCAGCGGATGGCGCGCGCCTACGACCTGGAACCCGACCCGGGCATGTCGGGGACCTTCGACTTCCACACGCTGCGCCGCGGCCCGTACGAGATCGGCCCGTTCCGGGTGACGACGGCGCTGATGCCGCACCCGGTGGAGGCGTTCGCGTTCCGGATCGAGTACGGCGACCGGGTGGTGGCCTACTCCGGTGACACCGGCCCCTCGGCGGACCTGGTCGACCTGGCCCGGGACGCCGACCTGTTCCTGTGCGAGGCGTCGTTCCTGACCCAGCCCGACCTGCCCGACGACCTGCACCTGACCGCCCGGGAGGCGGGCGAGCACGCGGCCCGCGCCGACGTCGGCCGGCTCGTCCTCACCCATCTGGTGCCGTGGAACGATGCGCAGCGCTCGCTCATGGAGGCCAAGGCCAGCGGCTTCGGCGGCGAGATCGCCCTGGCCCACGTCGGCCTCACCTACGAGCTCTAACGCCTGCCGTCGCCCTGGCCGTCGTTCCCGCCCTCGCCTCTGCCGCCGCCGGCGGGCTCCTCGGGGGCGGGTTCGTTGGGGGTCCGGTCCTTGAAGGTGCGCAGGTACGGCTCGGCCAGCGCCGCCAGCACGCCGCCGAGCAGCGGGGCGAGGATGAACAGCCACACCTGCGCCAGCGGCGTCGTCCCGCCGAACAGCGCCGGGCCGATCGACCGGGCCGGGTTGACCGAGGTGCCGGTCAGCGGGACCCCGATGAGGTGGACCAGGCCGAGGGTGAGGCCGTACGCCAGCCCGTCGAAGCCGTAGACGTCGTTGCGCCGGGTCACCATCAGGAACACCAGCACCAGCATGAAGGTCAGGATGACCTCCAGGATGAAGGCCCCGCCCGCGTTGATCTTCTCCCCGTAGCTGTTGGCGCCGTTCACCTGCATCGTCGCCCCGCCCACCGCCGCGACCAGCCGGATCAGCGCCATCCCGACGATGCCGCCGATGACCTGCGCGACGATGTAGACGCCCGCCTCCACCGGCGGGATCCGGCGCGCCACCAGCATCCCCAGCGTGATCGCCGGGTTGACGTGCGCACCCGACACCGGGCCGATCGCGTACGCCAGCCCCAGCAGCACGAACGCGAACGCCAGCGCCACCCCCAGCGTGCCTATCTGGGCCAGCCCGAACACCGCGCTGCCCACGCCCATGAACACCAGCAGCGCGGTGCCCGCCCCCTCGGCGATGTACCTGTTCATCGGATAGGTCCCCCCGTCATGACTCCCCGTCATTAATAGCCACCGAGCGTGAGATCATGCCGCTTTCAGGCGGGTTCCGGTGGACGCCGGACGTGCCGGACGCGGGCCCCCGGGGGACTAGGCTTGAGCGCATGGCCCGTCCAGATGATCGCGCTGCCGACCAGCTCCGTCCCGTCCGCTTCCAGCGCGGCTGGCTCGACCACGCCGAGGGCTCGGTGCTGGTCGAGTTCGGCGGCACGCGGGTGCTGTGCGCCGCCTCGGTGCAGGACTCGATACCGCGCTGGCGCCGCGACAGCGGGATGGGCTGGGTCACCGCGGAGTACGCGATGCTGCCCCGCGCCACCAACACCCGCAACGACCGCGAGTCGGTGAAGGGCCGGCTCGGCGGCCGCACCCAGGAGATCTCCCGGCTCATCGGCCGGTCCGTCCGGGCCTGCCTGGACTTCAAGGCGCTCGGGGAGAACACCGTCCAGCTCGACTGCGACGTGCTGCAGGCCGACGGCGGCACCCGCACCGCCGCGATCACGGGCGCGTACGTGGCGCTGGCCGACGCGATCGAGTGGATGCGCAAGCGCGGCATGTGCAAGGGCGATCCGCTGGTGGCCTCGGTGTCGGCGATCAGCGTCGGCGTGGTCGCCGGGCAGCCCCGGCTCGACCTCTGCTACGAGGAGGACGTCGCCGCCGAGACCGACATGAACGTCGTGTGCACCGGCGACGGCCGTTTCGTCGAGGTCCAGGGCACCGCGGAGGGCGCCCCGTTCGACCGCGCGGAGCTGGACGCGCTGCTCGACCTGGCGGCCGGCGGCTGCGCCGACCTGACCCGGATGCAGAGCGAGGTCCTCGGACGGTGACCACGATCGTCCTCGCCTCCCGCAACCGGGCCAAGATCGCCGAGCTGGACCGCATCCTCACCGGGCAGGGCATCGAGGTGGCCGGGCTGCAGTCCTTCCCCGACGCCCCCGAGGTGCCCGAGACCGAGCTGACCTTCGAGGGCAACGCGCTGCTGAAGGCCCGCGCGATCGCCGCGCACACCGGCCTCGCCGCCGTGGCCGACGACTCGGGCCTGTGCGTGGACGCCCTCAACGGCATGCCGGGCGTGCTGTCGGCCCGCTGGTCGGGCCGGTTCGGCGACGCCGCCGCCGACAAGGACCGCGCCAACCTCGACCTGGTCCTCGACCAGCTCGGCGATGTCGGCGACGAGCACCGCGGCGCGCATTTCGTCTGCGCCGCCGCACTGGTGGTGCCGGGCGGCGCCGAGCACGTCGTCGAGGGGCGCATGCACGGCCACGTGATCCGCGCGCCGCGCGGCACGGGCGGCTTCGGCTACGACCCGATCTTCGTCCCGGAGAACGACACCCGGACCACCGCCGAGCTGTCGGCGGAGGAGAAGGACGCGATCAGCCACCGCGGCCGGGCGTTCCGGGCACTGGCCGAGCTGCTGCCCGGGGCCCTCGCCACCGCCGGCTCGCTCTGACCCGCCGCCGGGCCCCGTTCGTCCGCCGTCCGAGGGAAATCTCGAAGGCGTGACAACCGCGGGGCCCGGGCCGGGGGTTTAGGGGGGTGTACGGAAACGTCCCCCCGAGGAGCGACATGATCGACAAGCGTCCACGCCGCCGGCTGGTGCTCGCGGCGGCCGGCCTCGGCGCCGTCGGCGCGCTGACGGCCGGGCTGTGGCTGGCCGCCGCCCCTGACGAGACCCCCACGCAGACGCGGCAGGTCGCGGCGCGCTCCGACGGGCGCACCACTTCCCCGCCCGCCACCCCCGTCCCGGTCCCCTGCCCCACCCGGACGCCGGACCCCTCCCGACCCCCCACCCCCACGGCCAGGCCCATTCCGTCCAACGCGGTGCCACACCCGCCGACTCCTTCGGCCCGGCCCGTTCCGTCCAACGCGGTGCCGCGTCCGCCTGAGCCGACTTCTACGGCGAGGCCCGTTCCGTCTGACGCGGTGCCGCGGCCGTCTGAGCCCACGTCGCCGCCGGTGCGGTGCGTGTCGCCGGGCGAGCGGCCGTCCCAGCCTGTGCCCACGCCCACGAGGACCGCGCCGGAGCCGCGCCCGCCGGGCGTGCCGACGCCCGTCCCGTCCCGGCTGCCGGAGTAGGTGCGGTCTGTTCACGGTGAACGCGCGGGAGGCCCGCGGAGCGGAGATCACGTTCGAGGAGTTCGTGACCGCCACCGCGGGCCGGCTGCTGCGCACCGCGGTGTTCCTCGTGTACGACCGGCACCTCGCCGAGGACCTCCTCCAGATCGCCTACGAACGCGTCGCGCGGCGCTGGCACCGGATCGCCGCCGGGGAGCCCGAGGCGTACGCGCGCAAGGTGCTGGTGAACCTGGCCATCGACGAGAACAGGCGGCGGTCCCGGCGGCGGGACGTCCCGGCCGGCGCGGCCGCCGACCTGGAGCGGCTCGCCGGGGCGCCCGCCGGTCCGGGACCCGTGCCGGGCGGCGACCTCGACGAGGTGCTGCGCGCGCTGCCGGTGAAGCAGCGCGCGGTGGTCGTGCTGCGGTACTGGTGCGACCTGAACGAGCAGGAGATCGCCGACGCCCTCGGGATCTCGCGGGGCACGGTGAAGAGCCACACCGCGCGCGCCATGGCCGCCCTGCGCCGCCATGTCGACGCCGCGCGGGGCGAGGGAGGAGGGCCGGGCGCGTGAACGACGACCTCGAGACCCTGGTGCGCGAGCACTACCGGCGCGCCGCGGACGGCATCCACCCGGACCCGGCCCTGCTGCACCGGCTCCAGAACCCCGGCGACGCCGGGGAGTCCGCCGCGCGGCGGGCGCCCGGTCCGGGACGGCGCAGGCTGTTCCGGTGGGCGGTGCCGGTGCTCGCCGCCGTGGCCGTCGCGCTGGTGTTCCTGTGGCCCGCGGACGAACGGCCCTCGGCGCCGCGGCCGATCAGCCCGCCCAGCGAGGCCCCGGTCATGCCCGTGCCGAGCCCGTCCGTGCCTGCGCCGATGGGTACCGCGCCGTCCCCGCGGTGGCCCGCGCCGTCGCGGCCGCCGCGTGCGACGCAGCCGGTGCCCGCCGTCCCCGGGATCGGCCCGAGTCCTTCGCGGTCCGGCGTGCCGACCGCCTCGCCCACGGCCCAGGGCCGCCCCTGAACCGAGGGCGGTCAGGTGCCCAGGCGCAGGCCCGGCAGCATGTGCCAGCCGACCGTCTCCATCAGGGTCCGCAGCTGCGGGGACAGGTGGTCGAGGACGAGCGGGGCGCGGTTGCCGGGATGGCCGGCCGTCCGGGCCAGGATGTTGAGGGAGCCCAGATCGATGAAGCCGAGCCCGCCCAGGTCGAGGTGCACCTCCTCGTCGCCCGCGCTCTTCATCACGGTCGCCAGCGCCTGGACGAGCACGGAGTGGCGGGACGCGTCGAGCTCGCCGGAGAAGGCGAGCCCCGGGGGCTGGAAGGTGCGCACGACGCGGAGCACAGGGTCCTCGAATTCGGGGTCGGGGGCGACCGCGATCCCGTGCGCGGCGCCGAGGGCGTCCAGCTCGGCGGGGGCGCAGCGGAGGCGGTCGAACTGGCACACGGCCGTGGCGCCGCCGGATCCGATCAGCAGGTCGATGTCGCGCTCGCAGCGCAGCAGCCGCTCCAGGCCGTCGGGCAGGTGCAGCGCCCAGGTCAGGTCGGCCGCGATCCGCAGGCCGCGCCCGCCGGCCCTGGCGAGCTCGCCGGCGATGGTCCGCAGCAGCACGTCGGGGTACGCCGCCGCGCCGGGGCGTCCGGCGGCGCGGTCGAGGGCGACGACGTGCAGCCGTTCCGCCCCGGCGACCGGGCCGTTCCCCGGCGGCAGGCCGGGCACCGTCACGGGCGCGCTGCCCGCGAGGTAGAGGACCGCGTCACCGGCGGCCAGCCCGGCCCGGACGAAGGCGCCGGTCACATGGTGCCGCTCCGCCTCGCCCGCGTACGCCAGCCAGCCGTGGTCGCCGGGCCGCAGCCCGCCGACCTTGCACACGGGCCGCCCCGGCTTGCGGACGGACCAGAGGGTCTCCATGACGCCACCCGTCCCGTCTCCACCTCGTACCGGACCTCGGACCGAACCGCGTTCTGCGGCCATGCCCAAGGCTACGACGGACGGCGCCGCCCATGCGGCGCCCGGATCACCCTGATTTCGTCGCCATGTGAGACTTTCTCCGTCTTCGTCGTCCGTCCCGCTCACCGCGCCGTTCGGAGCCGGACGAACGTCCCGTCCCATCCGGCGCGCAGCTCCATCAGGTCGACCAGCAGCCGCACCGACCACAGCCCGAAGCCCCGCTCCAGCGCCGACTCCGGCGGGACGAACCCGGTCAGCGGGCCGGGACCGGGCAGCCACAGCCCGTTGTCGCCGACCTCGCACACCAGATCCGGCCCCTCCGACCAGACCCGCACCCCGACCGGGGGCGCGCCGTGCCGCAGCGCGTTCGCGGCCACCTCGTTGACGGCGGTCACGAAGTTCCGCGCGGGCTGCTCGCCCAGTCCGTGCGCGCCCGCCCGCCCGCCGACGAAGACGCGCAGCGCGTACAGGTCGTCGGACTCGACGGCGAAGTACGCGGTCTCGCGCGGGCGGTCGAACCGGCGCGTCCGGTCGCACTCCTCGCCGAAGGCGACCGGATCGACGTAGCCGGCGCTGTGCGCGCCGCAGGCCAGCAGCGGATGGGTGCGGCGCGCGTGGTCGATGACCGCGGAGGGCAGGCCGTCGAGGTCGTACGGGCACAGCGCCCGCGCCCCCGAGTCCTCGAACACGACGTTGATGAGCGACTCGTACCGTGCCCATTCGACGGTCTCGCGCGGCGACCGGCCCTGCCAGACCGGCTCGGCCAGCGCGCGCACCGGCCGCGGCATCTTGGAGACGACCACTTCCTGGTAGCTCTTCAGCGTGCGCACCGGATGCCGGTAGAAGACGGCCGAGTCGTAGAACTCGATCTCCGCGGCGAGCGGCGCCAGCACGTCGCGCAGCGCGCTCAGCCCCGGCTCGCGGACCACGACGACCACGGCCTCGCCCGCCTCCACGCCCTCCCGCAGGTACGGCGCGGTGACCGACAGGAACTCCTCGACGCCGTCGTACAGGAACGCCCTGTGCTCCAGCGTCATCAGCCCCGCCCCTCCCGCCCGGACGGGCGCGTCCCGGCGCCGTCGCGGCCCCGGACGACCCCGGGCAGCCGGTGCCAGCCGACCGTCTCGATGACGTTCTCCACGTAGGGGTGCAGCTCGTCCAGCACCAGCGTGCGCTCGCCGCCCGGCACGTTCGCCTGCCGCACCAGCAGGTTCAGCCCGCCCAGGTCGATGAAGCGCAGCCGGGAGAAGTCCAGGTGGACGGGGCGGCGGCTCCGGGCGACCCGTCCCAGCCGGTCGCCGAAGGCGGTGTGCCGGGCCGGGTCGAGCTCGCCCTCGACGCGCAGCCCGTGAGGGTCGAAGGTGCGCACTATCCTCAGGATTCCGTCGTCGTATTCGGGGTCGACCTCGACCAGCACCTCGTGGGTGTCGCGGAGCGCGGCCAGCTCCTCGGGGCGGCACGCCCGCCGGGCCACCTGGCAGATCGCCATGGCCATGGTGCTGGGCGAGACGTCCTGGCCGAAGCGGTGCTCGCAGCCCAGCATCTGGGTCAGGTCGGAGCGGCCCGGCCCGTTCAGCACCCAGGTGTAGTCGGTGGTGATCCGCACCGCGCGGAAGCCCTGGCCGAAGGTCTGCGCCGCCTCGTCGGCCAAGGTCTCGAGCATCCGCTCCGGCGAGAACCGGCCGGCGGAGTCGAGGCACGCCCGCTCGCGCGGGATGACCCGCAGCTGCCGCGACCCGGTGAGCTCGTGCAGGTCGAGCGGGGTCCGCAGGCGCATCCCGGGCAGGTCCTCCACCGGGGTGTCGGTCACGTAGACGACCTTCTCGTCGTGTTCGAGCCCCTCGCCGACGAACGCGCCGATCACGCGGTCGCGCTCCTCCGCTCCGGAATAGGCCAGCCAGGCATGGTCGCCGGGGCGTACCTCGCCGACGGGGCGTTTGGCGAACCAGGTGGTCTCCATGGCCTGCCCTACGGGGTCGTCTCGGTCTCGTTCAGCGTACGCCGGTCCGGCCGGATTGGAAGCCCAACGCATGGAGTCCCTCACGCTGTGTTGACGTCGGTCGATGGCCGGGCGGGCGCGGAACCCCCGCCCGGAGCGGGAAGCCGGAACCGCAACCGCACGGTGGTCCCGTGGTCGTCCGTCCGGATCTGGACGATGGAGCACAGCAGCCGGACCGCCCACAGCCCGAACATGCCGGGCCCTCCGTACCGCGGCGGGATCAGCCCGGGATCGGCGCCCGGCGCCCACCGGCCCGCGTCGGTGACCTGGCAGACCAGCGACCGGTCGGCGGGATCGGCCCACATCCTCAGCACGATGGGCGGGTGGCCGTGCCGCATCGCGTTGGTCACCACCTCGGTCACGGCCACCAGCAGCCGCTGCAGGCCGTCGCCGCCGAGCGGGACGCGCCGCGCGCAGTCGACGACCCACTGCCGCACCCAGTACAGGTCGGGCAGGTCGACGGGCAGCGTCTCCGCGCCGGCGGGCGGATCGTTCAGCGGCGCCCGGTCGCACTCCGCGCTGTAGGCCCAGGGGTCCATGTACCGGGGGTTGGCCAGGGCCTTGTCACCCTTGAGGGTCTCCGGGTGGGTGCGGTGCGACGCGGCGACCACGCCCGGCGGGAGGCCGCGCGCGTACGCGCACAGCAGCGAGGCGCCGGTTCCGCTGAACGCGACGTTCACCAGCGCCTCGACCCGCTGCCACTCCAGCACCTCCAGCGGGTCGCGGCCGGTCCACGCCGGCTCGCCCAGCAGCCGCAGCCGCCGCCCCTGCCAGGCCAGCGCCTCGGCCTGGCCCAGGCAGTCCGACAGCGTGCGGCAGGGATGCGCGTACCAGCGCGAGGACTCGGTGAACTCCACGGCGCCGGCCGCCGGGCCCAGCGCGTCGCGCAGCAGCAGCTCGCCGGCCGGCGGCGTCACCACGATGACGCGGTCGCCGGAGTCGATGCCGTCGCGCAGGAACGGGAGGGCACCGGCGAGATAGTCGTCCATCCCGTCGTAGGGAAGCACGCGATGGGTGAAGGGTTCGGTCACGATGACCCCACCTGCGTCGGCGGTCGCGGTGTCGCCCGCCGCGTGCGCGAGACCGCCCGGGGCGGTCGCCCGGCGCACGCGGGAGGGACCCGTCCAGCCTAAGCCGCCGCCCGCCCGATGCCGGGGCCGATTATCACCAACTGAGATATCGCCATTACGGACGGCTCTCCCCGGGGGATGCGGACGGCGAAAGTGATGTCGGACGGGCCGGTCGGGGCGCTAAGCTGTGCTCGCCTTTGTAGGTGACCGGGGCGAACGACCACGGCATCGGGCGGACGTGGCGAAATCAGGCATACGCGGCAGGTTTAGGTCCTGTTGGTGGAGACACCGTGGGGGTTCGAGTCCCCCCGTCCGCACAAGATCGATGCGGAGGACGAGCAGGTCACAGGCGTGCAGCGGTTCGGCGTCCGGGCGCTCAGAGGCCCGTTGATACTCCGCTGATACTTCCCGCCTGTGGATCATGGTTCTACGCCTCGGCGACCAGGGCGGCGAACGAGTCGGCCGCGGCGCGCTGGTTGCCGGGCAAGACGTGCGCGTAGATGTTCATGGTGATCGTCGCGCTGGCGTGGCCGAGGCGCTCGGAGACGACCTTGACCGGCGTCCCCTTGATCAGTAGCAGGGTCGCGTGGGTGTGCCGAAGGTCGTGCAACCGGATCGCCGGGGGCGCCTCCTGGCCGGCCTTGGCGAGGTGCTTCTCGCAGCGGGCGAGGTGCTGCTTAAACGCCTTGGCGAACGTCTCCGGGTGCCGGTGCGTGCCCTCGGCGTTCCCAACACCAGCGCGTCATCGCGGGCGAACTTCAGCGCCAGGCCGCCGCGCTCGCGCTTGTGCGCGCGCAGCAGCGCCACCGTGGTCTCGTCGATGTCGACCGTCCGGGGCTTGCTGGTCTTGGTGTCGCCCTCCTGAATGCGGTTCTTCTGCCCCTTCACCTTGATGACGCCGACCGACCGGCGGATTCTGAGCGTCCCGGCGTCCAGGTCGACGTCGCGCCAGCGCAGCGCGAGCAGCTCCCCGCGGCGCATCCCCGTCATGGCCAGGACCCACCACGCGGTGTGCAGGTGGGAGTGGCTGGCCGACCAGTCCAGGAAGGCACGGAGACGGACGGCCGTCCACGGGTGCATCTCCGGGGGCTTGGCCTCCTTCGCCGTGGGCGGGGTGGCCTTGTCCGCTGGGTTCTTCACCAGGAGGGCGGGCTCGGCGTCGACCGCGTCCTGGAGGGCTGAGCGCAGGATGGTGTGGATGTAGCGGACCGTCCGGGCGCTGAGCCCCGTGCCGGTCGTCTCGCCCTTGCCGTTGCGGCGCCCCGTGGTCTCCAACGTGCGGTACAGCGCGTCGATCTTCGCCGTGGTCAGGGACGCCAGCGGGACCGCGCCGAGGTACGGCTTCAGGTGGAGCCGGATGTTCTTCTTGTAGGACGCCACCGTCGAGTCACCGAGACGCAGGCCGGCCGCCCACGTGTCGAGGTACTCGCCTACCGGCTGCTTGGACGGGTCGACCCATTCGTCCCGGTCGACCTTCCCGAGCGCGTCACGCAGCGCTTTCGACGCGTCGGTGTAGGTCGTCCACTTCTCGCCGTTGGGGCCCCTGCGGCGGAAGACGGTCTTCGTCGTGCCGTCCTCCAGGGGGCGCTGGAACTTGATCCCGTACCGCTCGCCGGCCTTGGTCTTGTACGTGAAGACGCTCCCCTCCCCGGGGCTCCG
Source organism: Actinomadura rugatobispora (assembly GCF_042656285.1). Taxonomy (GTDB): domain Bacteria; phylum Actinomycetota; class Actinomycetes; order Streptosporangiales; family Streptosporangiaceae; genus Spirillospora; species Spirillospora rugatobispora. The sequence goes on along the minus strand of NZ_JBHSON010000037.1, from coordinate 19,401 downwards.
GCGTCTCCGCTCCTTCTTCTTGGTCGTCACTTCTCCTCCGATCTGTCTCGCTTGGGAAGGTGGGGCTCCAATTCCTTCGCCAACTGCCGGGTGATGTGGCCTCGGCGTGTACGGCGCTGAGTGGGCGTCATCTGCCCGAGCTCGGCCAGCCGACGGTCACGCTCTTCATGCAGGGTTCGCCCGCCCCACAACTCCATTGCGGGGCGGTAGACGTCCTTGGGTTCCAGGCCCAGACGATCCGCCAACTCTGCATCCGCCTGAAACTGGATCTTCCCGTCATCGGGCATCGCGTCGAGAACCTTGCGGGCCGTCCGCCCGGTCATGGTCAGGGGCGGCTTGGGCACTTGCCGGTCGAGCCACCCGCGGTAGTACTCCAACTCGGCGCTGACCTCGGCGCCTAGTCGCACCTCGCCCTTACCCTCAAAGAACCGCGACGGCGGAACATCGTAGGCGAGGGCGAGCACGCTGAACGCGCCGATATCGATCGTCTCCCGCCGGCCGCTCTCGATTGATGCGATGTTCGCGGGCGTCCAGGCAAGTCCGAACCCGCGAACGAACGCCGCCGCCTCACGCTGGGTTTGGCCGCGCGCCTCCCGGAGTTCAGCGAGGTTCCGGCCGACTACCTGCCCGATCGTCCGCACGCGCAGTTTTGCGTCATCTCTTGCCATGGAGCGAACGGTATCAACTGCTCGCTGCTTTGACAGCAGCATGCAGGAGTGAGAGTCTGCTTGCTGTCATCAGTGCAGCATGCAACGACTTAGGCAGGTTCCATGTCTGCTCCCCCTACCACTGAGAGCCTCCTGCGCACGTGGCGCAGGAGGCATGCTCTTTCGCTAGAAGACGTGTCCGGTCTGTCCGGGCTCAGCGTTGCCACGATCAGCCGTGTCGAGCGTGGACAGCGCAACCTCGCCCCGCTCACCAAGGTCAAGGTCGCGCGCCGTCTCGGCGTCAACGTCCGGGACCTGTTCGAGGTCGAGGAACTGTCCGCGTGACCCCCGCCGAACTGCGCGCGCGGAACTTCCTGAGCGTCCGCGAGGCCGCCGAGTTCTTCGCCGACGACCAGCCGTGCGACGAACGCACCGTGCGGCGCGCCATCGAGCAGGGACAGATCCCCGCGGTCAAGGTCGGCACCAAGACCCTGATCCCCGTCGCGCCGCTCCTGGCGATGGTCCAGGCGCCGCCCCCGGCCCCGGCCGAGGCGCCCGCCACCGTCCCGACCGCCGATGCGGTGACGGCCGCGCGGGAAATCCTCCACGGGGCGCTCCGGGCGCTCGACGCGCTCACGGGGTATCACGGTCAGGATCACGGCCCCCTCGCCGAGGGCGGCACCGCTGGTCAGGCCGCCGACGCTGGGGGACCGGACGTCCCCCGACTCCCTTTCGGCGGTGCCCGTGCCTCCTGAGAAGCGAAGCGGCCCCGGGAGGTCACCGGTCCTCCGCAGGGCCGCCAGAACGTCACTCGGTTCGACGCGACATGACACCACCATCGTACGTCGTCACGGTCCGCCCCCGGAGGTACTCGACGACGTGCGCCCGGCCGCGCTGCTCGCGTGGCGCCAGGCCCGCGCGCACCTGCTCGACCAAGGGCTATGGCCCATCGTGCCCGCCTCGGTCGAGCACGCCCTGAAGCGCCGGGGGTGGTGGTGACCGACTTCGACGACCGGCCCCGGCCGCATGACATCGGCGCTGAACAGGCCACCCTCGGTGCCATGCTGTGGTCACCTGAGGCCGCGGCCAAGGTCGCCGAGATCCTTGCCCGTGACGACTTCTACCGGCCGTCACACCAGACGATCTACGAGCGCATCACGGCCATGCGGCGTGACGGAATCCCGGTCGACTCCGAGACCGTGCGGGCCGAGCTGGAGAAGCATCACGAGTTCTCCGGCGACTTCAAGCCGCCGTATCTGCACGACCTGATGACCGCGTGCCCGACCGTCACGAACGCCGACTACTACGCCCGCACCGTTGCGCGTCTAGCCTCACGCCGCCGCGTGCTCGAGACCCTGGAGCGCGCACAACAGCAGGCATGGACCGGGACCGACCTCGCCGAACTGACCGAGCGGGCAGCCTACGACCTGACCGTCGAAACGCGCCTGGCCGACGTCGAGCACGCAGTGACCGCGGTCGAGCTGGACGAGCTGCTCGCCGCTGAGGACGACACGGCCTATGACTGGGTCATCCCCGGCTTCCTGGAGCGCGGGGACCGGTTCGTCCTCACCGGCGCCGAGGGGTCCGGAAAGAGCACCCTCTTGCGCCAGGTGGGTATGCAGGCGTCCAGCGGCATCCACCCCTTCACCGGGGCGCACATCGCCCCCCTGCGCGTCCTCCAGGTCGACCTGGAGAACAGCGAGGCCCAGAGCCGGCGCGAGTTGCGCCCCCTGCGCCTGGCCGCCGGCGACCGCTACCGCGCCGGACACTTCTTCCTGCGCTCCCGCCCCGAGGGGATGGACCTCACCGGGCAGGCCGACCGCGAATGGCTGCGCCGCCTCGCCGAGACCGTTGCCCCTGACCTGCTGATCATCGGCCCCCTGTACAAGATGGCCAACGGCTCACCCATCGAGGAAGAGTCGGCAAAACCCGTCGCGGTCACCCTCGACGCGCTCCGCGTGCAAATCGGCTGCGCCCTGCTCATCGAGGCGCACGCCTCCAAGACCATGCACGGCACCCGCCGCGCCATCGAGCCCTACGGCTGGTCGGGGTGGCTGCGCTGGCCGGAATTCGGGTTCCACATCGGGAAGGACGGCCAGCTCACCCCCTGGCGCGGCCAGCGCGACGCGAGCCGGGACATCCCCGCCGCCCTCCAGCGCGGCGGCACCTGGCCATGGTCGCCCCTCACCCGGCCCCGTGACATCCTCTGGGCCCGCATCGTCGGCTACTGCGAACAGATCGGTGACCGTCCCTCGTACCGCGACCTCGCAGAGATGACCGGCGCATCCGTAGGCGCCGTACAGAAGGCCATCGCAGAGCACCGTGCCGAGTGGGACACGCTCGGAGGTGCCGAATGACCCTCGTGTACGCGCGTATTCGGCCGGTGTATCCGCCCTCTGAACTGCTCGAACAACAGGCGGATACGGATTCGCTGTATCCGCTCCTCTTCGCACACCTTCTGACCTGCGGTGTATCCGCGTATTCGCGTGTACCCCTACGGGGGGCCTTTGGGGGATACGGCCCCCAGGGGCGCGGCCGGTCCCCGGCGCGGCACGCCGCCCGGGAGGTAACCCGTGATTGACGACCAGGCCGCCGACGAACTACGGGCCGCCGTCGACGAGCGGCTCGCCGCACGCCTCGCCGACGCCCGCCGCCGCCGCGAGCAACGCGAGGCCGACCGCAAAGCCAAGAACGCCCGCCGCGCGGCCGGCCTACGCGCCCGCCACGCCCGCATTCTCGCCCGCCGCACCGCCCAGGAGGTGACCACCGATGACCGCTGACGCGCTGCCCGACATGATGCCGCCCGGCGCGGTGGCGGGTCCCTCGCGCGCACGCGCGTGTGTTAGGCGTCCGGCGTCTGTGCGACCGGTCGCGTACCTGCCGGACCCGGACGAGCGCGAGCGCCTGGCCGCCACGCTCGGCGAGACGCTGCGCCGGCTCCGGGCCGAGGCCGGTCTCGGGACGCGGGCGCTGGCGGTCAGGGCGGCGACGACCCGTTCCACCGTGGTCCGGTTGGAGCGGGGGGAGCGTCGGCCGCGCCGGTCGATGCTGTCGTCTCTGGCGATGGGGCTCGATCCCGATCGGCATGTCGAGCTGCTGGAGGTGCTCGCCGCGGCGGCCGGTCCGTCGCTGCGCCCTGAATCGGATGGTTCGGCGCGGTTCCGGCGGCGCCAGATCGAGGCGGGGATCCTGGCCGGCCGGGTGCCGTTGCCGAGCAACATCGCGCGTCCGCTGGCGTTGCACCGGCAAGCCGATGCCGCGTCCCGCAAGGCCGAGCGGATCCTTGCCCGGCCGGGCGCGCTGGATGACGCCGAGGCGCTCGCTGTGGTGAACGAGCTGATGGACGTCGCGCGGCGGCTTCGGGAGCAGGCCGGGCGGCCGTTCACGCTGTACCTCGGTAAGCACAGGATCCGGGTGGGGTACCGGTGGTGACCGGCCCGGAGAAGACGCCCCAGGAGCGGCTACGGGAGTTGCGGCAGTGGCTTGCCGAGGAGCGGCGGCAGCTCGGCGAGGAGGAGGTACGCCGCGGCCGGCGCGGTCCGCGTACCCGTCGGGAGATCGAGATCTGGGAAGAGGCCCGGAAGGGGCGCCGCCCGGCCGCCGACGATGAACCCGGAGAGACGTCCGGATGACTCCCGCACGTGCCATCACCGTGCCATCGGCGCTCATCATCGCAGGTTGCCTGCGGCGGCACCGCTCCATCAAAGCGGTTCCCGAGATGTGCGGCCGCCCGTGATGGCCGAGCAGGAAGCGCCCGCGGTCGTGGTACCGCCGGGCCTGGCCGGGCCACTTCTGCGCGTCCTGGTGCGCGCGTTGGCCCGGGAGGTGCGCGAGGACGGAGGGATGATCCCGCCCGGCCTGGCTCCGTTCCTGTCCGAACTGGCCGCCGTCGCCGACCGGCCGCCGGTTGCCGACAACGGCAACCGCGGGGAGGCGGCGGAGATGATCGATGGTGCCGGGTGGGTCACGGTTGCCCAGCTTGCCGCCGACTCCGGGCACCCTGCCCGGACACTGCGGCACTGGGCGTCCACCGGCCGTCTCCAAGCGCGCCGCGTGGCCCGTACCTGGTTGATCGATCCCGAGTCGCTGAAACGAGGTACCCCACGATGACCGCCACCAAGACCACCCGGAGGACGCCCGCCGCGGCGCCGCGCGACCCGGCCGACGACGTCGCCCAGGCCGAGGCCGAGGCGACCGAGGCCGCCGCACTGGTCGACGCCCTGGAGGAACGCGTCCGGGCTGGCGACGACGCGGTGACCGCGGCCGAGCTGGACGACGCGCACAGGCTGTCGCGGTTCGCCCGGCTCCGCCGCGAGGCTGCCGAACGCAAGGCAACCGTGGCCCGGACCGCCATGGTCGCCGACGCCCGCAAGACGCGCGCCGAGGAGATCAAGGCCGCGGCCCGGTCCGGCGCCTTGGACGTCGAGCCGCTCGCCGCCGCCTACGCGACCATGCGCGACGCCGTGACCGCGTTCGTCTCGGCGGCCAACACCTACAACCAGGCGTGGCAGCAAGCCCGCGACGGCATCGAGGGCTACCCGTTCCGGGAGGAGGAGGGCGGCCCGGCCATGGCCGATCTCGGCGTCAGGGTCGACAGCACGTTCTCGGGGCGCCCTCGGGTGATCGCTGACGGCATCGCCCGGTTCCCGCTGCGGACCAGTGAGCACCTGGCCCGCGTGGTCGTCGACGCCGAGTCGTCCATCTCACCACGGCACGGGCAGCTCCTCCGGCCGGTGGCCGAAGGGATGGCCCGCCACGCCACGATGTATCAGCCCGACCTGGCCGAGGCCGGCGAGGCGGACGGGGGCGCCGCGTGAACCTGGAACAGGCCATCACCCGCCACTATGCCGAGCAGGCCGAGGCCGAGGCGAGCAAGCCCACCAGGACCACGACCGGCCCGCCCGCGACGCTGGAGCACGCCGTCCGGGCCGCGCTGCCACCCCCAAGGCGACGGCGCGTGGCCTCACGGTGAACGCGCTGGTTTACGGCGGCATTCGATCGGCTCGGGACCGCATGTGCCCGACGACCTGGACGACGTAGCCGCGGCTGAAGTATCAGCGGCGGTATCGCGCCCTCGGCCTGCTGGCCGGGGGCGTGTTCCGTTCCTGGTCAGAGGCTCACGGCCTCGGCGCGGTGGGGGACGAACGCTCCCCCCACCCATTCCAGACGGGGCGTGACGGCCGTCGGGTGCTGAGGGGACAGCGCGTCCCGACGACCGCCACGCGCGGAGGCCGTGGTCCCGGCCCCGCTCGCGCATGAGGAGATCCGGGACCACGGGGCTTGTGCGGGGCGGTCCGGCTGCCGCGCCGTTCCGGCCAGGCCGCCCCGCGTCCAGGTGGGGCGGCCGGGGGATTCCACCCCGCCCGGCCGCCCCGATGTGAGCCCCGGTTGAGCTTCCCCGGCCGCCCGGGGCCCACGGTGGTGCCGTACGGCCGCGTGACGACAGGGAGGGACGCACGGCCGTACGACGTGGTCACCCGCGGCCCCAGGTGCGCGCCGCAACCTGCGCGGGCCGCGGGCTGTCTACGCGGGCGCGCGCGGGTGGACGAGCGCGCCGAGCTCGCGGTCGATGTAGTCGACGGCGCCGGGGATGTCGTCGCATCGGGCCATGAGCGCGCCCGTGGACGAGCGGAACCACGGGCCGTCCGGCTCACACGTGACGTTCACGGTCTCGCCGACGACCGGGTTGGACGGGTGCCAGACCCGCAGCCTGATCGGCACCTCGTGATACCGCGGCATGGCGCACCAGTCCTCACCGATCAGGGCCACGGCCAGGGCGCCAAGGAGTTCGGTATCGCTCACGTGCCGCTCTCCGGGACCTGCTCGTCGGTGTCGTCCGCCGTCCGCCACGTCACGCCCTCAGGGTCACGGCGGGCGTAGGAGATCAGGCCACCATCTCGGTATTCATGGCCCGCAATGTGCAGCCGCCGCACTGACCCGGTCGTCCCGGCCGGGGCGGTCTCCAGTTCGTCCTGGACGCGCCCGGCGGCGCGCTGCACGGAGTCGGTGACGCCGCCCGCACCACAGCCGGGGACGTCCCAACCGTAGATCTGCGGCGGCGCCCACCCGTAAAACTCCGCGATGCCTTGTCCGTCCGCGGGTGTTTGGGTCATGACGGAACCATGCCGTCACTCTCCGGCCACACTCGATCCCCCGACGGGTATCTCACGGTGAGATGTAATCTCACGGTGAGATGGAGAGCGCAGCGTACGGGCCCGTAGAACTGCCCGCCTCGGCATGGCGGCGGGCCGATTTGCGCAGCGCGCTCGCTGCCCGCGACATCGCCGCCGTGCTCCGCTTCGCTCAGCAGTATTCCGGCGCCAGTCAGGCCCGCCTCGCCACCGCGACCGGCATGGGCCAGGGTCGCCTGAATGAGATCATCAACGGCAAGCGGACCGTGACCAAGCTGGACGTGTACGAGCGCATCGCGGACGGCCTGGCGATGCCGGACGCCGCCCGCGCGCTGCTCGGTCTCGCGCCGCGGCGCGCCGAGGCCGGCGCGCTGGCCGGGCACGCCGAGATAGCCAACGTGTACGGCAGCCAGGCCGACGTCGCTCGCGAACTGCGTGAGCACGCGGGTACGGCCGAGGCTCTCGACATCCTGGCCGTCCGCGTCCTCGGCTTGGTCGCCATGAACGACTCCCTCCTTCGCGGGCCGCTCACCGGGCGGAAGACGCCCGTCCGCGTCCGCGTGCTGCTGCTGGACCCGGACGCGCCGGCGGCCGCGATCCGTGCCGAGGAGATCGCCGAGTCCGTCGAGTCGTTCACGGCAGGGATACGGTTGTCGCTGGCGCGGCTGGCCGAACTGGACGGGCACCCGCGGATGCGGCTACAGGTCCGGCTGTACGACGACCTTCCGACGTGGCGCATGCTGTCGTTCGACGGGACGCTGTACCTATCGGCGTTCGGGTCCACGCACGAAGGGCACCGGTCCGGGGTGTACAAGCTCACGGCAGCGGCCGATGGCGTGCTGCATGCAGGGTTCAGACGGCATTACGACGACGTGTGGCGGCGGGCACGGCGCCCAGGAGGGGATGACCGGTGATCGAGGCTGAGCTGAAGGCGCGGGTACGCGACCCTGAGGGACTGCGCGAGCAGCTGCGGAAGCGCGCTGAGGAGGAGCCGAGCGTCTACCGGGACACCTACTACGACCGGGTGGACGGTTCGCTGACCGCCGAGGGTCGGGAACTGCGGATGCGGGTGGTCGACCGGAGCGGCACGCGTCAGACGATCCTGACCTACAAGGAGCCGGCCGTGGACGAGGCATCCGGGTCCAAGCCTGAGCACGAGACGAAGGTGGCGGACCCGGCCGTGGTGGACACGGTGCTCCGTGCTCTGGGCGCTGTGGAGCACGTCCGGCTGACGAAGGACTGCGTGAACTACCGGTTCAACGCGCGCGGCATGACCATGCTTGCGACGGTGGTCACCGTGCCCGAGCTTGACGGGACGTTCGTCGAGTTGGAGACGCTCGCCGCCGAGGACGAACTTGCCGAGGCGCTCGGCGCCGTCCGCGCGGTCCTGGCTGAGCTGGGCATCACGGACGCGGACCTGACGACCGAGCAGTACACCGACGCGGTACTTCACGCCCGCGCATGAACGTGCGAGAGCCCCGCCGGTCGGTGACCGTACGGGGCTCCTGTGAGGGCCGGTTCTAGCCGCTGTAGTCGACAGGGAACGGGCGCACCGAGTCGTAGCCACGGCACCACTGCCGGAACTGTTCACGCTCGACCGCCGTCACGGCGTCGAGCCGGTACGGGCATGTCCACAACGTGAACGGCTCTCCGGCCGTCGCGGCATCCCGGCCGCGGCCGTAGGCGTCCCACACCACTGACCACACCCCCGACTCCCCATCGGCGAGCGCTTGGGCGCAAAGCTCGGGACGGGTTTGGGCGTAGGTGCGGCCCCAGATGAATCGCATGGCACGGTCGCGGCCGGCGCGCCCGCGCCACGGGTACGTCTCGAGCGGCAGTCCGCGGCGGGCGGCCACGCTCGCGCAGACTCGCGCCGTACGCCGATCCTGCTCCGACAGGCTCACGACCGGCCGCCCGTGATCACGCGGAAGCTCCGGCGACGCTCAGCCGCGGCCACTGATACCAGCGGCCCCGCCTCGGCCTCGGCGCGCTTGCGCGCGGCCCGGACGCGGGCGAGTGCGTTGGTCAACTCGGCCTCCAGGGCCTGCAACTCGTCGAGTTGCTCGACGCTGGTCACGCCGTGATCGCGTCGAGAACCAGGCGGACCGCCTCGGCGAACGGGTCGCCACCGGGGCCGCGGGTCATCTCCAGGACGGCCAGGAGTTCGCGCGCTTGGCCGGCGGTGAGGACCGCGGCCACGTCGTTCGGGCCGTCCACCACCACGCGGGGCAGCATTCCGGGAACCTGAAAGGGCAGCACCTCGGCCAAGGTGAGCCCGTCGCCGTCTCGGCGGGCGATGAGCACTGGCATGCCCCGGTGGTGGTGGTGCCGCTTGGGGCCTTCGATGCACCAGGCCGGGCAGACGCTCGCCTCGGCGTCCCGCACCGTGGCGGGTTCGCCGGCGGGCCAGTCGTTCGACTTGCCCTCGGCGGCCGGTTCGGTGTGCGAGGCGCAGGCGAACACCTGGGCGCCGTTCACGGTGCCCACGGGGACGCTCGGGATGCCCTGGGCCTCGGCGAGGTAGTCGGCTTTGCAGACCACGCACGCGGTTCCGTCGGCCTGACCGACGGACAGGCGCGCCGGGGTGAACGTCACGCGGTGGGTAGGCTTCTGAGCCATGGGTGAGACCTCTCTTGCAGGTTGAGCCCAGGGGCCCGGCCAGCGCCGGAATCGCTGCGTCCGGGCCCGCCTTGTCAGCGGGGGAAGGGTCAGGCCGCGACGAGTGCGGCGAAGTGGTCAAGGATGTCGGCGGCCACCAGGTGGTTGCAGCGGCCGAGGCGCTGCCCGGCCTTGCAGGTGCATGACCGCTCGGTGGTGTCCACGAGGTAGGTCGAGACGCCGTCCGAACCGTTGGCGAGGTACTGGCCCTCGAACCGGGTCCGAACGATCGCGCCGTCGTCGATCAGCTGCTCGGCCTTGTCGAGCACGCGAGCGCCGTCCTTGAAGGCGGACACGTCGGCGGCGCGGGTGGCGGTGGTGAGCGCCTGGCGCTCGGCGTCCTCGCGACGCTTCAGGGCCCAGCAGCGGGCGCCGTAGCCGCGGGCGACGGAGCGGGCGTTGGTGAGCAGGCCGCGGCAGCGCTGGCAGTTCGCCGTCGGAACCTTGGTCCGCTTCGCCATGTCGCGCTCCCTTGCTCGCTTGCCCTAACCGGGTAGCTACATGGTATGCACAAACCTGGTAGCTACACAACGGGTGTGCGAGGATTCTCCGTAGCTACACGAGCGACGGAGGATGAGCCCGTGGACGACCAGAAGCTCCCACCAGCCAAGACGCCGACCAGACCTATCCGGGTCCCCATCCCGATGTGGGAGGCGTACGGCCGCGTGTGCGCCCGACTTGGCACCGACCGCACGCCCGACCTCCTCGACCACATGCGTGAGCGAATCCAGCAGCACGGGGACGCCCAGGACCTCGCCGACCTGGAGAGCGCAGAGCAGGAGCTGGCCGAGCGTCGGTCACGCAAGGGCGGTCGGCCGCGGCGCACCTGAGCAGCAGCGAGGGCCGTCACCGGCAGCTGGTGACGGCCCTCGGCGTGCTGCTGGCTACGCGCCCTCGGCGAGCGCCTCGCGGATCGCCACGGCGCGCGGGTACCCGACCCGCATCTCTCGGCGGACCGCTCGGACGGACGGCACCGCGCCGGCCGCGAGCACCTCGGCGAACCGGTCGCGGGCGGTCGCGATCACCTCGGGATCGGCGGGACCGTCATCCTCGGCAGGCTCGGACACATCGCCGTTGACCAGCGGCCCCTGGCGGTCGCGACCGTTCGCGACCACCCCGGCCGGCGCCGCGACCGGCACTGTGGGGAACGGTGGCCACCACGTCAACGCCCGCGGCGCCGCCTCGGCCCGGCCGAGCCGGATCATCCCCATGAGCAGCTCGACGACGACCACGAGCGTGACCGCCGGCCAGGCGGCGATGATCGCGCCGATGGGGCCGTGAGCGATGCCGTGCAGGACGTTGACGGCCACCGTTGCCCCGATGCCCAGAGCGAGCGCGACGCGCGCCAGGACGGGCGCTGAGACCCGGCGGCGGGCCGCGTCGAGCAGCACGAGGGACGCGACGAACACAAGCCCGTCGATGGTGAGGGGTAGGAGGCGGCCGGTGGTGCCGGTCTCGCCGTGGGCGATGGCTACGCCGTAGGCGTGCCGGTAGGAGATGAAGGCCGCGATGGCGCCGATGGCTACCACGGTGGCCGCCGCGCTCGCGCGGATGAAACGATCGTGCATGGGTCCGGGACTCCTCCGGGCCAAGGCCCCGGCCGGTGGTTGCATCACCGCGTCCGGGGCCGTCTGCTGTGGACGGCTTCTCCCCCCCGGAGTCCTGGTGTGGGGGAGCGCGGGCGTGATCCCTACGGTGATACTTCGCGTGATACGGCCGCCCGTGTATCGGGATGCTCCCGGATGTGCCTCGTACGGGGCGGGGGCGGCGAAGTGGCAGCGTACGGCGCGGTTCTGGGTATCTGCGGGACGGGGGGTGTATCACCCTTTGGGGGAGTTCGAGTCCCCCCGTCCGCACAGCACCCCGCCGGCCGCGCGGCGCCTCACAGCTCCAGGTCGCGGCGCAGCCGCTCCACGTGCCCGGTGGCCTTCACGTTGTAGTACGCCTTCTCCACCTTGCCCTCGGCGTCGATGATGAAGGTCGACCGGATCACCCCCACCACCACCTTGCCGTACAGCTTCTTCTCGCCGTACGCGCCGTAGGCCTTCAGCACCTCGGTGTCGGGGTCGGACAGCAGCGGGAACGTCAGCCCCTCCTTCTCCCGGAACTTGGCCAGCTTGGCGGGCTTGTCGGGGGAGACGCCCACGACCGTGACGCCCGCCGCCTCCAGTTCGGCCAGGTTGCTCTGGAAGTCGACCGACTCCTTGGTGCAGCCGGGCGTCATCGCCGCCGGGTAGAAGTAGAGGATCACCCGCCTGCCGCGCAACGACGCCAGGGTCACCGGGGCGCCGTCGGCGTCCAGCAGCTCGAATTCGGGTGCGACGTCGCCGGGCTCCAACCGATCGGACACCGGGTACCGCCTTTCTGTGGGATGGTCGGCTCCACCGTACCGGCTGGGGTGGAGCGGGCGTTTCCCGGCAAGACCTGCAAGACTGTTCGGATCATGCGTGGCTGAGGCTCGAACGAGAAGGAACTGGCATGGCTGACAGGTCCCGCGACCCGGAGGCGCTGGAACGGCGGATCGAGCGCACCCGCCAGGAGCTCGCACAGACGATCGACGAGCTGGCGGAGCGGGTCAACCCCCGCAACGTGGCCCAGCGCGGCGCCGAGCGGCTGAAGGACGAGGCGGGCCAGGTCGCCAAGGCCGTCAACGCGATGATCTCCCCGGCGTTCGACGGGGCCGGCGGCAAGGACAAGAACGAGGACGAGGACGACGTGCCCGGCGCGGGCGGCGGCGTCGACCCCCGGCTGGTCCTGGCCGGAGTGGGCGCCGCGGTCATCGTCACCGCCCTGGTGGTCTGGAGGCGGCGCAGGCGCCGTTGAGCAGCCTGGACGAGGCGCCGGAGGGCCGCGTGCGAGCGCGGCGCCCGGCGCCTCGTTCCGTGCGGGGCGCCGCGGCCGCCTCGCCGTCGGCGGGGGCCATCGTCCGGGTCAGCAGATCGGCCACCGCGCGAAGCTCGTCCAGCTCGGCCCGGCAGCCGCCGCAACCGGCCAGGTGCTCGCGCAGCACGGCGGCCTCGTCCCCGGCCAGCCGCCCGATGGCGTAGACGCCGAGGCCGACCCTGTACTCCCCGCAGTCGGTTCCTCCCACGCCCTCAGGTACGCGCCGCGCCCCGCGGGCGTTCACGCGATGTTCAGAACGCGCCGTGCCGCAGGGTCGGCTCGGCCCTGGTGACCGAGTCGGCGCCGCGTTCCAGCTCGGCCTCGGGAATGTAGGGCACCACGAACGCGTACCGCTCCAGCACCTCCGGCGGCACCTCCCCGTCCTCGCCGAACGCCGCGATCTCGCCCCAGCACGGGGCGCCCAGCGAACCGCTGTGATGCCGCACCGACAGGCCCGCGCACAGGTTGGCGAAGCGCAGCCGGTGGTCCAGCGACCAGCCCGCGAGCGTCCCGTACACGAAACCCGCGGCGAACACGTCCCCGGCGCCGGTCGGGTCGAGCGCGGTCACCGGCAGCGCCGCGGCCGACGCCCGCTCCCCGGTCGCCGAGTCGACCGCGATCGCCCCCTGCGCCCCCTGCTTGACCACCACGACCGGGACCCGCTCGGACAGCGCGGCCAGCGCGTCCTCCGCGGTGCGGGTGCGGGTGTAGGCCATGGCCTCCACGGCGTTGGGCAGGAACACGTCCACATGCTCCAGCCGGTCCAGCACGTCGGTCGACCAGGTCTCCGTCGGATCCCACCCCAGGTCGCCGAAGACCAGCGCCCCCGTGGCGCGCAGCGCCCGCGCCCACCCCGGCACGGGACGATCGATGTCGACGAAGCAGGTCGCGGCCCGCGGCGGCCCGGCGACCAGATCGTCGGCCGGCAGCGGCAGCGGCCGCGCGAACGTCACCATGCTCCGGTCGGAGGCGTAGGCCAGCGACACCGTCACCGGGGTCGACCAGCCCGGGACCCGCCGCGCCCAGCGCAGATCGACGTTCTCCTGCTCCGACAGCGCGCGCCACAGGTAGGCGCCGAACATGTCGTCGCCGAACGCCGCCGCCAGCCCGGTGCGCAGCCCGAGCCGGCTCATCGCGACCGCGATGTTGGCGACCCCGCCCGGAGCCGAGCCGAGCCCGTCGGTGACCAGCTCCGTACCGGGCGGCGGCAGCCCCGGCAGCCCGGTGAAGATCATGTCCATGAACACCTGGCCGGTCAGGAACACGTCCAGCTCGCGCGCCGCGGTCTCGGGCCGCCCGTGCAGATGCAGCAGATCCCCGGCGGGGACCCGCTCACTGCAGGGATCCTCCAGCGACGGCTCGGGCGCCCGCCCGATCCCCGGTGGTGCCGCCGTCTCCTTTTCTGTGGTCATCTACCCCCTCTTTTCATTGTGGGGGGTCACTGTGGGTGTCAGTCCAGGTCGGGGGATGTGGCGGTGAAGCGGGCCTCGACGGCGGCGCGGACGATCTGGGTGGCGGGTTCCAGGTCGATGGACGGGGGTTCGGCGCCCTCGGCCACGGCGGCCGGGGCGCCGTAGCCGGCCATGAGGGCCATGGGCTGGGCGGGGGCGCGGGTGTCGCTGGTCAGGCCCTCGTCGGCCAGCTCGACCAGGCCGGTGAGGCGGGCGCCCAGGGCCTCGGCGTAGCTGCGGGCCCGTTCGACGGCCTCGCCGGCGGCCTGGCGGGCGGCCTGCTTGTAGATCTCGCTGTCGCGGCGCAGGCCCCAGTCGGGGCCGTGGACGTAGGCGCGCTCCAGGTCGCCCAGCCGGGTCACCAGCTCGCCGAGCACGGCGAAGTCGGTGACGGTGAAGCGGATCCAGACCGTGCCCTGGTAGGCGCGGATGTCGCCCTCACGGCGCCGGTACTTCAGCTGCGGCGTGATCGACAGGCCGCCGGTCTCCAGCTTCTCGATCGCGTCCCCGTACGACCTGATCAGCTCCAGCGCGGCCTGGTTGCGTTCCACCAGCCGGTCGAGCGCCTCCCGCCGGTCGCGTTCCTGGGACTGGACGTGTACCGACAGCCGGGCGATCTCCGGCTCGACCTCCAGGACCGCCTCGCCGCGAACGCTGATCAGGGGTGCGTGGGTCATACGGGCCAACGTAGCCGGTCAGGGCCCCTCCGGGTCAAAGGAACGTGGCGCCCTCGCCGCGGTAGGTGGGGACGGTCCGGACGAGGCGGTCGCCCTCCAGCAGATGGAGCGTAGCGAAGCGCTCGCACAGCTCGCCGGCCTTGGTGTGGCGGAACCAGACGCGGTCGCCGAGGTCGAGGAGGTCGGCGGTGGCGCCCACCAGCGGGGTCTGGACCTCCCCGGCGCCCTCGTCGGAGTCGTAGGAGAGCCCGGTCGGCAGGTAGGGCTGGGGGAGCCGCAGCGGGTCGGCGGGGCCGGAGGCGAGGTAGCCGCCGCCCAGGCAGGTGACGACGCCGGGTCCGGGGCGGCGGACGACGGGCAGCGCGAACAGGGCGGCCGGGCGGCCCTGGAAGTTGGAGTAGTGGTCGAACAGGTGCGGCTGGTAGAGCCCGGAGCCGGCGGCGATCTCGGTGATGGCACGTTCCCGGGCGGTCTTCTCGACGCTGCCGGTGCCGCCGCCGTTGACGAACTCCAGGTCGGCCAGTTCGCGGACGGCCCGGACGATCTCCGCGCGGCGGATCGCCAGCTCCAGCCGGGAGCGGTGCTGCATCGCGCGGATGGCGCGGGCCCGCGCGGGCTTGCCGGGCGGGGTGTCGCCGACCCCGGCGATCTGCGACTCGTAGGCCATGAGCCCGGTCAGCCGCAGGCCGGGCCGCTGGACGATCTCCTCGGCGAACGCGTGCGCGTCGGCGGCGGTGCGCAGCGGGGAGCGGCGGGCGCCGAAGCGGAGGCGCCCGCCCAGCGGGCGGTACGAGGCGTCGATGTCCACGCAGACCCGGATCGGCCGCCCGCCCGCGTTCTTCTCGATCAGGTCGAGGTGGGCGGGGGAGTCGACCATGAGGGTGACGGTGGCGGCGGCGCGGTCGTCGGCGGCGAGTTCGGCGATGGCCGTGCGGTCGGCGGTGGGGTAGGCGACCAGGATGTCGTCGCTGGTGCCGTGCCGGGAGAGCCAGAGCGCCTCGGGGAGGGTGAACGCCATGACGCCGGCGAAGCCGTCCATCGCGAGCACCTCGTCCAGGAGGGCCCGGCAGCGCACCGACTTGCTGGCCAGCCGGATCGGTGTGCCGGCGGCGCGGCGGACCAGGTCGGCGGCGTTGGCGCGGAACGCGGCGAGGTCGACGGCGGCGAACGGCGCTTCCAGCGTGGCGGTGGCGGCGTCGTAGCGCTCCCGGAGGTTCATGGGGACCACAGTATCGGGAGAACGGGAAGGTGAAAACTTCTCGCGTTTACCGTCGCGGATGGTCGGCGAAGAAGTTCCACAGCATCCGGCTCGCCCCCGCGGGCCAGCGGTGCGTGCCGCCCTCGATCTTGCAGAACGTCACCTCGGCGCCGCGCGCGCCCTTGCCCGTCCCGGAGCACTCGGCGCCGTTGCTCAGCCCGCGCAGCGGCCGTTTCGGCGCGGGCAGGTCGCCGACCCGCCGCCAGAAGTCGACCGCCTCCGACACCGGCGGGAACGGGCGGCCGTCGTTGAAGTCGCGGCGCCCGCCGCCGTCGAACGGCACGCTCTTGTCCGCGGTGCCGTGCACGATCATCGCCGACACCGGCCGGTCCGGCTCGCACGGCGTGACCAGGGCGCCCTCGACCACCCCGATCCCGGCCACCTTCGCGGGGCGCTCGCAGGCCAGCCGGTAGGCCATGCCGGCGCCGTTGGAGAACCCGGTGACGTGCACCCGGTCGGGGTCGGCCAGCCCGGCCCCGGTCAGCTCGTCGATCAGCTTGCTCAGGAAGCCGACGTCGTCGATCTTCCCGAGCTTGGCGGCGCCGCAGCAGTCGCCCGCGTTCCAGGTGGTCATGAACCCGTCGGGGTAGGCGACCAGGAAGCCCTTGTCGTCGGAGATGGCGTCGTAGCCGGTCAGGTCGCGCATCTGCTGCATGGTGGCCAGCCCGCCGTGCAGCGCGAGCACCAGCGGCAGCGGCTTGGCCGGCTTCCCGTCGCGCCAGGCGCCGCGGGTGAGCTTGGGCGGTACGTGCAGCAGGTACTCGCGGTGACCGAAGGTGCCCACGTCCAGCTTCCGCTTGTGCGTGCCGGGGGCGGTGGGGATGCCCTTCACCTTCTCGGGCGGCTTCTCGGTCGCGTCGGGTGTCTTCCTGAACTCCGGGTCGCCGGCCCGGTCGGGGCTGGAGCAGCCGGCCGCGAGCAAAGTCAGGGTCAACGGGAGGGCAAGGAGTCGCCGCATGCGAGCGAATGTAACCCGAGCGGCCCGCGCGAAACTACCGACGGGTAGGAATCCGGGGTCAGCCCGGCGAGCTGCGCCAGCCGGCGGTGCGACTCCAGCCGCAGCGCCCGGTCGTGGGTGCTGGTGTGGACGAGGATCTCGTCCGCGCCGCTGCGCTCGACGAGGTCCTCCAGGGCCTCGGCCACCTCGTCCTCGGTGCCGTGCAGGTGGCCGCGCAGCGCCTGGTCGAAGAACCGGCGCTCGCGCTCGCCCATGTCCAGCGCCAGGATCCGCTCGGCCGGGGCCAGCGGCGGAAACTCGCCGTGGACGCGGGACCACGCGCTCGACCAGGCCTCCGGGACCAGCATCCGCCACGCCTCCTCGCGCGTGTCCGCGATCGCGACCGTGCCGGAGACGACCACGTACGGCTCCTGCCCCCACGCGGTCGGACGGAAGCCCGCCCGGTACCGGTCGATGGCCTCCAGCATCCGCGCCTCGCCGCGGGCCGCCGCGATGACCAGCGGCAGCCCGAACGAGGCCGCCAGGTCCGCGCCCGATCCGGTGGCCAGGACGAACGCCGGCACCCGCAGCCCCTCGGCCGGCCACGCGTGCACGCCGGGGTGGACGTCCTGGTCCCCGGTGAAGTAGCCGAGCAGTTCCCTTAGCCGAGCCGCGAAGTCGTCGGCGTCGCGCCGGTCGTGGCCGAGCGCGCGCCGTACGCCGCCGGTGAAGCCCACGGACCGGCCAAGCCCCATGTCGATGCGCCCGGGGTGGAGCGACTCCAGGACCCCGAACTGCTCGGCGACCACGAGCGGCTGGTGGTTGGGCAGCATCACCCCGCCCGTGCCCACCCGGATGCGGGAGGTCGCCGCGGCCACGGCCGCCGCGAGGACGGTCGGCGCCGGCCCCGCCACCCCCGGCACGCCGTGGTGCTCGGAGACCCAGAAGCGGTGGTACCCCATCGCCTCGGCCTGCCGCGCGAACTCCACCGTGTCGCGGAGCGCCCGGGGATGGCCCTCGCCCTCGCGGGTCCGGGACCGGTCGAGGATCGAGAAGCGGATCGTGCGAAGGCTCACCTTCTCGTCAACATCCTGCGTGGTGGTGCATTCCGTCAGCGAGCGAGGAGCGACGAGACGACCGCGGGCAGTTCCGGGGGCTCCAGGACGCCGGACGCGGCGAGCCCGGCCAGCTCCTCCTGAGCGAACCAGCGGAGCTCCAGGAATGTCTCGTCCTCCTCCGGGGTGAACGCCGCCGGGGCCGCCTCCGGGACTCCGTCGAACCGGGCCAGGAAGAACGGCTCGGTCTTGACGTACCGCGTGCCGAGCCAGACGGTGTCGCGCCGCACCGGCACCGACACGTCCCGGACGGCCTCCGGCGGCAGCCCGGTCTCCTCGTACAGCTCTCGGCGGGCGGCCTGCAGCGGGCTCTCGCCGGGCTCCACGCCCCCGCCCGGCGGCTCCCAGAACCTGTTCCCCGTCAGGGTGTCCTGCCAGCGCATCAGCAGGACCCGCCCGCGCCCGTCCAGGCACACGACTCGGACGGCTTCACGCCCCTCTGGCGCCGCCGCGGCTTCTTCGGCTACCACCCCGGCACCACACCCTCCGCGTAAGCTCGTATATCTCCAGACCTCATTTCACCAGCGAAAGTGGCGCCCGTGTCCGAATTCGTGCTGACGCTCTCGTGCCCGGACCGTCCCGGCATCGTCGCCGCGGTGTCCGGTCTGCTGGCCGAGCGCGGTTGCAACATCCTTGAGAGCCAGCAGTACAGCGACCGGGGGGTGCGGGGGGTCGACCCCCCGCAAGCGGCAGGTGTGCGCGAGGATGGGGACGGCGGGCGGTTCTTCATGCGGGTGCAGTTCACCGGGCTGCCCGACACCGACCCCGACGAGCTGCGCGGCGCGTTCGCCTCGCTGGTGCCCGAGCTGGGCCTGGAGTGGAACCTGACCGAGACCGCCCGCCGCGAACGCGTGCTGATCATGGTGTCCAAGGCCGGCCACTGCCTGAACGACCTCCTCTACCGGCAGCGGTCCGGGCTGCTGGACATCGAGATCGTCGGGGTCGTCTCCAACCACCCCGACCTGCGCCCGCTCGCCCAGTCGTACGGGCTCGACTACCACCACCTGCCGGTGGCCCGGGGCGGCAAGGCCGCGCACGAGGCCGAGGTGCTCACGCTGGTCGACCACTACCGGGCCGACCTGGTGGTGCTCGCCCGCTACATGCAGATCCTGTCCGACGACTTCTGCGGCAAGCTGCCCGGCCGGATCATCAACATCCACCACTCGTTCCTGCCGGGCTTCAAGGGCGCCCGCCCGTACCACCAGGCGCACGCGCGCGGCGTCAAGCTGATCGGCGCCACCGCGCACTACGTGACCGCCGACCTGGACGAGGGCCCGATCATCGAGCAGGAGGTCGCGCGGGTCGACCACACCCACAGCCCGGAGGACCTGATGGCGGTGGGCCGCGACATGGAGTGCCTGGCCCTGGCCCGCGCCGTGCGCTGGCACGCCGAGCACCGCGTCCTGCTGAACGGCGACCGCACCGTCGTCTTCCGCTGAGGTGACGCCGGCGCGGCATGCCGGGTTTCACTGAGCGTCGCCATGCGTCACCATGGGTGATCGTTGCTTGAGCGCCTCGGGGGTGGTGATGGGCGACACGCTGGTCTCGACGACGGGCCATGCCGGTTCAGGCCACCGGCCAGCATCCCCGACAGGCGCGCGGTCTCCCCGGTCAAACGCCGCAACCGGTCCTGACCCGAAGCGG
>NZ_JBHSON010000036.1:0-96140 GCF_042656285.1 Actinomadura rugatobispora | reverse complement strand
GCCGAGGGCGCCGCTCCGTACGGCCAGGGGCAGGGCCAGGAGCAGGGGGCCTGGGGCGTCGCCCCGGGTGCCGTCCCGCCCGACCAGGTCGGTGCGTACGGTCAGGGCGTCCCGCCCGGGCCGGGACCGTCCGGCACGGCGGCCACCCCTCCGCAGGGCACGCAGGACGGCTCCGCCCGCCCGCCGATCGCTCCGAACGGTCCGGGACGTCCGCCGGTCACCACGGACGGTCAGGGACGCCCGCCGGTCGCCCGTAACGGCTTCGGGCGCCCGCCCGCCAGGCCGGACGACACCTGGACGAGACGACCTGCGGTCACTCCCCAGACCTCCAGGTTCACGCCCGGTAACACGCCCGGGACCTTGGACGGTTTCCGGCGCGGACGCCTCGGCCCCCTCAGCAAGGGCAACGTCGCCGCGGAAGTCGTCTTCCAGGGCCTGGACGCCGCCTACACGGGAATGCTCTCCCTGAACCTGACTGGGCTGGCCAATCAGCTGACACGTGACAAGGCGGCCGCCGACCGGTACCTGGCGGACTACGCCGAGTACGAGAAGCTGGGCTGGGTGGAACGGCGCAAGCGGGACGTCGGGCAATTCCTCGGGCTCAACGACGAGGAGTTCATCGATGGCTACTTCACTCCCGAGTTGAGGAGCTACCTGATCTCCCTCTGGGAGGCCCAGCATCCCCCGTCGTTGACGCCGATGAACCCCAACGACCGCTACGGGGTGCTGACGCCGCAGGACATGGCACGCATCCGCGACACCCGGGCGCTCTACCGGTACCGCGCGGGCCAGGAGGGCAAGAACCTGGACTGGATGATGCCCGAGCGCACCATCAAGCCGGCTCCCAGGGTCGTCCCGAAGGACGACCGGGAGCGGGACAAGACCCCGCCCCGGTCACGGATCAAATCGGGCAAGGTCACCAAGGGCAAGATCGGCAACCTTCACGACAACGACGACGAACCCAAGACCTACGGACGCCAGGGCGCCAGCGCCAACACCGCCGACCCCGACTACGGCAACAGCGGCCGCGAATCGCAGGCCAAAAAGCAGCAACGCAACAGGGACAACGGCACCTACGACTCCCACAACGACAGCGGCCCCTCCGGCGACAGCTCGTCCGGCGGCGCACCCAGCGGTGGAGCACCCTCGGCCCCCGCACCCAACGGCGGCGGTGCCCCGTCCGGCAACGGCGCACCCGGCAGCGGCGGGCCGCCCAGCGGCGCCGGCCCCGCACCCGACCCCGGACACGGCAAGCTCAACAAACTCGACGGCGACCCCCCGGCAGGCGGAGGCGGAGGGGACCCGTCCAAGCGGGTCTGACCCCACACGATGAAACACCGAGGCCCGCGCCACACGGCGCGGGCCTCACGTGTTCACCCCAGGATGCCCTGGTCGTAGGCGGAGGCCACGGCGGCGGCGCGGTCCTTGACGCCCAGTTTCGCGTAGATGTGCGTCAGGTGGGTCTTGACGGTGGCCTGGCTGATGAAGAGCTCGGCGGCGATCTCGCGGTTGCCGGTGCCCTTGGCGACCAGGCGGAGCACCTCGATCTCGCGGGCGCTGAGGGTGCCGGTCTGGGGTGCTCGCACGCGGTTCACCAGGCGGGACGCGATGGCCGGGGACAGGACGGTGCGGCCCTCGGCGGCGGCGCGGACGGCGTTGAACAGCTCGTCGCGGGGGGCGTCCTTGAGGAGGTAGCCGGTGGCGCCCGCCTCGATCGCGGGGATCGTGTCGGAGTTGAGGACCAGGACCTTGGACGGCAGTCCCCGCTCGGTGATCTCCGTGATGGCCTCCACGCCGCTGCCGCCGGGCATGCGGAGGTCCATGAGGATGACGTCGGGGCGCAGGTCGGCCGCCAGGGCGACGGCCTCGCGGCCGTTCGCGGCCTCCGCGAGGACCTCGAAGCCGGGGGCGCCGGCGAACATGCCGCGCAGGCCGTCGCGGACGACGGGGTGGTCGTCGACGATGAGGAGGGTGATGTCAGCCATGGCGGACCAACGGTACGCGGGCCGAGACGGCGGTGCCCTGGCCGGGCTCGGACTCGACCTCCAGGGTGCCGAGGACGCGTTCGGCCCGTTCGCGCATGCCGTTCAGGCCGAAGCCGCGGGTGGGGCCGGTGAAGCCCCGGCCGTCGTCGCGGACGTCCAGGGTGACCTCGTCGTCCATGTAGGAGAGGGTGACGCCGACGCGGTCGGCGGCGGCGTGCCGGATGGCGTTGGCGAGGGCCTCCTGGGCGATGCGCAGGAGGGTGGCCTCGATCTCCTCGTGCAGGGGTTCCACGGTGCCGGTGAGGGTGAGGCGGGCCGTGGGGTGGGTGGCGACGATCTTCTTGAGGGCCTCGGGCAGGGTGTCGTGCTCGAGGTGGGCGGGCGCCAGGTTGCGGACGGAGCGGCGGGCCTCCCGGAGGCTCTCGCGGGCGAGCGCGTGGGCGCGCCGGACGTGTGCGGGGTCCGTGGTGTCCTGGGCGGCCTGGAGCTGGGTGACGATGCCGGCCAGGCCCTGGGCGATGGTGTCGTGGATCTCGGCGGCGAGGCGGCGGCGCTCGTCGTTCACGCCCGCCTCCCTGGCCTGGACGAGGAGCTGGGCCTGGAGCGCGGCGTTCTCGCCGAGGGCCTGTTCGAGGCGGGCGTTGGTGCGCTCCAGCTCGTCGATCATCGCGGTCTTGGCGGCGGCCAGCCGGTCCTCGCGCTCGGCGATGCCGCCGAAGATCGCGAGGAGGGCGATGTGCAGGGCCAGCAGGACGCCGAACAGGACCCAGACGAGGGGCTCCTTCGGCGGGAAGCCGCCGGCCTCCGAGCCGGCCATCGTGACCGCGTTGGCGTAGCAGCCGATCTTCGCCCAGCGGCCCTTGAGGCACTGCCTGGCGTCGAAGTAGCCGATGACGGCGTAGATCGCGAACAGCGGGTTCAGCCAGGAGAGGGCGAAGGCCAGGACGGTGCGCGCCCAGTAGTAGAGCGGTCCGGGAATCCGGCCCGCGGTGTGGAACAGCTGGAGGGTGAGGGTCACCCCGAGCAGCGGCGCCGTGAGCCGCTGCTCGGCGGGCGACATCAGGACGTCGCGGGTGAGGAACGCGATGGGCGTCGCCAGGGCGAGCAGGCCGTACGGTCCCCAGCGGATGAAGCGTTCCCAGTGGTCCTCGATCACGGTGCCAGTCTGCGTCATTCCCAGCGGAACCAGCGGATGGCCGCCGCGATCAGCAGGACGGCCCACAGGGCGGTGACGCCCAGGTGCGTCCAGTCCGGCCAGTCTCCGCGGCTCGCCATGTCGAGGGCCTGGGAGGCGGCACCGGACGGGGTGAACTCGACGATCCGCCGCAGCAGGTCGGGCAGGACCTGCACCGGCACCCAGACGCCGGCGGTGAACAGCGAGGGGAAGAAGACGACGGAGCCGACCACGGTCGTGACCTTGGTGTTGGGCGAGACGGCGGCGATGGCGGCGCCGGTGGCGATGGCGCTGGTGGCGGCGAGGGCGAGCGCGACCAGGTAGCCGGGGACGTGCTCGGGGAGGGCGACGCCGAAGACCAGCCTTCCGACGGCGATGGCCAGGATCGCGGAGGCGAGCCCGCCCGCGAGGTGCAGGAGGATCTGCGCCCCGAGCAGCGAACCCGGGCGGACGGGCGTGGTCGACATGCGGCGCAGGATGCCGTTCTCGCGGTAGCCGGCCAGCACGGGCGGCAGCGCCTGGATCCCCGCGACGATCAGGGCGAGCAGCACGACGATCGGGACGTACAGGTCGATGACCCGGCGGCCGCCCAGGTCGGCGGAGTGCTCGCGGAAGGAGGGGATGAGGCCGAGGATGACCAGCAGCAGGGTGGGGAAGCCGACCAGCCAGAAGAGGGTGTAGGGCTCGCGGGAGAACAGCCGGGACTCGGCCTTCAGGACGGCGGTGGACGCGGACACGTCAGGACTCCTGCTTCTCGGTGAGGTCGAGGAAGGCGTCGTCGAGGGTGGCGTCGACGACGCGCAGCTGGTGGGCGGTGATCTGGTTGCGGGCCAGCAGCGAGATGACGGCGTTGACGGTGGTGTCGGTGCCGTTGATGGTGATCCGGCCGCTCTGGAGGTGGACGCTGTCGAGCTCCGGCAGCCCCTCCAGGTCCGTGCGGTCGAGGGCCTGGGACGGGGTGAAGGAGATCACGGTGTTGCCGGCGGCGCGGCGGATCAGCCCGCCGGGGGTGTCGAGGGCGGCGACGCGGCCGGAGTCGATGACGGCGATCCGGTCGCAGAGCCGCTGCGCCTCCTCCATGAAGTGGGTGACGAGGAGGACGGTGACGCCGGAGTCACGGACCTCCTCGATGAGGGTCCAGGTGTCGCGGCGGGCGCGGGGGTCGAGGCCGGTGGTGAGCTCGTCCAGGACGACGATCCGGGGGCCGCCGATGAGGGCGAGCGCGATGAACAGGCGCTGCTTCTGCCCCCCGGAGAGGTCGGCGAAGCGGGTGCGGAGCTTTTCGGTGAGGCCGAGGCGCTCGGCGAGGGGCCGCCATTCGAGCGGGCTGGGGTAGAAGGCGCTGTAGAGCTCCAGGGCCTCGCGTACGGTCAGCTTCCCCTGGAGCTGGCTCTCCTGGAGCTGGGCGCCGAGGAACCGGGTGAGCTCGTCGCGGTCGGCGACGGGGTCGAGCCCGTTCACGCGGACGGTGCCCGCGTCGGGGACGCGCAGTCCCTCGACGCACTCGACGGTGGTGGTCTTGCCCGCGCCGTTGGGGCCGAGGATCCCGAAGATCTCGCCTTCCTCGACGGCGAAGGAGACGCCGTCGACCGCGGGGCGGCCCCCGTAGACCTTGCGCAGGCCGGTGACTTCGATGATCGGCATGCTTCGAGCATGTCCGGGGCGCGGGTCCGGCGGTATCGGCCAGGGCGCTCGTCCCGGCATCAACCGATTGGCCGATGCCGCCGTACGACCCGCGAGGACGGCGCCGGTGCGCGGCGCCGTCCATCGGCCCTCAGGCGCCGGGCCGCCAGATGCGGCTGTCGAGGTCGGTGCCGCGGATGACCTGCACCCGCCACGGTTCCAGGCGCAGCACCTGGAACGCGGGGTCGGAGGGGCCCTTCCAGAACTGGGCGGGGTTGTAGCCGGCGCCGGGCGGGCTCCCCTTCGTATAGAGGTCCCAGACGTGTCGCTTGAGGTCGTGGTCCTCGGTCCATCCGGCGACTGTGTCCACGTACACCGCGTTCTGCCTGGGGCTCCAGTAGGAGAAGGTGGTGTGCGGGTTGGCCGCCAGGTGCGCGGCCTTGACCGGGGTCTTGAACGTGCACAGCCAGCCGAGGGGGCGGCCGTCGATCACCTCCCAGACGGGGATGAGGACGCGCGCGCGTGGGCGGCCCTTGGCGTCCACGGTCGTCATCGTCGCGTAGACGATGTCTCCTATGTAGGTGTCGAACGCGTCGCGGATCGCGGAGAAGTCCCGGACGTTGGCGGTCATCGGGTGGCTCCCGTCATCGCTTCGGCGGTCTCGGCGGTCGCGGGCGGCGCCGTCGTGCGGCGGGCGCGCAGTCCGAAGGCGATGACGACCGCGCCGAGGGAGGCGGCCACGACCGGGACGAGCAGCGCCGTGCGGATCGCGTCGTAGCCGTTCTGGGTGGAGGCTCCGAGCGCGGCGACCTGGACGGCGGTCGCGGCCGAGATCCCGAACGCGGCGCCGAACTGGAACGCCGTGTT
This sequence comes from Actinomadura rugatobispora, assembly GCF_042656285.1. Taxonomy (GTDB): domain Bacteria; phylum Actinomycetota; class Actinomycetes; order Streptosporangiales; family Streptosporangiaceae; genus Spirillospora; species Spirillospora rugatobispora. Next base: position 90,491 of record NZ_JBHSON010000036.1, on the reverse strand, counting down.
CAGCATCCCGCCGGCCAGGCCCTGCTCCCGCTCGTCCACGCCGTCGGTGGCGGCGATCGTGATCGGGCCGTAGGTGAGCGCGAACGACAGCCCGACCAGGAAGAGGGTCGGGATCATCGCCGCGTACACCGTGTCCGGCCCGGCCGTCAGGAACAGCGCGTAGCCCGCCGCCGCGAGCACGAACCCGGCGAAGATCACCCGGATATGGCCGAACCGCCGGACCAGCCGGGGCGTGAGGGTGGGCGCCAGGACGGCGTCGATGCCGAGGAACAGCAGCGCCAGCCCGGTCTCGACCGTCGACCAGCCGCGCAGTTCCTGAAAGTAGAGGGTGGCCAGGAACTGGAAGCCGAAGAAGCCCCCGAGCAGCAGGACCGCGCCGAGGTTGGCGCGCACCAGGCCGCCCGAGCGCAGGATGCCGAGGCGCACCAGCGGGGCGGGCGACCGCCGTTCGATCGCGGCGAACGCGGCCAGCAGCGCCAGCCCGGCGGCGAACACGGCGGCGGTCAGGCCCGGCCCGTGCCCCGGGTGCTCGAGCCGGACGACGCCGTACACCAGCAGCATCATCGCGCCGGTGACGGTGAGCGCGCCGGGCAGGTCGAAGCCGGCGAGGGACCGGGCGGCGCGGCCGGGGGCGCCGGTCTCCTTGATCAGCGGGATGGCGGCCGCCAGGATCACCGCGGCCAGCGCGACGGGCGCGAAGAACACCCAGCGCCATCCGGCCGCGGTCAGCAGCCCGCCCGCGACCAGGCCCAGCGAGAACCCGCCCGCCGCCGTGCCCGCGTAGATCAGCAGCGCCCGGTCGCGGGCCGGGCCCGCGGGGAACCCGGTGGTGATCAGCGACAGCCCGGCCGGGGTCATGAACGCGGCCGCCACCCCGGTCACGAACCGCGCGACCAGCAGCATCCAGCCCTCGGTGGCGAACCCGCCCAGACCGGAGAAGACCAGGAACACCGTCAGCCAGAGCAGGAACATCCGGCGGCGCCCCAGCAGGTCGGCGGCGCGCCCGCCGAGCAGCATGAACCCGCCGTAGCCGAGCACGTAGGCGCTCACCACGCCGCTCAGCATCCCGGTGGACAGCCCGAGGTCGGCGCGGATCGCGGGCAGCGCCACGTTGAGCATGGCGATGTCGATGCCCTCGAGGAAGATCGCGCCGCAGAGGACGAAGAGGACGCCCCAGGCGCGCCCGTCCATCCGGGCGGCGGCGCCGGGATCTCCCGGCGGCGGTGGTGGTGCGGACATGGACGTCTCCTCCCGGCCCGACTGGTTCTCCAGGGGCCTGCCGGTTCCTTCTTGTAACCGGCAGCATCATGCGACACCATGTCTGACCATGGAAGACGGGACTTTCGAGTCACCCGGTAACTGCGGGGATACCGGGACCGACCAGGGCTTCGACGTCACGAACTGGGACACCCGCGCGGACTGCGAGGTCAGGCAGATCCTCGACCGGATCGCCGACAAGTGGTCGCTGCTGGTCATCGCCCTGCTCGACCGGCGCAGCATGCGCTTCACCGAGCTGCGCCGGGAGATCGACGGGATCTCCCAGCGCATGCTCGCCCGCACGCTGCGCCATCTCGAACGCGACGGGCTGGTGAAGCGGACCGTCCACCCGGTCGTCCCGCCCCGGGTGGACTACGAGCTCACCCCGCTCGGCGCCGACCTGCACTCCACGATCAAGGCGCTCGTCACCTGGACCGAGGAGCACCAGCCGCAGATCGCCGCCGCCCGCACCGCCTACGACGCCCGCGTCTCGGCCGAGGCCGCGGAGACCGCGAGGCCGGAGGCCGGTTCCGTGCCGGTCTCGGGGCGGGGCTCCGGCTCGTCCCGCTGACCCGCGCCCCGCCCCGGACGGCCGTCGTCGCGGCGCGGCAGGAACAGCGCGGGGACGATCGCCAGCACCACGAACGCCACCGCCCACACGTAGGTGTGCTGGAACGCCTCCGCCAGCCCCGGGGCGACCGCGGCCCGCGCGTCCGGGGCCAGCCCGTGCAGCGCCTGCAGGCCGCCCTCGCCCGCCACCGGCACCCGCGCCGCCATCGCCGCCGACAGCAGCACCGACGCCACCGCCGTGCCCACCGCCGCGACCGTCGTGTTGATCAGGTTGAGGGTGGTGCTGGCCGCCGGCGCCTGGTCGTGCGGCATCCGCCGGGTCGCCGCCGTCATCAGCGGCATCATCGTCGCGCCGCCGCCCGCGCCGACCAGCAGCAGCGCGGCGCCCAGGCCCCAGTACGAGGCGTCCGCACTCAACTGATGGGCGAAGAGGGCGAACCCGGTCGCCGACACCGCGATCGTCACCGGGACCGTCCGGCCCGGGCTCACCTTGTCGGCCAGCCGCCCGGCGAACTGCATGACCGTCCCCGACGCCAGCGCCATCGGCACCCCCAGCAGCCCCGCCATCGTCGCGCTCTCGCCCCGCACCACCTGGAAGTACAAAGGGAGCAGCAGCATCGAGCCGAAGTAGCCGACCGCGAACAGGCTCATCGTCCCGGTGGCGGTCGCGAACGCCCGGTCGCGGAACGGCCGCAGGTCCAGCAGCGGGTAGCGGGCGGTGACGGCCCGTCCGACGAACGCCGCGATCAGCGCGCCGCCCGCGACCAGCGGCACCAGCACCGCGGGACGGGCGAAGTCGCCGTGCTCCCCGCCGGAGGTCACCCCGTAGATCAGCGCGGCCAGTCCGGGCGACAGCAGGAGCGCGCCGGGGACGTCCAGCGGACGCGGGTCGCGGGCGCCGTCCGGGGCGAAGATCCGGGACGCCAGCGCGATCACGACCACGCCGATCGGCAGGTTGATGAAGAACATCCACCGCCACGACACCTCGTCGATCAGCCAGCCGCCGAGCACCGGCCCGGCCATCGGCCCGACCAGGATCGCCAGGCCCAGCGTGCTCATCAGCCGTCCCAGCCGGTCGGGGTGGGCGGCGCGGATCAGGATGGTCATGCCGACCGGCATCACCAGCCCGCCCGCCAGGCCCTGCACCACCCGGAACGCGACCAGCGACTCGATGTTCCAGGCCAGCCCGGCCAGCATCGACCCCGCCGCGAACAGCCCGATCGCGCCCAGGTACAGCCGCTTGGCGCCGAAGCGGCCGATCGCCCACGCCGACAGCGGGATCACCGCGCCCAGCGCCAGCGAGTAGCCCGTCGCGACCCACTGGATCGTGGCCAGCGGCGCGTCGAAGTCCGCCGACAGGTGGGCGATCGCGACGTTCACCACGGTCATGTCCAGCGAGACCATGATCGATCCGAGGACCAGCACCAGCGCGATGGTCATCGCCCCCCGCCCGGCCGGCCGGGGGGTGTCTCTGGACGCGATCGCGTCCGGGCCTTCCTGCTCGCCGGGTCTTTCGTTGCTCATCGCATCTCCCAAGGTCAGGCGCTGTAGGGGCGGACGGCGCGGGCGTCGCGCAGGGCGTGGCCCCACCAGGCGAGCTGGTCGAGCATGCCCTTGGCCGCGGCGTTGGCGCCCTCGGGTTCCAGGTGGCGGCCCTCGCCGTCGAACTGGCCCCACGGGTTGTGGAAGCTGACGGTGTCCCGGATCGTCACCGCGTGCAGCTCGGCGAAGACCTGCCGCAGGTGCTCCACCGCCCGCTGGCCGCCGGCCATCCCGCCGTACGACACGAAGGCCACCGGCTTGGCCTGCCACTGGGTGAAGTGCGCGTCGATGAAGTTCTTCAGGCTCCCGGGGAAGCTGTGGTTGTACTCCGGCGTGATGATCACGAACGCGTCGGCCCGTTCGAGGGCCTCGGTGGCCTCGGCCAGCGCGGCGGCGGCCGCCGGGTCGCCCAGGACGGTGGGCAGCTCCAGATCGCCCAGGTCGATGACGTCGGGCCGGACGCCCTCGTGCTCCCCTGCCCGTCCGGCGAACCAGGTGGCGACGGCGGGGGCGAACCGCCCGCTGCGGTTGCTGCCGACGACGATCGCCACGCGCAGTGCGTTCTCGGTCATGGTCTCGCTCCGTCCATGCAGGTCGTACGGTCGTTCACGACGCTAGGAAGCCCCTTCGCGGACGGGCATCCGTCACGTGACCGGTGCGGGTGACCGGCTCGCACCCCACCCTGAAACCTCAACAATGGTTGATGTCAAGCGCGTTCTCGCGGCTTGGACCGTCCCAAGCGCGACGGGGCATTGACCGGGGCCGGCGGCGATCACAGCATGAGGCCATGCCGATCACCGCGGCCACCGAGCTCCTGCGCGACCGGGGCGCGGGCGAGATCGCCCACCCCGGCGGCACGCTGCTGGCCCACCTGGAACGCGTCCACGCGCTGCTGCGCCGCTGGGACGCCCCCGCGCACATCCGCATGGCCGGGCTGACCCACGCCTTCTACGGCGCCGACGGCTCTCCCGCCGCCCTGGGACACATCGGCGACCGCCACGTCCTCTCCGCCGCCGTCGGAGCCGAGGCCGAGGAACTCGTCTACTTCTACGGCGCCTGCGACCGCGCCCACACCCATCCGCGCCTCGTCCAGGACGGCGGCACCTACCGGGACCGATTCACCGGCACGATCTCCCTAGCGCCCGAACCCATCCGGAGGGGCTTCGCCGAAATCACCGTCGCGAACGAACTCGACGTCATGCGCGCGTCCCCGGAAATGCGCGCCCGCCACGGACGAGGGCTCCGCGAACTCTTCCTCTCCTGGCAGCCCCTCATCAGCGAACCCGCAGGCCAAGCCGTCAGAACGAGCCTTCCCTAGCCCGCCGCTCGATCGCGTCGACAAGCCGGCCCACATCCTCGGCCAACCCCGCGCACGACGCGAAACCGCACCTTTCCGCGACCACCTCGGCGACCTCCGCGAAAACCCGGTTCGTGGCGCGCAGGGCACGCCAGCCGTCCGCCGCGTCGAAACGCCCATAGGTCTCCTGGAGCGCCTTCCAGATATGCTCCGGAAGCCATTGATCCATGCGGTGACCGATATGCCACACGTCCGCCGCGCCCTCCACCGCCGCGTACCACTGGAGCATGTCCAGCAGGAACTCCTTCATGGTGGTGTCGCGGAACTTCACCACCCACAGATCGCCGCGCGCCAGGTAGATCGGCACCTGCGTCGCCTCGAACCAGAACTCCGCGACCGCGTGATCGAACTCCTCCCGGCCCGGACGCCGCGGCACCGGCGCCGCCCCCGTCGCCGCCGGCAGGCCCTCCGTGACCCCGGTCTTGTCCAGCAGGACCAGGTGACCGCGCTCGTAGAGATCGTCCAGGCCCTCCCGCCGGAAGCCCTCCAGGCGCTCCGGCCCCGCCAGCGTGAAGTCGACCTTGCGCCCGCCCCCGTACACCACCAGCCGGGTGGCCCGCTCCTCCGCGAACTCCTCCGGCGTCGTCGACACCGACACCAGCACCCGCCCGAACGCCCCGCTCCACGACACGTCCGCGAACAGCTCCCGCCAGCCCCGGCCGATGATCTCCACGTCGAGGTCGGAGAACGCGTCGACGCCCGTCCCCCGCGCCCGCGACCCCGTCTGCACCACGGCCTCGACCCGCACATCGTTCCTGGCCCACGCCACGATCGCCGCCCGCAGGGCCTCCGGATCCTCCACGCGACCCGACCCTAGACGGCGGCGGGGAACTCCGCCCACACGGCGCTTCCGCCGTCCGCCTCGTCCACCCCCCACCCCGCCGCCAGGGCCTCCACCAGCCGCAGGCCGCGGCCGTCCTCCCCGAACGGCTCGGCCACATGCGGCTTCCCGTCCGCGCCGCCATCGTCGATCACCGTGACCCGGACGACGGCGCGCCGCGCCTCGACCACCACCGCGACCCGGCCGCCCTGTCCCGAGGCGGTGTGCTCGCACGCGTTGGCGACCAGCTCGCCGACGCACAGCCCGATGTCGCCGAGCACCTCCGCGTCCACCCGCAGCCGGTCGCCCGCCACCCTCCCCACGAACGCCCGCGCCCGCGGCGCCGACCTGGTCACCCCCGGCAGACTGATCGAACCGAGCACCCGCACGCGGCCCACCCCCTCCGGTAAGCAGCATGGGGCCACCGGGGAAAAGGAAACAATCGCCTGGCCTGACAAGGGGAGACCCGAAATTTGGGATCTGGATAAACGTGTTCCCCCACCCGGGACCCCCGCGGCTAGGGTGAGGCGATGATCGAGCCGACCCGCGCTGAGAGGACGGGGTTATGGCAGGTTCGGCCGTCGGGCTGTGGCTCTTCGCATCGGACGATGTGCGGCCCCGCGTCGTCCCCTGGCTGGAAACCTTCTGCGACGGGGTGAAGATCGCACGAGACGGCGACGTCTCCTTCTGGGTACGGGACGGCACCGCCATCGCCCTTGACGCCCTTTCCCCTGGTGAGACCGGCGCCTTCTTCCTCTCCGACGACGAATGCGTTCCGGCCGACGACGAGGACTACTCCGCATTCGCGCGTCCGCCCGTCCAGAGCCTGATTCTCGACGCAGGGCGCTCGGGCCGCACGCATGACCTCGTCCTCGGCCACCTCGCACTCGCACTCGCCGCGCGTCTGGACGCACTCATCGATTTCGACGGCGTCCTGGGCTACCCCACCCCGCGCGACGAAACCAGAGACCCGGCCGACCTGACCCGGGCCAGAGCGCTGGTGGCCTCCCTGCCAGGACGGGTCGAAGAAGTCTCGTACGACACCGGCGGAGGCGGCCGCTGGTTCCGGCACGTCGGCGACACCGAGTTCCTGGCCGCCTGGCTGCGCCACCCCGACTTCCACCTGGGCGACTAGGTGGCCTGGGGAATCGGTCGCGTACCGCGCCCCGGAACCCGCCCGGCGGTCAAGCCGTTGCTGTACGTGGACATCGACGGCGTGCTGAATCCGCTGTCGCCTTCCGAGCCGGAGCGTTTCGCCCGGCACTCGATCGGAGATCTCACCGTCCGCCTCTCGCCGGACCACGGCGCCTGGCTGCGGGAACTGGCCGGACTCTACGACCTGGTCTGGGCGACGACCTGGGAGCATCACGCCAACGAGCACGTGGGGCCGCTGCTGGGCCTACCTGAACTGCCCGTGGTGGAGTTCTCCGCGTACCGGCGGCGGCGGGGCGATCCGCGGTTCCCGATCATCCAGCTTCTCGAAACGCACAAATGGGCGCCCCTGCTCCGCCACGCCGACGGGCGCCGCTTCGCGTGGATCGATGACGTCATCCCGCCGCGGATCAAGCGCCAGGCGTGGCCGTACCGGGGCATCGAACTGGTCCACGCCGACCCGCGCGAGGGACTGACCCGCCGCCACGTGGACCGCCTCCTCACCTGGCCCTCCGGAGTCCGCGAGTGAGAATGATCGCATTCGGTGCCGCGGTCCGGACGCGCAGGCCGGCCGGGCGGACGGTGCGTCGTCTCGGGTGGAGGCTTCACGTGAAACGACGGGGGCGGTCGCCGCGGAGTTCGGGTGTGCGGCGGCGGCGCGTGCCGGGTGCCGACGATCATTCGGGGATCCGTCGGTGGGGCGCGGGAACATCGGGGCGGCGGTCGTGGTTACATGTGATGGCCGGTGTGCCTGGAGTCCCCGGGCCTCACCTATCGCCTTCGCGGAATACCGTCCGGCTGGAGCCGCGTTGTGCATTTCGCCGAGAGGCGACCCGCACACCGGCATGACCACGGCCCCGCCAGGTCCCAGGACCTGGCGGGGTCTGGTCGTCTCCGGGGCGGCTGGCACACTGGCGGCATGAGTCTCGCGGCGCATCTGGAGGAGCTCGGCCGGCCGCTGGTCGAGGAGCAGCTCAAGCATCCGACGGTGGCGGGCATCGCCCGGGGCGACCTCGACGAGGCGGTGTTCCGCTCCTGGCTGGAGCAGGACTACCTCTTCCTGCACGACTACGTCCGCGTCTTCTCCCGGCTGGCCTGGCAGGCGCCCGCCGCGCACCTCGGCGACCTGGTCGACCTCGCCCACGCGACGTACCACGAGGAACTGTCGCTGCACCGGTCGCTGTCCGCGGAGTTCGGCGCCGATCTGGACGGGGCGGGCAAGGGGCCGGCGTGCGCCGCGTACACCGCGTTCCTGCTGGACGGCGCCGCCTCGTACGGTACGGGCCTGGCCGCGCTGTACCCCTGCATGTGGGGCTACTCCACGCTCGGGGCGCGGCTCGCGGAGGACCCTCCCGCCGAGCCGCGCTACCGCCGCTGGGTCGACACCTACGCCGATCCCGGGTTCGCCGCGCTGACCCGCCGCGTCGCCCAGATGATCGACGAGGCGGCCCCGGAGCGGGAGGCGGCCGAAAGGGCGTTCCTGGAGGGCATGCGGCACGAGGTCGCGTTCTGGGACGTGCCGTTCTGAGCGGCCGTCAGGTCCGCGCCCCTTCCGCGGTGGGCGCCTCCAGGGCGGGGTAGTCGGTGTAGCCTTCGGCGCCGCCGCCGTACACCAGGTGCTCGGCGTGGCGGTTGAGCGGGGCTCCGGCGGCGAAGCGGGCCGGCAGGTCGGGGTTGGAGATGAACAGCCGCCCGAAGGAGAAGAGGTCGGCCAGGCCCGCCTCCAGGACCTCCTCGCCCGCCCGCCGTGTCGTGGGCTCGGGGCCGTTGAAGTTGGCGATCAGGGTGCCCGGCCAGAGCGGGCGCAGGTCGGCGAGCGCGCCGTACGCGCCGCGTTCGATCACGTGCAGGTAGGCGAGCCCGAGGGGGGCGAGGGCGCCGGCGAGGGCGCGGTAGGTGCCCTGGGGGTCCTCCTCGGCGATCTCGTTCTCCGGGTTGTCGGGGGAGATCCGCAGTCCGACCCGCTCGGGGCCGATCTCGGCCGCGATCGCCTCGACGACCTCGACCACCAGGCGCAGCCGGCCGTTGCGGGAGCCGCCGAAGCGGTCGGTGCGCAGGTTGGTGTTCTCGGCCAGGAACTGCTGGAGGAGGTAGCCGTTGGCGCCGTGCACCTCCACGCCGTCGAACCCGGCGCGGATCGCGTTGCGGGCCTCGGCGGCGAACGCGGCGATCACGGCCTCGGCCTCGGCGGTCGCCAGCGGTCTGGGGGTGACGTGGTCGAGCGGGCCGTCCCGGGTGAAGATCGGCTCGCCGGTGATCCGGACCGCCGAGGGCGCGACCGGGAGCTCGCCGTCGGGGAGGGTGACGGGGTGCGTCATGCGGCCGACGTGCCAGAGCTGGGCGAAGATCCGCCCGCCCTCGGCGTGGACGGCGCGGGTCACCTCGCGCCAGGCCGCCACGTGCTCGTCGGTCACCAGGCCGGGGATGCCGGGGCCGCCCTTGCCGAGCGGGTGGGGCCAGAGGCCCTCGGTGACGATCAGCCCGGCGCCGGCCCGCTGCGCGTAGTAGGTGCGGGTCAGCGGGCTCGGGACGGCGGTGGTGTCGTCGGCCCGGCCGCGGGTCATCGGGGCCATCGCGATCCGGTTGCGCAGCCGCAGGTGGCCGGTCTCGTAGGGGAGCAGCAGCGGGTTCGGGGGCTGCGGGACGACCTCTGGCATGGGGTTTCCTCCTGTCGTGGACGGGCGCGCTCAGCGGGCGGCGAGTGCGGTGGCCTCGATCTCGATCAGCCAGTCGGCCTGGGCCAGGCGGGACACCTCGAGGAGCGTGTCGGCGGGGTAGGGCTCGGTGAGGAACTCCTCGCGCAGCTTGATCACGTCGTCGAGCCGGGTTTCCAGGTCGGTCACGAAGATCCCGATCTTGACGATGTCGGCCAGGCCGGCGCCCGCGGCGTCCAGCACCCGGCGCACGTTGCCGAACGCCCGGCGGCCCTGCTCCAGGAAGTCCGCCGAGACGGTGCGGCCGTGCTCGTCGATGCCGGCCTGGCCGGACACGTGGATGAGCCCGCCCGCCTCGATGGCCTGGGAGATCCGGTACGGCTCGTACCAGTCGGGGTCGGTCGCCACCCGCCGCTTCGCGCTGACGGTCATGATCGCCTCCAGAAGAAATGCATGTACCTACATTGAATGTATGTGCATGCAGATGTTTGCAGTGCATGTATCCTCTGTCAAGAGGAGGCGCCGACATGACCGGGACGACGGACGGGGCCATCTGGGACCAGGTGGTCACCCTGCACGGGCGCGTCGAGAGCGAACTCGCCAAGACCATCCAGCGGCGGCACGGCATCGGCCTGTCGGAGTACCGGGCGCTGTGCCGGCTCGCCTCCGCCGAGGGCGGCGAGCTGCGCATGCAGGAGCTGGCCGACCTCATCGGCCTCAACCAGAGCTCGGTCAGCCGCCTGGTCGCGCGGCTGGAGTCGTCCGGCCTGACCCGGCGGGCGCACTGCCCCAACGACCGCCGCGGCGTCTACACGATGATCACCGAGGAGGGGCGGGCCGTCCAGGAGAAGGCCGCCCCCACCTACCACGAGACCCTCCGCGACGCGCTCGACTCCGCCACCGGCGACCAGCGCGTCGGCCCCCTGGTCACCGCGCTCCGCGCCTGACCGCCCCCCGGACATGCTCCGGCCATCGCCTTTTCAGCCGGACGATGACCCAAGGTGAGGGACGGAGCACGCAGAGGGATATAGGGTCCGTTCCGTGGGCATGAGTCACTCCCGTCCGATATCTACCGGTCACGCTCCGCAGCAGCGGCGGCCGGCGCGGCCAGCCGTCCTGGTCGCGTTTCTGCTGCTCGCCGGGCTCGCCGGGACGACCGGCGCGTCGGGCGGTGCCGGCGCCGCGCTCCGCTCCGTCGGGGACGACGGCGCGCGCGGTACGGGCGACGGCCGCTGGGACAAGGCCCCCGGCCAGAGGGTGACGCCGGACGTCCTCCCCTCCGGACCGCCGGAGGCCGGGGCCCGCACGGCGGGCCCGGGCCGGTGCCGCTTCTCCTGGAAGCAGCGGCCCGTCCAGTTGCTCCGGTGCGCCACGTCCCACCACCGCCGCTGACGAAAGCACGAGCGGCGCCCCCGTCCGGGAGCGCCGCTCGTCCTGCCGAGGCGCGGGAGGTCAGCGGGTCGCGGTGGCCGACTCCTTCGCCGGGGGCTGCGGGCCGGACGGCGCCGCGACGGCCCCCTCCGCCACCGGACGCCCCTTGAGCGGCTTGAACCCCCGCAGGCGCAGGCTGTTGCTGACGACGAACACCGAGGAGAACGCCATCGCCCCACCGGCGATCATGGGGTTGAGCAGCCCCGCGGCGGCCAGCGGCAGCGCGGCCACGTTGTAGGCGAACGCCCAGAACAGGTTGCCCTTGATGGTGGTCAGCGTGCGCCTCGACAGCCGGATCGCGTCCGCGGCGGCGCGCAGGTCGCCGCTGATCAGGGTCAGGTCGGACGCCTCGATCGCGACATCGGTGCCGGTGCCCATCGCCAGCCCGAGATCGGCCTGGGCCAGCGCGGCGGCGTCGTTCACGCCGTCCCCGACCATCGCGACCGTGCGGCCCTCGGCCTGCAGCCGCTTGATCACCTCGACCTTGCCCTCGGGCAGGACCTCGGCGACGACCTCCTCGATCCCCACCGCGTCCGCGACGGTCCGGGCGACCGCCTCGTTGTCGCCGGTCAGCAGCACCGGCCGCAGTCCCAGCCCGCGCAGCCGCTCGATCGCCTCGGCGGAGGTCGGCTTGACCTGGTCGGCGACCGTGATCACGGCCTGGGCGGCGCCGTCGACGCCGACCGCGACCGCGGTGTGGCCGCGCTCCCGCGCCTCGTCCATCGCCTTCTCCAGCTCGGGCGGCAGGTGCTGGGACCACTCGGCCAGCAGCCGGGGACGGCCGACCAGCACGCCGTGCCCGTCCACCATCCCCTGCACGCCCAGGCCCTCGACGTTGGCGAAGTCCTCGACCGTGCCCAGTTCCCCGGCGCGCTCGACGGCACCGGCGGCGATCGCCCGGGCGATCGGGTGCTCGGAGGCGTTCTCCAGGCCGCCGGCCAGCCGCAGCACCTCGGCCTCGTCCACGCCCTCGGCGGTGACCACGCCGACCATGGCCATCCGGCCGGTGGTGACGGTGCCGGTCTTGTCCAGGACGACGGTGTCGACGGCGCGGGTGGACTCCAGCACCTCCGGGCCCTTGATCAGGATGCCCAGCTGGGCGCCGCGTCCCGTGCCGACCATCAGCGCGGTCGGGGTGGCCAGGCCCAGCGCGCACGGGCAGGCGATGATCAGCACCGCGACCGCGGCGGTGAACGCCGCCGCCGTGCCCGTGCCGGTGCCCAGCCAGAACCCCAGGGTCGCCGCGGCCAGCGCGATCACGATCGGGACGAACACCCCGGAGATCCGGTCGGCCAGCCGCTGCACCCGCGCCTTGCCGTTCTGCGCCTCCTCCACCAGCCGCGCCATCTGCGCCAGCTGCGTGTCGGCTCCGACCCGGGTCGCCCGGACCAGCAGCCGCCCGCCCGCGTTGACGGTGGCGCCGGTGACCGCGTCGCCCGGCCCGACCTCGACCGGGACGGACTCGCCGGTCAGCAGCGAGGCGTCCACCGCCGAGGAGCCCTCCACGACCTGCCCGTCGGTGGCGATCTTCTCCCCCGGGCGGACCGCGAACACGTCCCCGGGGACCAGCCGCTCGACCGGGACGCGCTCCTCGCGGCCCCCGTCCCGGACGACCGAGACCTCCTTGGCGCCCAGCTCCAGCAGGGCGCGCAGGGCCGCACCGGCACGGCGCTTGGAACGGGCCTCGAAGTAGCGCCCGGCCAGGATGAAGGCGATCACACCCGCGGCCGCCTCCAGGTAGATGTTCATCGACCCGTCCGAGCGGGTCATGGAGAACTCGAAGCCGTGCCGGATGCCCGGCACGCCCGCCGTGCCGAAGAACAGCGCCCACAGCGACCAGCCGAACGCGGCCAGGGTGCCCAGCGACACCAGCGTGTCCATGGTCGCGGCGCCGTGCCGCAGGTTCGTCCAGGCGGCCCTGTGGAAGGGCCAGCCCGCGTACACCACGACCGGCGCGGCCAGCGTCAGCGACAGCCACTGCCAGTACTCGAACTGCCAGGCCGGGACCATCGCCAGCGCGATCACCGGCACCGCCAGCACGATCGAGGTCACCAGCCGCTGCCGCAGCGGCCGCAGCCCGTCGTCATCGGCGTGATCCGCCCCGGGCCCGGGGTCCGGATCGGGGGGCGGGGGCGGCTCGGCGGTGTATCCGGCCTTCTCCACCTGGGCGATCAGATCGTCGACGCTGACGCCCTCGGGGTAGTCGACCCGCGCCTTCCCGGTGGCGTAGTTGACCGTCGCGGTCACGCCCTCCAGCTTGTTCAACCGCTTCTCGACACGGGCGGCGCACGAGGCGCACGTCATCCCGCCGATCGCCAGCTCGACCCGGTCCAGCGCGTCGCCGGAAGCCATCGCCCCTCCTCCTTGCATCGTCGTGCGAGATGTCAGTTGTGCTCGTGGTCGTCGCCGTGCCCGTCGCCGGTTTCGGCGGGCGGGACGGGGGTCCCCTGGTCCCCGGCCGTCGCGGTGAACTCGGCCGTACGGACCGTGCCGCCGTGCTGGAAGTCCAGGTAGAGCCGGTACGCGCCGGTGCTCGGCACCTCAGCGTAGAAGGTGATCGACGGCCCCGGCCGGGTCTTGCCGTCGCCCGGCTCGCCGTCCGGGTGGACGTGCAGGTAGGCCAGGTCCCGATCGCGCAGCGCCACCAGGTGGCCGTACGCCTCCAGGTACGGCTCCAGGTCGGTGACCGGTTCACCGTCCTTGCTCACGGTCAGGGTCAGCTTGCTGGAGCGGCCCGGAACGAGTCGCCCGTCCAGCTTCACCTCGTAGCCGTCGACCTCGGCGACCTGTCCGGCTTCCGGCAGCTTCCGCGGCCGGTAGTCGCCGGGGGCGGTGACGTCGGTGCCCAGGGTCAGCTGCTTCTTGGCGCCCTCGGGCTGGACGTCGGTGAAGAACCGGTAGGCGCCCGGGTCGGGCAGGGTGAGCGGGATCGTCCAGACGCCGCCGCCGGCCTCGGCCGGGTGCAGGTGCTGGAAGCCCGACAGGTCGCGGCGAGCGATGATCAGGTGCAGCTTCTTGCCGTGCAGCAGCGTGTACCGCGTGACGGGCTTGCCGTCCGGGCCGTCCACCGTGAAGCGGAAGTCGGTCTTCTCGCCCGGCTCGACCGTGGTGGTCTCCGGCCGGAGGGTGTAGCCGTCCTGGGAGACCTGGAGGCCGCCGGGTACGGGGGAGGGGGTATCGCCGCCGGAGGTTCCGTGGCCGCCGCCGTGTCCCCCGCCGGCCTGCGCGCCGCCGCCCGTCCCGTGACCGCCGCCGCCCTTGTGCTGCGCGGTCTCGGTGGTGGCGCCCACGGGGCCGACGACGGTGCCGGCCCCGAGGGCGCCGCCGAAGACGGCGGCCAGGCCCAGGGCGTACGCTCCCAGCTTGGTCGCGGTGTTCATCTCATCCTCACGCCTTCAGTTCGTATCCGGCCTCCTCGACGGCCGCCCGGACCTGGGCCACGTCGAGGGGCGCTGCGCTGGTCACGGTCACCCGGCCGGTCGCGAGGTCGACGGCCACCTCGCTCACGCCGGCGACCTGGCCCACCTCCTCCTTGACCGAGTTCACGCAGTGCCCGCAGGTCATTCCGGTGACGGTGTAGGTGGCGGTGCTCATCGGCACTCCCTCTCTATTTACCCCTGGGGGGTATCTGACGGTTCTGATGGTGGCACAACGTTCACGACATGACAACCCGTACCCCCTAGGGGTTATTTCGCGATCCGGGTCACATCGCCGCCGCGGAGACCGGGCGCGCACCCGCCCCGCGGGGTCGTCCACGAAGTTATCCACACCCCCGCGACCGGGCGAGTGGACGATCTTCATGGAATTTTGTCCCTGTTTGCTGAGCTCTATCCCCTGAAAGTGTCGAACACCCGGGCCCGCGCCCGGTCGTCCACAGTGTTGTCCACAGGTTTCCACAGGGTTGTGGACACCTCCGTCACGGATACTTGAGCCATGCCTGAACTACCCGAGGTCGAGGCGCTCGCCGGATTCCTGCGCGAGCGCGCGGCCGGACACGCCGTCGCCCGAGTCGATGTTCTCGCCATCTCCGCCCTGAAGACGTACGACCCGCCGGTCACCGCGCTCGGCGGCCTGACCGTCACCGGCGTCGCCCGCCACGGCAAGTTCCTCGACATCGACGTGGACGGGCTGCACCTGGTCGTCCACCTGGCCCGGGCCGGGTGGCTGCGGTGGCGCGAGGAGATGCCCGCCAAGCCCGCGCGGCCCGGCGGCAAGAACCCGCTCGCGCTGCGCGTCCACCTCGACGACGGCTCCGGCTTCGACCTCACCGAGGCCGGCACCAAGAAGGGCCTGGCCGTCTACGTCGTCCGCGACCCGCGGGAGGTCCCGGGCGTGGCGACGCTCGGCCCCGACCCGCTGGACGAGGCGTTCACGCCCGAGGCGCTGGCGGCGATCGTCGGCGGCAAGCGCACCCAGATCAAGGGGCTGCTGCGCGACCAGAAGGTCGTCGCGGGCATCGGCAACGCCTACTCCGACGAGGTGCTGCACGTCGCGCGGATGTCCCCGTTCAAGATCGCCTCATCGCTGACCGAGGACGACGTGCGCACCCTCCACGAGGCGATCGTCGGGACGCTGCGGGACGCGGTCGAGCGCTCCCGGGGCCTGGCCGCCCAGGACCTCAAGGGCGAGAAGAAGACCGGGCTGCGGGTGCACGCCCGTACCGGCGAGAAATGCCCCGTCTGCGGGGATGTGATCCGCGAGGTGTCGTTCGCCGACTCGTCGCTGCAGTACTGCCCGACCTGCCAGACCGGGGGCAAACCGCTCGCCGACCGCAGGATGTCCCGCCTCCTGAAGTAGCCGCCGGGCCCGGGTCGGCGGGCTCGGCGGCCGGGGAGTGCGGTTGGCGGGGTCGTCGTCGGCGGGGTGTGGTCGGCGGGGTCGTCGTTCTGTCGGGCGAACGGGCTGTCAGCGGACCTTCGGCACGTCGCCCAGGAGCGGGGCGACCTGCGTCCACCGGTGCAGCTCGCAGCCGTCGGCGCGGGTGAACTTCGCGTCGATCGGCTTGTCGTGCCAGGTGCCCTTGACCGTGGCGATCTCCGGACCACCGTAGATCTTGGTGCACATCTGGTCGGGGGCCGTGGGCTTGAAGGGGTCCTTGGCCTTGGCCAGCGCGGCGCACGCCTGCTGGGCCTTCGGATGGTCCCCGCCCGCCGGATCGCAGCTCAGCGTCCAGGTCGTGGCCGGGGCCTGGGCCGAGGCCTTCACCTGGACGGTCAGGGTGTTCTTCGCCTCCGGGGACCCGGAGGGCTGGACGGACGTCGTGGCCGAGGGCTGGTCAGCGGGGTTGCTCGTGGCCTGTTCTGAGCCGCAGGCCGCCAATGACAGGATCATGGCGAGCCCGGGCGTCGTGAAAAGGAGCGTCCGATACCGCATGCGTGATTCGACGCGGGCAGGGTCCGCAGGGTTCCATGGGGGTGTGATGATTTTCGGGGACGATGTCCCGGCGGTTGACGCGAAGGACGTTCCGCAGGACGCGTACCTGCTGGATGTGCGGGAGCAGGACGAGTGGGACGCCGGTCACGCGCCCCGCGCGGTGCACATTCCGATGGGGCGGCTGAGCGACCGCGCCGCCGAGGTGCCGCGCGACCAGGAGGTCTACGTGATCTGCCGGTCCGGTGTCCGGTCGGCCCAGGTGACCGTCGCGCTCAACCAGGCGGGCTGGCTGGCCAAGAACGTCGACGGCGGCATGAAGCGCTGGGTGGAGACCGGGCGCCCGATGGAGACCGACTCGGGGGCACCGCCGTACGTGGCCTGACCACCGGTCTCATGGGACGAGCGAGGCGGGCGTGACGAATGTGCCGGACCGGGGGTGGTTCGGCCGGTTTCGCCTAGCTACGATTGGCTCGACCGATATCCGCGGGAGCTCGGGCCGACCGGGCTGAGAGGGCGACCTGTAGGGCGTCGCCGACCGCATGAACCTGTCCGGGTAATGCCGGCGTAGGGAGCGTGTCCCATGACGTCCAAGGCCGAACCGCGCCCCAAGAACGGGCCGCGCCCGCATGCCGAGGTGCCCTTCACCCTGGAGGAGCCCGCCCCCAAGGCCCTCGGCTTCTGGGACCAGGGCGCGTTCTGGGCCAACCTCGGCGTCAGCCTCTTCGCGTTCTCCGGCGCGTACACCGTGCTGGCCCCCGACGAGAACGGCCGGCCGACGCTGTCGATCGCGGCCGGGATCGTCGCGATGGTCGTGGGAACGGTCCTGGGCGGGCTGATGCTGGGCCTGGCCGCGGCGCCCGGCGCGCGCACCGGGCAGCCGGCGATGGTGCTGCTGCGCGGCCTTTTCGGCGCCCGGCTGTCGTACGTGCCGACCGTCCTCAACATCGCGCAGCTGATCGGCTGGGGCACGTTCGAGCTGATCGTGATCGCGGACGCGGCCCGGACGCTGTGGGACGGGATACCCCGGTGGGGGTACGTGATCGCGGCCGGGATCCTCACCACCGCGCTGACGATCTGGCCGCTGGGCTCGGTCCGGCTGCTGCGCCGCTACGTGACCGCCGCCGTGATGGTGGCGCTGGTCTACTTCTACGTCCAGCTGCTGCGCGAGCCGCTGCCCGACCTGACCGTGGGGTCGTGGGGCGGCTTCTGGATCGGGGCGGACGCGGCGCTGGCGGTGTCGATCTCCTGGGTGCCGGTGGCCGCCGACTACACCCGGCACGCCCGCAGCGCGCGCGGGGCGTTCGGCGCGGCCGCGGTCGGCTACTCCGCCACGCAGATCTTCGCCTACGTGCTGGGGCTGCTGGCGCTGGCCCTGGTCGCGGGGGACTCCTCCAAGGTGTTCGACCCGTTCCTGGGCGTGACGCTGGGCGTGCTGTTCTTCGCGGTGTTCGTGCTGCGGGAGGCCGACCAGTCGTTCGCGAACGTGTACTCCACGGCGGTGTCCATCCAGAACCTGATCCCGCGCGCCGACCGCCGCGTGCTGACGGTCGCGCTGGGCGCCGGGATCACCGGGCTGGCGCTGCTGCTGGACATCGGGGACTACGCGGCGTTCCTGTCCCTGATCGGGTCGGTGTTCGTGCCGATGCTGGGCGTGCTGGCCGCCGACTTCTTCCTCGGCCGGGGCCGGTGGCGGGCCGCCATCGGGACGGCGGACGCCGACCGGCTCGGCTGGGACACCTCGCGCAACGCCCCGTCCCGCTGGGGGATGATCGCGGCCTGGGCGATCGGCTTCGTGGCCTACCAGCTGATCTACCCGGGCGGGGTGAGCTGGTGGGCGGCCTTCTGGCAGGACGTGCAGGGCGCGCTGGGCTTCACGCCGCAGACCTGGATGAGCGCCTCGCTGTTCTCCTTCCTGCTGGCCGGGCTCGCCGCGATCCTGGTCGGCCGCCTGCGCCGCCGTTGACGGCCGGAGACCGCCGGTGACCGGCGTTTCGCCCGCTTTCCGTGCCCTGACGTGGTGTTCTTCCCTCAGGCCGGAAGGCGGGGTGGGAACTTTTCCAGGGCGGTTGCCCGGCGCGGCCCCGAGTCGCAGTGGCACGATGACAGACGTGCAGACCGTTCACGACCCGATCGCCCGCGCCGTCATCGAGTGCGCGGCCGACGCGATCGTGGCCGTCGACAACGGTTACCACGTCACCGTGTGGAACCCGGCGGCGGAGCGGATGTTCGGCTGGAGCGCCGCCGAGGTCATCGGCCGGCCGCCGCCGATCGTCCCGGACGAGCTCAAGGCCGAGCAGAACGCCGTCCAGGAGCGGCTGCTGACCCGGCGCACCGGCGAGGGCGGCGACGGCGGCCGCATCTCCATCGCCACCCGCCGGTTCCACCGCGACGGGCGGCTGATCGACGTGCGGATCGACACCAGCCTCCTGCAGGACGGCGACGGCGCCCCGCTCGGCTGGGTGGGCGTCTACCACCCGGTCGAGGAGGACGAGGTCGCCCAGCACCACACCGCCGAACGGGCCCGGCTCGTGCGCCGCCTCAACGACATCGTCGCCGACCTCAACGCCGAACTCGACCTGGGCGTGGTGCTCGACCGGATCACCGCCGCGCTGATCGAGCTGACCGGCGCCGACGCGGCCGGGTTCGTCCGGATCGAGGGCGAGCGGCTGCGGCTGGTCAACATGACCGGGCTGCCCGACCACATGCGCGGCGCCACCGCCGACCTGCGCTCCAGCCTGGTCGGCGAGCTGCTGCGGTCGGGCCGGGCGGTGCGGCTGGCCACCGGCCGGCAGCGGCTGGGCGATCTGATCTGGTCGGAGCTGCCCGGACTGCACACGGTGGCGCTGGGGCTGTCGTTCCTGCAGAACAGGCCGTACGGGGCGCTGTACGCGCTGTTCTCCGGCCGCAAGGTCGGACACCGCGAGCTGGAACTGCTGGAGCTGCTGGCCGGGCACGCCGGGGTGGCGGTCGGCAACGCGGTCGCCTACGAGGAGGTGGTCCGGCAGCGGGCGCACGAGCGGGCGGTGATCGACTCCAGCGCGGACGGGATCGCCGTCCTCGACCGCGACGGCCTGGTCCGGCAGTGGAACCCGGCCGCGCACGCGCTCACCGGGATCCCGCCGGAGCAGGCGCTCGGCAAGGAGCTGCCGTTCGAGATGCCCGCGGTCGGCGAGATGCTCACCATCCCGTTCGAGACGGGCGTCTGGCTGAACGTGCTGGTCGCGGAGATCGAGGAGACCGAGGAGCTGGTCGTCGACTTCCGCGACGTGACCGAGGCCAAGGCGCTGGAGGAGGCCAAGGACCTGTTCCTCGCCACCACCAGCCACGAGCTGCGCACCCCGGTCACGGTCGTGCAGGGGTTCGCGAGCACGCTCACCAACCGGTGGGACGAGATGGCCGACGCCGACCGCCGGTCCGCCGTCGCGACCATCGCCGAGCGCGCCCAGTCGCTGGGCCGCCTGGTGGAGCACCTGCTGCGCGGCGCCCGCGCGGGGGCGGACGAGCTGGCCGTGACGATCGAGTCGTTCGGGCTGGCCAGGGTGCTGGAGGGCGTGGTGGCGGGCTTCCGCTCGCTGTCGGACCTGCACCGGGTCGAGCTGGAGATCGC
This sequence comes from Actinomadura rugatobispora, assembly GCF_042656285.1. Taxonomy (GTDB): domain Bacteria; phylum Actinomycetota; class Actinomycetes; order Streptosporangiales; family Streptosporangiaceae; genus Spirillospora; species Spirillospora rugatobispora. The sequence continues at coordinate 70,728 of NZ_JBHSON010000036.1, read as the reverse complement.
CGACGACCTGCCGCAGGCGCGCGGAGACGCCCTGGCCACCGACATCGTGCTGGGCCAGCTGCTGGAGAACGCCGTCAAGTACTCCCCGGACGGCGGCACGATCACGGTGCGGGCCTGGTGCGAGGACGACGACGTGGTGGTCACCGTGGTCGACGAGGGCATCGGCATCGCCCCCGGCGACCACGAGCGGATCTTCGAGCGCTTCGTGCAGGGCGAGGCGGGCGACCGGCGCCGCTTCGGCGGCATCGGGCTCGGTCTCTACATTGTGAAACGCCTCACAGAGGCGCAGGGCGGGCAGATTTCGGCGCACCCGGCCGCCGGGCACGCGGGCACGCGGATGTGCTTGCGGCTGAAGGCGGCCACCGCGCCGGCCGGTGAGGGCGCGCATCCCGCCGGGGAGCCGGGGTGAACCCGCGTCGCCGCACGCCAGGGCCTTGTGGCGGTGTTACTGCCGTGACCGGCGGTGCGCTTTGGGAACGTTCCCGGCGACGGCAGTGTGACGGACGAAACGCGCGCGTGAGGAGTAATCCGCCGTTGGCTGGATAGATCCATAGATGTTTTCGAGCGGGGTTGTGCTTCCGATCGGCGCCGTATACGGGGGTGATGGGCCGTGACTGGACGGTCGGTCACTCGTTGTGCCAGGAAGCAGGGTGTTTCGCGAAGGTTTCCGGCTTCTGGCTTCCGGGCATTTCGGACGTACCAGAAAGCGCAGCCGGTTTCGCAGGGTCACGGGAGGTGAGGGCGTCGAGCGTCGTACTGCTGCCACACGCGCCGTCCAGCGTCGCGGTCGCCCGTAGGCGCCTCAGCTCCGACCTGACCGCCTCGGGCGTCTTCGAGACCGTGGTCGACGATGCCAGCGTCATCGTCAGCGAGCTGCTCAGCAACGCGCTCCGCCACGCCCGCCCGCTGCCCTCCGGCCAGATCCGCCTCACCTGGTTCCGCAACGGCGACCTCATCGAGCTGTCGGTCAGCGACGGCGGGGCGATGACCGAACCCAGACGCGGCCCCGGGACGCTGTCGTCCCTCGGCGGTCGGGGCCTCGGCATCGTCGAGGCCCTCTCCGAAGGCTGGGGCGTCCGGCACGAGGACGGCTCCACCACCGTCTGGGCGGTGCTGCGCGCCCCCGAGAACGCCGAAGAGACCGTCCACAGCCCCTCCGCGGTGTTCCCCGACTTCGGCTCCCTGGAGGACCTGACCGAGGAGCCGTCCGGCGGACTGCACAACGGCAGCGCCAGAGAGACCGCCCCCACCAGGGCCTTTCCAGGCTGACGGCCGGAGTAGGACCCCGGGTGTTCATCTGCCCGCCCGACCTTGTATGGTCCTCTTCAAGCTCGGGCGCTGTCGTGCCCCCGTCGACACCGCCCGAGCCTCCACACTCTCTTTCAAAGTCCCGGCCTACGGCGCTCGCCTGGCGGCTCGCCCCTGACCGGGCCTTGGCGAGCGCGGCATCGCTCCGCGATCTGGGCGGTAACACTCGCCTCCGGCATCGCCTCACCGCCCAGGTAACGCACTCGCGCGGTACCTGAGGCCCCCTAGCCTCCGGGGGGCGGATCACGCAGGATCGGGCACGACATGCAGCGCGGACCGCCCCGTCCCGTGCCCAGCTCGCTGCCGCTGATCCGGATCACCTCGACGCCAGCCGCCTCCAGCTGGGCGTTGGTCTCGATGTTGCGCTCATAGGCGACCGTGAGCCGCGGCCCGATCGCCAGGGTGTTGTTGCCGTCGTCCCACTGCTCCCGCTCCGCGGTGACCGGATCCAGCCCGGTGTCGATCACCTTCAGCCGGTCCAGGCCCATCGCCTCCGCCGCCGCCTCCAGGAACGGGCGCGGCGGCCCCACCAGCAGATCGCCGTTGCCGGAGGTGACCGCGTACGCGGTCAGGGAGTCCGCCACCGGCGGATACATCACCACCGTGTCCACGTCGACCATCGTGCAGACCGTGTCCAGGTGCATCGTCGCCCGCTCCTGCGCGATCGGCACCGCCAGCACCGTGTGCGCCAGCCCCGCCTCCAGAACCTGCCGGGCCAGCCGCTCCACCCCCGCCGGGGTCGTCCGCTCCCCCGTCCCGACCGCGAGCACGCCCGGAGACAGCAGCAGAATGTCGCCGCCCTCCACATGCTCCAGCGACGGCCCGTACACCGGCTCCACCCCCGCGAACCGCGGATGGTGCGCGTACACCAGCCCGACCAGCGACGCCTCCATCCGCCGGGCGGGCATCGCCAGGCTCGTCACCGCCACCCGGTCGCCGATCCACGCGCTGTTGTCACGGGTGAACAGCAGCCCCGGCAGCGGATCGATGATGAAGTCGAGCCGGTCCATCAGGCGGTACACCAGGCCGTGCCCGCTCTTCAGCTCCTCGTGCGCCAGCCCCGCGATCAGCACGTGGGCCAGCTCCTCCGGATCGAGATCGCGCAGGTGGTCCGCCACGACCCGGCGCAGCTGATCGCCCCACCGCAGGTCGGCCACCACCCCCGAGATCGCGGCGTCCCGCGCCTCCTCGTACTCCAGGGCGTCCTGGAGCAGCTCGGTGACGTACAGGACCTCCACCCCGCGATCGCGCAGCGCCTGCGCGAACGCGTCGTGCTCCTCCTGCGCCCGCCCCACCCACGGGATCGCGTCGAACAGCAGCTTGTCGCTGTTGCGCGGGGTCAGCCGCTTGAGCTCCGCGCCCGGACGATGCAGCAGCACCGTCCGCAGGCGCCCCACCTCACTGGTCACCCGATGCTCGTACGCTCTCGTGTGCGTCACACTGCGAGTCTAGGTGCCCGCTGATCAGCACCGATCGGCCAGACGTCCGGCTGTGTCACCATTTGGTGGTGCCCGGACGGATCGGTGCCCTCGCGCCCCATCTCACCGCGGCCACGCTGCTCCGGGTGTCGGCGGAGGGCGCCGCGACCGCGCTCGTCCTGACCGTCCAGGCCCGCACGGGCCGGGCGGCCGACGCGGGGTTCCTGCAGACCGCGCTGACGCTGCCGTACATCCTGAGCGGGCCGGTGATCGGGCACCTGCTGGACCGCACGTCCCGTCCCCGCACGCTGGCCATGGCGCTCGCGACCGGCTACGCGGCCGCGACGGCGGTGCTCTTCCTGACGGCCGGACGCTCCCCGCTGGTCCTGGCCCTGATGATCGCGGCCGTCGTCGGCTGCACGGAGCCCATCGTGGTGGCGCTCACCAGCCTGCTGCCCCGCTTCGTCGCGGCCGAGCGGCTCTCCCGCGCGTACGGCCTGGAGGCGTCGAGCTACAGCGTCGCCGCCATAGCCGGCCCCGGCCTCGCCGCGGCACTGGCCACCCTCGCCGGCGGCTCCAACGCGGGCCTGGCCACCGTGACCGCCGCCGCCCTGGGCACCCTGGCCCTCCTCTTCCTCCCCCACCGCCACACCCCGTCCACCGACGACACGGGCGCCCGCCAAACAGCCCCCCGGGCCGCTGCCCGCGGCGGCGCGGTGAGCGGGGACACCCCGGCGGACGACCAGGGCGCGGCCACCGACGACACGGGCTACCAGGCCACGGCCCGCTGGGGCGAGGCGGCCAGTGGGCCTGGGGACGGACGACGCAAGGGAAGCCTGGACAGCGGTATTCGAGGGCCTGACGCCCGCAACGCGGACCCAGAAGGCGACGCGGACACGCAAGGCGGCGCGGCCCAGGAAGCAGGCGCGGCCCAGGAAGGCAGCGCGGCCCAGGAAGGCGGCGCGGCCCAGGAAGGCGGCGCGGACCCGGAAGGCTGCGCGGGGGGCGGCGACGCGGAGGACGACGACGCGGAGGACGGCGACGCGGAGGACGGCGACGCGGAGGACGATGACGCGGGGGGCGGCGACGCGGGGGACGGCGACGCGGAGGACGGCGACGCGGAGGACGGCGACGCGGAGGACGGCGACGCGGAGGACGGCGGCGCGGAGGACGGCGGCGCGGGGGGCGGTGGAACGCGCCTGGGGCGGCGGGAGCGCTTCGGGGGTGTGCGGGCGATCGGGGACGTGGTGATCGGCGGGTTGTTCGTGCTGGTCGCGAACCCGAGTCTGCGGTCGTTGACGGTCGCGACGACGTTCGCGTGGCTGGGGTTCGGCGGGGTGGCGGTCACCGCCGTCCTGTTCGCCGAGCACATCGGCGAGGAGGCCGGCGCGGGCGGCCAGTTCCTCGTGGCGTTCGCCGCGGGCTCGCTGATCGGCTCCCTCGCCTCGGCGCGATGGCTGAAGGCCGGTCAGGCGGACGCGGTGGTCCTGGGCGGGCTGGCGGCCTTCGGCGGCGCGCTGGCCTTGGTGACGCTGGCGCCGTCGCTCCCCTGGGCGCTGCTGTGCTTCCTCGTGGTCGGCATCGTCGAGGGACCCGTCTTCACCGCAACCCTGATGCTCCGCCAGCGCGAGTCGCCCCCTGAACGGCTCGGGCAGGTCAACACGACGGGCGGCAGCCTCAAGATCGGGGCGTCCGCCGTCGGCGCCGCCCTGACGGGCACGTTCGCCGACACGATCGGCCCGATCGGACTGCTCCTGGCCATCGCCGCCTGCCAGCTCCTCGGAGCCCTCCTCGGCCTGCTCCTCCTGCTCATCGGCCGCCCGTCCCGGGCCCGCGACCGGGTCACCAAGCGCTGACGGCACGGGTCCTGAACTGGTGACTCATTTTCGACGTCATTGTCAAGTCTTGTGTCTCCTACGGGCGCGGTCGAGAATCTGGGGGCCTCTTCGACATTGGAGGGACGGATGTTCCGCTTGATTGCCTTGGAGCGGCGCGGCAGGATCTCGCTCGCGACGGCGGTCGCGGTGGGGACGGCACTGGTACCGGCCGGAGCGAGCGCGGACAGGGTCCGTCCCGGGAACGGGCTGGAGGTCGTGGCGGGCAAGCGGATCCTGCTGGCCAACGACGACTCGGTCCAGGCGTCGGCGGCGGACGGGGCCGACGGCCGCGGCCTCTACATCCTGCGCAAGGCGCTGTGCGAGGCGAAGGCCGACGTGGTCGTGGTCGGGCCGTGGAAGCAGCAGAGCGGAGCGGGCCGGGGCATCTCCACGGCCCCGCAGGCCAGGGTCGCGCCGCCGATCGCGATCCCCGAGGGGTTCGCCGGGGACTGCTCGACCGCGCCGTCCCGCGGCCTGATCGTGGGCGCGTGCGCGAGTTCGGGCCCGTGCACGCCGCAGTCGGCGACGCTCACGCCCGCCGACGCGGTCGAACTGGCGCTCAACGCGTTCCTGCCGCGGCAGGCGGGCTGGGCCGGCGGGCCGGACCTCGTCCTGAGCGGGACCAACTCCGGAGCCAACTCCGACATCGCGGTGAACATGTCCGGCACGGTGGGGGCCGCGACGATGGCCGCCGAGCACGGCGTTCCGGCCGTGGCGGTCAGCGCGAGCGGCCAGGGCGAGATCGGGCGGCCCCCGTCCGACCGCACCTACGAGGCCGCCGCCGCCTTCGCGACGAAGGTCGCGGCCCGCCTGCTGTCCGACCGGAGGGCGGCCGAGCGCCTCGGCCGGGAGAAGGTGCTGCTCAACATCAACGTTCCCGACGTCCGCCCCGGCGCGTCGCCCTCGCCGCGGTGGACGCGGATGGGCCGGGACCCGCTCGGGCACGTCACCTATGTGCCCGACGGAGCGGGCGGGTACCGGCTCGGCTTTAGCACGGCGGACCCGGCCCCCAGGCTCGACCCCCGCAGCGACACCGCGGCCCTGCGGGCGGGGCACATCAGTATCGGCGCCATCTCGGTGAACAGGACCGCCGAACCCGGGTGGGTCCGCGACCTCGCCCTCACCGGCGGCTGACGAACGCCCCGCAGGACGCGAAACGGCGGCTCAGCTGTAGAAGCAGACGAGGTCGTAGTTGTCGGTCTCGTGTTCCCCGTCGGCTTTGCACTGTTTCAACCAGCCGTGCAGTTCCCTGATGGAGCCGATGACCATCTCCCTGATGGAGCCGGTGACCTTCTGGTCGCCGATGGCCGACAGGTCCGCGGCGTCCAACTGCTCGGCGAGGGACAGCGCCTCGTCCCGCTCCAGGTAGCCGATGCACGGGAAGTCGTCGATGGGCGGCATCGTCACCGGGGAGCCCGAGTAGATCAGGTCGTTCGGGTCGAAGCTCACTCCGACCTGGGCGAGCGCGTCCCGGACGGTGTCGAACCAGCTGAAGCCGACGGGGTACCAGTGCCCATTGCCGAGCATGCCGCCGAAGGTGTCGCAGAACGCTCTGAGGGTGTTGCCGTACACAAGTCCCTCGGTGCCGGTGAGCGGCTGGTCGAAGAACATCTCCCGCATGGACTGCCGGGTCGGCCCGTACTCGTACTCCTCGTCCTCGTCGTCCTTGCAGAAGCGGTCCTGGATCCAGGCCAGGAAATCCTCGGGGTCTTGGGTGTAGGTGTGCGGCGATCGCAGCACGTTCACGTTCACCGAATACGGCGTGACGCCGTAACCCATGCATGCCTCCGTGTCTCGTGATCTCGGCGGCCACGCTAACGGGCGCCGGGGACGTTCCGGCGATCCGTCACGGGCGGTGGCTAGGGTCGGAACGGTCATGTCCCTGAGCCCGCACGCCGCCCTGGCGGCGGCCGTCGCCGTGCTGGTGGCGGCGAACGTCCTCAACAACAGGCTGGCGCCGTCGGCGTACGTGCTGACCTCGGTGGTCACGACCGGTGTGCTGCTGGCGCTGTTCGCGTCGGCGGGCGTGGGCTGGTCGCAGGCGGGTCTGGGACGGGACGCGGCGCGCCGCGGGCTGGTCTGGGACCTGGTGCTCGTCGCCGCGGTGGCCGCGTGCTACCTCGTCCTGGCGCTGCTTCCGGCGACGCGGGAGCTGTTCCTGGACCGGCGGGTCGGGGACGCCGGGCAGGGACGGCTGGTCTTCGAGGTCTTCGTCCGGATCCCGCTCGGCACGGTGCTGCTGGAGGAGGTGGCCTTCCGCGGCGTGCTGTACGGCCTGGTCAGGGCGGAGCACGGGGTGGTCTGGGCGACCGCGGTGTCGTCGGTGCTCTTCGGCCTCTGGCACGTGCTGCCCTCGTCCGGGATCAGCACCGTCAACCCGCACTTCGAGCGGATCTTCGGCACGGGCGCGGCCGGAGCCGCGGTGGCCGTGGCGGTGACGGTGGTCGCCATGACGCTGGCCGGGGCGCTGCTGTGCGAGGTGCAGCGCCGCAGCGGCAGCCTGATCGCGCCCGCCGCGCTGCACTGGGCGGTCAACGGGCTCGGGTTCGCCACCGCGTACGCGGTCATCGGCGGCCGCGGATAAATCAATCGACTTCCGGCGGAACGGTTCGTACGCTCAGGGCATGTTCTTCGCAGCCGGCACCCGCACGCTCGCAGAGTCCGCTCTGCTGAGCGCGGTGCCGGCTGCCTTCCTCCTGGCAGCAGAGGCAGCAGACGCAGCCGTCGACGGCCTGCGACGCTGACCCCTCTCCGTCCCACCCTCCGGAGAACCAGCGGAGGGGGGTTGGTCCAGACGCCCGCGGAATACCCGCGGGGGGTTCTCACGTTCCGCCGGAACCCAGTGAGGACAAGGATCATGGCGAAGCAGCTTTACGAACGCGGCAAGCCGCATCTCAACATCGGCACGATGGGCCACGTCGACCACGGCAAGACCACCCTGACCGCGGCGATCACCAAGGTGCTCGCCGCCCGGGGGCTGGCCTCCGCCGTGCCGTTCGAGGGCATCGACCGGACCCGCGAGGAGCGCGACCGCGGCATCACCATCAACATCGCGCACGTCCACTACGAGACCGCGACCCGGCACTACGCCCACGTCGACATGCCGGGTCACGCCGACTACGTGAAGAACATGATCACGGGCGCGGCGCAGGTCGACGGGGCGGTGCTGGTGGTGTCCGCGCAGGACGGCGCGATGCCGCAGACCCGCGAGCACATCGTGCTGGCGCAGCAGGTCGGCGTCGGGCACATCGTGGTGGCGCTCAACAAGGCCGACGCGGTCGAGGACACCGAGCTCCTCGACCTGGTCGAGCTGGAGGTCCGCGAGCTGCTCTCCGAGTACGGGTTCCCGGGCGAGGAGATCCCCGTCGTCCGGGTGTCCGGGCTCAAGGCGCTGGAGGGCGACCCGTACTGGACGGCCCGCATCGGCGACCTGCTCGACGCGATCGACGCCTACGTGCCCGTCCCGCCGCGCATCCTGGACAAGCCGTTCCAGATGCCGGTGGAGAACGTGCTCACCATCACCGGCCGCGGCACCGTCGTGACCGGCGTGGTGGCGCAGGGCTCGGTACGGGTCGGCGACGCCGTCGAGGTCGTCGGGCTCGGGGACACCTTCGGCTCGGTCACGACCGGGCTGGAGACCTTCGGGCAGACGATGGACCACGCCGAGGCCGGGGACAACACCGCGATGCTGCTGCGCGGCGTCAAGCGGGACCAGATCCGGCGCGGCCAGGTGGTCGCCGCCCCGGGCACGATCCGGCCGCACCTGCGGTTCCGGGCCCGGGTCCGGGTGCTGACCGCGGAGGAGGGCGGCCGGAGCAGGCCGTTCTTCCACGGCTACCGGCCGCAGTTCCACTTCCGGACGACGGACGTGTCCGGCGCGGTGGACCTCGGCGGTGAGGGCTCGATGGCGATGCCCGGCGACGCGGTCGAGATGACCGTCGAGCTGGGCAAGCCGGTCGCGATGGCCGAGGGCCTGGGCTTCGCCATACGCGAGGGCGGCCGCACGGTCGGCGCCGGCACCGTCACCGCCCTGCTCGACTAGAGCGGCGCCGCCCCGATCGGGCGTCGTACCGGGGAGGACCCGGCGGAGGAATCCGCCGGGTCCTTCGCCGTTCCGGGCGCCTACTTCCGCGTTTCACCGGCACGAATGGATCTTGATGTGGTGGGATTCCCCTATACCCCGCTGTTTCACCCCGTGACCCCGCATGGAGAACTGTGCGAACCCCGCGCGCCTTGATCCCCCTGCTCGCCGTCGCCGGAGCCGCCGCGGTCGTGGTCACCGCCGGCGCCGGCGCCGCGATCGAGAACGTGTCCGGCACCACCGGACCGGCCCTCGCCGACGCCGCCGAGGCGCTTCCACCGGCCACGGTGAACGCCCTGACCTGGAACGTCTGCGGCGACACCGGCTGCCCCATGGGCAGCAGGCCCGGCGAGCTGGCCACCGAGATCGCCCGGCAGCTGGCCGGCAGCGAGGTCGGCGGGCGCACCGTCAGCATGAACGCGGTCTTCCTCCAGGAGGTCTGCTCCGGCCACGTCGACACCCTCAAGCGCGAGCAGCGGCTGCGCTCGTGGAGCTGGGCGTTCGCCCCGTCCCGGACGACCGGCGGCGCCGAGCGGGCGTGCGCGAACGGCCAGGGCACGCTGGGGGTGGCGGTCGGCACCGAGGCGCCGATGTCGGACGTCCGGGAGATGCGGCTGCCCTCGCCCGACCGGTACGGCCGGTCCGCGGCCTGCGGCACCGTCGGCGCGTGGAACGCCCGGCTGTGCGGCGTCCAGCTCAGCTCGTCGCAGTGGGACGACGACCCGCGCGGCCAGTGGCGCGGCAAGCAGATCGGCGCGCTCGGCGAACTCGCCGCGGAGAACCGCGTGATCATCGGCGGCGACTTCACCGAACGCCCCGAGTCCCCCGCGCTCGACCCGCTCTACCGCGCCTTCGCCGAGTGCGACCAGGGGCCGAACGAGTCCCGTACCGGCGCGATGACCCAGCAGGACTGGCGCGGCACCCCCGTCGCCAAGACCGACTACCTCTTCATCAGCAAGACGGCCGGCGCCTCCTGCGGCGTCTCCGGCACGCCGACCCGGGCCTCCGACCACCGCCCGCTGGCCGCCGCCGTCAGCTTCCGCTGACCGTGCCCCCGGCCACCGGCGCTCCGGTGGCCGGTGGCCGGGGGCACGGAGCGCGTCAGTGGACGGCGCGGTCCTGGCCCTCCCAGTACGGGGCGCGCAGCTCACGCTTGAGGATCTTGCCGGTCGGGTTGCGCGGGATCGCGTCCCGGCGCTCGACCGACGACGGGCACTTGAAGTGCGCCAGCCGCTCCCGGCAGTAGTCGATCAGCTCCTGCTCCGGGACGTCCGCGTCCAGCACCACGATGCCCTTGGGCCGCTCGCCCCACTTCTCGTCCGGCACGCCGATCACCGCGCAGTCGGTGACGTGCGGATGGCCCATCAGGACGTTCTCCACCTCCGCCGGGTAGATGTTCTCCCCACCCGAGATGATCATGTCCTTGACCCGGTCGTGGATGAAGAGGTAGCCGTCCTCGTCCAGGTAGCCCGCGTCGCCGGTGCGGAAGAAGCCGTCCGGCAGCAGCGCCGCCTCGGTCGCCTCCGCCATCCCCCAGTAGCCCTTCATGTTCTGCGGCGTCCGGCACAGGATCTCCCCGACCTGCCCGGTGGGGACCTCCTCCAGCGTGGCCGGGTCGACGATCTTCAGCTCGCAGGACGGGTTCGGGATGCCCGCGCTGCGGATGCGGTGCGCGTGCGGGCCGTCCGGGTCGTGGTCCGCCGACGGCAGCGAGGTGATCGCCCCGGTGGTCTCCGTCAGCCCGTACACCTGCATGAAGTCGGTGCCGGGCAGCATGCCCATCGCGCCGCGCAGCACCTCGTCGCTGATCGGGGACGCCCCGTACAGCAGCAGCTGGAGGCTGGACATGTCCACCTCCGCCACCTCCGGCATCAGCTGCCAGAACTGCAGCAGCACCGGGACGAGGAAGACGTGCGTGACGCGGCGCCCCTCGATGTCCCGGGCGATCGCCATCGGATCGGGCTCACGCGCGATCACGCCGGTGATCCCGTCGAAGATCACGCAGACGGTGAGCGCGTTGCCCGCCACGTGGTACATCGGCATCGCCACCATCAGCACGGTGGAGTCGTCGATGTTCCAGATGTCGTTGCTCAGCGGCAGCACCGAGTTGAAGTTGTCGTGGGTGAGCATCACGCCCTTGGGCAGCCCGGTGGTGCCCGAGGAGTACAGCTGGACGAACACGTCGGTGGTGTCGGTGGCGTCCACGGGGCCGCCGGGCTCCTGCGCCGCCAGCCAGGTCTCGTAGTCCTGGTGGCCGTCGCCGCCGCCGATCACGATGGTGTGGTCGGTGTGCTCCAGCTTGCCCGCGATGGCGTCCAGCACGGGGACGAACTCCGGCCCGACGATGAACACCTTCGCCTTGGCGTTGTTGACGATGTAGGCGACCTCGTCGGGCGCCAGCCGGTAGTTGATCGGAACCTGCACCGCACCGATCCGGGCGGCGCCGAAGAGCTGCTCGGCGTACTCGAGCGAGTTCTTGTCCAGGACCGCGACCCGGTCCCCATGGCCGACGCCGGGCGCGGCGAGAGCCGCGGCCGCCCGATCGACGCGCCGGTCGAAGTCACGGTAGGTGATCGAGGAGTCGCCCGCGTGGAACGCGATGCGATCCGGATGCCGCTGCGCGCGCTCGCGCAGTACCTCAGTCAGGCTCGGCACGAAAGCCCCTTTCGCCGGGTGGCCGCCCGTTGTGATCGAAATCATGCGGGTATCGGCGCACCGGGGGCAAGAGGCGCCCGGCCGAGCGTTTCTAACGGCCCTTGAAGGACTTGGACGACTTGGAGACGAGCATCACCGCCAGGTACACCAGGACGGCGACGAAGCCTATGAAGAAGAAGAACTTCACCATCGACATGAGCGCGCCGAGGACGGTGAGCACCAGCCAGATGGCGAGCACCACTCCGGCGATCGTCAGGATTGTCTTACCCATGGCACCACGCTATGCCGCTCCGTGGACGTCCGTCATCACCCTGCGGGAGGACCCTGCGGAGGCTGCGCCCCGCCGCCAGGGGGAGCCTCACCCTGAGACGAACCCTGACCCGGCTGCTGGAAGGACCCCCCGGGACCTTGGTCGTACGGGGGCGCGAACTGCCCACCCACCTGCCCAGGCTGCCCGCCCGGCTGTCCGAACTGCCCCGGCTCGGCAGGCTGTCCCGGGTAAGGCTGACCGGGCTGCCCCGGCTGGCCGAACGGCCCGGGCTGAGCGGGCTGCCCCGGGTAAGGCTGGCCCGGCTGCGCGTACTGGCCGGGCTGTGCGCCGTACGGAGCGGGAGGCTGCGGTTGCTGGCCGCCCCACGGGCCCACCGGTGCGGGCTGCTGCGCCTGCCGCCCGCCCTCCTTCATGAGCCGGACCGCCCCGAGCCCGCCCGCGACCACCGGCGGCAGCACGAAGATGACCAGCCCGATCAGGTCCATGTGCCGGAACGACCTGAAGTAGATCTCGACCATCTCGATCGGGAGGCCCCTGCCCCGGACGCCGTGGTACACGAAGATCCCGATGATGTCGCCGACGAGCACCGCGACCAGCGACGAGACCGCGGCCAGGATCGGCCCGAGCGGCCCGTTCGGCCTCGTGAACAGCAGCACACCGCCCGCGATCGCGCCGACGATCAGCGCCGTCAGCGCCGCCGTGACGCGGACGGTCCCGACGCCGCCGTATCCCAGGTTGTTGACCATGAAACTGATGATCACCGTGATCACCGCGTCGACGATGGTCGCGGCGACGAGGCCGACGAGGACGGCGGCGAGGATCGCACCGCTGGACGAGGGGGAGCGCGTTTGCGACATCCGCCCATTAAACCGCCCGCCATGCGCCCGTGAAGGCCCCCGCTCGACGGTGAAGATCAGGTCTTACGAACCGGCGACATGGCACCCACCGCAACCTCACACCTACATGACGTAACAGCAACGTCCCCGCCGCAACGACGATCTCTTCACAGCGCGCAGCTCGCGCGACGGCACGGGCGCGGGGCCGCCGACGGGAAGGTCGAGATCGCCGGCGTCGTGCGGGGCGGTGCGGTGGCGGTGAGGGTTCGCCGGGCGGGCTTTGTCGCGGTGCACGGCTTGGGACGCGGCCCGGGCCCGGGGCATGCGGCCATCTGCCGGGTCGAGTTGCCGCTCCCTTACGTCTGGGGCCCGGCGGGGTCGGGCCAGGGGAGGACGGAGAGGGTTTTGAGGGCGCGCACGAAGGCGCGGCGCTCGTCCGGGGGCAGGTGGGCCAGCAGTTCGTCCTCGCTGCGGCGGATCGCGGCCTGGGCGGAGTCCCGCAGGCGGCGGCCCTCGGGGGTGAGGGAGAGCAGCCGGGCGCGGCGGTCGGCGGGGTCGGGGGTGCGGCGGATGAGGCCGCGTTCCTGCAGGTCGTCGAGGACGCCGATGATGCGGGTCTTGTCGGCGCCGATGGCCTTCGCGAGGGCGCTCTGGGTCCGTACCGGCTCCTCGCTCAGGCCGAGCAGGACGCCGTACGCCCACATGGCGAGGCCGTGCTCGCGCAGGATCGGCACCTCGGCCGCCATCAGCGCGCGGCCCAGCGGAACGATCATCGCCGCGAGGTCGTCCCGCTCCTCCTCCAGCCCGTCCGCCATGGCGTCAAAGATAGGACGTCCGGGAAAATAAGCATGGACAGATGATAGGTGCTTGCCTATTATCCGGTTCATGACGATTGATGCGATACGCGAGCTGGACCGCCGGGCGGTGCTGGCGACGGTGGACGTGGCGAACCGGGCGGGCCCCGCCGACCTCTCCCGTCCCACGCCCTGCGCGGGGTGGACGCTCGGCGACCTGCTGGCCCACATGACCGCGCAGCACCACGGATTCGCCGCCTCCGCGCGCGGTGAGGGCGCCGATCTCGGCGCCTGGAAGGTGCGCCCGCCGGGCACCGTGAAGTCCTACGCCGAGGCCGCCGACGCCGTGATCGCGGCGTTCGCCGGGGAGGGCGTCGCGGAGCGCGACTTCGCGCTTCCCGAGTTCGGTCCCGGGGTGGCGGTCCCGGCCGAGCAGGCGATGGGGTTCCACTTCATCGACTACGTGGTGCACGGATGGGACGTCGCGCGGGCGCTCGACCTGCCCTACGAGCTCGACGCGGAGCTGCTGGAGGCGGCGCGTCCCATCGCGCTCGCCGTGCCGGACGGCGACTTCAGGCTGGAGCCGGGCGCCGCCTTCGCCCCGGCCCTCGGCGCCACCGGCGATCCCGGTTCTCTGGACGAGATCCTGCTCGCCCTCGGCCGTTCACCCGCCTGGCCCCGCGTCGAGGGCGCCTGACCCCCGGGCTAAGAGTCGAGGGTCTCGTCCACCACGCGGAAGGTGGCGCACGGCCAGCGGCCCATGCAGGCCCGGCAGCGGAGGATCGGGTGGTCGGGGTCGCTGGTGATCCCGCCGGCGTCCTGGGGGCGGTGCAGTTCGAGGAGCCGGAGGCCGAGCTCGGCGAAGGCGATCACCTCGTCCCGGGCGCCGGTCAGGAAGGCCAGGTCCTCGCGGGAGAGCCGGGTCCTGATCGGGACGAATCCGGACCTGTTCACCAGGCGGGACAGGTACCGGGTGGACGAGCGCCACGAGCTGGACTTCTCCGAGCGGGCCCGGATCGCCGCCAGGCGCTCCCGCAGCCGGGCCTCCCTTGGATCGGTCCTATGGTCGGCCTTCATACGCGGCGCCCCCCTATGCATGGCGGCCCTGGATCCCCCGCGACGGGCGGTCGCCCGTGGCCGCGGCGTGACGCGCGCGGCGCGGGGCGTGCGGGATCCGGCTGCCTCTGTCGCACCCGCTCAGCCTCCCCTACTCGGCGGCCCTGCGCGGCCCGAACGCGCAGATCGCCGCCCTGTTCCGGCCCCTCCAGCGGCACGGATTTATCGGGCAAAAGTGGTATCGCGGAAGGAGTCGCCCGCCCTGCCGGGGGATGCGACACGGGACTTGGCGTACTCCCTGGCCCGCGCGCCGTTCGCCCGATAGTGTGCCGGACGTGGAGCTAAATGTCTCGACCGCGTCTCAGGGAGGTCACGCCGTCGTCACGGCGACCGGCGAGCTCGACCTGTACACCGCGCCCCGGTTGCAGACCGCGCTCGCCGGACTGCTGCGCGAGCAGCTCGACCGCGTGGTGGTCGACATGAGCGGCATCGACTTCTGCGACTCGACCGGAATGAACGTCCTGCTGTCGGCCTTCAAGCGGCTCAAGGAACGGGGCGGCACGCTGGAGCTGGCCGCGCCGCGGCCGGCGGTCAGACGGATCCTGCAGGTCACCGGGCTCGACTCGGTCTTCACCGTGATCGACGCCGTGCCCGCCCTGGACGCCGGATGACACCCGGCCGGCACTGACCGACGACCGACCGACCCGCGGGGAGCGCCCCCCTCGCGGGTCGTTCCCTTTTTCGTGGCGGATCGTTCTCCCCCGGGGCGCGCCGTTCCCTGGGGCGGGCCCGCGGCGGCCCACTACGATCGCCCCTATGCAGGATGTAGCGGTGATCATCCCGGCCAAGGACGAGGGCGACCGCATCGCGGCGACCGTGAAGGCCGCCCTGGAACTGCCCGGAGCCGGCCTGGTCGTGGTGGTCGACGACGGATCCGCCGACCGCACCGGGCGGGTGGCCGAGGAGGCCGGCGCCCGGGTGGTGCGGCACAGCCGCAACCGCGGCAAGGGCGCCGCCATGGAGACCGGCGCGGAGGCCGCCCGGCTGCTCGACGCGGGCCGCGACCGGCCCCGCCACCTGCTGTTCCTGGACGCCGACCTGGCCGACACCGCGCGCGACGCCGCGCCGCTGGTCGAGCCGGTGCGGGCCGGCCAGGCCGACATGACGATCGCGACGTTCTCCAGCACGGTGAAGCTCGGCGGGCACGGCTTCGTGGTCCGGCTCTCCCGGGACGGCATCCGGCGGGCCACCGGCTGGGAGGCCACCCAGCCGCTGAACGGGCAGCGCTGCCTCACCCGGACGGCGTTCGACGCGGCGCTGCCGCTGGCCGCCGGGTTCGGCGTGGAGACCGCGCTCACCATCGACCTGCTGCGCAAGGGCTTCCGGGTCACCGAGGTGGAGGTGCCGCTGGCGCACCGCGCCACCGGCACCGACTGGCGGGCCCAGACGCACCGGGCCAGGCAGTTCCGGGACGTGGCCAGGGCGCTGGCGGCGCGCGAGCCCGCGGTGGTCGCGGGGCTGGCCCGGTTCCGGGGCCGCCGGTCGTGAAGGCCGCCACCCGCCTGCGGCGGACCCCCGCAGGCGGGGGCCGCGGGAAGGAGCTCGCGGACGGCGCCCCGCCCGGCCGGCTCGGCCGCGCGGGGCTCGGCGCGATCGGGCTGAGCATCGCCTGCTTCCTGGTGACCTCGGTGCTGGGCCCGTCGGTGATGGAGCCCGCGCTGCCCGGCAGGCCCGGCCAGCCGCCCTGGGCGTTCGACGCCGCGCCGTCGCCGTACCTGGTGATCGGCCTGGTGGTGCTCGGCGTGCTGGCGGGCGCGGGCGGGCTGCTGGCGTGCTTCACGGCGGTCGGACGGGGCTGGCGGTGCCGGCCGTTCCCGCTGGTCGCGGCGGGGGTGCTGGTGGCGGCCGCGTTCGCGTTCCTGCCGCCGATCGGCTCCGGCGACCATCTCAACTACGCCGCGTACGGCCGGATGGTCGTCACCGGGCACGACCCGTACGCGACCCGGGCGGTGGACATGCCCGGCGATCCGGTGGTCGGCGCCGTCGAGGAGTGGCGCCGCGCCCCGTCGGTGTACGGGCCGCTGGCCACGGCGCAGGAGGCGTTCGCGTCGCGGATCGGCGGGGAGTCGGTGCGGCTCACGGTCTTCGTGATGTCGCTGGTGAACTCGCTGGCGTTCGCGGTGACCGCGGCGGTCCTGTACTGGACGTCGCGCACGCCCGAGCGCCGCCTGCGGACCGCGCTGATGTGGACGTTCAACCCGTTGCTGCTGTTCCACCTGGTCGCGGGCTCCCACAACGACACGCTCGCGATCGCGCCCATGGTCGCCGCGCTGGCCGTCTTCGCGGGCCGCTCCTGGGCCGGCGACGCCCGCGACGAGGGGCGGGGCGGGGAGCGGGTGCGGGCGCCGATGACGCGGGCGCTGGCGGCGGGGGCGCTGGTCGGGGCGGCGATGGCGATCAAACTGCCGGCCGCGCTGGTCGGCGGCGGCCCGGCCTGGGTGCTGCTGCAACGCTGGCGCGCCACCCGCGAGGGCGCCGCGCTGTGGCGGGCGGCGGCCCTGTTCGCGGGCGCGGGCGCGGTCGCGGCGGTCACGTTCGCGCTGGCCGGGCCGCACGCGCTCGACCAGGTCGCCAAGGCGTCCAACTCGGTCTCGCTGGCCACCCCGTGGCACCTGTTCGACATGCTCATGGGCCGGGGCGGGCACCGCACCGTCATCAAGATCGGCTTCGTGCTGCTGATGGTGACGCTGGTGGTGCTGCTGGCCCGCGCCCTCCCGCGCGAGCCCGGCCGCCTCGACGGGCCGTCCGGCGACCACGCGGAGAGCCTGCGGATCGCCGCCGCGCTCGTCCTGGCCTGGCTGCTGGCGGCCCCCTACGAGCTGCCCTGGTACGACGGGTTCGCCTGGGCGGCGCTGGCGCTGCTGCCGTGGTCGCGCTTCGACCGGCTGCTGCTGGCCCACACCACCGCGCTCAGCCTGGCCTACCTGCCCGCCCGCGACCCCGACCTGATCGGGCTGCCGGACGGGCTGCGCTGGCTGGTCACCATCGTCCGGCCGATCATCATTCCGATACTGACGACGGCGATTCTGATCGCGGTGATCCGGACGTGCCTGCGGGCCGGCCGTGATCGAGTTCCAGCGCCCGCACGCTCGCCGCGAGCATCAGCGGAGTCGCGAGGCTGAGCGCCACCGACAGGATCACCACGCCCGAGTCGTTCGCCAGCGTCCCCGCCACCCCCATGGTCAGCGCGGACAGCAGCGCGGGCCGCATGGTCGCGCTGTGCTCGTAGGCCCGCTCCAGCAGCGGCGTGCGCGCCTTGATCGGACGGACCAGCGCGAAGAACAGGAACCCGACCGCGCCGGCCAGCGGGATGATGAACGGCCAGTAGCCCAGGCTGCGCAGCATCGCCTGGAACTTGCGGGCCACGGTGTCCCAGGCGTCGCCCGCGACCAGGTCCTGCCAGAACCGGCCCAGGTGCGTGGGGTTGGCGCTGCGCGCGTTCAGGTACGAGATCAGCAGCACCAGCACGGCCCCGGCCAGGCAGAACAGCACCAGCCGCGGCACCGACACCCGCTTGCCCGCGATCATCAGCCCGAGCACGGCGAACGCCGGGACGATCGCCAGCACGCCGCCGAAGTCGCTGCCCCAGGCCGGCAGCCCGTCCACCGCCACCGCGGCGACGCCGATCACCGCGACGATCGCGACCGCGAGCCACTTGCGCCCGGCGCGCAGCGGGTACTCCGCCAGCCACGCCGCCGACAGGATCACCGCCACCGCGAACAGCGAGAACGCCTGGTTGCCGAAGCCGTAGAACCGGCCCGCGACCAGCGCGGTGTAGCCCATCAGCGCGTTGAGCTGGAGCCGCGAGCCGGTCATCACGTCGATCGCCAGGACCAGCGCGGTCACCCCGGTGATGACCAGTCCGGGGGCGGTCACCGAGCGCCGCCACGGCCCGGCCACCGCCACGCCCGCGACCAGCCCGGCGAACCCGACCACGGCGCAGACCAGGGCGGGCGCCGGATGCGCGGACTGCCACCAGGGCAGCAGCCCGGCCAGGAACGAGGCGACCGGCGCCGCTCCCCCGACCAGCGCGACGATCCGCGTACCGGCGAGGATCTTGGCCCGGGACTCGGGGGTGTCCCAGCGGCGGCGGCGCAGCGCCAGGACGGCCAGCCCGTACAGCAGCAGCTGCGCCCCGCCCAGCACCCAGAAGAACACGCCCTGGATGTTGCGGATCGCCTGCGCCGCGACGTCGGCGTCCTCCAGGTCCTCGACCCGCTCCCCGGTGGTCATCCGGCTGGGCTGCACCCGCCAGGGCGAGCCGACGGCCTGCTTGGGCTGCTCCAGGCCGAGCGACGTGAGCGCGGTGGAGGTGACGTCGGTGAGCGTGACCATCCCGGGCTGGCGGGTGGCGCTGGAGGTCAGCATTCCGGAGCGGGCGAACCGGCCGTTCTGCGCGCCGAGGGTCTGCGCGGCGGCCACCCGCAGGTGGGGGGTGACGCCGATGTCGGACAGCCCCGCCACCAGGACGGTCGTGCCGGGCGGCAGCGCGGCCACGACCTGGGCGATCCGGCGGTCGGCTGCCGCCGCGGCGCCCCTGCGGTCGTCCGGGGTGACCGGGACCTGGTCGCCGTCGGCGTCGACGCCGGCGTCGAGGTAGACGCGGAAGACGTCGTCGACCTCGACGGCCGCCAGCGGGCAGCGCGTCCAGTCCTGCGCGGACACCCGGTCGGCGGACGGCACGTACCGGTCGACCCGCCCGTCGCCGCCGGCCAGCCCGAACACCGCGCCGGGGCCGACCGCCAGGGTGCAGCCGCCGGCCCGCCGGACCGTGTCGCCGAGCAGCCCGACCTGGGCGTGGTACGAACCGCGCGCGTTGTCCTTCTTGATCTCCGCCCAGCCGGGGGCGGTCGCGCCCGCCTCCGGGGGCGGCGCCGTCCCGGGCGCGGAGGCCGCGCTCGACCCCGGCAGGACGGGGGAGGCGGGGAGCACGCAGTCGCCCTGCGGCAGCAGGGCCCGCTGCCCCGCCGACACTGTCAGCCAGCCGTCGGTCGGGCAGGTGTTGACCTTGGTGGTGCGGACGCTGAGCGCGCCGCCCGCGCCCTGGCCGGTGAGCCGCCACAGCGCCGGGGTGGTCCGTTCGCCGACGTCCCGCCACATCAGCCCCGGCACCCCGATGATCACCGTGCGTCCGGTGGGCGCGGCCGCGGCCGGCGGGGAGGCGGGCGCGGCCGCCGGTGCCGCCGCGGCGGGTGCCGGTCGCGCCGCCATGAGCACGGTCAGCCCGGCCACCAGGGAGAACACGGCGGCGAAGACCATGCCGATCTTGAGCCCCCGCGCCATGGCGTCCAGGCTACAGGGACCTCACCGAGCCCTGTCCCGCGTTCCCGGTCGTTCACCGCGGGACCGGACGGCGGCCGCACGGTGCCGGCACGGGGGCGACACGAGGGCCGCGCGGCCGTGGCGGCCGGGGACGTGCGCCAGGATGGGGGCCATGGGTGCAGGCAACGAGGTCCGCGGTGACGCCGGACGGGCCGGGTCCCCGCGGACGGTTCCGGCGGCGGGCCGGCGGAGGCGGTCGGGCCCGGATCTGGCATTCCTCGCGGCCGGGATCGCCGTCGCGGCGGCCCTCGTCGCCCCGATCCTGGCGTGGTGGCTGAACAACCCGCCCGACCAGCGCATGGTCGACCTGGAGGTCTACCGGGACGGCGGGCGCGCCGTCCTGCGCGGGGCCCCGCTGTACGAGGTGCTCACGCAGCCGCCGCAGCTGCTGCCGTTCACCTACCCGCCGTTCGCCTCGCTGCTGGCCGTGCCGTTCACGGTGATCTCGTGGAAGGCGGCGCAGTGGCTGTGGATGGCGCTGCTGTACGCGGCGCTCGCGGTCGTGGTCGGGTACGCGTTCCGCGACCTGATCAGGCGCACCGGACGCTGGGCGCCGGTCACGGCGGGCCTGCTGATCGGCGCCACCGCGTGGCTGATGCCGGTGTTCGACCAGGCCCGGTTCGGGCAGGTCGGGGTGATGCTGATGGCGCTGTGCATGGCCGACTGCCTGACCGAGCGCCCCCGCTGGCCGCGCGGCATGCTGGTCGGGCTGGCCGTCGCGATCAAGCTGGTGCCCGGGGTGTTCCTCATCTACTTCCTGGTCACCGGGCGGCGCCAGGCGCTGGGCAACGCCGTCCTCACCGCCGCGGCGGCCTCGCTGGCGGCGTTCGCGGTGCTCCCGAGCGACTCGTCCGACTTCTGGTTCGGGGCGCTGCTGGAGGGCGGCGACCGCACCGGCGCCGTCAACGGCACCACCAACCAGGCCATCAACGGCATGGTCGCCCGCCTCTACCTGCCCGGCCCGGCCGGCACGCTGCTGTGGCTGGTCCTGGTCGCGGCCATGGCGTACATCGGGTTCCGGATGGCGCGGCGCACCACGCTGCTCGCCGACACTCTGCTCGCCGACACGGTGCTCGCCGAGAACCCGCGCGCCGCCGGCGACCGCGCCGCCGACGCCCGCAGCCTGCGGCTGGCCGCGGTCGCGATCGTCGGCCTGCTCTCGGTGCTGCTGTCCCCGGTCGGCTGGATCCACCACCTCGTGTGGCTCGTCCCGGTTCTGGGCGCCCTGCTGGGAGACGGGCGCGACACCCGCAGACGCCTGGTCGCGGCTGTCGTGTGGGTCTGGTTCCTGTTCCCCCTGCCCTGGTGGGGGGCCAAGCTGATCAGTCTCCAGCAGGGGCCGCTCACCAAGATTCCGGGCAAGATCGTGCAGGACGCCTACGGTCTGGCGGCGGTGGCCCTCGTCCTGCTGCTGGGCCGGTGGCTGGTCAACCGGCTGGTCACGCGGGTACCAGATGGGGAAGATGCTTCGCGCCGACCGGCCGGGATGGATACTCTCCCCCTGTGATGCTTGTCGCGGTGGCCGTCGTCGGATTGGTCTCCGGGGTGGCCGGTCTGACCATCGCGGTGATGGCCCACAATCGGGTGAACCAGGTCGTCGAGGAGTGCTCGGAACTCCTCAGACGCCAGCTGCAGGTCACCGGCGGGAACGCCGACGACCAGGCGCTGCGCGATCTCGCCATCGTGCACTACGACGCCCTCAAGGAGATGTCGGGCCACCGGTCCTTCTCCCTCGCCGTGCTGAACGCCAACGGCGACGGGGTGGTGATCAGCTCGATCAACGGCCGCACCGAGACCCGCACGTACGCCAAGGCGGTCCGGGAGGGGCACCCGATCGACTCGCTCTCGCCCGAGGAGAACCAGGCGCTGCGCGCGGCCCGGCTCGGCAAGGGCCCGGTCGTGTCGATGGACGACCCGCTCCCCGACTTCGGCAACCGCACCCACCCCGCCACCGCCTGACCGCCGGGGCCGGAGCCGCCCTTGGCGGGGTGGCGTGATGTGCGGGGCCGCCACGCACCGTAAACTCGGACCACTCGACGCCGTTCCTGCCTCACACCCGCCCGCGCCGCCGCGCGCCGGGGCGGAGGAGTAGACCTCACATGCCACAGCGATACGCCTATCTCGGGCCCCAGGGCACGTTCACGGAGGCCGCGCTGCGCTCCGTGCCGGACGCCTACAGCGCGGAGCACCTGCCGTTCGCCACCGTGCCCGCCGCGCTGGACGCCCTGCGCCGCGGCGAGGTCGACGCGGCCGTGGTCGCGCTGGAGAACTCCGTCGAGGGCTCGGTCCCCACCACGCTGGACGAACTGGCCACCGGCGAGCCGGTGCAGATCGTCGGCGAGGTGCACCTGCCCGTCTCGTTCGCCCTGCTGGTCCGGCCCGGGACGTCGTTCGCCGACATCAAGACCGTCGCGTCCCACCCGCACGCGCAGCCGCAGTGCCGCCGCTGGCTCGGCGAGCACGTCCCCGACGCCGAGTGGCGCGCCGCCACCTCCAACGCCGAGGCCGCGCAGCACGTCGCCGACGGCCACTACGACGCCGCGCTGGCCGGGTCGTTCGCCGCCGCCCGCTACGGCCTGTCGACCCTGGCCGAGGACATCCACGACATCGCCGACGCCGTCACCCGGTTCGTGACGGTCCGCCGCCCCTGCCCGCCGCCGCACCCCACGGGCACCGACCGCACCACGGTCGTCGCGTTCATCGGCGAGGACCACCCGGGCGCGCTGCTGGAGATCCTCAACGAGTTCGCGATGCGGGGCATCAACCTGACCCTCATCCAGTCCCGGCCGACCGGGGCGGGGCTCGGCTCCTACCTGTTCTGGATGGACTTCGAGGGCCACGTCACCGACGCCCGCGTCGGAGAGGCCATGATGGGCCTGCGCCGGGTGTGCGCGGACGTCCGCTTCCTGGGCTCCTACCCGCGGGCCGACCGCGTCCGCCCCGAGATCCGCCGCGGCACCCACGACACCGACTTCACCGAGGCCGCCGCCTGGCTGGAGTCCGTCCGCTCCGGCCAGCCGCATCCCTGACCCGGCCGGGGCCCGCGGGCGTACGCTGCCCGGGTGACGACGTTCGATGAGTACGAGCGGGAGCTGTGGACCGGGCGGGCACCGGCGTACGACCGCGGCTTCGCCCGCCTGACCGCCCACACCGCGGGCCTGCTGCTGGACGCGGCCAAGGTCGGCCCCGGAACCGCACTCCTGGACGTGGGCACCGGGCCCGGCGTCGTCCCCGCGGAGGCCGTCCGGCGGGGCGCGAAGGTGTCCGCCGTCGACGCCGACCCCCAGATGGCCGAGACGGCCGCGCGGAACGTCCCCGGCCTGGACGTGACCGTGGCCGTCCTGCCGGACCTGCCGTTCGGCGACGCCTCGTTCGACGCCGTCACCGGCAACTTCGTGATCAACCACGTGGGCGACCCGGCGGCGGTGCTGGCCGGGCTGCGGCGCGTCCTGCGGCCCGGCGGGCGGCTGGCGCTGACCTGCTGGGAGATGCCCGGCAGCGGCGCGCTCGGGATCGTCCGGGAAGCGGTCGACCGGGTCGGCGTGCCCTGGCCGGACGACATCCCGGTCACGCCGTTCATGGAGCACGGGGAGCGCGCCGCGTTCGAACGCCTCGTCCGCGCCGCCGGATTCGCCGACGCCCGCGCCGAGACCGTCACCTGGCACCACCGCACCGACCCGCAGGAGTGGTGGGAGACGGGGGCGATGTCCAGAGTCGGCAGCAACGGCGTGATCGTCACCCGCCAGGACACCGCCACCATCACGCGGATCAAGGCCGCCTACGACGAGATCATGACCCGCTACGCCGTGGCGGACGGCCAGGTCTCCCTCCCCGCCCACGCCCTGCTCGCCCACGCGACCCGCTGACCTCGGGCCGGGCCGGGAAGGCGGATACTCGGGCGCGGCGGGGGGCCTCTCGGCGGTAGCCTCGGGTCTGTGATTGACCTGCGAGCTCTTCGAGAGGATCCCGAGCGGCTGCGCGCGTCCCAGCGCGCCCGCGGCGAGGATGACACCGTCGTCGACACGCTGCTCGACCTGGACGAGCGGCGGCGAGCGGCGCTGTCGTCGTTCGAGCGGCTGCGCGCGGAGCAGAAGAGTTTCGGCAAGTCGGTGTCCAAGGCGCAGGGCGACGAGCGGCAGGCGCTGCTGGGCCGCGCCAAGGAGCTCGCCCAGCAGGTCAAGCAGGCCGAGGCGGACGCCGACCGGCTCGGCGGCGAACTCGACACGCTGATCAAGGGCGTCCCCAACCTCATCGAGGAGGGCGCCCCGCCCGGCGGCGAGCAGGACTACATCGTCCTCGAGCACATCGGCGAACCGCCCGCGTTCGACTTCGAGCCCAAGGACCACCTGGAACTCGGCGAGAGCCTCGGCGCCATCGACATGGAACGCGGCGCCAAGGTGTCCGGCGCCCGGTTCTTCTACCTGACCGGGGTCGGCGCGCGGCTGCAGCTCGCGCTCCTCAACCTCGCCATGGAGCAGGCGGTCGAGAGCGGCTTCACGCCGATGTACCCGCCGGTGCTGGTCAAGCCGGAGGCGATGGAGGGCACCGGGTTCCTCGGGGCGCACGCCGCCGAGGTCTACCAGCTCCCGGCCGACGACCTCTACCTGGTGGGGACGTCCGAGGTACCGCTCGCCGCGTACCACATGAACGAGATCATCTCCGCCCTGCCGCGGCGGTACGTGGCCTGGTCGTCCTGCTTCCGGCGGGAGGCCGGCTCGTACGGCAAGGACACCCGCGGGATCATCCGGGTGCACCAGTTCGACAAGGTCGAGATGTTCTCCTACTGCGACCCCGCCGACTCCCACACCGAGCACCTGCGGCTCCTGGAGTGGGAGAAGGAGATGCTGGCCAAGGTCGAGCTGCCGTACCGGATCATCGACGTGGCGGCCGGCGACCTGGGCGCCAGCGCGGCCCGCAAGTTCGACTGCGAGGCGTGGGTGCCGACGCAGAACGCCTACCGCGAGGTGACCTCGACGTCCAACTGCACCGAGTTCCAGGCCCGCCGCCTGGCCGTGCGGTACCGGGACGACGCCGGGAAGAACCAGCCCGTCGCCACGCTCAACGGCACCCTGGCCACCACCCGCTGGATCGTCGCCATCCTGGAGAACCACCAGCAGGCCGACGGCTCCGTCCGCGTCCCGAAGGCCCTGCAGAAGTACCTGGGCCAGGAGGTCCTGGAGCCGGTCAAGCGCTGACCGCGCACGGAACCCCCGGGGCCGCCGAGGACGGCCCCGGGGATCTCTGTGGCGGACGGGGATGAGACATCGCCTATGGTGTGTTCCAGCCGCCGTCGTACCCCGCCGACCCTGCCGGCGGGGCGGGGGAGGACCCGGGTGCGGCCGGACTGGAAGGTGACATGTCTGACTTCACGCCACGCCCGGCGAACGCTGATTCGGACACGCCCCGCCCTTCGCACGACCACACACCCCTGGCCGACACCAAGCCGACGGTCCCGTACACGCTGCCGGGCTTCACGCCCCGCCTGGTCGCCACCGACCTCGACGGGACGATCGTGCGCTCGGACGGCACCGTCTCGTCCCGGACCGTCGACGCCCTGGCCCGCGTCGAACGCGCCGGCGCCGCCGTCGTCATGGTCACCGGACGTCCCCCGCGCTGGATGCGCGAGATCGCCACCGCGGTCGGCCACCGGGGCGTGGCCATCTGCGCCAACGGCGCCGTGCTCTACGACCTGCACACCGAGCGGGTGCTGAACTCCCACATGATCGAACCGGACGTGATCGCGCAGGTCGTGGAGCGGCTCCGCGGCGCCCTGCCCGAGCTGCGCTTCGCCGTCGAGTACCCCAGCGGGTTCGTGTTCGAGGCCCGCTACAACCTCGGCCGCTGGGACGCCGAGGCGCTCGGCGGCCGTCCCGTCGACGACGAGACCCTCGTCAGCCAGGGCGGCACCAAACTGCTGGCCTTCCACCCCGGCGCCGACCCCGACTCGCTCGCCCAGGAGGCCGTCAAGGCCGTCGGCGACCTGGTCACGGTCACGCACTCGTCCGGGCGCGGGCTGCTGGAGATGAGCGCCCAGGGCATCACCAAGGCCAGCGCGCTGGCCGAGTTCTGCAACGGGCAGGGCATCACCTCGGCCGAGGTCGTCGCGTTCGGCGACATGCCCAACGACCTGCCGATGCTCACCTGGGCGGGCACCTCGTACGGCGTCGCCAACGCCCACCCGGACGTCCTGGCCACCGTCACGTACAGGACGGCGAGCAACAACGACGACGGCGTCGCCCAAGTCCTGGAAGCCTTCTTCCCCGCCTGAAAGGCGAAACGCCCGCACCCGGCCCGTGGAACGGACCGGACACGGACGCCGCGGGGTTACAGGTAGGGGCCGGAAGAGTGGCGGCGGCTGCCCGGCTGCTCGTCGTCGGCCGCCGGCGGAACCATGCCGGCCGGCAGGGCGCGGCGCATCTGCTCCAGCTGCGCCCGCGCCGCCATCTGCTGCGCGAACAGCGTGGTCTGGATGCCGTGGAACAGCCCCTCCAGCCAGCCCACCAGCTGCGCCTGGGCGATCCGCAGCTCCGCCTCGCTGGGCACCTGGCCCTCGATGAACGGCAGCGAGAGCCGCTCCAGCTCGTCGATCAGCTCCGGCGCGAGACCGTCCTCCAGCTCCTTGATCGACGACTGGTGGATCTCCCGCAGCCGGGCCCGGGACGCCTCGTCCAGCGGCGCCGCCTTCACCTCGTCGAGCAGCTGCCGGATCATGCTGCCGATCCGCATCACCTTGGCGGGCTGCTCGACCATGTCGGTGACCGACTTCTCGCCGGAGCCGCCGTCCCCGCCGCCCTCGATCGCGATCCCGTTCGGGCCGACCACGAGGATCTGCGGTTCCTGCTCCGACTCGTTCTTCGACGGCTCGTTCATCATGTCTCGGGTCTCCCGTCTCACACGCTCAGCAGAATCTTGCCGATGTGGCCACTGTCCTCCAGAACCCGGTGCGCCAACGCCGCCTCCGCCATGGGCAGCGTGCGGTCGATCACCGGCCGCACCTTCCCGGCCGCCAGCAGCGGCCAGACGTGCTCGCGCACGGACGCCACGATCGCGGCCTTCTCGTCCGCCGGGCGGGCCCGCAGCGAGGTCGCGTGCACCGCGGCGCGCTTGCGCAGCAGCGCGTTCAGATCGAGCTCCGCCCGCGTGCCGCCCTGGAGGCCGATCACCATGAGCCGCCCGCCGGTCGCCAGGGACCGCACGTTCCGGTCCAGGTACTTGGCGCCCATGTTGTCCAGGACGACGTCGTACGGGCCGCTCTCGACGAAGTCCTCCTCGCGGTAGTTGATCGCCGCGTCCGCACCCAGCTCCCGGCAGGCGGCCGCCTTCTCCGCGCTGCCCACCGTGCACAGCACCCGCGCACCGTGCGCCTTCGCCAGCTGGATCGCCATCGTCCCGATGCCACTGCCGCCACCGTGCACGAGGAAAGTCTCGCCCGCCTCCAGGCCGGCCAGCGTGAAGACGTTCGACCACACCGTGCACACCACCTCGGGCAGCCCGGCAGCCTCGACCAGGCCGACGCCGTCCGGGACGGGGAGCAACTGCTCCGCGGGCACCGCCACCCGTTCGGCATACCCGCCGCCGGACAGCAGCGCGCACACCTCGTCACCGACCCGCCATCCGGTCACGCCCTCGCCGAGCGCGGCGATCCTGCCGGAAACCTCCAGGCCAGGGTACGGGGACGCCCCGGGCGGGGGGTCGTACACGCCGATCCGCTGCATGACGTCCGCCCGGTTGACCGCGCTCGCCGCGACGTCCAGCAGAACCTCGCCCGGCGCGGGCTCAGGGTCGGGCACCTCGGTCCACTCCAGGACCTCCGGGCCGCCCGGCTCACGAATAACGATCGCATGCATAACGGTCACGCTACCGGGCCGTGGTGCGGGAGTACGCCCCGGTTGAGTCCCCTCTGCCCTGGGCGTACGGGGGTGCGTGGCCCCAGCGGCGGGATGCGTGGTATTGGTGCACAGGTATCCTGCCGATGGGCCAATGCCTACCCGCTCCTGAACCGAACTTTAGAGGCGTGGCCGAGGGGAGAGACGGTGGCAAGGAACGATCACGACGGACGTTCCCTGGAGGAGCGTCTGGCGTCTCTGGACGCGATGAGCAGCGAGGCCACCGGGCCGTCCGCTGTCCCGCCCGCGCCCGCCGCCGAACCCCCGTCACCGCCCGCGGAGCAACCCGGTGACGCCGAGCCGCCGAAGGCCGCCACCGCCGGCCCCGAGGCCGCCCCGAAGGACAACGCCCCCGACACGGGCGATCCCTCCCCCGCCGCCGGTACGCCCTTCCCCGGCCTGCCCGGGGGGCCGCCCTCGGGCGAGCAGGACGCCAACCCGTGGACGCCCGCTCCGCCACCGCCCTTCCAGGAGGGCAACACCCCTCCACCCGGCCAGGAAGCCTTCCCACCACCCCCAGAGGCCGGCTTCCCGCCCCCGCCAGAGGGCGGCTTCCCTCCGCCGAACCCACCGTCGCCCCCGCCCGCTTCGCCGGCCGAAGCACCCGGGGGCCCGATGCCGCCCGGCTTCCCGCCCGCGTACAACGACTTCAGCCCCCCGCCGTACCCGGGCCCCCCGCCGTTCGAGCAGGTCCAGGGTCAGGGCGCCCCACCGCAGCCGTACGACGGCGGCCCGATGCCGCAGCCGTTCGACGGCGGCATGCTTCCCCCGCCGTACGCGCCGGGGTTCCAGCAGCCCGAACCGGGGCAGGGCTTCCAGCCCGACCCCGCCCAGGGCGGCCCGCAGCACCCGCCGTACCAGGGTGCCCAACCGCCGCAGCCCCCGTTCGGTGAGCCGCAGCCGCAGCCTCCCGCCTTCGAAGGCCCCCCGCAGCCGCCCTTCCAGGCCCCTCCGCCGCCCCCGGCCGAGGGCGGCGCGCAGCCGTTCGAGCAGCCCCACCCGCCGAACAACCCTCCGGGCGCCCCACCTCTGGACCAACTGCCCCCGTTCGGCCCGCCCGAGGCCCCGCCCGCGCCGCCGCAGCCCGCCGAGGGCTCACCGATGGGCTTCCCGCCCCCGCCGCCGCCCGGCTACGGCCCACCCCCGCACGGGTACGGCCCTCCGCCGCAGCCGATGCCCCCCGCGGAGGGTTACGTCCCCGGCCCGCCGCAGCAGCCTCCGGGCGCTTACCCCCAGGGGCCTCCGCAACAGGTCCCGGGCCAGATCCCGCCGGACCAAGGCCAGGGCTACCCGCCCCAACCGCAGACCGCCGAAAGCCTCAGCTCTGAGAACCTCCTCGGCGAACGCCGCATCGCGCCGTCGTCCGGTTGGCGCCGCGCCGTCTACAAGGCCACCGCAGGCAACGTCCACCCAGGCGAGTCCCAGGGCGAGCTGCGCCGCAAGGACCTGGTGGCCCGCGCCCGGCAGCAGGTCGGCGGCGGCCACCACCGCGTCGCCGTCATGTCCCTGAAGGGCGGCGTCGGCAAGACCACCACCACGACCGGTCTCGGCTCGATGCTGGCCTCGCTGCGCGGCGACCGCGTCATCGCGGTGGACGCCAACCCCGACCGCGGCACCCTGTCCGACAAGGTCAAGCTGGAGACGGCCGCGACCGTACGGGACCTGCTCAACAACCGCGACACGATCCACCGGTACGCCGACGTGCGCGCGTTCACGTCCCAGAACGGCGCCCGGCTGGAGGTCCTGGCCTCCGACCGCGACCCCGCCGTCAGCGAGGCGTTCAGCGCCGAGGACTACGCCGCGGTCGCCGTCATCCTGGAGCAGTACTACTCGATCTGCATCACCGACTGCGGCACCGGACTGCTGCACTCGGCGATGGCCGGCGTGCTGAGCCTGGCCGACCAGCTCGTCCTGGTCAGCTCCCCGTCGGTCGACGGCGCCCGTTCCGCCAGCGCCACCCTCGACTGGCTGGAGGCCCACGACCACGGCCACCTGGTGCGGAACGGCGTCGTGGTGCTGTCGATGGTCCGCAACCGCACCCGCAGCCAGGTCGACCTCGACAAGCTCCAGGCCCACTTCGAGAGCCGCTGCCGGGCCGTCGTGCGCGTCCCGTACGACGACCACCTGGAAGAGGGCGCCGAGGTGGAACTGGAGGCCCTGGCTCCACCGACCCGCGAGGCGTACCTGACCCTGGCCGCCGTGGTGGGCGACGGCCTGGACCAGCAGCGCGAGCATTAGAACCACCAGGTGCCGCGGAACGGTCTACAAGAACCGGCCGTTCCGCAGCACAATGGCGCCCATGCGACCACCCCACTGCTTCGTCTGCGGCCTGAGCCTGCGCGATATCGACGACGACCAGGACCTGTGGTCGGTCTTCACCCTCGTCACCTTCGAACTAACGCACGAAGAGAAGACCGCCCACCAGGCCCGTGACCGCAGCGGCTGGGTAGGCCACCCCGAGAACACCGAGTGGTTCTGCAACCAGCACGCCGCCCTGGCCCAGGAACGATCCCACCTGCACTGGCGAACGGCCCTGTCCGAGATCAGCGCCACCCACCGCCCCGACACCTGACTCCGGCCTTCGCAGAGCACAACGAGCTCCGCGCCAAGGGCGCCGGCGCCTACACGGCGGCCAGGACCGCGCTGGTGAACCCGCCCCCGGGCGAGCCCCCTCGAACATCTCCACCCTCCACCGACAATGACCAGGCGCGGTTCACCCGCGACAGTCCCAAGAATCGGCACACCGAACGTGGATTTCATCGAAATCGTCTTCGACCGGCCACTCCCGACGAACATCGACCGTGACGACGTCGAGGACGACCTCAACGAGGCCCTGCGAGGTCTCGGCGAGGTCACCGGCGCCGGAACCGGCCTCAACCGCTCGAACCTCGACGTCGACATCGATCCAGCGGCGAACCGATCCACCGTGCTCGCCCTCGTCTTCGGCGTCCTGGCCAAGCTGGAGGTCGGCGACGCCGCCAGAGTACGCCCGGGCGACCAAGAAACCTGGATACGCCCAACCGAATGGAAACCCTGACCCCGAGCGTTCAAAAGGCCACCTTCCATCACGGAAAGCGGCCTTCGAAGAGCCAGCCAGGACACAGAGTCGTTGAGGAGCACAACCCGAGCCACTCAGACGACTTTGATCTCGTCCGCGACGATCCAGCAAACATTGCTGGTGCCCGTTGTCTCCCCGCTGACCCGCACCTTTCTCAAGACATCGACCTGCGAGCCGCCATCGGCACGAATAACGAAGAATCGCCGACCTCGATGGTGAATCCCACCGCTTCCCCACGCCGTGCCGCGGTGAGCGGTCGGCGATCCCTGGTGGCCTACCGCGACCAGATCGGCACCGGCAACTGTCCTCCATGACCGGGCTGTACGGCTACGCCGCCCGCCGCCACGTCATCTCCGCCACCCTGGCCGACTACGTTGGCCGCCCCACAACGGCACCACCCGGTCGAGCCGAGCCGCGTCGTGGGCAAGGTGGGCTTCCACCGCGG
Organism: Actinomadura rugatobispora; assembly: GCF_042656285.1. Taxonomy (GTDB): domain Bacteria; phylum Actinomycetota; class Actinomycetes; order Streptosporangiales; family Streptosporangiaceae; genus Spirillospora; species Spirillospora rugatobispora. The sequence goes on along the minus strand of NZ_JBHSON010000036.1, from coordinate 39,661 downwards.
CCAGAGGGGGCCGGGCCGGTCGCGTACGTCGAGTTCCGGTCCGGGAACGGCGGGATAAGGCAGGAGCGGCGGGTGTTCTCACGCGTCATCTCGTCGATCCGGGGGCAGTCTGGAAGCGGGGCCTTCCCCGTGGATGGCGGCAAGCCCGGAAGCACTACGGGAGAAAGGGGGGTCATGCGTTTCATCACCGACTGGATCGGTGGTCTGCCCGGCCCTCTGATCTACCTGATCGTCGCCGCGCTGGTCTTCGCCGAGGACTCCCTGTTCTTTGGATTCGTCCTGCCCGCCGAGACTTCCGTCGTCGTCGCGGGATTTCTCGCCCACCAGGGCAGGGTCGATGTCACCCTGCTGGCGGTGGTCGTGGTGGCCGCCGCCATCGTCGGGGACAGCGTGGGCTATGAGGTGGGGCGTCGCCTCGGGCCGAGCATTCTGGACGCCGCGCTCTTGCGCCGCCACGCCGACCGCGTCCAAGCGGCCCGGGAGCTGATACGGCGGCGCGGTCCAGTGGCGGTGTTCCTGGGGCGGTTCGTGGCCTTCTTCCGAGCGGTCATGCCCGCACTGGCCGGCCTCTCGCACATGCCCTATCGCCGTTTCCTGCCGTTCAACGCGCTGGGCGGGCTGCTCTGGGGGGTGGCGTTCACCCTCCTGGGCTACTTCGCCGGCGCCACCTACACGCGGGTCGAGAGCCTGGTCGGCCACGGCGTCGACATCGCGGTGGCCATCGTGGTTCTCGCGCTCCTGACCATCTGGGCCCTACGCCACCACCGTCGCCGCGCTTGCACACGACGAGGCAGACCGGACTGAGGCAACGAGGCCCATCGACGAGCAGGGAAACACCTGCACGTTACGCCGGGCGCTCGATGCCGTCGGCGTCCAAGAAGAACCGCAGGCTGGTCACCGCGTGCCTCTTCACCCCCGAGGGACGTCAACGCGCTGCCGTGCCCAGTACACGGCGAGATTGACCTTCTTCTCCAGATCCGCATCCATCCGGCTCAGGCCCACATCGACCTGGGCAACCCGGAACTGTCCCTGGCCGCGATCGCCGCCGTCCACCACATCTCCCTGCGGTCCCTGCACCGGCTCTTCGCCGACCAGTGCACCACCGTCACGGCGTGGATCCGCGCCATCGCTGTACCCATCCGGGCAGCTTCAGTGGTGCGCAGCCGGAGGGATCCGAACCCCCAACCTTCTGGTCCGTAGATTCCCAGATCAACGACCCCGTTCAGATCAGTCCGCACGCTGGTCCGCCGACCTTAGACCCGTCCGGATCAGTCCGCCGCGATTCAAGATCGTTTGTTCGCGTGGCTCCCAACGCGACTACCAGAGCCGGGAGACCACCGCTTGGATCAAGCCCCTGACCAGTCGATCCGCTGGCCTGCTTGTTACTCCTTCTTACCGAGCGGGCGTTCGTGCGGATACGGGTCTCGCCCATGAGGAAGACGGCGAGGGTCACTGACTCCGAGAGTGGCAAAGTTCCGTCGCGCCTCGGTGAGGGTGACATGGTTGGGGCCGCCCTGGTACTCGTCGGCGTTGTGGTCATCCTGGCCAACGTCCTCCCAGCAGCACACGGGACAGATCTCGTACCATCCCCGCCGTTCAAGCGTGAGGAAGCCACAACAAGGGCATGCGTAGGGCTCACCACGTGGCGGCCGGGACACATTGTCGACCATGGCTCGCATGCTAACCGTGCGTGAGACCTCAACCGTCAGGCCGCATCTTTATCAGTTCGACCCGCTCCGAGGTCATCATCTGGCGCGGCCGTGCTGCTGAGCGCTGATCACCTTCGTTCGTGTCTGCTGGTGTTGCCGTCACTGCTTCGCATGTAGACGCGCGGTGCGCAGCCCCATGACGCGCTTGGGCGTGCGGCGTAGCCGCTTTTCGGCCCCTGACGGGCCCGTGGCTCCTAAGGCGCATTCAAAAGGCCACTCTCCATCATGGAGAGTGGCCTTTGATGTGATGCGCAGCCGGAGGGATTCGAACCCCCAACCTTCTGATCCGTAGTCAGATGCTCTATCCATTGAGCTACGGCTGCTGGGCCTTGGTCGTGCCATGGCTTGATGCCGGACGGGAGTCTAGCAGCTTCCCGCGTTCGGCAACGTCCACCAGTGTAGGGCACCGGAGGGGGTGCCCGGGCCCGCGGAGGGCGGCGGAACGATCACGGCCGTGGCGAGCCAGGCAGCGGAGCACACCCTGTGAGGGGCTCCGGAGGTAGGCTGCCGGTGAGGCGGGTTCGGACTTTGCTGGTTGGGCTGCGGACCGGTAACCTGTCGTGAGCCTGATGGCTTCTGGAGGATTCGCCTAGTCCGGTCTATGGCGCCGCACTGCTAATGCGGTTTGGGTTTACCGCCCATCCGGGGTTCAAATCCCCGATCCTCCGCCACTACCAGCGCCCCCGCCGAGTGAGATGATCTCGGCGGGGGCGTTTTCGGTGTCTGGTGTGGCCATGGTGTGGCCATCGCGTCGCAGCGGCACCACGGCGGCCACCGCCTCGGCCCTGGCCACCTCAGGCAGGACCGAGGTGTAGGTGTCCGCGGTGAACGAGGACCGGGAGTGACCGAGCGTTGCGCTGATCACCTTCATGTCGACCTTGCCGAGCAGGCTCAGCGTCGCCGCGCCGTGGCGCAGGTCGTGGAACCTGATCGGCAGGAGCGGGCCGCCGTAGATCGTGACCGCGCTATCTGCTCAACGGGCCACCCCTCATCGAGGTGGCGCCGTCGGATCGTGTTGTAACGCTCGATCAGGACGTCGAAGCGCTGCGAGATCCACTCGGGGCGCAAGGCCGAACCGTTGACCGCCACGGTGCATGGGGCTCGGTACGGCGGGCGTCGGCCTGGACGCTCAGGGCGTAAATGGGACGGTCGTTGCCGGGCGCGGTGCCGAGGTAGAGGTGGCCGGTCAGATGGCACCAGGCCGGGGAGCGGCCGGACTAGGGCTGATCTTGTCCCCACCTGCCCCCGTGTCCGGGGCAGGTCACGTACTCCTGAACAGCCGGTCCAGATGCACGTCGATCGCGGCGAGCGCGTCCTGGGGCTCGATCACGTCGAGTTCGATCAGTGAGGTGAAGCCGGTGAGGGCGAGGAGCAGGTTGGTCTCGGTCGCCGGGTCGCGGCCGGAGTCGATGTGCCCGTCGGCGATCGCCTGGCGGACCAACTGCTCGACGAGGGCCCGCCCTTGGACGAGGCCGCGGCGCGCCTGCTCGCGCACGGCCTCGTCGTGCAGCGCCTCCAGGACGTAGGCGGCGCTCATCCGGCTGGTCGCGCGGGCGTCGGCATGCAGGGGGAGCATTTCCGCGAGCGTCAGTCGCAGCACGTCACGGGGGTGCGGACGGTCACCGAGCTTTTCGAGCCCCTGGTGTACGCGCACCGAGGTCTGCTCGGACGCGAAGTCCATGGCGAAGGAGAGCATGGCGGTCCGGGAGGCGAAGTAGTGCTGCAGCTGCCCGAGTGACATGCCCGCTTCCTGCGCCACCACGCGCATCGTCAGCTGTGTGACGCCGCGCTGCTCCACCACCCGCCACAGTGCGCGGGCGATCGCTTCGCGGCGTCCGCGGTGATCCACCTGTTTCGGCATCGCCGGCCCCTCCCTCGTCCTCCGGGACTTTTCCAATACAGTTGACATAATACACCTGACCCATAATCCTGGGGTCCACTCGAGGGAAGGAATCGTCATGTCCGAACAGCCAAGGGTGCGGACCACGGAAGGCGTGGTGCAGGGCCGCCGGCGGCAGGGGCACGCGGTGTTCCGCGGCATCCCCTACGCCCAGCCCCCGGTCGGAGCGCTCCGCTTCGCCGCGCCCGCGCCGCCGCACCGCTGGGAGGGGACGAGGCAGGCGGTCGAGTTCGGCCCCGTGGTGCCGCTGTCCCTGCCGATCGACGTGCCCCCGCAGGGCACCGACTGGCTGACGCTCAACGTCGGCACTCCGGATCCCGGCGCGGCGGGACTGCCGGTGCTGGTGTGGATCCCCGTGGGCGGCTACCTCTCGGCGGCGTCGAGCGACCCGATGTACGACCCGGCAGCGCTGGCCGAGGCGGGAGTCGTCGTGGTGACCATCAACTGCCGCGTGGGCGCGGAGGGATTCGCGTTCCTCGACGACGTGCCGCCCAACCGCGGATTCCTCGACCAGATCGCGGCGCTGGAGTGGGTGCAGCGCAACATCGCCGCCTTCGGAGGCGACCCCGGCCGGGTCACCGTGGGCGGAGTGTCCGCCGGGGCGGGCTCGGTCGCCGCCCTGCTGACGATGAAGTCCGCGCGCGGCCTGTTCCGGCGGGCCATCGCCCATTCGGTGCCGGGGCTGCACAGCACCCCCGCGCTGGCACGGCAGGTCACCGCCGCGTTCGCGGACCGGCTCGGCGCGGCGGCCCCCACCGCCGAGGCCCTGCGCGACATCGACCCATGGCACCTGGCCGCCGAGCTCACCTCCTTCAACGCCGGCCTCCACGCGCACCGGGAGAGCTGGGGACGCCTCACGGAGACCGGCACCGCGCTGTGCCCTGTCGTCGACGGCGAGGTCCTCCCGGAAACGCCCTGGCCCGCGCTGACCGGCGCGCGCGCGAGCGGGACCGAACTGCTCGTCGGCCACACCCGGGACGAATTCCGGTACTTCAGCGTCATGAGCGGACGGCACGGCACCTTCACCGAGGAGGACGCCCACGCAGCCCTGGACCTGCACGCCCCGCAGCCGGACGGCGCGCGGGCCTACCGTGCCGCGTTCCCGCAGGCAGGCCCGGAGGAGCTGGTGGAGACGGTGTACTCCGACGCCCTCTTCCGCATGCCGTCACAGAAGCTGGCCGAGGCGAACGCCGCAGCCGGCGGCACCTCGTACCTGTTCGAACTGTGCTGGGTCGCCCCGGCCCTCGGCGGCATCCTGGGCGCCTGCCACAGCCTCGACGTGCCCCTGGCGTTCGGCACGCTGGACAGCCCCGTCGGCACCCAGCTCATCGGCGAGGAGCCCACTCCCGAGGCCGTCGCGCTCTCCCGCGAACTCCAGGAGGCATGGGTCCGCTTCGTCACCACCGGCGACGCGGGTTGGTCCGCCCACCGGCCCGGCGGGCACCTCACCCGCGTCCTGGACACCGAGTCGAAGACTCTGCCCTACCCCGAACAGGCATCCCGCCAGATCTGGGAAGGCCACTCCCCCGCCCCCTTCGATCTCTCGTAATTGTCCGGGTCGGCTCCTACGACTACGACGCCGCCACTCACCTGCCCATCAGGGACAGCGCGAATTGGCGTACAGCCAGGCAACACCCGGCCCGCTTGGCATCAGATCCCACCCGAGGGTGACGGACGACATCAAGAGCCGAGAGAGCCCCGGCCTCGGATGATCCCGGCCAGGGCCCGGATGGGCTCGCTCTGCGCCTCCCTCCGCCACACCAGCGCGTACGGCAGCGGCTCCAGATCGGTGACCGGCAGGTAGGCGATGTCCGGCCGTGCCCAGTAGCGGATGACGTGGGCGGGGAAGAGCACCACGAGCCCGTCCATGTTTATGGATCGGGATGACATATTGAACCTCTACGTGGTGACCAACCTGCCGTTGCCGGAGGCGGCGCTGCCCAAGGCGATCGATCCGTGGGCGCGAGTAGCTCGGACGAGCCGCCTTTCTGAGCGGATGGTCGGCGGTGGCCTCGACGCGGCGAAGCCCTTGTGATGCTTGCCGACCGGGGTCAGGACGCGCCCCTCAGTACGCCTCGAAGTGTGACTCATCACCGAGTTGGTCGAGCTGGTACGAGGGGTTATGGCGGAGCCTGCGCTCACAAAGGGAGTGAACATTGGGCTGATCGCGGCGCTGTCCGTGCAGATCACTGCACAGGTTCCCCGAGAACGATGAGTTGGCGAACACACTCTCCTGCCGCTGATCGGCACCATCGTCACGACTGGGTTGGCGTGCCCCTCTTACTGTCACATCGGGCGCGCTCCGACCGACTGACAGTAGAACGACTCGCACGGAGAGTGATCACGTATCTGAGCCCTCCGGGCACGGCCGAGGCTGTCGGAAGGCTCTGTGGTGTGGCCATGGTGTGGCCAAACTGCATGGGAGGGCTTTGGATCTTGATGGATGGGGTGGCCGCGTGTCCGGTTTTGAGTGGACTTTGTGGTACGCGGCCACCCCCAGTGGACGGGTCAGGGCGCTCTGCCAATGCGGTTTGGGTTTACCGCCCATCCGGGGTTCAAATCCCCGATCCTCCGCCACCTGACCAGGGACTTCGTCCAAGATCTCAATCTCGGACGGAGTCCCTGTCGCGTTCCAGACGTCCGCTGTCCCGCGCCTGGTGTGGACGGGACGTCGGCGGAGTGCGCTTGTCTCGCCACCAGTCCAGCAGAACCGAGATGGTCGCCTCGCCCAGCGCCGCGATGCGCTCGCCGGCCTCGGATTTGGTGTCGTCGTACTCGTCGTCCCGGCTCCTGGAAACAGGACTCGTCTCGCGGGCGGTCAGCGTGCCCGCACGCTACAGATCGGTGTCCGCCCAGGCCGGCCCCGCGGCCTCGGCGCGACGCAGCCCACGGAAGGCGACCAGAGGGAAGAGGGCATACAGCTGTTCATCCACGATGAAGTCGAGGGGCTCCCGTCTGGGCGGGGTCCAGACCATCACCGGGCCTGGCACCTTCCCAGTTTCCTGCGTCGCTCGACGCGTTCGATCGTCCAGACGAGCGGCTTCACCCACCTTCCCCTGATGCGAGGTGGGAGATGGATCTCGTCTGTTTTGCGGCGTGGGGGCTCTGCGACCTTCGGCGCTCTCGTCGAGTACGCCCGAACCTCAAGGAGGCGCCGGATCAGTTCACTGGGTTTGTCGCCCTCGACTCCGTACGCCTCGAGGACGGGAACGCCCATGGCGCCGACCGAGAGGGATAGCCGCTTATGGCACGCGGGTGCTACCACCACCGTGGTCGACGTCAGATATGAGCACGCTCCTCGACCCGAGCAGACGGAGCTTAGGAAGGCGCAAGGCCAAGCGGCTGTCATCAACCGCCGGCCACGCCTCCCGTGATGGCGATCAGAACCTGAGCCAATGCGGATTGCGATGCATCCGTCAGGATGGTTCGGCTCCAGTCCATGAGCTGCTGCACGCGGCTCTGCGGAAGGTCGTCGCTTTCCGCTGCCTCTTCCATCTGCGTCGCGACATGCGCGAGTTCGGCCTGCTTGGCCTCGGGCAGCCCCAGAACCGGGGCGGCTTCGCGCAACGCTTGAGCGAGCAGCGCCAGATCGGTACCGCTCATTCCCTCGACGCGCTGGTTCTGCTGGACATCGCCGTTACCTTGCGCCAGCTGGAGGTTTCCCACCTGCTGGTGGAAATGAGTGGTGAAGCTCGAACGCGGCTTCTTGTCCTCGAAGTACTCGGACACATGGCCTCCATGGTCGTCGACGCAGTCGATTCCAGCCGCGGTGAGCCTGTAAGGGTCCTTGCCTATCAATTCCTGTTCGATGAGGTAGGCACAAGCGTCCACGACTTCCCCAATGGTAAAGTACTCGCCCTCGTAGGTGCTCCACGGACTGCTGAATATGGTCTGGATCTCCGGCTCACAGTGCACGTCCGTCGATACCTCATCGAGCCACCGCAGGACGCCTTGCCGGGCCGTCGCCCTCCGTGCCGGACGGTCACGCCTGCGCTCAGCACGCTCGGCCACGTCACGCAAGCCCTCGTCGGTGAGCTGGAGACTGTGGTCCAAATAGGAACCCAGAACCTTGTGAAGTGTGACCAGCCCTGAGGAACCGAGGGTCGAAAGAACATGTGGAAGCCATTCGGGAGCCGCCCCCTCGTCAACGTCTGCGGGGAGGTCGAGGTGGGCCAAGAAGAACCGCACTTCGGGGAATACATTGGGTTTCTCCAGTCTCATGTCGCTCAACCAGTCGAGAACCTGAATACACCGGAACCCAAGCAAAGTGTTCGGGGCGGGAAGGAGGCGCATTTTGCCGTTCACCCCCAACCCGTAGAACTGTTTCCCGGGGGACGTAGGCCGCGGTGAAGGCCGAAAACCAGGCTGCCGCGTGTGCTGAGACTGAGTCGCGCCTGCTCCCGAACGAAATCGGAGCCGGTGCCACAGCTGCCGATCCATCCATGCGCGAGAAGCATCGTGAACGCGGTGGTGTTCAGGTGGCGCGGGACCTCACCCTTGCCGAGGCGGTAGCGGCTGCCGCCAGGCACCCCCTCCCCTCCAGCGAAGATCCTCTCGAAGTGCGGGCGGGCGAGGTAGACGCCCTTCAACATGTCGATCGAATCCTGATTCAACCGGCTCGGTTCGCAGAACTTGAAGAAGGACGGCTGCGCGTGCAGCCGGATGTCGGCCACCGCATCGCCGGGCGGACACTCGTCATCGATCGCACGCAGGCGAGTCAATTGCTGATCGAGTGCGTTCTCGCCTGGGTAGTAGAAGTGCCTGCCGTCTTTGACAAGGCGTTTGTACTGCACCAGTACAAAGCAGGCATGAAGTTCGTTGTAATAGAGCAGGTCGACGCCGTCGACCTCTTCAGGCAGCCGCTTTGTCATGTTGCAGACGACGAGTTCCTGCTCATCGGGCCCGCTGAAGCGGCGGACACCATGACTGACGTCACCGATCCCTGGCCAGTCCGCGAAATGAAGCCAGTCATGGTTGACGTTGTTGTCTCCCGGCATGGCCTTGACGAACGGTTCGCTCTCGTGAAGGAGACCGGCACCGCGGACGGCCCCCCGGTCGCCCAGGACGGCATCCAACAGCGTCGCGGTGGCGTCCTTCTCGAAGGATCGGACCGCGGCAGCGGCCTCACTCAAGTCCGGAACCGCCAGTCCAGGGGCGAACTTTCCCATGAGGACGCCTACGGACTCGTCCAGGCTCTCCAGTACGGCGAGCAGGCGCCTGGATCGCGCATCGGTCGGTGGTCCGTCGTTGATGGCGTCCCGATATCGATCGCCCAGCATGCCGCGGATCTGGGAGACCGGGATCGGGCGCCGCAAAGTATCGAACTGCTCTACCCGAATCCTTCGGGTGTAATCGCTCGCCATCTTGGACGGGGTCATGATGCCGAGGCCGACGACTCTGGACTCATCGTCCACATCGGTCTTGAAGACGCCGAGATAGCGGCGATCGCGCTTCCAGGTCAGTCCGGCGGTGTCGGCGATCGTGAACGTGGGCCGCTCGATGAACGTGCGATGCAGAACAAGGTTTTCACGCATCTCGTCTGTCATCCGGATCACCGCGACCGAGATGCCGTCGTACCTGTTGAGCGCCTCACCGGAGGCGGGGATGAGCATTCCCATGACGGTCAGCCTGCCTGCGCGTGTGCTGGCACGTCGGTGGTTCGGACAACGTTCAGGACGTCCATAATGGGTGTTACCTCCCCTTCGGTGAAGAAGTCTTCGGGGCCGCCGGGGCGTTATGTGGTGAAGGGGCGTTCGTCAAGTGGCCCGATGTCGACGATACCGTTCCTGGCAAGGTAGCCGATCAGGAGCCGGTTGGAAGAAGGGGAGTCGCGACGCCGACACGTTTTTGCCCCGTCCCTTCGAGGGTGGCAGGTCGCGGAGCGACGCCGTCAGCATTCCCCCTGGCGGGGGATGACGGGCGCTGTACGTCCGCGCGGTGGTTTCGGCCGCCGGGTCATACCCCAGCGCCACATGTGGTGGCCGCCCGTCCGGTGACTCTACGCATCCAGCCGCCCGGAATGGTATCGCTAATGCGGTTTGGGGTAACCGACCATCCATGGGTGCGTGCGGGCGGCCGCCTTTCTTGGTTCGATTCCTACTCGGCATCGCCGGTGACGGCCTCGGTAGAACTCGTGGCAGTGTTCTCGCCCTTCTTGCCCGCCTCGAGGGCGGCGGGGCGGCGTCGTTGAAGCTCATCGCGTTCCGCGGCCGGGATCGTCATGGACTCGGCGAGCACGGCGGCGAGCGCGTCCACGTGCGCGTTGTCGATGTCGGCGTGGAAGATCAACCGGATGTTCTCATCGGCCGTGATGATATCGATCGCCGAGCGCCCGTTCGCGTCCTGTGCGGGCGCTCGGACGTAGCGCACTCGGTCGATCGGGATGTCCTGACCGAGCTGGCCTTGCTTGCGGAATACGTTGGTCCTGGCCGTGATGATGCGGCGATCCGTGACGGCGACCAGGTTCTTGGCCGCCTTGTCGATCGCCGCCGCCACCTTGTCCTTGGCTGCCGCCGCCTTCTCCTTCGCTCCGCCGGAGGTCGCGCCGAAAGGACCGAGGGCATCGAGCTGGTCGGGGAAGCCGAGGACACGGAGGGTCTCACCGTCCTCGAGGAACCATCGCAGGATGCGAAGGTACGGATCGAGATCCAGCGATGCGGGTGCGCAGACGACGTCCGGAGACTCGAGCGGAGGGACCGGTGGGTGGAGAGCGTCGGCAAGGGGCTGGATCGCCTTGAGAAGCTGGGTGCAGGTCAGGCGGGCGGCCTTCGAGTCCCTCCGGTTCCGGGCCAGCGGCATCGTGGCGCGGTCGGGCAGCTCGGCGATGATGCGCAGCTCCCGCGTCAGCGAGTGGACGAGACTCGTCATCTCGGCCAGGGCGGAGTCGTGCTCCGCGCGGGTGTCGCGTGCGATGACCTCGACGAGCCGTGCCTCGTCGGGGTCTTCGCGTCCGGCGGCGCTCACCTTCGCTGCGCGGAGCACCTGATACTTGGTCCGCGCTTCGAGGGAGGCCCGGAGGGCGTGGGCGTCGAAGACGATGGCGGCGGCGTTGGTCTCGAGATACTCACGGCGGCCATGCGGGGCACACTGTCTGATCTTCTGGATGTGCCCGCTGATGTTCCGTTGGTACTGGTCACGCACCGTACGCAACTCCGCTTTCTTGGTCGCGACGGTGTCCCACACGTGCTGGGTGACCGCTCTGACCTCCTGTGCCTCGCGGAATGCGTCATCGACGGTTTCGACGAGCCCCGTCAGCGTGGCCCACTGGGCGTGGTTCATGGTCGTGAGTACCTGGCTCGTCAGCGCGATGTTTGTCCTGACAAGGCCCGTGACCTCACTCAGCTGCATCTGCAGGGCGACCATGGCCAGCGCCGGTCCTATCGCGGCCAGGTTCTTCGCCGCGTTCACCTTGGACACGGGGATGAAGCGAGCCTGGGCGGTGAGCTTGCCGTTGACGAATATCGCTCCGAGGTTCGCTCCGTCCTTGGCGGCGAGCGTTCCGCCGGCGTTCAGTAGGGTCCGTGTCGCGTCGGTGATCCTGTAGAGCCCCTCCACGCCGGCGAACGCGTTCGCGAGGTTGCCGCCCACGGTCGCCGCGTTTCCGATCGAGGCGAGCAATGTGGAGATCTGCTCGCGGTCGGCGACCGACACGAACCCAAGGTCGATCGGCTCGAGCTTGAGTTCCTCCGGGACATCGCCGGAGGCGGCGACGACTCCCGGGAGAATTTCCGCCAGGACCGTCGATACCGTTGCCGAGTCGGGCGCGGTAGTGCTCTGGCCGTTCTCCTCAGGATCGGAGATCTTCTTCGAGTCCGAAGGGCCCTGCATGGTTTCTCCTTGTCGGTCGGCCGGCTCCATCACGAAGTCCTCCCGCCCGGGTGGCGCGACGTTGTCATTCTGGCCGGACGGGCAGCCGGTGCACGTGGCACCGCCCCTGAGGCAGTTCCTTGGCGGCACGGTGGATCACGTGCTCGTGGTGGGTGAAGACGATGACCTGGAACCGGTCCGCCACGCCGTCCAGGACGCGCAGCGCCGCCTCCGTGCGCTGTTCGTCGAAGGTCATGAAGATGTCGTCGACGGCGATCGGGAGGGCGTTTCCGGCCGCGGCATGGCGTTCGAGAGTGGCCAGCCGCAGCGCGAGGTAGAGCTGGTCGCTGGTGCCCTCGCTGAGGGCGGCGGGCGCCAGCGTTCCCGTGGACGACTTGGCGCGGATGCTCGGGGGCTCCTCGTCGGACATCTCAAGCCCGGCGAAGCGGCCGCGGGTCAGCTGGGTGAACATCGCGGAGGCCTGCGCCAGGACGGGTTCCTGGTCGCTGCTCCGGTACTCCTCCATGCAGGCATGGATGGCGATCTTGGCGGCCTCCAGGCGCAGGAACTCCTCGGCGTTCTCGGCGAGTTCGGCACAGATCTGGGCGATGTCGGCCTCGGCGCGGGCAGCGTCGGCGCCCCCGTCAAGGCCGTCGAGCACCTGCCGCCGAGCCAGGCGCTGTTCGAGGCAGGTGGCTCTGGCCGCCTCCAGCTCCTCGAGCTGACGGTCGAGCTCGGTCAGCTCGTCGACGAGTTCCTCAGTGGACGTCTTCTCCGCCTGCTCGCGGAGGAGGGCCAGTTCCTGCCCTGCCGGAAGGGTTCGCCGGATGTTCGCGAGAGCGGTGGACGCCTCCCTGAGGGCGGTGCCGCGCTGCGCGGCGGCCTCCAGTTCGGTGATCGAGGACAGGCCGAGGCGTGCGGAGAAGTCCTGCAAGCGGCTTTCCAGTCCGCTCAGTTCGGCCTCCGCGTCGCCGACCCGTTTGACGAGGTCGGCTTTGTGTTCGAGCAGGTCCTTGCGCCGCTGCGCGCCGTCCCGTTGCTCCTGGAGTTCCCGCGCCACCGCTTCGATGGCCTGGTGCCAGCCGGTGGTGGACGCCGGGACGCTCCGCCCGCAGGCGCTGAGCGTGTCCTCCAGCAGGTTCCCGAACTCGGAGATCCGCTGCTCGCCTTGGCGGAGCTTGCGCTCCAACGCCTCCGCCGCGTCGACGTCCGCCGCCACATGGGACAGGCTTTCCAGGTCGGCGAGGGCGGCGTCGAAGTCGCGGTCGGCGGCAAGGCCCGCGCCGCTCAGGAACCGTTGCCATTGCCCGTCGTGGACGGCCAAGGCCCTTTCGGCTTCGGCCTTCGCGGATTCCGCCTCGTCAAGGTCGGTTTCCGCGCCTGCCAGGTCGCGCTGTACGGCTGCTCTGTCCTGGGTGATCTGCTCATGTTCGTGAAGGCGTCCGCGTGCCGTCTCCACCATCTCCGCGAACATCGCGGACGTCTCGGCCGTACCGGGACCGGCCGGCGAGTCCTCACCGAGGCGCAGCAGGTGCTGGAGCCTGGCCGTGTGGGCGTTGAGGCGTTCACGCCGGCCTTCCAGTTCGATGCGGACGTCCTGGAGGTCCTGCGCGTCGGCCTGGAGCCGGTCGAAGTCGTCCAGGACCTTCGACGCCTGTTCGATGGCGGGTGCCGGGGCCGGGTACCCCTCCCACAGCGTCTCCCAGCGCCGCTGCTCCAGCGCCTGCTCGGCGAGCACGTCGTCCACGGCCTTCTGATGGCCGGGCACGGCGGCCTCCAGGTCGGTGATCTCGCGCGCGAGGTCGGCCCGCTTGTTGACGCTCTCCGCATGCCGCAGCATCAGGTCGGCGGTGTCGTCGGCTCGCCGGACGGCCTCTCTGAGCGAGTCCATGGCGCTCGGACCATCGGGGAGTCCCGCGATGAGGTCGTCACGCTCGGCGCGCCGCGCGTGGAGCTCGTCGTGTGTCGGCGGCGCGTCGTCGGTCACGAGCCGATCGAGGTCGCGCCGGCACTTCGCCAGTCGCCGTTGCGCGCCGTCGAGTTCTCCGGCGCGATCGCGCAGACGCTGCCCGAGGTCGCGGAGGGCCCGCTCGGCTCCGGTGACCTGCTCTCGGTCGGGGAGCCGGAGGTCCAGGACGCCGTCAGGGCGCAGTTCGGGCAGTTCGAGCCGATTGCGTGCCTGGCGGAACCGGCGGTCCAGCTTCTTCTCGGTGGCCTCGGTGTCGGCCAGCTTCCCCGCCAGGTCAGGGGGGACCGACGCGTACGCGTTCTGCAACCGCGAGATGTCCTCGCCGGCCGGGAGGGCGCTGAGCTCTTTGTGGAGTCGCTCGTGTTTGTCCCGGCATCGCTGCACCGCGTCCCGCGCGTGATCGAGGTCGTCGCGGAGCGTCCGGCCCCGGTCCCGGAGCTCCTGCCCCTCCCCGCGCAGGGCTTCCGGGATCCGGTAGAGCTCTTCGTCGGCCAGGGTCGCGTGCCCGTGAACGGTACGCAGCCGCGATTCGGCGTGGACGCGCTTGCCGGCGATCTCGTCGGACGCCGAGTTCCGCCGGTCCAGCTCGTCGAGGATCGCCGTGGTGTCTCTGGCCAGCCGTTCGATCGCGGCGGCATGCGGGAGGAGGGAGCCGTCCTGCCCTGTTTCGGAGAGTTGCCGCTCGGCTCGCTCGAGGAGTTCGGCGTTCGTCGAGCGCACCCCCCTGTGCCGGCTTCGCTGGTTGAGCAGCTCGGGGAGTTGCTCGCGGATGTCGTCGAGGGCCACCGGCCCTTGGGCGCTGATCTCCTCGACCTGCTGTTCGAGATCGCGGCACTGGGTCAGCGCGGGCAGGTTCTCCCGGAGTCGGTGCTTGGCGTCCCGTCGCCGCTTCGCGTCCCGCAACTCGGCCTCGGTCTCGGCGAGGCGCCGCACCGCTTCGGCGGCGGACTGTTCGGCGTCCCGGTACTGCTCGGGGTGAAGGGTCGCCTCGCGGGACCTCTTCCGGACGCCCGCCAGCCGGTCCAGCGAGGCATTGATCGCGGGCTTCTTCCCCTGCCTCAGGAACAGCGCGCGTTGACGGGCCTCGATCTTGTCGAGGACGGCGTTGAGGCGCATGCCCGACCGTGCGGCGGCAAGCAGTTGGGCCATGTCGCCCTGGCCTGAGGCGAGCAGTTTCCCGCCCTCGCGGAGTTCTTCGCTGTTGAGAGCGAACTCGGTGGTGAAGGTCTTGCGGTCGACGCCGCCGAGGAAGGGGGCGAGTGCCTCGTCACCGAGCGGGTCTCCGTCGCCGTCCACGAGGTCGTCCCTGCGCTTCTTGCGGCGGACGATCTCCAGGGCCACCCCGTCGGCGGCCGAGAGCCGGGCACCCAGCCGCGTCCGGTTCCCGTGCCGGAAGGCGTACCGGGAGTTGTGGGGGATGCCGTACAGGAGCTGATCGAGAGCGCTCAGTGCCGTGGACTTGCCGGCTTCGTTGGGGCCGTGGACCAGATGGACGCCGGGCTTGCCCAGACCGTTCAGGCTGTGGCCGTCGAAGGCGCCGTAGGCGATGAGGTCGAGACGTTCGATGCGCATTCCGGTCACCGCGCTTCCTGCAGCAGGGACTCCACGAGCTGGTAGGCCTCGTCGGCCAGGTTCCCGACCCATGCCGGGTCGTTCGGGGCGATGCCCTCCGGCCCCTTGATCTCGGCGGGGATCCTTCCGATGAGCGGGTGGCCGGAGAGCCTGGTCATGAGACCGTCCGGATCGATGCCGAGCACGGAGAGGGTGCGGTGAAGGTCGGTCAGGATCCCGGAGGCGCCCCCGCCCACGTCGGCGCCGTCTTCCCCGGACGTGCGGATCTTGATCTTCTCCAGCCACAGGTTCGGGTGGTGACCGGCCGCGGCCCGGAGCTCGTTGAGGATCTGTTCGCGGTCCCGCCACAGTGCGGCGTGCGCGGACGTCGCACCGCTGAGGGTGACGCGGACGGCGGTCAGCCTCTCCTCCGGGATCTTCTGGAAGCCCTGTTCGACGAGGCTGAGCACCTGGTCGATGTCGTCGCGGCCCGTGACGTCGATGTCGAGGCGTTCCCAGCGGGCGGTGTCGAGGTCATGGTGCTCGACGGACGCGACCCGGAGCTCGCCGTCCACGGTGACGACGACGCAGCCTTTCGGACCCGTCTCGCGGGCGTGCCGTCCCTGGATGTTGCCGGGGTAGACGATCCACGGCTCCCGGCTGACGATCTGCTGAGTGTGGATGTGGCCGAGCGCCCAGTAGTCGTAGTCCCGCGCCTGGAGATCCGCGACGGTGCAGGGCGCGTACCGCTTGTGATCGGAGTGGCCGCCCTCCAGACCTGTGTGCAGCAGTCCGACGTTGAACAGGCCGCCGTCTCGGGTCGGATAACCGGCGGCGAGGTTGTCGCCAAGGTCCCATCGGGCGAAGCCTTGGCCGTGAACGGCGAGCCCCGCCTCTTCGTTCCGGATGGTCTCGGGCTTCTCCGTCGCGAAGACGTGCACGTTGTCGGGGAACTTGAGCGTGCGCATCGTGCGGTTCTGCGCGTCGTGATTACCGGAGACCATGTAGACGGGGATGCCGGCCTGCCTGAGGAATGCCATCTGCCGGCTGAAGTAGAGGCCGGTCTGGTAGTCGTTCCAGTCCCCGTCGTACACGTCGCCGGCGAGGAGCACGGCGTCCACGGACAGGTCGGTCGCGAGCCGGACGAGGTTGTCGAGGGCTCTCCGGGTCGCCAGCCGCAGATCGTCCTCGGGGGCTCCTTCGTAACGGGACAGGCCCCGCAGCGGACTGTCGATGTGAAGATCGGCGGCATGCAGGATCTTCTTCATGCTCGTCCTTTTCGTGGGAGACCCGGCGACCGATGCCGGGATGGTCCTGGGACTCCAGTGACCTCAGGAACGGTAGCCGCGTGTTGTGACTTGTCTGATCGAAGTGACGAAAACGTCGCCATGCGGGGAGGTAGGGGCCATAAAGCGGTTTCTCGCATCGGGGACCGCCCTTTTCTTCGGCCTTCGTCGCCTTTCAGGAGGCGACCTGGGCGCGTGCGGCCTCGTTGAACAGGGGACTGGTCATCGCGACGATCTTTGGCCGGAAGTCGCCCTTGGCGCACACGAGGCCGGTGGCCTTCTCGCCGGGGGCGAGTTCGGTGGTGGCGATCTGCCCCTCGTACTCGCCGAGGGCGGAGCCGCTGTCGTGCTTGGTGTCGCGGGTGTCGGTGATCGAGAAGTAGAGCGGGTTGACCTCGAGCTGCTTCTTGGTCTGGTTGGTGACGGTGACCTTGACGCAGGACAGGGCGCCGCCGTCGCTCAGGACGCTCCTGCTCGCGCGCGCCCGCTTGGCGGTGAGCTTGATCGGGAAGGTCGTGCCCTTGGGCGCGGCACCGCTCTTGCCCGCGGATTGGCGGGGGGCGGCGGGCTGGACGGCGACCGGGTCCTGCTCGAGGTCGCAGCCGGCGGTGAGGACGGCGACGGCGCCGAGGCAGGCGATGATCTTGCGCATGGGTGCTCCTTGGTGGCCGGGCGCGCTCTGCATGGCGCGTCACCGGTTCGGGTCGCGGTGGAAGGTGCGCCGCCCGCCGGCGCCCGACCGGCGTGGAGTGGTCGAGCCGGCGGCGGCGCGCATCCGGGGGGATGCTGAGGTCGGAAGGCCTTCGCGGGGTTGGTCAGCCCTCGACGACCGCGAGGAGTTGGTAGAACTCTTCGGCGTCGATGACCGTGATGTCCTGGCCGGAGTCGCGGAGACGTTCGGCCTTGGCGAGCCGGCCGGTCTTCTTCGCCCCCGGGGCGAGCTGGTGGGGCTGGATGCCGCCGACCACCAGCAGGTCGACGGCCGCGGTGACGTCGCGGACGGTCCGGGCTCCGAGAGCGGCGATCCGTCCGGCGGCCGCCGCCCGGGTCATGCCCGGCAGTGATCCGGTGAAGCAGACGGTGAGCGCGAAGAACGGGTTGTCGGGGTCGGCGTCGGGATCGGCGCCGGGAAACGGGGCGCGCGGTGCGGCACCCCGGTACCTGCACCCCTGGCGGACACCGCCGCGGTAGGAGCCCATCGTGATCTGGTGGGCGGCGAGGAGGTCGCCGAGGGCGGCCGTGCCCTGCCGCTTCAAGGCGGCCAGCATCACCTGGGCCGCCGCCCGCGCGTCGTCGCCGCTGTCATGGTGGCGCGGCAGTTCGATGCCCAGGGCGTCGGCGAGCACCGGGAGCTTGTAGGCGAGAAGGCCGGTCCAGGCGCGCCTGGCGACCACGAGTGTGCAGGCGAACCGGAGGTCGGGGACGGGCAGGCCGCTCGCCTCGCACGCGCCGGCCAGAACCCCGATGTCGAAGGCCGCGTTGTGCGCCACGAAGGGGATGCCGTCGGCGAACCCGACGATGCGCTCCAGCGTCTCGGGCCAGCCGGGGGCGTCCCTGACGCGGTCGGCCGTGATGCCGTGGACGCCGACGTTGAAGGCGTCGAAGCGGTCGTGTCCGTCCGGGGGCTTGATGAACGAGGACCACTCCTCGACGATCCGCCCGCCCTTCACCTTGACCATCCCCACCGAGCACGGGCTCGCCCGCAGGGCGTTGGCCGTCTCGAAGTCGATCGCCACCCAGCTCGTCATCCGTCACTCCTCACCCCGAGCCATTGAAAGCACGACCATGAGAGCATGATGTGAAAGCACTGTCAAACAAGTTGCCGCGATTGGATGATGTATAGTGGCGATGCTTCCGAAAGCAAGTGAGGACGTTCGATGGCTTCGCAGAGCGAGCAGCTGACCGCCGCCGAGATCTCCCGGCTCGCCGGCGTGACGCGGGCGACCGTGAGCAACTGGCGCCGGCGTCACCCCGACTTTCCGCAGCCCAGCGGCGGAACGGAGGCCAGCCCCAGCTACGACCGGCGGCGGATCGAGGCGTGGCTCGCCGCGCGGGGCCGCCTTCCCGCGCGCTCGTCCAGGGACGACCTGCGGGCGCACCTGCACGGCCGCACGCCGTGCGAGGCCGGGGCCGTGGCGCTGTTCACCGCGCACCTGGCCGGTCTGGACGCCAGGAAGCGCGCCCAGACCGCAACCCTGGACGACGATGAACTGACCGCGATGTACACGCAAGCGGTCTCCTCGACCGGTCCCGGCGGCTCGGGCCATGTGGACGTCCCCGCCACGCTCCTGCGATCGGCGGCGGACGTGACGCACGAGGAAGGCCCGCTCGCCGTCTTCGACGTGCTCGAGGAACACACCGATGCGCCGCTCGGCATCCGCGGAACGCATCTGACGCCGGAGGTGCTCGCCGACCTGATGGCCGGGCTGGCGACATCCGGAGGCCCGCGCGTCCGCAGCGTCCTCGACCCGGCCTGCGGGAGCGGACGCCTCCTCGCCGCGACCGCGGCCGCCCTCACGCCCGGCGCCGGCGTGCACGGCCAGGAGTACCGTCCCGTCACGGCGGCTCAAGCGAAGACCCGGCTGGCCGAGACGGCGCCCAAGGTCTCCGTGGACGTCAGGACCGGCGACAGCCTGCGCCACGACGCCTTCCCCGGCCTGCACGTGGACGCCGTCGTATGCAACCCGCCCTACGGCGACCGCGACTGGGGGCACGATGAACTCGCGCTCGACACGCGATGGGCCTACGGCGTGCCACCGCGCTCAGAACCCGAACTCGCCTGGGTCCAGCACGCCTTGGCGCATCTGGCCGAGGGCGGCCACGCCGTGCTGCTGCTCCCGCCGGCGACCGCGTCACGATCGTCCGGCCGACGCATCCGGGCCGAACTGCTGCGGCAGGGGGCGCTGTGCGCGATCATCGCGCTCCCGCCCGGCCTTGCCGTCCCGCACCACATCGGGCTTCACCTGTGGATCCTGCGACGCTCTGAAGCCGGCCGCCCCGGCCAGGACCGGGTCCTGCTGATGGACGCCTCCGACGAAGCCGCCGCGGACGAGCCCTCCGGCCAAGGCAGGACATCGGACACGGGCAGGCTCCACGCAACAGTCCTCAGCACGTGGCAGGCGTTCGTCGCGCCGACCGAGTTCACCGAGGTCCCGGGGACCGCCCGCGCGGTGCCGACGATCGACCTCCTGGACGACCTCGTCGACCTCTCACCGGCACGGCACGTCCGCACGGCGCCGATGGTCACTCCGGACGCGGCCCTGCGCGACGTCCTCGAGCTCGCCGAGCGTCTCAAGGCGGACGTGGCCGCGCTGACCGAGGCGAGCGAGATCGGGCCGCTGGCCTCGGCCGGGGAGGCAAGCCGCACCTGGCGCAGCGCCACGGTCGCCGACCTCGCTCGCGGCGGCGCGCTCGCCGTCCATCGTGGAACGCGGGCCGCCTCTGCCGACACCCCGCCCACCGATCTCGCGGATCGTCCCGTACTCCGGGCACGTGACCTGCTCGGCGGGACGCGTGCCGGCGGCGACACACGCGAGACGCGCCTGGCCGACCCGGTCGTCATCGAGGCGGGAGACGTCCTGATCACCCAGGTCGTCGGCCCGCAGGGCGTCGCGACCCGCGTGGCCGGCGACGACGACGCCGGATGCCTGCTCGGCAACGGCGTGTTCCTGCTCAGGCCCGACCCCGCACGCCTCAATCCGTGGTTCCTCGCCGGATTCGTCAGCGCGCCCGACAACGTCAGCCAGGCGACGACCGGCAGCTCCACGCACCAACTCGTGGCGTCACGGCTGCGCGTCCCCTTGCTCCCGCTGGACGAGCAGACCGCATATGGCCAGGCGTTCCGGAAACTCCACGACCTCAGGGCCAGCGCGCGGAACGCGGCGACGTGCGCCGACGAGATGGCCGACCTCATGGCCACCGCCCTCAGCAGCGGAGCACTGCTTCCCCACGGAGCCGAGTTGCCATGACGACCGGCGCCACCCGGCTCTCATGAACCAGACTTGATAGCCCTTGCCCCGCGGCCCGCAACCCCCGGAAGGAACCCCTTGAATCCGAGCAAGCACACCGAACTGGTGAACCACGCCTGGTCGGTCGCAGACCTGCTGCGCGGCGACTTCAAGCAGTCGGAATACGGCAAGGTCATCCTGCCTTTCACCGTGCTGCGCAGGCTGGAGACCGTCCTGGAGCCGACCCGGGCGGCCGTCCAGGAGACCGTGGAGCGGTTCAAGGGCAAGGACATCGACACCGACCGGTTCCTCCGCCGCGCGTCGGGCCAGTCGTTCTACAACGTCACCGCCTACACCCTCGCGAAGATCGCCAACGACCCGGAGCACGCGGCGACGAACCTCGCCAAGTACATCGCGGGCTTCTCCCCGAACGCGCGGGAGGTGCTGGAGAAGTACGAGTTCGCCCAGCAGATCAAGCGCCTGGACGGCGCGAACCTGCTCTACAAGGTCGTCGGACGCTTCGCCGACCTGGACGTCCGCCCCGACGTGGTGTCCAACCACGCCATGGGCTACTTCTTCGAGGACCTCATCCGGCGCTTCTCCGAGCTGTCCAACGAGACGGCCGGTGAGCACTTCACGCCGCGCGAGGTCATCAAGCTGATGGTCAACCTGCTGGTGGCGCCGGACGCCGACGCGCTCAGCGTCCCCGGCATCGTCCGCAGGGTGCTGGACCCGGCCTGCGGCACCGGCGGCATGCTCAGCACGACCCACGAGTACATCACCTCCCTCAACCCGGACGCGACCGTCGAGGTGTACGGGCAGGAACTCAACCCCGAGTCGTGGGCCATCTGCCGGTCCGACCTGATGATCAAGGACCAGGAACCGGACAACATCGCGTTCGGCAACTCCTTCAGCGACGACGGCCACCGCAACACCAAGTTCGACTACCTGCTGGCCAACCCGCCGTTCGGCGTCGAGTGGAAGAAGGTCAAGGAGGAGATCGAGCACGAGTACGACACGCTCGGCGAGTCCGGACGCTTCGGTGCCGGGCTCCCGCGCATCAACGACGGCTCGTTCCTGTTCCTCCAGCACATGATCTCGAAGATGAAACCGCGGGAGGCCGGCGGCAGCCGCATCGCGATCGTCTTCAACGGCTCCCCGCTGTTCACCGGCGCCGCCGAGTCCGGCGAGTCCCGCATCCGCCAGTGGATCATCGAGAACGACTGGCTGGAGGCGATCGTCGCCCTGCCCGACCAGCTCTTCTACAACACCGGCATCTCGACGTACTTCTGGATCGTCACCAACCGCAAGCACGAGGACCACGAGGGCAAGGTCATCCTGCTGGACGCCCGGGACTACTGGCAGAAGATGCGCAAGTCCCTCGGCGACAAACGCAAGGAGATCGGCGACGGCCAGGACGGCCGCCCCGACCACATCGCTGAGATCACCCGGCTCTACGGCGAAGCCCTGGAGGTCGCCGGCGACCCCGAACACCCGCTGCACGGCAAGGTGAAGGTCTTCCGCAACCGGGACTTCGGCTACCGCCGCATCACCGTCGAACGCCCCCTCAAGCTGCGCTTCGAGCTGACCGACGAGACCTTGGCGGCGCTTGAGGCGACCAAGCAGGTCCAGAAGCTCGGCGACGCGGAAGCCTTCATCAACGCGGTGCGCCCGCTCCTCGGTACCACCTGGCCGACCAAGGTCGAGGCACTGGACGCCCTCATGGGTGCCGTCGTGGAGGCCGGCCTCCAGTGGCAGCCCGGCGCCCCATTCGCCAAGGCCGTCCGCGACGCCATCGGCGTCCGCGACCCCGAAGGCGAGATTCAGATGGTGCGCAAGGGCGTCATCGAACCCGACACCGACCTCCGCGACTACGAGAACGTACCCCTGGACGAGGACGTCGAGGAGTACCTCAAGCGCGAGGTCCTCCCACACGTCCCCGACGCCTGGATCGACCACACCAAAACCAAGACCGGCTACGAGATCCCGGTTACTCGCTACTTCTACGTCTACAAACCCCCACGCCCCTTGTCGCAGATCGACGCCGAGTTGAAGGCCCTCGAAGCCGAAATCCAGACCCTCCTCAGCGAGGTAACCGCGTGATGCTCACTTTCCCCGCTGGAACTTCGGCCCCGCTCGTCCGGTTGGGTTATCTGGCCCGTGTCCAGTCGGGCATCACGGTCGACGCGTCCCGCCAACACACCGAGGACAAAGTCACCCTGCCGTATCTGCGAGTCGCGAACGTCCAGGCGGGACGCCTCGCCTTGGACTCGGTCACCGAGATCACCGTCTCACGTACCACCGCCGCAACGGCGACGCTCCTGCCGGGCGACGTCCTGATGACCGAAGGTGGCGACCTCGACAAACTCGGCCGGGGAACCGTCTGGCGCAGTGAAATACCCGTCTGCCTGCACCAGAACCATGTTTTCGCGGTCCGCCCTAACCCTCGCCTGGACCCTGACTACCTGGCCTACCTGACGCAGTCCGCTTACGCGCGCCACTATTTCGAGAGCACTGGGACCAAAACGACCAACCTTGCTTCCACCAGCAGCAGCAAAATCCGCGACTTCAAAATTCCCCTCTGGCCCTTGGAAAAACAACGGCGGATCACCGACTTCCTCGACGCCGAGACCGCTCGGATCGACCAGGTTATGAGCGTGTCCAGGCGAACGATCGACCTGCTAGAAGAGCGACGATGGGCTTCGATCTACAATGGCGTCACCGGACAGAACACTTCGTTGCCTAAGTCACCCCGAAGCCTTGGATGGGTGGACTGCCTTCCCGACAACTGGCCTATCGTCAAACTCAATCAAGTCGCAAAACTGGGAAGTGGGCACACGCCCAGCAGGACGCGTCCCGAGTACTGGGAGAACTGCAACATACCGTGGATCTCGTTGTTTGATGTCGGCTCAATGAGAAATCCACGCCAGGAGTACCTGCATGAGACGAAGCAGCAGATCAGCCAACTTGGCATCGACAACTCGTCGGCGTGCATCCATCCAGCAGGAACAGTAGTGCTGTCTCGCACGGCATCTGTCGGCTTCTCCACTATCATGGCAAAGGAAATGGCCGTCAGTCAACATTTCGTTACATGGACATGCGGCAGCAGATTGGCGCCAGCATATCTTCTCTACCTTCTTCGATCAATGCGTCAATATTTCGAAAGCGTACAGGTCGGAACAACAAACGTAACGGTCTTCATGCCAGACTTGTACTCTATTAGAGTTCCAATTCCCTCAATACATCAGCAAACCGAGATTGTCCAAAAGATCCGCGCGACGTCTGGAAGAATAAATCAGGCCGTCGACAATCTCAGTCGCCAGGTAGAGCTGCTGGCAGAACGGCGGCGGGCGTTGATTACGGCGGCGGTTACGGGGCAGTTCGATGTGTCCACGGCATCCGGTCGTGGGGTTACGGAGTAGGGCATGAGTCCGGTGCATGACGAGAGGGCGTTCGGGGATGCGATCGTCGCGGCGATGCTCAAGGGCGGCTGGGAGGAAGGCGATCCGCGCGACTACCGGCCAGAAGTGGGGCTGGACACGCGGCAGCTCTTCACTTTCATCGGGGACACCCAGGGCGACGAGTGGGAGCGGCTCGTCATGCTCTACGGGAATAGCACCGAGGCCGCGCAGCTCGGTTTCGCCAAGCGGCTCGACAAGGCGATCGCCGAGGACGGGGTGCTCACCGTCCTCCGCAAGGGCGTGAAGGACCGGGGTGTCCTGATCCGCGTCGCGTACTTCAAGCCGAACCTTGTGCTGGACGACTCCGTCCTGGACGAGTACCGGGCCAACCGGCTGACGGTCGTGCGCGAGTTGGAGTACGCGACCAAGCAGGCCGACAAGGGAAACCGGCTCGACTTGGCGCTGTTCGTCAACGGGATTCCGGTCGCGACGGCCGAGCTGAAGAACCCGCTGACCGGGCAGGGCGTGGAGCAGGCGAAGCAGCAGTACCGCAGCGACCGCGACCCGAGCGAGCTGATCTTCCGGCAGCGGGTGGTGGCGAACTTCTGCGTCGATCCCGATCTCGTGTTCGTCGCGACGCAGTTGCGGGGCCAGAAGACGCGGTTCCTGCCGTTCAACACCGGGTCCGATGGGCCGGGCCAGCCCGGCGGCGCGGGCAATCCGGCGCCGGTCGAGCCGGGGACGTATTCGACCTCCTATCTGTGGACGCGGATCTGGGAGCCGGACACCTGGCTGGACTTGCTCCAGCGGTTCGTCCACGAGCAGAAGACCAAGAGCGCCGGCGGCCGTACGAGCAAGACGCTGATCTTCCCGCGCTACCACCAGTGGGACGTGGTGAAGAAGCTCACCGCGCACGCCGCCCGCTCCGGGGCTGGTCACAACTACCTGGTCATGGCGTCCGCCGGGTCGGGCAAGTCGAACACCATCGCGTGGCTGGCGCACCGGTTGTCGTCGCTGCACACGTCCGTGGACGCGGCGGGCCTGGCTCCGGAGGCGGTGGCGAGCGGTGTCGAGCCGGGGGTTCCGGTCTTCGACAAGATCATCGTCATCACCGACCGGCGGAACCTGGACGCCCAGTTGCGGGAGACGATCGGCGCGTTCGAGCAGACGGCCGGGCTCGTAGTGAAGATCGACGAGAAGGTCGGCGCCAAGTCCGAGCAGCTCGCCAAGGCGCTGTCGCAGCAGTCCGGGAAGATCATCACGGTGACGTTGCAGACGTTCCCGGCGCTGATCGACTTCTTGCGGCGCAACCCGACCGAGATCGCCGGTCACCGGTTCGCGATCGTCGTGGACGAGGCGCACTCGTCCCAGTCCGGGGACGCGGCGACGGCGGTCAAGGCCGCACTGCGCGATCTGGGCCTGGACGCCGACTCCGACGATGAGGGCGCCACGACGGTCGAGGCCAAGCTGGAACACAAGGCCGCGCAGCGCTCGCAGGCGTCCAACCTGTCCTACTTCGCGTTCACGGCCACGCCCAAGAGCAAGACGCTGGAGCTGTTCGGAACGCTGGGCACCGTGGAAGGCAAGCCGACGTACCGGCCGTTCCACGCTTACTCGATGCGGCAGGCGATCGAGGAGGGCTTCATCCTCGACCCGCTGCGCAACTACGTCACCTACGACACGTACTGGAAACTCGTCAACAACAACCCCGACGAGCGCGAGGTCGACCCGTCCAAGGCGAACGCGCTGCTGGCGCGGTACGCGGTGACGCATCCCTCGACCGTCGCGCAGCACGCGAAGATCATCGTGGAGCACTTCCGGGCGCACACCCAGGGACGGCTCGGCGGACGGGCCAAGGCCATGGTGGTGACCGCGTCCCGAAAGAGCGCCGTGCAGATGTCTCGCGCGATCAAGCAGCACATCGAGGACATGGGATACGGCATCGGTGTCTTGGTGGCGTTCTCCGGCTCCCTCACCTACGAGAAGGAAGAGGTCACCGAGTCCAAGGAGAACGGCGGCCTGCCCGAGAGCGCCCTGCCCAAGGCGTTCGCGTACACGCGGGCCGACGACCTGGCCACGCAGACGGGCGGACGCGGAAAGCCCGAGTACCGGATCCTCGTCGTCGCCGAGAAGTACCAGACCGGCTTCGACCAGCCTTTGCTGACGACGATGTACGTGAACAAGACGCTGTCGGGGATCGCAGCTGTCCAGACGCTGTCGCGGCTCAACCGCACCGCCGACCGCAAGAGCCAGACGGACCTGGCGGTCGTGGACTTCCTCAACGACGCCGAGGACATCCAGGACGCTTTCCGTCCGTACTACGAGGAGGCGATGACCCTCCCCTCGGACCCGAACCTCCTCTACACCGCGCAGAGCCGGGTCATGTCGGCGCAGATCCTCGCCAACACGGAAATGGACGAGTTCGCGCGCGCCTACCTCGAAGCCGAGGAGAAGGCCGGCGGCTCGGCCTCACGCTGGGAGAAGCTGCACGCCGAGCTGTACCGGCTGCTCAACCCGGCCGTCGAGCGCTTCACCGCACTGATCGACAGCGAGGACGACGACGACCACGAGACCGCCGAGGACTTCCGCGCGAACCTGAACGACTACGTTCGTAAGTACGGGTTCCTCTCGCAGATCGTCCCGTACCGCGACGCCGAACTCGAACGCCTCCACCTGTACGGGCGGCACCTGCTCAACCGGCTTCCCAGGCGTGCCGACGGCGGTGTCGACATCGGCGAGGTCGACCTCACCCACATGCGGGTGGACAAGACCGGCGAGCACAACCTGAGCCTTGGCCCTGAGGGCGCCACGGTGGTCAAGGGCTTCGGCGACGGCGCCAGCGGCGCCAAGGAGCCGGAGAAGTCGCCGCTGGCGGAGCTGATCGAGAAGTTCAACGCCAAGTTCGGCACGGACTTCACCGAAGAGGACTTCGTCCGGCCGTTCGAGGAGGCGATGGCCGAACCGAAGGTCAAACAGGCCGCGGTCGCCAACGACCTGGAGAACTTCGGCGTCGTCTTCGACAAGGAATTCGAGGAGAAGATGATGGACCACGTCGACACCATCGCCACCCTCGGCCAGAAGTACTTCGGCTCGGACCCCGAGTTCAAGTCGTCCCTCAACAGCCGCGCCCGCCGCGCGGCATGGCAACTTCTGCGCGAACAGGCCGGAGTCGCCTGATCGCTTGCCTGTCCGGCCGTTCACCGAGCGAATCGGAGGACGGCTGGACAGCCGATCTCCGCCACCGCAACACTGACCACATCGGACAAAAGCGATCGCACTCGGAGCAAGGATGCCGGTCAGAACCATTGCCACCCGCTATGAACTGATCGAGCAGATCGGCTCCGGGGGCATGGGCATGATCTGGCGCGGCTATGACTCGGTCCTGGACCGTGAGGTCGCCGTCAAGGCCATCCGCCCCGAGATGCTGCTGTCTCCGGAGCACATCGCCGACCTGGCCGAACGGTTCCGCCGCGAGGCGCGCGTCACCGCACGCATCCAGCACCACGGCGTTCCCCAGGTGTATGACGCCGTCCTGGACGCCGACTCCGCGGATCGCCTCTACCTGGTGATGCAGTACATCGAGGGCCGGAACCTGCGTTCCTACATCGACCCAGCCGACCCGCTGCCAATCGCCTGGGCCGCCGCGGTCGGCGCGCAGATCGCCACCGTCCTGTCCCACGCGCACGCGATCCCGGTCGTCCACCGCGACCTGAAACCCGACAACGTCCTGGTGACCGATGACGGCACTGTCAAGGTCCTCGACTTCGGCATCGCCGCGATCCTCCGCCGCGACATCACCAAGATCACGGTCACGGGCAGCCCGATGGGCACCAGCCGGTACATGTCCCCCGAGCAGGTCAACGCCGCCCAGGTGACCCCGCAGAGCGACCTGTACGCGCTGGGCTGTGTCCTGCACGAACTGGTGTCGGGGAGGCCCGTCTTCACCGGCGACGGCCAGTACGAACTCTGGCAGCAGCACATCACCGCCAGCCCGCAACCGCTACGCGAGCTGCGTCCGGACGTGCCGGCAGAGCTTGAAGAACTGGTCCTGGCCCTGCTCGCCAAGAAGCCCGAACAGCGACCGGCCGACGCCTACGCCGTCTACGAGCGCCTGCTGCCGTTCCTGCCGTCGCCCGGCTCGCCGGCGCTCGCCACGAGCCGGCGGCTCGGCACGATGCCCGACCCGACGCTCCTGTACCGGCAGCCGAACGCTCCTCGCCGCCGCACGCTCCGGCAACCTCCCGTCGCGACGCCGCCGACCGTGCCGCATGCACCGACCACGCCGCCGACCCAACTCCGGAACGCCATCGACGACGCGCTCAAGCGCTCCACCGAACTCCTCGGCTACGACCGCTTCGCGCAGGCGGCCGACGTCGTCGAAGCGGTCATCGGCCCTGCCGCCAAGATGCTGGGCTCCGAAAGCCCGGACCTGCTCAAGCTCCGCTTCCATCGCGCGCTGATCCTCTTCCTTGGCGGAGACTCTCGGACGGCCCTCCCGGAGTTCGACGCCCTGGCCGATGCCTATGCCCGCACCGCCGGGCCGTCGAGTGACCGCGCGCTGGAATCCCGCCGCTACGCCGCCCACTGCCGCGCCAACCTCGGCCAGAACACCGTCGCGCTCGACCAGTTCCGCCGCCTCCTCGACGATGTCGCCGCCGTGGGCAGCCACGCCAGCGAACTCGCCCTCGACATCCGGTACAGCATCGGCCTGCTCCTGTTCTCGGCCGGTGACAAGGCCGCCGCCGAGAACGTCTTCGAGTCCCTCCACCAGGACCACCTCGTCATCAACGGCCCCGACGACGAACGCACCCGCGAAATCGCCGACCTCCTCACCCGCATCCGCCTCTCCACGTCCCGATAGACCGCCGCGAGCGGACGGGAAGTGCCCACGTCCGGCGAGCGGCCGACTTCTCCACGGGGGAGTGATCACGGGCGTCTTCTCCGCGACATCCATTGGTTGAGGAACCCCAAGAACCTGCCGGGACGGCCTGCCCCAGGAGGCCGGCGACCCAGCAGGCCCAGGACCCCAGGGCGATGAACTCCGATGCGGTACGGGCCTCGGCAGGGGGCGGGCCCGGCCGGTAGGTAGCGGAGGGGCGGACGGGGGGGAACCGCCCCTCCGCTGGTCTTCATGAGGCGTCAAGGACCGCGAAGACGACCTTGCCGACGTTGCCGGCCAGAGGGCGGACGCCCCAGCAGCGGCAGTACTGGTCGACGATGAACAGGCCCCGGCCCGCCTCGCTAATGGTGTCGCTCTCCTGCATGTGCGGGAGGTCGCAGGTCGCGTCCTGAACCTCCATCCACAGCGCGCCGTCCTCGGTGCGTCCGATCCGGAACGTCACATCGCCGTCCGACGCGGACGCGTAGCGCAGGGCGTTGGTGACCAACTCACTCGCCACCAGGCAGGGCGCAAAGTCGTCCATGTCCCACTGACCGGTGACCAGCCGCACGAACCGCCGCACCTCCGCAACGACCTTCGGGTCCTGCTTCACCACCATCTCGTTCTCGTGGCACGCCGCCTGGCCCATGATCCTTCTCCTCACGTTGCGTGGCGAACACCACACATTCAGTCACTTTCGGAGTTAGATTTGGCATGCCGCTCGAAAGCGGAACGCGGCAGCAAGGGCACAGGCAGTGGATGCAAGTTGCCGAGAAAGGTAAGTGAGCATGCCAGCACGGCGTCAGCGTCCCAACGAGTCCCCCGCGCTCGTGGCCTTCGGCCGCCAGATGCGCCGACTACGAGAAGCCAAAGACGTCCTTCAAGACACGATCGCTCACCTCACAAAGGTCAGCCCTGCTCAGGTCAGCCGGATCGAGAACGGCAAGAAGCGCGCCACCCGCGCCTTCGTGGAGCTCGTGGACGACTACCTGGAGGCGGGCGGATCGCTCCTCAACCTGTGGGAGGACCTGAATCGGGACGGCCACCCGGTACCGATCTGGTTCGACTGGCCCCAGACCGAGTCGGACGCCGCAGAACTCGTCACCTGGCAGCACACGATCGTCCCCGGACTACTCCAGACTCCGGCCTACGCCCGCGGCTTCCTCAACTCGAACGAGGCCGTCGAGGCACGCATGGCACGTCAGGCCATCCTCAGTCGCGAGGACGCGCCCCCAACGGCGCTGGTCGCGCTCCTAAGCGAATACGTCCTCGACTACTTGGTGACCTCACCCGAGGTGATGCGCGAGCAGATAGAGCACCTGATCACCCTCAGCGAGCTTCCCAACGTCACCATCCAGATCGTCCAGAACAACGGGCGTCCGGCAGGCACGGGAGGCGCTTTCGTGGTGGCTACCATGGAAGATCGGAGCGAGGTCGCCTACATGGAGACGACGGTACGAGGCATCACGACCGACACCCCCTCCGACCTCGCCAAACTCTCCGAATCTCTCAGAGAGTTGCGCGCGAGGGCGCTCCCCGAAGACATGTCCCGGGACAAGATGAAAGAGGCGCTGGAGAAATGGATCTGACGAACCTCACCTGGCGCAAGGCTAGCCGCAGCGGCGAGAACGGCGGGGACTGCGTGGAGCTAGCAGCGCTCTCCTGGCGCAAGAGCAGCCGCAGCGGCGAGAACGGCGGGAACTGCGTCGAATTGGCGGACGCGGCCGGTGTGGTGGCGGTGCGGGACAGTAAGGACCCGGACGGGCCCGTCCTCCTGCTGACCCGCACGGCCCTACGCACCGCCGTGAACTCCGCCCTTACGACCCGCTGACCCACAGCCGATCCCTCGCCCCTCATACGCAGAGTCGCGGCGGGTCCATCCACCCGGACGGCCCGCCGCACCACCGCGCCTCCGGAACCATGGCCCCGGCCCGTCCGCAAGAACCTCCGGGCGTCCTCTCCTCATCTCCCGCCAGCCCGAGCACCCGCAGGGCGGCGCCGTCAGCGCGGGGACGATGCTTGATCTTGCGGCCTGCCTATGGACGGTGCCTCTGACCAGTCCAGGTGCGCGAGTGAGTTCACGAAGCCGACCATTTCTTGGTGGATGTGGCGCCTGGAAGGATCGGGGAAGCGCACGTTGTGCCGGTAGTACCGGTGAAAAGCGATGATCAAGGCAGCGTGGCGTCCTGCTCCTGATCGAGCGGGCGGCGGCCGGTGTAGCCGCTGCCGATGAGGTCGGCCCGGCCCCCGCACTACCGGACGGTGCTGGAGCTGCGCTTCCTGCAGAGCCGTACGCTCCGGCAGGCAGCGGCGGCGCTCGAAGCCAGCGTCGGCAACGCGAAGGTCCTGCAACACCGCGCCCTTGACTCGGCACGGGTGATCCGGCTGCGGACTTCACGGTCCCGGAGGGAAGACGCCCTGGCCTGGAGTGAGGATTCCGTCGGGGTCGTAGCGTTCACGGGCCGTCTTGAAGGCGGCCCATGCGGGGCCGTAGTGGGCGCGCCACTCCTCAGCCGTGGTCGGTATGGAGCCGACCGGGTACTGGTAACCCCCGACGGCTTGGGCGCGCAGGTAGAGGGAACGGTTGGCCTCCACCATGTCCTGCGGGTTCTCGGCTCCGGGTGAGGCGGTTCTGAGCAGCGTGAAGAGGAAGACCGTCTCCTCGTCGGGCAGGCGCAGCAAAGGCAGGCGCAGGCGGCTGTTACGGCAGCGTGATCCGGGATCACATGGAGTTGTCGGACGGTCGCCAAGAGGCGGATTCCCTGGATATGGCGTCGGGTGCACTGCCGATCAACCAACAGTGCACTCCTGGTCAATGATCTTGTCGAGTTCCTGGGGCAGAGTTGTCGATGTAGGCCATGAAGCCCGCTGATATATCGCAAGAAATCACGGGTGGCGTGGCGGCCGCTCGCGGCCATGACTCGAGGAAGAGAAAGGAGGCGATCATGTTCGAGGACATCGAGAAGAAGGACAGTGAGCGCGAGATCCTGGCGCCCGGCCACCACAGCGCGACGTTCAAGTCGTTCGTGTGGGACGAGTCCCAGGACGACGACGAGTAATGCGCTCGTTCTGAACAAGTTCCGGTTCCCGGGCCGCGAGCGTGGCCCGGGGGCCGGAGCCCCGGATGAACGGAATCGAATGGCCACGTGGGCGGAGTTCGCCGAACAGGAGCCGGACATCGCGGAGCTGGGCTCCCGCATGCTGCGCAAGTATGGAATCGCCTATCTCGGAACGGTGCGCCGGGACGGCGGTCCTCGCGTCCACCCCGTCTGTCCGGTGATCATTGATGGCCGCGTCTATATCGGCGTTATTCCCTCTTCTTCCAAGAGGGGTGACCTGGAGCGTGACGGACGGTTCGTGCTGCACGCGCTGCCTGGGCCGAAGGACGCCGAGCTCAGCCTGAACGGCCATGTTCGGCGGCTGCCATCGGACGAGGCCGCGGCGCTCGCCGACGTCTCGGACGGCAACGTGCGCGTGCCGGCCGACAGCGTTCTCTACGAGCTGGTCATCGACCGAGTGCTTTGGATCACTTACGACCATGAAACCAGCGAGCGTCCCGTCGCCAGCATATTCGTATGGACCGGCGATGACTGAGGTTCCGAGCCAGACCCGCGGCCCCCGACTGGTGCGTGCGGAGGTTTTCGGCCACCCCGGCGGAGGCGTCGTCATTTTCACGCCCAAGGGCACTTCGTATCGGGTGAAGGCGTCCGCTGAGGATGTGATCGCTCTGCTCGAAGGTTGTGACGGACAGCGGCCTGTGCATTCTCTCCCGTCCGCCGCCGCGTTCGGTGCCGATCTTCACCCCATGCTGGCTGCGCTCTGCGAGAGCGGGGTCCTTTCAATGTCGCCGCCCGTGCGGGATGAACAGGACCGAGTGCGTTTCGCGACGCCCGAGATGAATGGCGGCATGGCGCCACTGCCCGAATTGGTCGTGGTGGGCGAAGGAGAATGTGCCGCCATGGTCTCGGCGGCGGACTCCCTGGTTCGGTCGGCGGGGTTCGGGTCTGTGCGCAGTCTCGCCGCACCGGCAGAAATCGCGACCGTGGAGAGTGACGACACGGTCCTGCTGGCGCTGTCCGACCATCTTGATCGCGCGTTTCTGCGGGACGTCGACCGGCGTTGCCGACAGCGGAGTCTGCGGTGGTCGCATTTCCATTTCGAGCGTGAGCGCGGCTGGTTCGGCCCCCATGTCGATCCGGAGAATGGTCCCGACGCCGAGGACCTGCTCGCCCGCCGCGCAGCGGCGGCCGCGGACCCGCATGTCCTGGCGGCGCTGGACGGCCCGCCGCTGATCGGCGACCGCTATCTCCCACCGGTCGGGGAGCTGTTCTGGATGCTCGGTGCCGTCCTTACCGACCTGGGGCGCTGGGTCGCGGGACTGCCGGCACGCGGCGCGTGGCACGAGGTGGAACTCGACCCTGTCGAACTCGCCGTGTCCGCACACCCGGTGCTGCCCTTGCCGGGATCGTCACCGGCGGCGTCCATCGCCGCCCTGCCCGGCGCCCCTTCGGATCTGCTCGTGGACGAGCGCACGGGCATCATTCGCAGAGTCGTCGACGTGGAGCACCATCCTTCGATTCCCCGCACCTTGACGACGGTGCACGCCAGGACGAGTGATGTGAGCCGCGTGACGCCATGGCGCAACGACCCGGTGGCAGGGGGCAGCACCTTCGGTGACCGGGCGGCCGCCGAGCACGCCGCCGTCGGGGAGGCGGTCGAGCGTTACTGCGGCAACGTGGTTCGGCACGACCTGGTGACCCAGGCCAGCTTCGCGGAACTGCGGGAGCGTGGCGAGAGCGCCGTGGACCCTCGGAAGCTCGTGCTGTTCTCACAGCGCATGTACGAGTCCCCAGGATTTCCGTTCGTTCCTTTCACCGCAGATCGGAAGGTCCACTGGGTACGGGGCCGGTCGCTGACCCATGATGTGCCCGCCTGGCTTCCGGCCAGCATGGTCTATGCCAACTGGCACTCCTTGTCGGTCTCGGAGGGGCCGTTCATCAACCCCGTGTTCTATTCCGGGATCGCGGCGGGGTCCTCGCTGGACTCGGCGCTGGACGCGGCCCTGTATGAGGTCGTGGAGCGGCACGTGACGATGGTCTGGTGGTTGAACGCCCACCCCGTGCCCTCGGTGAGACCGACCCCGGAACTGGAGGCGCTCTGGTCGGACGGGACGGGGGAAAGCCCGATGCGGCATTGGCTGATCCAGCTTCCCAACGAGTTCTCCGTGCCGGTACTGGCCGGTTGCGTGGAGCATGCCGCGGACGGGCTGCTCACCATCGGTTTCGCCGCGCGTCAGGACGCCGCCGAGGCCGGCCGTAAGGCGTGGGCGGAAGCGCTGACTCTCCACGACATCGCGCGCGACTTGGCGCGTCCCCTCGGTGCGTACCGCGCCGCCGCCGAACACGGCATGATCGACGCGTCGAGCCTGAAGCCGGCGCGCGCGGACCGGCGGTATCTCGACGACTACCGTGGCGACTTCCGCGATGTGACCGACCTGATGTGCCAGGTCCAGGTGCATCTCGACCCGCGGGCCCACGATCTGATCCGGCCCTGGATCGACATGCCCGCCGAGACCGACCTGGCCCCTCCCGGGCCCAGCGACCTGCGCGGCGCGGTGGAGGCCCGAGGCTACGAGGTGTTCTACGCCGACATCACCACCGCGGACGTCGCCGCCGCGGGTCTTCGCGTGGTGCGGGTGCTGGTACCGGGGCTGGTGCCGAACTCCCCGGCGGCGTTCCCGTACCTGGGCAACGGCGTGGTGCAGCGCGCCGCGGTCGAGTTGGGCTGGCGATCCGATCCGCTGTCAGAGGACGAACTGAATCTGGTGCCGATGCCACATGCATGACGCCGATGGGTCCTTCTCTGTCGTCGGCCGCGCGGTGCCACGTGTCGACGCTTGGGCAAAGGTGACCGGGAGACATGCCTTCCTCACCGACATGAGTTTCGGCGGCGACGCGTGGATGCGGCTGGTGCGCTCTCCCCATCCCAAGGCGAAACTGACCGGCCTGCTGGTGGACGCCCCGGGCGTCGTCGCGGTTCGCACGGCGGCCGATGTTCCGCGCGTCCGGTTCAACCCCGCTTTGGCGCCGTCAAGTGACCAGTTGCGCGCCGCGGCTGATCGTCCGTTGCTGGCGACGACGGCCCGCCATGTGGGCGACGCGGTCGCGGTGGTCGTCGCGACCAGCGCCGCGCACGCCGAGGACGCGGTCCGCGCCGCCAGCACCGAATGGAACGTCCTTGAGCCGGTCCTGGACATCGACGCCGCACTCCAGCGGGGGGCGGTGATCGGGCGAATGGACTTCGGCGACGACCGCGTGGACGGCGCCCTTGCCGCCTCCGCCGTCGTCGTCGAGGAACGGTTCGAGGTCGCAGGCGCACAGCACGTCTGCCTGGAGACCCATGCCTGCCGGGCGGAACCGGCCGGCGGCGGCGTCCGGATCTGGTCCAACACCCAGTCGCCCGGCGAGCTGCGTTCGCTGGTGGCCGAGATCCTGGGCATGGACGACGACCGCGTGCATGTCCGCAAGGTGGACGAAGGCGGCGGGTTCGGATGCCGCCAGGAACTTTACGAGGAGGCGTTGGCCGCATGGCTCGCGCTGGACCTGAACCGTCCCGTGCGAGTGGTGTACGACCGCGAGGAAGAGTTGCATGCCACCCGTCGGCGTCATGCCCTGAGGGCCCGCGTTCGCCTCGGCCTGGACGACGACGGGGTCATCACCGGGATCGACCTGGACGCGGTCGTCGACTCGGGCGCCTACGCCTCCCACGCGCCGTACGTCGCGAACGCCGTCGCGCTGACCGTGCCGGCCACCTATCCGCATGCCGCGTACCGCTTTTCCGGCAGGGTCGTGCGGACCAACACCCTGCCCGGAGGCGCCTACCGGGGGTACGGCGTGGCACAGGCGAACGTCATTGTCGAAGGCGCGCTCGACCTGGCCGCCCGGCGCATGGGTCTCGACCCCATCGAGGTACGCCGCCGCAACAGCCCTCAACGGCTGCGCCAATGCCTGGACGTGGCGGCTCGCGTGTTCCCCGCGCCCCCGCGCGCGAACGACCGTCCCTCTGGAAACCTCCTGAGGGGGCATGGCGTGGCAGTCGCCGCCAAGGCCACCGTCACCGGGGACGCGTCCGACGTCAGCACGGCCTCGCTCACCCGCACCTCGGACAGGGGAGCCGTCCTGGTCACAGGAACCTGCGACGCCGGCACCGGCTCCTCCACCGTGCTGGCCCAGATTGTGGCCGAGGAGCTGGGCATCTCCGTCGCCGACGTCCAGGTGCTCGAGGGCGACACCGAGCGCGGTCACGTGGACGTGGGAAGCGCGTCTCAGCGGAGCGTCCTTCTCGGGGCGGGCGCGGCCAGGGAGGCGGCCAGGACGGCTCATACCGCGCCAGGTGTCCCCGTCACCTACCGCGCGTCGCCGGTTCCCCCCAGCTACTGCGCCTGTTTCGTCACGGTGCTCGTCGACATGGAGCTCGGCACCGTTCACGTGGAACGGTGCGACGTGGTCACCGACTGCGGACGGGTCCTCAACCCCCTGGGCGCGTTGGGGCAGGTCCATGGAGCCTGCGTCCAGGGGCTCGGGCTGGCGTTGATCGATCTGTGGTCCGCCGACGCGACCGGACGGGGACCGGGCACCGTCCAGGAGCACGGCGTTCCCACAGCGCTGGACGTGCCGGACGTCGGGGCCGTCTTCACCGGTGAGCCGTCAGAGAACGCGCCCTACGGCGGTCTCGGCCTGGGGGAACTGCCCATCGTCCCCGTCCCCGCGGCGGTCCTCAGCGCGGTCGCCGACGCCACAGGCGTGCTGCCCACGACCATACCGCTGCGCCCATCGGCCCTGTGGCAGGCGTTGAGGGACGGCGCCGGCTCGGACGGGCACCAGTGATCGGCCGGTCCGCACCGTCCCGGGTGCACCGCCCCTCCACGCTGGCCGACCTGACGTACGCGCTGCTCAACGACCCCGCCGCCGAAGTCGTCGGCGGGGGCACGCTCGCCCTTCCCCGGTGGGGCGGGCACGGGGCGCCCGAGAGCGTCGTTCATCTGCCTTCCGTGCTCGAACTCCGCCGTCGCTCGCGTGACGCGGGGCACGTGACGCTCGGCGCCTGTGTCACCCTCACCGAGATCGCTCGCGCCCCAGGACTGCCGAACGCGCTGCGGTCCGCGGCGGCCACCATCGGCGGTCCGGCTCTCCGCGCGGCGGCCACGATCGGTGGGAACGTCACAGCGGCCCGGCCAGGCTGCCTGGCAGCGGTGCTGCTCACCCTGGACGCCTCCGCACACGTCATCGGCCGGTACCCGATGACGGCGCCGAGGCACGTTCCCGTCGAAACGGTGCTCGGCGGCGCCGACCTGGTCGTGCTGTCCGTGCGCTGGCAAGGGGCCGTCGGCGATCGGACGGCGTTCGCCAGAACGGCGGTTCGCGCGGCAGGGGGACCGAACACGGCGAGTGTGGCCGTACGTCTCGGCCGCGGACACTGCGGGATCGCCGTCGGCTCCACCGGGAGCGTCCCTCACCGGTTGCCGCACGCGGAGGCCGTGTGGCGCGACCACCATTGTGCCCGCCGCACAGCCGCGGCCGCTGCGGACGAGGCGGTCGTGCTGCCCGGCCGCGCGGCCGGTGAGGACTACCGCCGCGCGGCTGTGAAGGTGCTCACCCGGCGGCTGCTCACCGAACTGGAAGAGGAGGAATCCGCATGACAGGCACGCCTTCGGCCACGGTCAACGGAGTAGCCGTGCCGGTGCCGTCCGACGGCAGGCGACTCGTCCACTGGCTGCGCGAGGATCTGGGCCTCACCGGCACCAAGCATCCCTGCGGCGCCGGGCACTGCGGCGGCTGCTCGGTCCTGGTCGACGGCCATCCGGCACTGGCCTGCACCACGATGGCCGCGACGCTCGGCGATACCGAGATCACCACGATCGAGGGGCTCGCGGCGCGCGGCGACGCGCTGCTGCGGTGCTTCGTCGAGAAGGGCGCCGTCCAGTGCGGCATGTGCACCCCGGGCATGGTGGTCGCCGCCAGGGCGTTCCTGAACGCCACCTACGGCGCGCGCCGCACGACGGCGACCGTCCGGGAGGCCCTCGCCGGTAATGTCTGCCGCTGCACTGGTTACACCCAGATCGTGCGCGCGGTGCTCGCCGCCGGGGCCGACGACCACGCGGAGAACCCGTGCGAGAACTGATCGGTGCCCTGGGCCTGGTCCGCCGGAACCGACGGTTCGCCCGGTTCTGGATCGGGATGATGATCTCCAGGGTGGGCGACGCGTTCACGACGGTCGCCCTGTCCTGGTTGGTGCTCACCACCGCGGGACCGTCCGAGCTCGGGATCACGCTGCTGCTCTTCGGCCTGCCCCGGGTCATCGCCGGCCCGTTCGCGGGGCGGCTCCTGGACCTCTTCCCGGCCCGGCTCCTGCTCTTCTGGGACAACGCGCTGCGGGGGGTACTGATCGCTCTGATCCCGGTGCTCGACCTCCTCGGTGCGATGCACATCGCGCACATCTACGTTATCGCGGCGCTCTGCGCGGTCCTGTCGGTGACGAGCGAGGTCGCCGAAGGCGCTCTGGTGCCCCGCATGGTCGATGACGAGGACCTTGAAGGAGCGAACGCGCTGCTGGGGGCGAACTGGGAGCTCTCCTCGATCCTGGGTCCCCCGGCGGCCGGGCTGCTGATCGCCTGGATCGGCGCCTCCCCTGCCCTGTTCGTGGACGCCCTGAGCTTTGTGGTCATGAGCATGCTGTGCCTGGGGCTGCGGATCGAGGCCCCCACGGCACAGGGATCCGTGCAGGAGCGGCAGGGGCTGCTACGCGGCTGGCTGGGCTTCCTGACCTTGTTCCGTCTGCCCGCCGTGCTCGCGCTGACGATGTCCACCACCGGCTTCCTGTTCCTCGGCGGAATGATCGAAGTGCTCTTCCCCGTCTTCAGCCGCCAGGAGCTCCATGCGGGCTCCGAGACCTATGGACTACTCGTCGGCGCGTCCGGCGTGGGCTCCCTGCTGGGGCTGATGCTGGGCATCGGTTTCCTGCGGGGTTTGCGCCCCGGCTTTCGCGTCGCACTGATCATTTTCGCCGGGGTCCCGCCGTTCGCCCTGCTCGGCCTGGTCTCCCAACCCGGCATCGCGGTCGCCCTCGCGGCGCTGTCCGCCTTCCTGTGGGGACCCTACTTCGTGGTCGAACGAACCATGGTGCAACGCTTGATACCGAACGAGCTGCGGGGCCAGGTGGTCGGGGGACGGATGGCCGTCAGCTCGCTCGGCTACCCCCTCGGCAGCGCGGCCGCAGGTCTGGTGCTGGCCCACACCACCGCGTCGGCCACCGTCCTGGTGATCGCGGTCGCCTACATGGCGCTGTCCCTGGTCCCCCTGTTGGCCGCCCCTCTCCGCCATCGACCAGGGGCAGAGGCACGACCCAAGGTCGCCGTTCCCGACAATTCCTAGCCGCGGCGGCTACGGGACTGGTGGTGACGACGGTATTCGCCGGGTGTGATGCCGAATGCCGCGCGGAAGGCTCGGGTGAACCCCGCGTGGCTTAGGAAGCCGGACTGTGCGCTGATGTCGTGAATGGATACGGAACTCAGTGCGGGGTCGGCCAACGCGTCACATGCCCGTTCCAGACGCCGTCGGCGGATCCAGGCCGAGACCGTGACACCGTCGGGCCTGAAAAGACGGTGCAGGTAGCTGATGGAGATGTGATGCGCGGCGGCGATGGCGCCCGGCGTGAGGTCCGGGTCGTGGAGATGATGATCGATGTAGTCGCGGATGCCCAGAAGCACGGTTCGCGGATGTGTTTCGGGCTCCGGTCCATCCTCGGTTTCGAGGGTGTGGGCCACCAGCGCCGAGGTCAGGCCGGCAAGGATCGCCCCAAGGCGGGGGCCGTCGGTCGAGGTGAAGCCGCCGGCGTCGGTGCAGATCCGGGCCAGGAAACCCGCCAGCAGGGCACCGACGCCATCGCGTGCCGGTATCGGACGTCCGATCACCCGGTCGGCCATGCCCCGTGGGAGCAAAAGCAGATCCTTGGGGATCTCGGCTTCCACTGTCTTGATCATGTCGAGGAGCAGGGAGAGGCAGTACGCATCGGGCTCGGGTCGCCTGAAGCTCCTAGCCTCGATCTTTCACAGCGCCGGTTGGGTCGTGTGGCGGCCTGACCGGTTTGTGTTTTCTGGTGGTGGTCAGGTCGGTGGCCCGGATGTCGCTCCGGGTGGGCGGGGTTCCACGGCCCCT